>DASWZL010000025.1:0-59885 GCA_036404475.1 Thermoplasmata archaeon
TAGAGGTCGGTCAGTTCCACCGGGACCGGCCCGAACGGGGTCGGGCTCTCCCATTCGATGGACTGGTCCGACCGGTCGGTCGTGGGGAGGTGACGGAGATAGTCGGGGCGGAGCGGGAATCGAGGGACCCGGCGGCCTTCGGCCTTCCCCACCCGGTAGGTATCGACCGCATGCCGGAACCGGACCGCCGCGGGTCGGCTCGTGCTCTCCGCGACCACCTCACGGAACGCACGGCGGGAGTCGGGTTCGGTCGGAAGAAAGACGTCGGGGTTCGCCATTGCCTCCCGGAGACCGGCGCGCAGGGCCGGATGCGCGGCCGTCCGTCGCTCCGCGAGCTCCCAGAGGGTGCCGTCCCGGATCGCCTGGCGGACCCGCCCGATCTCCTCGACCGAGACGAGCAGGTTGTGGAAGGCGACCCTGCGCTCACGCTCGTCCGGCGGAAGGCCGGCGACCTCGGTGAGCGGGGTCTCGGCGCACAGGAAGCAGTGGCAGGTGCTCTCCCGAAGGTCGTCGAGCGGAACGGTTCCGTCGGGGAACATGAGGCTGCCGCGTCGCGCGAACTTGTGGTACGCCGACGAGTCGAACAGGTCGACCCCGAACAGCGCGGCCAGGGCGAACGCCATCGGATGGCCGGTGCCGAACAGGTGGACCGCGCGCGCCGGAGAGAGGTTCGGCCGGGTGGCGACGAGGACCCGGACCAGTTCGGGGAAGCGGTACTGTTCCATCAGCGGCACCACGCCCCCGACCGCGAGGACGTCGCCGAGCTCGCTCGCGGTCCTCGCGGACTGGGCCCGCAAGTCCGCGTGCGACCCCCCCTGCACGGGGACCGCGAGGAGCCCCGGGCGATCGGCCCGGCTCGCGTGCGACCGTTCGGACGTCACCTTGAGCGCCGCCTCGGTCTCCTCGTGGCTGTCCTCGGGTTCCGTGAACACGTCGAGGACGGTGGCGATATCGCTTCCGATCGCGTTCTGGAACGACAGGATCTCCAGGGGAGTCACCTCGACCGACCCGTAGGCGTGCTGTTGGAAGGCGCCGGAGTCGGTCATGACCGGACCGTCGAACCGGATTAGGCGGTGGATTCCCTCCGCCTCCGCGACCGCTCGTAGCGGCGGCGTTCGCCAGGTGATGTACGCCGACGTGATCACCGCACCGATCCCGAGACGCGTCCGCATCTCCTCCGGTGCGACCGGTTGTCGCGCCGGGTCCGGGTGGACGACCGGCAGGAGCGCCGGGGTCTCGATCGGGCCGTGCGGGGTGGTGAACCGCCCGCGGCGGGCGAGACCGTCCCGGTCGAGGAGCTCGAAATCGATCATCTCTAGGCCCACCGACCCCGCCCGTTAAGGATGGCGTGTCCCCGGGACCGGGCTCGGCTCGTAGGAGGCGCGGATCTGGTTCAGGAGGTCGACCAGCATCGGCAACGTCAGCTTCCCCGTGTTCGTGTTTTGCGGGCTCGGATGGTACGACCCCCACAACATGGGGCGGCCGGGCCCGAGGGGGAGGCCGGCGCCGTGGGCGAACGTCCCGGCGGGGCGCTCAGCGCCATAGACGCGGGGAACGACGTCGCGGACCGCGTCCCAGGCGAACCCCCCGAGGGCGAGGATCGCCCGCGTCTCGGTCAGCAGCCGGAGCTCGCGCTCGAGGAACGGCGCGCAGTTCCCTCGCTCCTTAGGCGTCGGTCGGTTGTCCGGCGGGGCGCATCGGACCCCGGCCGTCAGGTAAAGGTCACGATAGTGGAGGCCATCGTTCCGCCGAACGGAGGTGGGTTGGTTCGCGAACCCGGCCTCGTGGAACGCACGGACGAGGAACGCCGCCGAGCGGTCTCCCGTGAACACTCGGCCGGTGCGATTCGACCCGTGGGCGGCCGGGGCGAGCCCGACCACTACGAGTCGGGCGCCGGGGTCTCCGAAACCGGGAACCGGGCGACCCCAGTACTCGTCGTGGCGGAACTCGCGCTTCCGCTCCCGTGCCACCCGTTCGCGATACCGGACGAGACGAGGGCACCGAGCGCAGCCGACCACTTCGCGCCGAACCGATTCGAGGGAGTCGGGCACAGGGAGGGGGAGGGCCCACGCCTATTGGAGCTTCCGCCGGGGCTGGGGGTCCCCGCCGGTAGTCACCGAACGTGACCTATCCCTATAGATGGGCGGTGCGTTCCCCCGATTGATGACGGAGACGCGTGTCCCCCGGGATGGGAAGGTCCGGCTCGGGGCCCTCGATGGTGACCTGCGGGTCGAACGGGACTCGGAAATCGATGTCGATGGCCGGTTGGCGGTCTCGGGACAGGCACGGTTCGACGGGAACGCCGACGTCCGCGGGGACATGGAATGCCGGTCCTTTCGCTCGGACGATGGCACGGTCCGGATCCGGGGGCACCTTTTCGTGCAGGAGACGCTCGAGACCCACGATGGAGCAGTGGAGGTCGATGGAGAGCTCAAGGCCCGGCGCGTCGACGCCGACCGCGCACTGACCGTGGGAGGTCCCGCCTCGGCCGAGCAGTTCGAGGTCGGAGGAAGGCTCGAAGGGGCCCAAACCCTGACCGCGAAGAAGGTCTCGGTGGGCGGAAGGTTCCGTCTCGCCGGGAAGCTGACCGCCGAGTCCGTCGAGGCCGGCGGTGCCGTGGAACTTCACGACGTGGAGCTCGATTCGATCGAGGTCGGCGGGGTCATCCGACTGGCCGGCGGCATCGTCCGACGTTCGGTCGAGGTCGGCGGTCGGTTCACCTCCGACGCCCCGTTCGAGTTCGGGGGCCTCGAGGTTGGTGGCATCGCGCAGTTCCACGACTCCGCGAAGGGCGGCCGCATCGAAGCCGGAGGGATGATGACCGCGGACCGGGATCTCACGTTCGAGGACCTCGAGATTGGCGGCCTCGGGACGATTGGCGGGAACGGCAAGGGCCACAACGTCGAGGTGGGGGGCAAGTTCTCGGTGCACGGCTCGCTCGAGCTGACCGGCAAGCTCGAGGTGGGCGGCCAGATCTCGGTGGGCGAGGCGTTGACGGGGAACGCCCTCGAGGTTGGCGGAAAGATTGAGGCCCGGCGGGCCGTCTTCGCGTCCGACGCCGAGATCGGCGGCGCGGTCGCGACCCGCGAGGGCCTCAAAGCCTCCCGCGTTTCTCTCCGGCGGAAGTCGCGGGCAACCGGACCTCTGGTAGGCGGGGTCGTCAAGCTCGACACCAAGGCCTCGGCCGAGGACATCTACGGGGACACGGTGGAGCTCGAGGACAAAGCCGAGGCGCGCCGCGTGTTCGCGCGTCGGGTCGTGGTCGGCGAGGGTGCCAAGATCGACCAGGTGGTCTACACCGACTCGATCGAGGTAAAGGAGGGCGCGCGGCTTCGCTCGCCGCCCCAGAAGGTCGCCAGCCTGCCGCCGTTCCCGCTCTGAGCCAAGGACGGCGGCATGTTGGACGGTTCTCCCGGAGCTCCCCGCCGAAGAGAGGTGAGCGACCTCTACGCGACGGTACTCGAGGTGGTCAAGCGCTACCACGGCGCGGCCCGGATCACGCGGATCTCCTACGGCGCGGGGATGCCGGTCGACCGGCTGCGCAACTTCGTCGACCGTCTCCAATCGTTGGGCCTGCTGAAGTCCGAGGAGCTCGACGGCCGCGCGGTCTACGACATCACCGCTCGCGGTCAGGAGTTCCTCGACACGTACTGGAAGATGCGCGGTTACATCGAAGTGTTCGAGCAGCCGCCGGACCCGGACGAGCGCCGGAGTCGCCGCCGCTGAGTCTCTCCGCGGACCCGGGCCCCGGGGCCGAGCACGGCCGCCCCCGCGTTCGGGCTCCGTCGCAGTTCAGCTGTACCGGGGGACGGAGCGGTCGACCTTGACGGACCAGGCGTCGATGCCACCGGCGAGGTTCGCGACGGCCCGAAAACCGAGACCCTCGAGGTACCCCGCTACCATCATCGACCGTAATCCCGTGTGGCAGTACACGATCAACTCTCGGTCCCGGGGGAGCTCATCGATCCTCGAGGGGATCTCGTTCATAGGGATGTGGACCGAGGGGAGGATCACCCCAAGCTGGCGCTCGAACGATTCGCGTACGTCGAGCAGCAGGATCCTCTCGGGTGTCGTTCTCAGCTTACGAGCGACCTCGGTGGCTTCGATATCGAGGACCATGGAGGGCGGGGGGTAGGATTCGAGCGGAAAACGCTTCCGTGGGCACCGGGCGCGTCACTCTACCCTTCAGCCTTTATTCCCGGAGGCCATCCGCACCTCGATGCAGGTCAAGGATCCGGTGTGCGGGATGAAGATCGAGGACTCGACGGCGGCAGCTCGGGGAACCTACGGGGGCACTCCCGTTTTCTTCTGCTCGGAGGCGTGCCGTCGCACCTACGAGCGAACGCAGTCGGCTCGGCCGAAGTAGTCCCACCTCCGCCCAGAGCCGTTCGACCGTTCCTGACCGACCATGCCGACCGACCCGGTCTGTGGGATGTTCGTCGACGCCGGGCCCGACGCCCTCCAGCTCACGCGGGAAAGCCGGACCTACTACTTCTGCTCGCAGACCTGCGTGCGTACCTTCGCGGAACCCGAGCATGAGCGCGCGCGCCTTCTTCGCCGGCTGGCACTGGCCTGGCCGCTCTCGGTCGTCCTCGTCGTTCTCACCTACGTTCTCTCGTTCCCGCACGCGACGATCGTGGCCGCCACCCTTGCAGCCGTCGTCCAGTTCTATCCGGGATGGGTGTTCTATCGCGGCACGTACGATGCCGTTCGGAACCGAATCGCCAACATGGACGTCCTCATCGCTGTTGGAACGAGCGCGGCGTTCCTGTACAGCCTCTTCGTGGTCCTGCTACCGGGCCGCCTCCCGCCGGCCACTTACTTCGACGCGTCGGCGCTGATCATCACGCTGATCCTGACCGGGAACTATATCGAGCATCTCACCCGCGTCCGGGCCGGCTCGGCCCTGCGGCGGTTGGACGAACTCCTCCCCGAGCAGGCCGAGGTGGTGCGCGGCGGGGTCGTTCTTTCGATCCCACCGAGCGAGATCCGTCCGGGGGACTTGATGAGGGTCTTCCCCGGAGGGAAATTCGCCGCGGACGGCGTGGTCCGTTCCGGACGCACGAGCGCCGACGAGTCACTCTTGACGGGCGAGTCACTTCCCGTCTCCAAGGGTCACGGCGACCGCGTCCTCGCCGGCGCGATCAACGGCGAGGGCGCGGTCGAGGTGGAGGCGACCGGCGTTGGGTCCGACACCTTCGTGGCGCAGGTGGGCCGGCTTCTCACGGACGCGGAGATGTCACGGGTGCCGTTGCAGCGGACCGCGGACCGGATCGCCGCGGTCTTCGTCCCCCTCGTCCTCGCCCTCGCGGTCCTCTCGGCGGTCGCTTGGTACTTCCTCGGAGGGGCGGGGTTCACCATCGCGCTCCTCATCTTCGTTACCGTCGCGATCACCGCCTGCCCATGCGCGTTCGGTATCGCCACGCCCGCCGCCATCGTCGTCGGCACGGGGCGCGCGGCGGAGGCGGGGGTGCTCTTTCGTGGGGAGGACGCGATCGAGCGGGCCGCCCGTGTCGACGTCGTGCTCACCGACAAGACCGGCACCTTGACCCGCGGTTCTCCCGTCCTCATCGAACTACGTTCCCGTAGCGGTGTCCCGGGCGAGCACGCCCTCTCGCTCGCCGCGGCGGTGGAGGCAGGCTCGACGCATCCTTACGCTCGAGCCGTGGGCGACGCGGCAAAGGTCCGCGGTCTCACGGTCCCGCGCTCCACGGACGTGACCGTCGACCCGGGTCGAGGGGTGCGCGGAAAGGTCGACGGGACCGATGTCGAGGTCGTGCGACCCGACACCGACGCTCCCTCCTCCGTGAGTTCGGGACCGCTCGACGCGGAGGTTCGTCGACTCACGACCGAGGGAAACTCGGTTGCGATGGTAAAGGAGAACGGGGTGGTCATCGCGGTGATGGCCTTCCGCGACCCGATCGCGGACGAGGTCCCGGAGGCGCTAAAGGCGCTCGCGGAGGACCAGGTCGATGTGGTCATGGTGACCGGTGACCACGTTTCGGCCGCCCGGCGGGTGGCCGGAGAGCTCGGGATCCGCGAGGTTCACGCCGGATTGACTCCGGTCCAGAAGATCGAGCTCTTGCGCCGGTTTCAATCAGAGGGTCGCGTCGTGGCGTACGTGGGCGACGGGATCAATGACGCCCCCGCGCTCGCCGGAGCCGACCTCGGGATGGCGATCGGCGCCGGGGCCGCGGTCGCCCGCGAGGCGGGCCAGGTGCTCTTGGTCCGGTCCGATTTCCGCGGGGTGGCGTTCGCGCTCCGGATCGCCCGACGAACGGTCGCGAAGGTGCGGGCCAACCTCGCTTGGGCCATCGGGTATAACGCGGTGCTCCTCCCGATCGCCATGGGTGCCCTCGTTCCTCTCTTCGGGCTCTCGGTGTATCAGGTGCTCCCCGTGGCCGGCGCGGTGGCGATGGGACTATCGTCCACCACCGTGGTCCTGAACTCGCTATCGCTGCGATGGGTCAAGGTGGGGCGAAGTGTGCGTCCGGCCCCGACGCGTGCGACGCCGATGCACTGATACGGCACGCTTTTTAGCCCCCTCACCACGACCCTACACCATCAGGTCTCCATGGCGCCGAGCATCGAAGCGGTCGAGTTGACGAAGCGTTTCGGCTCGTTCACCGCGCTTGACCACCTCAACCTGAAGGTGGACGGGGCGAAGTGCGTGGGGTTCCTGGGACCCAACGGGGCCGGCAAGACCACGACCCTGAAGATGTTCACCGACCTGATCTTCCCCAGCGAAGGCGAGGCGTTCATCAACGGCATCTCGGTCCAGAACGACCGTAAGCGCGCGCTCGAAGTGTGCGGCGACCTGATCGAGACGCCCGAGATCTATCCGTCGCTCACGCCGCGCGAGGCGTTCCAGATGAGCGGCGCCCTCCGCGGCATGCGTTCCGACGAGATCGCCTCCCGGACGAAGACCGTCCTCGAGGAGGTCAAGATGACGGAGTGGATTGACCAGAAGCTCGGTAGCTTCTCGAAGGGAATGAAACAGCGGGTGAACATTGCCGCTGCCCTCCTTTCGGACCCGGAGGTGGTGATCCTTGACGAGCCGAGCACGGGCCTGGACCCCCGTGGCATGGCCGAAGTGCGGACGATCGTTCGCGGCCTCAAGAAGGGGCACCGCCTGATCTTCATGAGCAGCCACATTCTCAGCGAGGTCGTCGATGTGTGCGACGAGGTCGCGCTCCTCGACCGAGGAAAGCTGCTCTTCGCGGACAGTCTATCGAACGTGACCCAGCGGCTCGGCGGAGCGGTCCGGGCCGTGGAAGCGGAGTTCGTGTCGCCGCTCGACGAGACCGTCCTGGTCGCGCAGATCGGGGCGTTCCCGGAGGTCGCGGCCTGGTCGCGCACCAGTCCCCAACGGATCACGCTGCAGGTCAAGGGCGGTTCCGTCGAGCAGGCCCGGCTGCTCGAGAGGCTCGCGGCGATGAAGCTCGGTCTCCTCAGCTTCCGCGAGTCTCGCAGCGCGCTCGAAGAGGTCTACCTCCGCGAGATCTCCGTGGGGGACGGCGCATGAGCGCGGACTCCACCTTCACCCTCCCGGAGGCGGCCGCCCCTCTCCCCGATGGCGCCCTCGGAAAGATCCCCAGCACCGTCTCCCAGGCATTGATCCTCTCGCGATACCAGTTCCGCGATTACCTCCGGTCGCGACGGTTCATCCTCATGATGGGGATCGTCCTCGCCGCTGGGGCGATCATCACCACGGTGGTCGCCTACTACCGGCCTTCCGGGCTCATCGACAACGCCAACGACCTCTATGGAGGCCTATGGGGGGGTGGGGCGTTGTTCGTCATCGTGTTCGCCGGCATCATCTTCGGAGGCGACGCGATCGCGGGCGAGTTCCAGAACAAGACCGGCTACTTTCTGATGGGTCTCCCGATCAAGCGGACCACGGTCTACGCCGGGAAGTACCTGGCCGCGCTCGCGGCCTCGATCGTTTCGCTCCTCGTCTACCTGATCATCGTTACCGGCAACGCCGTCTACTACCTCGGGGCCGGGGCCTTCTCCGTTCCTGGCCCACTGATCGAGTCGTTCGCCCTCACGCTGCTCTACCTGCTCGCGCTCCTGGGCTTTGTCTTCCTGTTCAGCTCCTTGTTCAAGACGAGCGCGTACGCCGTCCTCGTGGTCGCGGTCCTGTTCCTGTTCGGCTTCAGCATCATTCAGACGGTTGTGATCGACCTCGCCCACACCGAGCCGTGGTTCCTGCTCTCGTACGTGAACGCCATCAACGCCTATCCCCTGACCGGCGTTCCGGGGCACATCGTGACGACGAGGAACCCGTTCACGCGCGCGACGATCACCACTTACAACCCTACGTACCTCGAGGGCATCATCGTCATGGCGGGGTACTGGCTGCTGACCACGATCGGCGGGCTGTTCCTCTTCGAACGGGAAGAGTTCACGTAGGACCGCCGTTCCCTCGGCCCGGTCACGCGCGGTTCGCCTCGGCGCGGAGCCGCGGCGTCACGTAGAAAGCGAGGATGGCGCCGGCCGGCAAGGACGGCGCCACGAGGACCGCCCAGACGATTAGGGGGCTCGAGCTCGCCGCCATCACCGCTCCGCCCATCGCCGGCGCGAGCAGCTGGCCGACCCCGGCGATCGCGAAGAAGGCGCCGTTGTACGACCCGATCTCGGCCGCGGGCGCCAAGTTCGAGGGAAGGGTCGTGGACGGGATCGAGCCGAGGTTCTCGCCGACCGTTAGCACGAAGACGACCACGAAGAAGGCCGGGACCAGCTCGAACGCGAACTGTCCTGCCACGCCGAAGAGGAGGAACCCGGCGGCGTACGCGGCGAGGCCCAGAACGAAGCGCGTCGTGTGGCGGTGTCCCAGCGAGGCCCGGGTCATCGGGGCCTGGCCGAAGACCACCACGAGCCCGTTCAGGGCGAGACCGGCCCCGAGGATCGCGTACGGGATCCCAAGGACCGTGTTGACGTACAGAGGGAAGATCGTCCCCCATTGGCCGATGGTCAACCCGGCGAGCGCCACGGCACCGCACATCGCGAGGAACGGCCGGTCCCGGGCGAGGATCCCGAGACTCTGTCGCATCGAGGCGGGCCGGACCGGCGCCCCCTCGACCTCCGACGCTTCGGTACCGGACGCACGTCGGAGGTCGAACGGGGACGGGTCAAGGAACAAGGCGAGAAAGCCGGTGCTGACGAGCAGCAGGGCACCGGCGACGAGCGCGACCTCCACGAACCCGATGAACCCGATGAGAACACCGCCCCCGAAGACACCGACCGTGAACCCGACGTTCCATCCGATCCGCACCCAGGTGTACCCCATGGTCCGGTCCGACCCTTGGGTGAAATCCGCGACGTACGCCGAGATCGCCGGACCGGCGATGGTGCCGACGATCTGGACCACGGTGACCAGCACGAGAACGCCGATCAGAGACTTCGCCTCCATCGTCTCCGAGAGCCCGAGGATCGAGGCGGCCTCGGCGGCCAGCGCCACGAGGAACACTCGGCGTCGACCGATCCGGTCGGTCAGGAGCCCCGCGAACGGCACGATCAACAGCGGCGTGACGCCCGTGAGCGCGACCAAGAGGCCGATCTCCGCGTAGCCCACCCCGAGGACGTTCCGCAAGTAGAGGACCAGGAACGGGAGGACCAGGCTCACCCCCGTGGCTCGAACGACGGCTCCGAAGCCGAGCCAGCGGACATTGCGATCCACCGAGACTCCCCCCTGCGAAATGCCAACCGGACCGGCGCTCTCCAAAACTTTATTGGTCGAACCTCGGTCGAGCGGTCGGGCGATGGCCGACCAGGAGCTCTCGAACGACCTCGTCGGTCAGGGCTACCAGCTCGTTGGGAAGCACAGCGCGGTCAAGCTCTGCTACTGGTCGCGCGAATCGCTCGCCCGGGGCCGGGATTGCTACAAGGGGCGGTTCTACGGGATCGAGAGCCACCGGTGCCTCCAGATGTCGCCTGCCATCGACTCGTGCAACCTGCACTGTCGCTTCTGCTGGCGGAACCAGGGCTGGGAGAACGACGAGACGATGCCCGAGTACGACGACCCGGAAACGCTGCTCGACCGGTCGATCGAGGCGCAACGACGGATCCTCTCGGGGTTCAAGGGTGACCCCGACGTACCGCTCGAACGCTGGGACGAGGCCCAGACACCGAAGCACATCGCGATCTCGTTGACGGGGGAGCCAACCCTCTACCCGAAGATGAACCGGTTCCTCGAGGTCTGCCACGAACGGGGGATCACTACGTTCCTCGTGACGAACGGCACGAACCCCGACGCGCTGCGGGCGCTTGACCCCCTCCCGACCCAGCTGTACGTCTCCGTGACGGCTCCGAACGCCGAAGTCTTTCGTCGGCTCACCCTGCCGGCCCAGGAGGACGCCTGGGAGCGACTCCTCGAGTCGCTCTCGGTCGTGCGAGAGCTGCGGACCCGACGGGTGGTGCGACACACCCTCGTGAGGGGATGGAATCTGGGCTGGGCCGACTCGTACGCGAAGCTCGACCTGATCGCACGCCCGGATTTCATCGAACCGAAAGGCTACGTCTACATGGGGAAGTCCCGACATCGGCTCGGCCGCGACCAGGAACCGACCCATGAGGAGATCTCGGAATTCGCCCGTCGCTTAGCGACGAAGAGCGGGTACCTGGTGCTGGACGAGTCGTCCGATTCGAAGGTCGTGCTGCTCGGCCGAGGGTCCGAAGGCCGCTTCCTTCCCGGCAGAGCGCCGGCCGTCCCCCCGTTGCCGATGGCCGGTGCGTTCGCGGGAAGTTAGACGAGTCGCCAGTTGAGGACTTCCACGAAGACGGCCGCCACGATGCCCATCCCCATGACGAGGAACGGGTTGAGCTTGAGCGCCCGGGTCTCCTCCATGTCGTAGTACTGGATGAGACCCGCGGCGCTCGAGAATCCCCGCTGGCGCTTTTCCGGCATGTCCGTCCTTCGAGCGTCCCGGTGCTATATAACCGCTCGCGGCGACGTCAGCGACGAAGCGAGTACCGCTCGCTATCGAGGACGGCGTCCTCGAGCGCGTCCTGGAACCGACCGAAGAGGCCCGAGCCGAGGCTGGCGGCACTCCCCACGAGCAAGCGGTCGAGCAAAGAGCGGGGCGGGGTCGCTCGTACCGTCTTGCGGGAGGGGACTCCCGTGAGCTGGGCGAGCTCCTCGAGCGCCGCCTCCCGGTCCGCGAGCCCGTCGATGAGGCCGAGCTTGAGCGCCTGGGTCCCGGTCCAGAATTCCCCGGTGGCGAGGGGAAGTATCTCCTCGACCGTTCGCTTCCGCTCCTTCGCGACGAGCTGGACGAAGACGTCGTAGCCCTCTTGGGTGATCGCCTGCAGCTTCGCTCGCTCGACCTCGGTGAGCGGGCGGTATCCCTGGTAGGCGTCCTTGTGGACGCCGGCATGGAGCAGCTCGACTGAGACCCCGAGGCGACGCAGGAGGTCCCGGACGGCAAAATGGGCCGAGATGACCCCGATCGAGCCGACGTCCGACTCCGGATAAGCGAGGATCTTCCGCGCGCCCAGGGCGGCCATGTATGCGCCCGAGGCGCCGATCGACCCGATTGATGCGTAGACCGGCTTGATCTCGTTGAGCCGCTTGACAGCGAGGTAGAAGTCCATCGAGGCGATCGCTTCCCCCCCTCCGCTCGAAAGGTCCAAGAGCACGCCCTTCACGCGGCGTTTGTGCCGGAGGGCCATCAGTAGCCGGAGGTACGGCTCGACGCTCCGTTCTCGGATCGTTCCCCGGAAGGCGACGTGGGCGAGGAGTTCGCGCATGGCCGGTCATCACGAGCCGCCCCCGGCTAATAACGCCGGCCGCCCCCGCTAGGAGCCGATGATTCAAGTAATCGGACGGCGCAGCGACGAGCGTGCGGGCCAGGTTCCGCCTGAGGGCCCGGGTTCGGCGAAACCTTCCGGCAATCACCCTGCTCCTCCTGGCGCCTAGCATCCCCGAGCTTCTCACCGGCTCGACCCCAATCAGTGAGCTGTTCTTCAACCCGATCGGGTTCGTCGTCGGTTTCCTCCTCGATATCGCCCTCTATGGGACCGGGGCGCTCCTCATCCGGGAGTTCGCGGTTGCGTACCAAAAGGGCTGGGCGTCCATCCTCTTCTTGGGCGCCGCGTACGGGATTGCCGAGGAGGGGTTCGAGGTCCACACCTTCTTCCTCCCGTCGGGACCCCCGGTCGACGCCCTGGGCTCCTACGGTCACCTCTACGGAGTGAACTGGCTCTGGGCGCTCGCCCTGACCGTATTCCATGCCACCTACTCGATCGCCCTCCCGATCCTCTTCACGTACCTCTGGTTCCCGCAAGCCAAGAACGCCCGCTGGCTCAGTCGCCGCATGATCGTGACACTCGCCTGCATCTTCGCGGGAGAGGTGGGGATCTTCGGCTCCCTGGTCGGGCACGGGCCGTCCCCCGCCGCCCTGGCGTTCTTCATCGCGGTGGTCGCCCTTTTGGTGGCCCTCGCGGTCCGGGCGCCGCGATACCTACTCCGGGTCCCACCGGGACCCCGGAAGGTCGGCCGGAACACCCTCGTTCTCCTCGGGACGGTCGAGTTCGTGGCCTATTGTCTCGTCCTCGTCTTCTCCGGCACCTGGGCCATTCCGGCCGCCGGCGCGGCGCTGTTCCTGGTCCTCGCGAACGCGGCGACTCTTTTCCTTATTCTCCGCTGGGTCGGAGCCGTTGACCTCGAACGCTCGGAGTTCTATTTTGCCGTGGGCATGCTGGCCGCCCTGTTCGTCTGGGACGTGCTCCTCGAGTTCATCGCCGTGCCCGGCATCCTTGCGGTCACGGCCGTGTTCATCTACTTGCTTTTCCGGCTCAATCGGACCCTGAATGCCCGGAGCGCGGCGTCCCAGGTTCCCGCCGGCGCGCTCGGCTCGCCGCCTGAGGCGACCTAACCGACCACGGCGGCCCGGGCAGGCACGGCGTCCGAGGACCACCCCTTGGAGGCGGGTCCCCTACTCGTCCCCCGCGGCGATTGAGCCGGCGGACCGGGGCCTTGTCGTGGAGAGCTTCGGAGAAGGTCCCGAGGAGGACGTCGCGCGGGGAGTTCCTCCCGTCGCGGGACCGCGGTCGACCCGAAGAGGCCGGTCGACGCGCGGGGCATCGATCTTCCATCGAGGGAAGGCGGGCGGCGGGTTCACGGGGTGGCTCAGTGCTTGCTCGACCGGGGGCCGGAGGTAGAGGCCGTTCATCGAGCCCAGGAGAGGGCCGGGGGTCATCCTCCGGACGCACCTCGAACGCGCACCTCCGGTGACCACCGCGCGAGAAGGTGGGCGGGCCGCAACGGATTTCCCCCACGGGTCGAATGCCGAAAGCGTGCCGACCCCCCGACCGGATGTCGACATCCGCTCTCCCCCTCGGGGCTTCGACGAGCTGGTCGGCTGGCTCGAGCGGTGGAGCGACGGTCTCGTGCTTCTCGAAGAGTATCCCGTCAACGATGTACGGGCGGCCCTGAACGCAGTCGAGAAGGCGGTCCGGGCGCACCGGATGTCGGCGGACCGCTGGATCGTTCCGCTGCAAGCGCGGGACGAGCCGACGTCCCGAGGCGCGAGGCTCATCCTGAGCGACCACAAATGGTTCGAGACCTCCATCGAGCAGTTCTGGTGGTTCTTCCGGGTGGTGGAAAAGGAGGATCACGGAGGGCATCGGCAGGCACTCGGACAGTACGGCCGGATCTTCGGAGAGGCTCTCTGTCGTCACCGCACGGACGAACTCCGGCTCGAGTCGGAGAGGTCCCACCGACGTCGACCCGTTTCACTGCCTCGAGAAATGCTAATTAGGCAGCCGGGGAGAGCGAAGTAGGAAACCGATGGCAGCTCGGGGGTCCGAGGCCGTCTGGGTCGAAAAATACCGGCCCAGCTCCCTCAGAGACATGGTGGGCCAGGACGCAATCCTGCCGTTGCTCCGCTCCTACGCGGAGAAGCGGTCGATGCCGCATCTCCTCTTCGCGGGTCCCCCGGGAAGCGGCAAGACGACGGCCGCCTTGGCGCTGGCCCGCGACCTCTTTGGGGGCGAGTGGCGGCAGAGCTTCATGGAGTTGAACGCGAGCGTCACCGGCGACACGCCGGTTCTCGTTCGGATCCAGGGAGAGGTCAGGAGGACGACCCTAAGTACGTTGGCTGAAAAGTACCTTGCCACGGTTGCCCCGGACTCCGTCGCCACCCCGAACCTCGAAGTTCTGTCGATTGACGGAGCCTTGGGAATCGCGTTCAGACCGGTTTCGCGTTTGATCCGGCACCGCGTTCCGGCAGTGGTGCGCATCGCGGTGGAAGGCGGGACCCTAGGCGTTTCCCTTCATCACTCCGTCGTCGTAGTCGATGAGGATGGACGCTTGGTTCCGAAGCTCGCCGGGGAGCTGGAAGTGGGCGACCTCCTGCTTTCGTTCGAGACCACGCTGCCCGGTTCGCCCGTTGAGTTGGACCTCGCCCGAGATGCCCCTAAGACGGAGATCCGGCTTCCCCGCCATAAGCGCTCCATCCGGAACCCGACGGTTCGAGCCGTACTGAATTCCGTTCCTTTGGATGATGAGCTCGCCTGGGCCCTCGGCGACTACGCCGCCGAAGGCTGCGCCAGCCCAACCCGCACGAGCGGGAACGTCGTCTTCACTCACGCGTATCCTCAGGAGATCGGGATGACCGATCGCTTGTCCGACACTTTTCAGCGATACGGATTCCACACGAAGACCCATACGATCCGCTCGGGCTTTGGATCGAAGGATGGGTCCCACCGGTACTCGGCGATACAACTCAGTCTGGCCTCCGTTCAGTGGATGCGATTCTTCCGGGAACACTTCTACAACTCGACCTCGATCAAAACCGCCCGGACCAAGTCCATTCCCTCGTTCGTCTTTTCGGCCCCGTTGGGGGAACGTCATGCCTTCCTACAAGGGTACTCAGGCGACGCTGACGGGCACTGGGGGGCGGTGCTGCGCTACACCTCGAGGTCGGAATCTCTGCTGATCGATACGGCGTGGCTCGCCCGTATTTCCGGCATTGAGAGTGCCTTCAAGTCTGGCTGGGGAAATACCACCCTGAACTGGCCGAAGTCGAGCACCTACTGCAAGTCCGAGCTCCTGCCGGTCGTTCCCTTCGTACGTTTCCTGGAACGGCTCGGCCGTTCACGGATACGCGGGAACTGGAAGTACGCTCTTCGCCATGCACTCTTTGCGAAACATTCACCTCGTGCGCTTAAGCGGACCATTTTGGAGGTCCTGGGTGGAGTCTCCGAGAAGGGCCTCTCCCCGCGCGACCGTGCGGCCTTGAACCGGTGGCGGTCACTCGCAAAATCCGACTTGCACGCCCTCCGGATTCTTTCGATTCGGTCCGAAGATTCAGCGCAGGACGTGTACGACTTGTCCGTTCCAGGAAGCCAGGCGTTCTGGGGTGGAACGGTCCCTCTCCTTCTTCACAACAGCGACGAGCGCGGCATCGACACGGTGCGCACCACGATCAAGCAGTACGCACGAACTTCACCGCTCGGGGATGTCGGCTTCAAGATACTCTTCCTCGACGAGGCCGACAATCTGACCTCGGAGGCCCAGGCTTCCCTTCGCCGTCTGATGGAACGGTACTCCGGATCGTGCCGGTTCATCCTCTCGTGCAACTACTCCTCCCGCATCATCGACCCGATCCAGTCGCGGTGCGCTGTGTTCCGGTTCCGAGCGTACTCTCCGGAAGCCGTGCGCACCCAGATCAAGCGGATCGCCACGGGAGAAGGAAAGAAGGTCTCCCCCGAGGCCTTGGAGACGATCCTGACCGCGAGCGGCGGCGACATGCGACGCGCCACGAACCTCCTTCAGCTTGCCGGGACGCACTCCGACAGCATCACCGCGGAGACGATCAAGGAGTACGCCACGATCCCGCTCCGCCGCGAGGTCGAGGGGATGCTCACCGCCGCGCTCGGCGGGAACTTCCGAGAAGCGAGGGACCGACTGTTCTCTCTCTTCGTCGAGCGCGGCGCGTCCGGCGAGGACATCCTGAAGGCGATCCACAGCTACCTTCCCGACATCCCCGATACGGTCCTCTCCGCGCGGGAGAAGGTCCGGCTGCTGGAGTACCTCGGAGAGGTCGACTTCCGGCTCGCGCAGGGGGCGTCCGATCGCATCCAGCTCGAGGCGGTCCTGGCCCACGTCGCGGCGAGCGCGCTCGGAGGGAAGTAGCGCATGGCCCGCCAGCGTGACGTCGGGACGAAGCCGCGCGTCCACCGACGTGCGGTCGCGGTGGGCGAGCTCCGCACGAAGCCCTCGACGCGGAACGCGATCCGGGCCCGTCGGGTCGAGAAGGGCGATCCTCTGTCCGCCGGCGAGCTCGCCGGCCTCCTCGCGATGAAGCGGACGTCCGAGCTCATTCCCCACTGTCATTCCGTGCCGTTGACCGCGAGCTCGGTCGACCTGGAGCTCTCCCGCCAGGGGGTCCGGGTCCGCGTCGAGGCCGAAACGGTCGACCGCACCGGGGTCGAGATGGAGGCGCTCGTCGGGGCGAGCATCGCCCTCCTCACGGTATGGGACATGGTCAAGTACCTCGAGAAGGATGCGCGGGGGCTCTATCCGACGACTTCCCTGGGCCCCGTCCGGGTCGTCACGAAGGCGAAGTCCCGGAAGGAGGCCTCATGACCGAACCGAACCCACCCTCCGACGCCTCGAGCCGACACCATCTCCATGGCACCCGGTCCCTCGGGTTTGCGATCCTCTCCGTATCGGACACGCATACCGAGCAGGACGACCCCTCCGGGCACCTCGCCCGCGACCTGGTCGCGGAGGCCGGCCACCGGGTCCTCCACTATTCGCTCGTTGCGAACTCGGTCGCGGACGTGCGCGAGCGGCTCGAACCCTGGCTCCACGAGGTGGGGGTCGAGGCGGCGATCACCGTCGGCGGGACCGGGGTCAGCTCCCGAGACCTCACCGTGAACGCGCTCGAAGTGATGGGAGGCCGCCGGCTCGATGGGTTCGGCGAGATCTACCGGTCCCTCAGCTTCCAAGAGGTGGGGGCGCTCGCGATGATCAGCCGGGCGGCGCTGTTCGTGCTCCAAGGGAAGCCCGTCTTCGCCCTTCCGGGAAGCGAGCGGGCAGTGCGCACCGCCGTCGAGAAACTGATCGTTCCCGCGGCGATCCACCTGGTCGAAGAGCTCGAGCGCTAAGCGGGCCGCGCTACGCCGGCGACCGGACCGCGAGGCCCCCCATCGGGGGTGGCCCGGGGTCGAGCATCTGCGGCACCAGTCCCTGGTTCCGGCAGAAGTCGGCCCACGCGGAGTTGGCTTCGGTGTGGTGCGCGAGCAGGATGCCCCGCGGGGAGAGCACCTCCCACGCCGCCCGGAGCTCGAACCGGGCGCGGGACGCCACGGGGCCGTTGTCGTAGAGGAACAGGTCCACGTCGTTAGAGCCCGCGAGGATCTCCCGAAGCCGGTCCTCGCTGTTCCCGAGCGCGAGCGTCCAACGGGTCCGCAAAGAGGGCGGGACGAACTGTCCCACGGTGACGTCCCGCACTCCCGAAACCCGCCCCGTGATCGGCCCGGGCCCGAGCGAGGTGAGCTCGCCCTCACCGTTCGCGTCGAGGGCGGCGAGGATCCAGGCCGTGGAGTACCCCGGGCGAACCCCCGTCTCGACCACGCGCCGGGGGTGGGACGCGCGCACAACGAGATAGAGGAGGGCGCCCTGCGGGAGCTCCCGCGTGAACGCGACCCCGGCTCCCCGGTCGACCAGCGTGTCGGGGAGGTCGGCTTCCTTCAGCTCGCGCCGGAACCGGCCGAGCTCGGTCAAGGACGAGCCGGTCAATCGGGAGATTCGTTCGAGGGACGCCTGCCGGAAGAGCAGCATCCGTTGCCGGATTCCTTTGCGCGCGGCGGGCGAAAGAACGGCCGGCGGCGATTGGACTCGGTCGACGTAGGGCACGGACTCCCCGGATCGAGCGCCGACGCTCGTCGATAGGCCCGAACCGTCCCGGGTACTGGACAAGAACGACACGCTAGGAAATGGCCCCCGTTCTACAAAGACACTTCGCCCGGGTCGGTCGCGACACCGGTCCGAGGGGAAGTGCGCACCCCTCGGTTTCCTCGGCGCCAGAGCACTTTTTAATAGCCGCAGCACCTCGATGGCAGCGAGGCAGCTCGATGAGTGTCCAAGAAGTCGGTGACGTCAATTACGATCGTTTCGCGCAGGACAACCCCACCGCCGTCATCGACGTATGGGCCCCGTGGTGCGGCCCGTGCCGGATGGTCTCTCCGATCGTCGACCGACTCAGCGAGAGGTACAAGGGCAAGGTGGCGTTCGGCAAGATGAACTCCGACGACAACGGAGAGAAGGCCGGCGCTCTCGGCATCATGAGCATCCCGACCCTCCTATTTTACAAGCAGGGGAAGCTCGTCGATCGGATCGTCGGCGCCTACCCCGAAGAGGTCATCGACGAGCACATCCAGCGCCTCCTATGACTCCGCAGCCCGGGGAACGGGTGGCCTTCCCCGGCGGGACGGGACCCCACCGCCTCCCTAGCCCCGGAGCTGTTTAGTCCTCCTCGAGCACGGGGGCCGACATGAGCGCCCCCTCGGCCGACCTGCAGCTCGCCCGGTACTCGTTCCAGCGGAAGCTGGACGAGATCGCCGCGTGCCGGGGGCGCGCCACGGAGCTGATCAGCCTCTACGTATCGCCCGAGAAACAGGTCTCGGACGTGATGTCCTACCTGCGGAACGAGTACGCGCAGAGCTCCAACATCAAGAGCCGGACGACCCGCAAGAACGTCATGTGGGCGATCGAATCGCTCATGGGGCGGGTCCGGGGTTTCAAGGAGCCGCCGCCGAACGGGGTGGCGTTCTTCGTAGGCCATAAGGCGGTGGGTTCGGACAAATCCGACCCGGTCACGTTCATCGTCGAGCCTCCCGAGCCGCTCAACACGTACCTCTACCGATGCGACTCGACGTTCTTCCTCGACCCGCTGCTCGCGATGGTCCACGAGCCGGACGTCTGGGGCCTCGTCGTCATGGACCGCGCCGAGGTCACCCTCGGCCTCCTTCGAGGAAAGCGGGTCGAACCGCTCCGCAACCGTTCGTCCCTCGTGCCGAGCAAGCACGGCCGCGGCGGGCAGTCCCAGCACCGCTTCGAGCGGATGATCGAGCACGCCGCGCACGAGTTCTTCGTCAAGATCGCGGAGATGGCGAACGAGCTGTTCCTGCCGCGCAAGGACCAGCTGAAGGGAATCCTGCTCGGAGGGCCGGGGGCCACCAAGGAGTACTTCTTCAAAGAGGGCTACCTCCAATACGAGCTCCAGCAGAAGGTCGTCCAGCCGCTGTTCGACACGGGCTACACGGACGAGTACGGGCTCCGGGAGCTCGTCGAGAAGGCGACCCAGACGCTCCACGGGCTCGAGCTCACCGAGGAGAAGCGGCTCATCCAGCGGCTCCTCAACGAGATCCGCAAGGCGGAGGCCGGTCTCGCGGCCTACGGAGAGGTTGACGTCAACCACGCCCTCGACCTGGGCGCGGTCGACATCCTGATCGTTTCCGAGGGTCTGCGCCAGCAGCGGGTCCGCTTCCGGTGCACTTCCTGTGAGCACGAGTTCGAGCGGTCGCTCGCCGACGAGGCCATCGACCCGGTCCTGGACGGACCGTGCCCGAAATGCGGTCAGCACACGGTGAGCGAGAAGTCCAGCGAGGACTACGTGGAGGGACTCTTCCGGCGGGCGGCCGAATCGGGCGCGACGGCTCGCCTCGTGTCCACCGAGAGCGAGGAGGGCGAGCTCCTCGCGAAGGCGTTCCGGGGCGTCGCGGCCGTGCTTCGGTACCCGATCGCCACCCGGACGCCGCCGCCCCCGCGCTCCTCCTCACCGAGCTAGCGCGGCGACCACCGAACCCGCGCCGCTCTCGGGACTGCCCCCGTCCGGGGTCCCGTGTGCTACCGTTCTTCCACGCTACGGGGACCCGTTCGAGAGAAGGACGCTGAGGTCACCAGAGGTGGTCGAGCGGGTCGTCCTCAGGAGGCCGCGGCGCTGCCGGTGTCGCCGGCGCCCTCGCGGGGGCCGATCGACTTGTCTGCCCCGGCGGGTAGAGCGGCGCGTTCAGGTAGGCTGGGGGAGGGAGCCTGCGCCAGCGCGCGACGACGGCGAGCGCGACGAGGGCCCCGATGCTGGCCACGGCCCCAACGACCACGACCTCGCCCAGGATCGAACGGGGCGACGAGCCGCCGCCGGCGGCGGGGCAGCCGAAGCCTGAGGTCAGACACTGTTGGGTCGAGGTCACCTGGGCGGGGGTCTGGGGTTCTCCCTGGAGCGTGGTGGAGGAGACGGGGTTACCGGCGGCGGCCGACGGTGCGACGCCCGAGTCGGTCGTGCCGCTGGCCGTATCGTACGGGTTCTCGGAGTTCGTGACGTAGCGCCAGCTCGAGCCCACGAGTCCGAAGTGGCCGCCCGAGAACGCTTTCACGTCGAGGTTGGACTGCTCGACGGTCGTCGCTCCGCTGGCATTCCCCGCCACGGGAGGGCTCGAGCTGCCGAAGAGGTCGACCGTGCTGGGGACGAAAATGACCCCCTCACGGACGCTGAACTGACCGATGACGGTGAGCGTGATCGCCGGGTAAGTAACGCCTCCGACCTCCACCGAACTTCCGGCGGCGTAGGCCCCCTCGACCGAGACGGGCCCATTGGCGGTGACCGAAATGGGCTTGGACGGAGAATTCACAATCGCGCTGCCGCGGGGACCATGGGCCGCGAAGTAGTAGGAGTAGTTCGCGGCGCCGACCGATTGGAACGCGCTGGTCGAGTTCCAAGAGGTCCCCGGGGTCAGGTCGGTAGGGAAGAGACCGAGGGACGGCGTAAAGGTGACCGAGGCGTGGCCCGCGATGGTTCCGGCGAGGTATCGGGTCTTGTCGACGGCCCAGCCGAGGACCGGTAGGTGCGAGTCGTAGCTCTCGGTCAGATTGGACCGAACCCATACGTAGGAGCTCTGGAGGCCAACCGCTGCCACGGTCACGCCGTTCTCGAGCACCGACCCCTGGGTCGTGAAGTTCGAGATCCCGGTCGTGGCCTCCCACGCCCGATACGAGACGTTCACCCAGTTCGTGGGCGAGGCGCAGGAAGGATGGCAGAACTGGACCGAGAACGCGGCGCCCATTGTCCGGAGGACCGTGAGCTCGAAGGTCGTGGTCGTGGTGTTGTTGTCCCAGATCGCGACCGTGTAGCCGAACGTCGCGGTCCCTTGGTAGACCCAACCGGGGTCGGAGGCCGGCAGCGGTCCGACCGACACGGTCTTTACGACCCCGTACGACCACGAGCCGACCGGCGTCGAAGAAACCTGAGCGGGGGCCGCTGCGACCGACCCAGAGGCGACAACAAATACCATGAGGACAGCCATCCCTAGGGCGAGGAGGACGGAGAGCCCCTTGACCGGTGCGTGCGTCGCCATCGTCCTTCCGAGCGGCTCCTTGGGGAAGAATCATGAAAACCCCTTCCCTTAAACGGACGCTCCGGCCCGGTCCCCTGGCTTTGGACGCCGTGCTACACTGTCGCAATTCCGGGAGGTCGTACCCCTGCGAGCACTGACGGACGCGGAGGCTCGCGTCATCGCCGTCCTACTGGCCGCGCGACCCGACCGAGAACGCGAACGGCTCCGTCAGGTACCCGTTCCGCGGTCCACGTACCACGCGGTCCGGCGGCGGGCGTACGAGGAGGGTTGGCTACGGGATCGGTACGTTCCGCACCCGGTTCCGCTGGGACGCCCCTGGGTCACGTTCGTGGTCGCGCGTCCGTTCGCCGACCGGGTCGAGGAGTTCGGTCGCACGGTCGCCGAGGACCCCGGGAACGTAGTCCTTTGGTCCGGGGCCCAAGCGGCGATCGCGGTGACGTTCCATACGCAACCCCACCAAGCAAAGCGTCTGCTCTCCCGGCTCGAGGCGAACCGGCTGGCCGCTGCGCCCTGGTCCGTGACCGTCCGCGCGGATGCGCCGACCGTACCGGTCTACTTTGATTTCGAGGGTCTCTGGTGCCACCTCGCGGGCCTCGAGGGAACGCTCGCGTACCCGCACGGGCTCGGCGGCCCGCTCCCCGACCGCAACGGGGAGGACGAGGAGACCGCCCTCAGCGCCCATCAGCGGTGGGCCGTCGGCGAGCTCCTCCGTCGACCCTTCGTGGCCGCCGACCAGGGGCGAGGCGGCCACCTCGTGGGCCCGTTCGGGTTGCCGTTCTCGCAGAGGAAGATGCTCGCGAAGGGGTGGGTCACGCACCGCACCCTCCTCGACCCCGCGCGTGTCCCCGAGCACCGGGGAAAGAGTGCGGACCAGGTCGTCTTCCTCTCGGGGTCGCCGAAGTCCGACGCCCGGCCGGAAGGCCTCTTCGCCACGCTGACGCGGGAATGCCGGGTCTACCCGTTCCTCTTCGTCGTGGGCTCCGACCGGTGGCTGCTGAGCGCTCTCGGGGGCTCGAATCCGCCGCCCCCCGACCCCCAGAGCCCTCGACGACCCGTCCTGCCGACGCTGCGGGAATACCTGGAGGGGATCGAGATACTGCAGGAGTCCGCCGGGGGATTTGTGGCCCAGGTCGACCATCGGTACGACCGGTTGCTGGCCCCGGAGCCGCCCGTCGCTCCGTCGAAGCCATGATATCCTCTCTTCGGGAAACGGACATCGAGGGCGCGTAGCCTAGCCTGGATAGGGCACCGGGTTCCTAACCCGGCGGTCGAGGGTTCAAATCCCTCCGCGCCCGGTTCGCGCCACCAGACGATTCGGCGATGGCCGAGGTCAAATCTCCCGGGCAATCTCTCCCAGGGACCGTCGTGTGGTTTCTCCAGGGGTCTCGGCCGCGTGGCCAATAGCCACGAGGGCGACGGGCCGTAGCCCGGTCTCGCCGCACACGGCACGCACCGCGGATTCGTCAAACGCGCCGACCCAAACCGTGGACAGGCCTTCGTCGGTAGCGGCCAGAACGGCAAAAGTGGCCGCGATCGTCGCGTCCTGGATGGCGTACAAGGACGCCCCTCGCTTCCCGTAGCGGGTCGCGGAACGGTCCGGGTCCGCGAAGAACACGAGATCGATCGGAGCCTGCTCGAGGAACTCTTGACCGCCGGCCGCGACGGCGAGGGCGTGTCGCTTCTGGGCGGAACGAACCACGAAGATCCGGTAGGCTTGCAGGTTGCCCGCCGAAGGGGCCCTCGAAACCGTGTGAAGGATGCGATCAAGAGCCACCGGGTCGACGGGATCGGCCGAGTAGCTCCGGGTCGAACGCCGCCGCTGGATGAGTTCCGGGAACTCCACCGACCCGTTCCCTCCGGTCGACCTTCGATCGCGGAGGTAGGCCCGGGGTAAAGCGTTTCTGACCGCCGAGCTGGCGAGAATCTCGCCTACGGTCTCGATCGAGAACCATCGACCTCCCGCTCGCCGCCCCTCTTCCCGGGGTCCGGTCGGCGAGCGCTAGCCTACGGGAATCCCCGGGTCACACCAGTCCGAAAGGCTCGTCGTTCTCGTTCTTCACAAGAACAATGAAGCGGAAAGGGTTCTGCGCCCCGGTCGGCCGACCGGGGCGCCGGGTTTGCGATTCAGCCCTGCCTACGAGGTCGGAAGCACCCATTTCCTTTGCATTCGCACTCCGCGGCCACGGGAATTTCCCCGGACCCCTCATCCTACGGGCCCGCTCCCTTTCCGGGGGACGGACGGAGGGTCCGTGGCCCACGTCGTGAGATCAACGGGCGCGCCGCGGAAAGGCCCTACTTCGGCTGGAATCGAAGGGAGATGGAGTTCACGCAGTGCCGGGTGTTCCTAGGGGTGAAGCGCTCTCCTTCGAACACATGGCCGAGGTGGCCCCCGCACCGGGCACACTGGATCTCGACACGCTCCCCATCCGCATCCGGAAGTCGACGGACGGCCTCCGGGATCTCTTGATCGAACGAGGGCCAGCCACAGTGGGCATCGAACTTGTCCTCCGACCGGTAGAGCGGTGCGCCGCATCGCTTGCACTCGTACGTCCCGACCCGGGAGTGGCGTTCGTATTCTCCCGAGAACGGTGGTTCGGTGCCTTTGCGCACGATCACACGCTCTTCCGCTCGGGTGAGCGGACGGAGGGGGGGAGCCCCGTCGTCGGACACGGCCCGTCCAACGGCGGGCCCTACTAGACGTTGATGGACCTCGTGACCGGACTTGCGACCGGAGAAGGGGAGGTTCCCGCGCCGGACGGTCTCGAGCGCTCCCGGGACGGCCCATCCTCGGCGTTTTTCGGGAAGTCGTACGGAATTGCCGAAACGACCTTATATCGAAATCGATTCATTTGTCTATCTAACAGGGGGAACCGATGCCGCCACGATTGGTGGGGTTGTACGCGCTGACCTGCATGGAAAAGGACGGCGCGGTGTACGGGTATTCCCTTGCCAGTCGGATCGCCGAACGGACGGGAGGGGTCTGGCGACCCGGCCCGGGGGCGGTCTATCCCGCGCTCCAACGTCTCACGGATCGTGGCCTCGCCCAGGTCCACGGTGCCGGTCGGCGCCGGGAGTACCGGCTCACCCCCCTCGGTCGTCGGCTTCTCCTCAAGATCCGCAAAGAGCGGTCGAGTCCCGGCGGCTCGGGGCCGGACCTGAGCCTTCTCTGGGCCGAGATCGTGGGCGCTACGGACGACGCCACGTACCTCCTGCAGCGACTTCGCCGGAGCCTGGACGGCATCGAGGCCCAGCTGGACCGCGAGCCCGAGGCCCGAGCCGGGCGTCAGCCCTTGCGCGAGAACGTGCTCTCGGAGCTGCGCGCGGCCGAACGGCGGCTGGGGGACGGCCGCCGACGCGTCAGACCGAATCGAGCTCGCCGGAGGCCGGACCCATGAACGCCCCTGCCATCATCGTGAACGACCTCTCCAAGCGCTACGGCAACTCCCATGGGGTGCTGGCGCTCGACCACGTCAACCTCTCCATCGCGGGGGGCACCGTCTTCGGCCTGATGGGGCCGAACGGGGCGGGCAAGACCACGCTCATCAAGGTCCTCACGGGGATCAGCGACATCACCTCGGGCACGGCCTCGGTGGCCGGCTTTGACGTCAAGAAGGAGTCGCTCAAGGTCCGGGCCCGGATCGGCTGGGTCGCGGCCGAAGTGATCCTGGAGGACGATTTCTCGACCTGGGAGAACTTGTGGCTCCAGGCCCGACTTCAGGACCTCAAGGGCTGGGAAGAACGCGCGGAGCAGCTGCTCCAGTACTTCGGGCTCCTCGACCGGAAGGACGACAAGGTCAGCCATTACTCGACGGGGATGCGGAAGAAGCTCGAGATCGCCCTCGCCCTCCTCCACCAGCCCACCGTCATTTTCATGGACGAACCGACCATCGGTCTCGATGTCGCGACGCGTCGGATGCTGTGGGACATCGTGACCGGCATCCACAAGGAGTTCGGGGTCACGATCCTCCTCACGACCCACTACATCGAGGAAGCGGACGCCCTCTGTGACCGGATCGCGATCATCGACCGGGGTCGCATCGTCGCGGAAGGGACCCCGTCCGAGCTCAAGTCTCAGGTGAAGTCCGACATCGTTTCGCTCGAAACGTCGGAGGCCATCGACTCGTCGATCCTCTCGAAGATCCCCGGGGTCCAGGAGGTTCGGGCTCAGGGGAACGACTGGATCATCCAGGTCGCCGCCTCGGAGGAGTTCCTGCCCCACCTGTTCGCGACGGTCCGGCCGGACGAGATCCGGCGGATCAGTGTCGAGAAGCCGAGTCTCGAGACCGTCTTCCTCCAGCTCACCGGCCACCGCATCGCGGAGGAGGAGCCGATGCACGACATCCGGAAGTTCTACGCCCAGATGCGGAGGGCCCGGGCGTGAGGAGCCAGCTCTGGGGCCTCTACGTCCGCGAGGTCCTCCGGACGTTCCGGAACCCGTTCGTGGTGTTGGTCACCCTCGTTCAGCCGTTCATGTGGCTCGCGTTCTTCGGGTCGAGCTTCAACAACCTGGCCGCGGCCTCGGGAAAGTTCGGGTCCGGAAGCTACTTCGCCTTCCTTCTCCCGGGAACGCTCTCGACGTCGATGCTCTCGGTGGGGATGTTCGGCTCGATGAGCACGATCCAGGACAAGCGGTTCGGCTTCATGAAGCGGATTCTGATCACCCCGACCTCGAAGCAGACGATCTTCCTCTCGAAGGCGTTCGGGGCCGCCACGCGCGGCCTCGTTCAGGTGCCGGTCATGGTCGTCGCCGCCATCGTCTTCGGGGTCTCGTTCCCGCTCTCGCCCATCGAATGGACGGGTTGGATTCTCGCGCTGCTCCTGCTCGCGATCGGGTTCTCGAGCCTCTTCCTCGCGATGACGGCCCCCTCGACGGACTGGCAGACGCCCGGGGTCGTCTCGAACTTCATCACGATGCCGCTCATGTTCGCGAGCGCCGCACTGTTCCCGAGCACTTCCTTCCCGTCGTGGATGCAGGCGATCTCGAACGTGAACCCGATCACCTTCTCCGCGGAGCTCGGCCGGAGCTTCCTCCTGGGAACGTCGGTCGACTGGATGAACCTCGGCTACCTGGCGGTCTTCGCGGTCCTCATGCTGGTCATCGGTTACCTCGTCTCGGCGCGGTGGCTGAAGGTGGAATGAGCGGGCGACGCCAAGCGGGGCGTCGCCTCCCGGCGCTGGGGTGTTCCTTATCGACGGATCCGGGCGGTCGGGAGCCCTGTCGGGCCTCCGCCCGTCTTCACTCCATCGCGCCGCACCAGCCCATCCACTTCGCCGTCGCCGCGATCGGTCGGGGCCGTTGGGTCTCCGCCGCGGGATGACTCATGGTCGAGCGCCAGACGGAGTAAGTTCGGGCTCCCCACTGTCGGGCTCGGGCGAGCTCGACGGGACCCGAGGAATCGCTTCCGGGCCCGGGGCGGATGACGAACCGTTCCGGGGGCACGATGAATCGGAGCCCTGAGCATTGCTCCGGGAACGCGGTGACGCTCGCCGCGGACGCGACCACGGGCTCGCCGAGGTGCGCCTCGAACAGCGCGACCGGGTGCGGGATCGGTGGTCGACGCGCCAGCGCCGTGAGTATCTCCGAGGCCCGCCGACGGGACTCCTCCAGGTCCCCCCGCCAGCCGACAAAAAGGATCGGAGCGTCCGAGGAAGCCCCGAGCCCGTGCGTCGGGTCGGCGACGACAAGGGGGCCGGGCACCCCTCCATCCTGATCGCTCGCCCCACCCAACACCGCGAGGGCCACCGACTCAAGTAGGGGTGAGCGCGAGGGGATAACGACGACCGGGGAAGCGTCCATTTGTCCGATGTTGCGCATGAATTGGTATGCCATCCGCCATATAAGGGCAATGGCATAGAAGTTATACGCAGTTTTTGTTTTCGCCATCCGAAACCGCTCGGCGCGGGGAGCTCACCCGGAAGCGGTTGTCCGGAAGTCCGTCCCTTCCCAGCGGTCGTGGACCGGCCAGTAGAACGTGAAGGACCAAGAGCGGCCGGGAGACCCGAGCGGGGGAAGGTCCACGTAGTGCAGGGAGAGTCCGGTTTCCGAGGAATCCTGGTCGGAGTGGGTGCGCCAATCATCGTCACTCACCCGCAGTCGGAACGGCTGGTCGGCGATCACCCGGAGCGAGTCGCCCGGGGGGATGGTGGAGGGACGTCGATTGAACTTCCACACTTCCCGGGGCGGGGCCCTTCGGCCGGTCCGCCCGTACCGTTCGAAGACCTCGGGGACAAGGTCGAAGACCCTTCCGTCGGAGGCGGACCTCAGGAGCGAGATGTACTCGGCATGCGCCCACGTGAGCGGCATCGCGGCTCCCGTGGGACCGCCTCGCCATAAGTGAAGCTCGGGGCGGTCCGCCTGGTCCCAGACCTGTTCCGTCAGGAGACCGTTCCCCGTCGCGAATCGTTCCATCGTCTCGAGGTACGGCACCGGGTCGTGGCCGCGCGCGAGCTCGAAGTGTCCACGCTCACCGGTGAGGAGCGGCCACGCTCGACCAACCCCCCAGTTGAGGTAGGCGCTCCCGTCGTCGCGCTCCCCGTAACCGTCGTGATTGTATCGTCGCCAGGCCGGGCCGGCGGGAGTGTCGACACGGAGGGCCGAATCCACTACGCGGACCGAATCCTCGATCAGGGGGTCTTGAGGGGCTCGCACGCCGAACCGGACGAGGTCGAGGAACCCTGAGTCAACGACCTCGCTCGCCGGAAAGAGGTTCCCCGAGCCCGGTGCGGTGTTCGGCAGTCGTACGGTCCCGAGGTCGGGGCCTTCGTGCGGAACGGGGTCATCGATCGGGGCCGGACGGATCCGAACGTAGTGGCGCGGGATTCCGGGAAAGAGGGTCCCGACACGGGTGACGGTCCAGGGCTCTAGGTGCGCCTCGAGGTGGTCCGCGTACTCCTGCACGAAGTCCGCGGTTGAGGAATCCCCTCGGCGGCGGGCGAACCGTCCCGCCACGGTGAGCGCCGAGATCGTCGCGGCGAGGGTCGATGGCGAGTAGCCGCTCACCTCCTCCCAACGGTCCTGCTCAGTGACCGGTCCGTGCTCGACCAGGAACTGGGCGGCGCGCAGCACCATCGGGCTCGGGTCGAACTCCGCGAGCGCGTCGGCCTGGGAAAGTCGGTACGCTAGGAGGACCGGGAGGGCGACCTCGTCGAGCTGGAGGCCTTGCCAGTACGGGGTTCCGTCGACCCAGAAGTTTTGCGGGAACCCTCCGTCGGGGCGCTGGCGGGTCGTCAGGTACACAAGCGCCCGGAGGGGCGCATCGAGGGAGTCGGACGCGAGGAGCGCCGTCGCTACGTGGACCATATCTCGCGTCCATACCAGGTGGTATCCCCCTCGCTCGCGGTCGGTCCGCGACGCGCCCCACGGAATCGACAGTGAGGCGATGAACGCGCCCGGGTAGAGCTTGTCCTCGTGCGCGAGCAGGACCGAACGGCTGGTCCGGTACAACTTCCCATCGTCGTGGGACCGGTGGGACAGCTTCCGTTCCCGAGCCCCGGACCGGGACCACTGCTCGACGAACCGTCGGTGATGATCGTCGAACGGGATGCTGAGCGATTGGAACAGTCGCGTGACGGCCGATTGGATCGTCTCTCCAAAGGCGAGGCCGAGCGTGAACTCCGTCGAGACCGAGGTGGGCAGCTCCCCCGTGAGCGCGACGTTGCCCGATGGTGCCTGATCGAATTCCCAGGTCATCGCGCGGTGGGCTGACAGGTCGGTCCAACCGTCGCTCGCTCCGACGAACCCGACCGAGCTGCGCACAAACGGCAGAGTAGCGCCGAGGGCGACCGCGACCCCCTCCTTCTCCGCGGCCAGGACGGACCTCCCCAGGACGTCGTAGACCGTCGCGGTGTTCCCCCAGCCTCCTACATCGAGGTGCGGAGCGGCGAGGACGTAGAGCCGCAGCCGGCCGACCAGCTCCGGCGATAGTATGTCGAGCCGGGTACGCACCAGGAGGCACGGAAGCTGCGGGTCGGTGAGGATGTCCTTGCGGAGACGGTAGCCTCCACCCGGCCCCTGGGCCAGGGTCCGGTAGGCTAACGCATGGTCGCTCCCTCGGCTCGTAGTCGTCGACAGGTCCCGTTTCTCTTCGTGGAAGAACCTCGCTCCGTCGGAGAGAAGGAACTCTAGGTCGCGGAGTTGGGGGAGGTCGATCCGATGGTAGTACACCTCGGTGACGATGCCGCGCCAGAGCGTGAACCAGAGCCGGGAGTCCCCGGACAAGGCGGTGCCGACGCCCTCTTTATTGCTGTGGGACCAGGTAGGTTCGATTCCCGGACTCCCGAAGGCGACTCGATCTCCTCGTGCCTGCATGGGGCGTCCGTCACGGTAGCCCACCCGCCGAGGGGGTTTGAGGTTTCTCGACGTCCGGGGCGGCCTCCTACGGACGCCGGGCTTTTCCGATGGTCCGACTGTGGGTCGCCGTGGACCTGGTCCTGTTCGTAACTCTCCTCGTGCTCCTCGGCGTGGCGGCCGGCCTCGTCGGTTCCTTGACAGGTCTCGGCGGGGCCGTGGTCGTGATCCCGCTTCTCGTGATCCTGTTCGGGGCCTCGATCCCGGTCGCGATCGGAACCGGCTTCGTGACGATCCTCGCGACGTCGTCGGCCACGGGCGCGGCGTACGTTCGGGACCGGCTCAGTGACCTTCGGATCGGAATGTTCCTCGAGATCGCTACGGTCCCGGGAGCGCTCATCGGCGCGACCGCGACCGTCTTCCTGACGCACGCCAACCTCGAGCCGGCCCTTTTCATCGCTCTGGGCATCGTCCTGCTCGCAATCATCCCGGGCAGCCTCGCCCGGCGGCACATCGAGCTCCCCGAGCCGATGCCCCCGGACGCCCGGGCCCGACGCCTCGGGCTGTCCGGCGAGTACCACGACAACGTCCTCGACCGTAACGTTCCCTACCAAGCCACCCGGACCGCCCCGGCGCTTGGGGTGATGTTCGGCGCCGGGGCCGTCTCGGGGATGTTCGGGATCGGAGGGGGCGTGTTCAAGGTCCTCGCCCTCGAGCGGTTCCTCAACCTTCCGATGAAGGTCGCCACGGCGACGAGCAACTTCATGATTGGCGTCACGGCGGCGGCGGGCGCCGGCGTCATGCTCTCGGCGGGATACGTCAACCCGGTCATCGCTGCCCCCGTGGCGCTCGGGACGGCGTTCGGGGCCTATCTCGGCAGCCGGGTCTTGCCGGGTCTTCAGAACCGGACGGTCCGTCTGCTGTTCCTGCCCGTCATCGCGGCCCTGGCGATCGAGGTCATCCTGAGGGGGTTCGGCCTCCCATGACCTCCCCCGACCCGCCCGAGACCCTTGCGTCGGCTTCCGTGAAACCGCTCCCGAACGAGGCGTACGTTCGGATGACCCTCGTCCTGCGGGTCGGCTTGGGTCTCTCCCTCGCGATCCTCGTGGGGGGCCTCGTGGCCTACGTCGCCTCCCACCCGGGGGCCACGTCGGCGAGCGTACTGTCCGGAAACCCGATCCTCGGCTACTTGAGCCTTCCCGGGATCGCATCGGGTCTCGCTTCGGGGTCGGTCGAGGCGTTCCTGACCCTGGGATTGGTCGTCCTCGTCGCCACACCGATAGTGCGGGTTCTCTCGGGGTTCTACTACTTCCACCGGGCGGGAGAGCGGGCGATGACCGCCATCACCCTCGGGGTCTTCGTCCTGCTCCTGGTCGGGTTGCTGGTCATCGGCCCGCTGGTCCGCTGAACCGGGGGTCGGTCGTCCCCGTCGTCGTCACCCGGTTCGTCCGAGCTCGTCGAGCGCCTGTCGGACGGCGGCCAAGCCCGTGTCGGCCAGGGCCCGGGCCCGGGCGGGGTCCTTCGACTCGGCGAAGACCCGGAACAAGGGCTCGGTCCCGGAGGGTCGGAGCAAGATCCATCCGCCCGGACGGTACGCCTTCACGCCGTCGAGCGTCACCACCTTCTCGCTGTCCTGGGAGAAGCGTTCGATGAGTCGCCCCACGACCTGCTCCCGGAGCTCCACGGGACATCCGACCTTCTCCTTGACCATTGTGTAGTGCGGGATCTCCTTCAGCAGCGACGCGAGGTCGGTCTCCCGACGGGCGAGCAGGTCCAGCACCGCGGCCAGGGTCATCGCCCCGTCCCGCGCGAAGTGGAGCCCGGGGAAGATGAGGCCCCCGTTGTCCTCGCCTCCAAAGACCGCGCCCCGGGCCTGCATCTCGTGCGTGACCGTGGGGGAGCCGATGCGGGTGTAGACGACGGTCCCCCCGAACGGCCGGATCGCGTCCTCCACCGATTGGGGTGCGGAGACGGGGATGACGACGATGCTTCCCGGCGTCCTCTCGACGGCATCGCGGGCCAAGAGCGTCAGCGTCTCCTCTCCCGGGACGTACCGTCCCGAGGCGTCGACGAAGACCGCCCGGTCGGCGTCCCCGTCATGGGCGACTCCGAGCTCCGCGCCCGCCGCGGGGACGGCCTGTTTGAGGTCGGCGAGGTTCGCCTCGGTCGGCTCGGAAAGGTGGCCGGGGAACGTTCCGTCCACGTGCGCGTTCAGCGTCACGACGCGACAGGCCAGCCCCCGGAGGAGCGCCGGGCTCGTCGGCACGGAGGCGCCGTTGCCGCAGTCGAGAACGACCGAGAACCGACGGCGGACGATGCGAGGAACATCCACCTGCCCCCGGATCCCCTCGAGATATCGGCGAGCGCCCCCCGAGTCGTACACCACCTCGCCGACCCGGGCATAGTCGACCGGAGCCGTCGCCCCGCGTTCCACCCCGGCTTCGATGCGTTCCTCGAACTCCCGAGGAACCTCGAGGCCGTCCTTCGCGATGCACTTCAACCCGTTGAACTCGGGGGGGTTGTGAGAGGCGGTGACGACGACCCCGAGGTCCGCGCCCAGGCGGGGAACGCTGTACTGGATCGCCGGCGTGGGAAGGATCCCGAGTTCGGTCGCCTTGTGCCCAGCGAGCGCGAGCGACGAGCTGACGATCCGGGCGAAGGCAGGGCTGGAGGTTCGGCCGTCCCATCCCACGGCCACGTTCGAGCCCGTCGGAAGCAAGGCGCCGATCGAATCGGCGACCCGGGTCACGAACGCGGGGGTGAACTTCTCGCCGATCACTTCGCGGATGCCGTTGGTGCCGAACAGTCGCACGGGTCGACCCCGGGCGACGCACTCCCGACTCCGTATATGAGTGGCAAGGGTTATTCCGGGACGGTGCTCCGAGGGCCCGTGTCCTCACCCCGGTGGCTGGCGGACGAGATGGTCGGACGGCTGGCCCGATACCTACGTTTCGTCGGGTGCGACACGGCCTACGCGCGCGGGCTCTCGGACGACGAGATCTTGGTTCGGGCTCGCGCCGAGGACCGGACGATCCTCACCCGAGACCGACGCCTGGCGGGCCGAGCGGAGCGGGCCCTGCTCCTCGAGAGCCCCCACCTCGCCGACCAGTGGCGGGCAGTCCGCGCCGCATTCCCCGAGCTTCCCCTGGAGGTACGGTTCGAGCGATGCACCGAATGCAACGGGCGGCTCGAAAAGGTCCCCGCGCCATCCCCCGAGGCCCGCACCGAAGGTGTCCCGTGGGACCGGGTCGCCCGAGGGCTTCCCCTCTTTCGCTGTGCCGAGTGCAATCACTTCTACTGGGAGGGATCCCACACCGCCGACATACGGGCGCGGCTCGCCAGCTGGACCGGGGCCCCCGCTCCATGATCCCGGGGTTCGTCGAGCTCTCCCAGGAGAGCCTCGCTCTCGCGAAGGCGGAGGCCGTCTCCGCGGCGGAGGCGCTGGGAGGCGGCGGGGTCTCGGCGGTCCCCCCGCTCCCCGAGCTGGTCCCGGTCGAGGTCCCGGACGTCCGCGCGTGGACCGAGCTCGCCGGCCGGCTCGCGCTCGCCCGCCGGTGCCTCCTCGCGGTCGCGACCTCCCCCGACCTCGTCTCGGCCGCCCGCGGGGAAGGGTCCCGGGGCGGGTCCGCGGCGTTCCGCCGAATCGGCCGGCCGTCGGGCGGCGGCACCGACGAGGGAGTGCTCGGATGCGGACGGGCGTTCAAGGCGGGAGGGGGCACGATCGACCTCGAGAGGCCGTCGCGCCGATTCTGGCTCGCCGGAGGGGCCGAGGAGCGGGAGTACCTTCTCGAGGAGGTGGCGGCGGTCGACCGCCGCGGCCCGACGCAGCGGAGGATGCCCCTGCTTCCCTTCCGGCGACCGGTGAGCCTCCCTCCGAAGCTCGCCCGGGCGGCGGTCAATCTGGCGCGCGTGAACCCGTCAGACCGGGTGCTCGACCCGTTCCTCGGCACGGGGGCCCTACTGGCCGAGGCCGGGCTGCTCGGCGGGCGGTTGTACGGGGTCGACCGGGACCCGGCCATGGTCCGGGGCGCGCTCCAGAACCTCGCCTATCTCGGCGTCGCGGCGGAGGAGCTCGTGGTCGGCGACGCTCGGGACGTTGACTTCACCGACGAGAACGGGACGTTCTCCGCGATCGTGACCGACCCGCCCTACGGGCGCTCCTCGAGCACGGGGGGAGAGGCCTCCTCGGAGCTGATCGCCCGGGTGATGGAGCGGTGGTCCCAGCGGCTCGCGTCGGACGGTCGTCTGGCGCTGATCGTGCCGTCCGGTGGGCCGCCCCTCGAGATCCCGGGGACGCCACGGTTTCGGATCCCCGTGAGGGTGCATCGCAGCCTCACCCGGGAATTCTGCCTGTACGAGGCGGCGTCCGTCAGGCGAAATTCACGCTGAGGCTGGTGGAGGCCGAGCCCCCACCCGACGGGGCGCAGAGCATGTTGGTCGTGAACGTGAGCCCGGCGCCGACCGCCGGTTGCGAGTCGGTCAGACGGACGGCCACCGAGAGGGTATGGCCCGAAGTGGCGTTCACCGTCACGTAGTCGGATTCGGGAAGGCCGACCGACCCTCCCGGGAGCGCGACGACCCGACCGTGCGGGAGGTAGAACGTCCACGTAGCGCTCGCCTCCCAGCTCGCGAGCGCTTGCCCGGAGAGATTGGCTGTCGTACCGTTCGGGCCGGAAACCGTCACGTTCGAGATGGAAGCGTCGAACAGGAATCCGTGCGGGATGGGGTCCTGGTTGTTGACCGTCAGGGTGAGGTTCGTGGCGACCAGCGTGCCCGGGGGCAGTGGCGCGACGGGAGATGCGCCCGCGACCCCGAGCGAGACGGAGCCGGCCGGGGTCGAGATCGGGATGATGACGAATCCCGTGATGAGGATCGCCGCCACTAGGCCTCCCACGAGGCGCCGGCCCGTCCCGATCGGGGTGATGTCGTTGAGCGGGGGCGGGTGCCGGAGCCCGAGGAACAGGACGAGGATCGCGAAGAAGAGCCAGCCGACGTAGAACAGCCCGAGTCCGAAGAGGAGGACCACCGCCGCGTAGCTGACGAACCGGGCGCGGTCCCCGAAGAGCGCTCGGAAGACGTGGCCCCCATCGAGCTGACCGGCGGGAAGGAGGTTGATCGCCGTGACGAGGATCCCGACCCAGCCGGCGAGCGCGAGCGGGTGCAGGTTGACGAGGCTCGCGGGGAGGAACAGCGAGAATACCCACCAGAAAAGCGGCGTCCCGATGAGCAGACTCCCGTAGCTCGTTCCGAGCACGGTCACGCCGCAGTACGTCGCCGGGACGACCGGCGCGTGGACCGAGAGGAAGAGGCCGGTGATGGCGATCGGGATCGAGGCCGCGAAGCCGGCGAGGGGGCCCGCGGTCCCGACATCGAACAGGGCCTTCTTGTCCGGGAACGGCTCTCGGATGCTGATGAACGCACCCAGGGTCCCGAGGATGAACGGAGGAGGGACCGGCATGAAGTACGGCAGCGAGGCCTCGAGGTGCCGGCGACGCGCCATCCAGTAATGGGCGAGCTCGTGCAGGCCGAGGATGGCCATCACCGGCGCGCCGAAGTACAGCTCGCCGTAGAGGAAGTCCCCGAGCGTGAGCGAAGGCTCGCCTCGGAAGGTGAGCCAGATGAGCGCACCGGCGAAGGACGTCGTGCCGACCGTTCCGGCGAGCAAGAGGAGGTTGATCCAGATCCGGGACCGACCGGTCCGCGGTCGGCGGATGACCTCGATGAACTCCTCACCGGAATCACGACGGAGGAGCGGGATGTATCCCTGCGTCCACAACGCCTGTCGGAGTTTGTCGAAGCGACCCTCGAGGGTGGCCGGGTCGGCGTGGATGGCCAGGATCAGCGATTGGGGGCCGATCCGCGTCTCATAGACCGGAAAGTAGGTCGCGACGGTCGTCCGGATCCGGTCGAGCTCCGAGCCACCGGCGGACGACGGAAGCGGCACCGAGGATGAGGCCACGGCTCACGCTCCCGGGCTCGTCTTGCCGGCGGACTTGCGCATGCGCTTCGCCCGCTCCTTGGACGTGTATCCCGTCGCCGCTTCGAGGAACTGGTTGTACCGTCGGATCGTCTCGCGGGCGACGTCCTCGGGGACCTTCGGGTTCATCGTGAGGTCGACCGAGAGCTCGCGGCCCGCCGTGCGAGCCGAGAGGCGGGAGATCGCCCCGTACGAGGCGATGACGGCGTCCCCTTCGACCTGAGCGGTGTCGAAGTGGGCCTTCGCTATCTCCTCGAGAGCCGCGGGGGCGAGACCGTTTCGGTGGCTCGCGCGCACGGGATAGCTCTGCACGGCGAACAGTCCGAGACAGGCGCGCGATAAAAGGTCTATCCGCGGCCGAAGAGGTTCCGCAGGGACTACACCGTCTCGATCTCGAAAAGCACGCGAAGGCCGCGGAGCTGATGCGTCAGTTCGTCCGAGAGGTCGAGAATTTGGTCCCGTTTCGCGGGGCCGTTCCAGTCGTAGACGAAGTCGTAGTTTCCCTGCGTGGGCACGAACCCACAGGAGCGGAGCCGGTCGGCCACGGCGGACGGCTTCGCTCCCTCGCTGTCGAAGGTGACGCGCAGGTACGTCTCCATCACGGGTAGGAGGAGCGGAAGGTCCCAAAGAGCTTGCGCTACTGTCGCGGTCGAAGAAGGGCGACAATCCCCGCTTCCAGGTCCGCCGGCCGAGACCCCGGAATGGTCCGCGGTCGGAGCCGGACCCGGCGGGAGCGTTCGATCGCGGTCCAACCCGCGGGACGCCGCCGTGTGACTCGGAGGGAAAGATCCGGGGGCGCGGCGGCTCGAGAGGCGCGGCCGCGTCCTTTCCCACCCACGACCGAACCCCGGGGCCTTCGGGAGACGGCGCCCCTCACGAGGTGGACCTGCGAAAAGACCCGGCGAACGGCGCGTTCTGCGGCGGCCTGGTCACGGGGGTCATCCGCGGCGATTGCGACTCGGATCCGCGCGAGGCGACGTCCGTCGGTTCCGATCGACCCCGCGCGGACCCGTCGGGAGCTCACGGGCTCGAGGTCGTCGGCGAGGGCGAGAGGGACGACCACGAGCGGTAGCGGCGCGCGTCCGAGGCGCCGTCGCTCCCGGTTGACCGCGCGCCCGCCGGCCAGCGTGTCGTGGGAGACTACGAGAGTGTCGACTCCGGGGTCCACCGACCGGCCGAACGGGCTCTCGAGAGGGACGACCCACCACTTCCGGCGGGGAAAGTTCCGACGGACCCACCGAACGAGGGCCGCGCGACGGACGGCGAACGGCTGGATCCGTCGAGGGATCGGTTTCGGATGGTGGGACACGAAGCGGTCCGTCGTGACTCCGACCGCCACCTCATCCCCTACTCGGAACGCCGAGGCCAGGAGCGCCTGGTGACCAACGTGTAGGTGGTCGAACGTCCCGCCGAGGACCGCGAGCCGAAACCGTCGCAAGGTCCCGTGCCCCCTACCCGAAATAACTGTAGATGAACGCGATGAGCAAGATCGCGATCGCGACGTACAGAAGGTAGGTGTAGTTCCGCCGGGAGGCCTGTTGTCCAGCTCGTTTCTCCCGGCACGCCCGGCTGCAGGTCTCCTCTCCCACGGCGCAGACTCGGCCGCAGACCTTGCAGTGGCGGTGGTCTCCTTCCGCGGTCACGGGATCCGGAGCACCCAGCGCGGAGGCTTAGCGTTGTCCGGTCGCGCGGAGACCCGGAGCGGGTAGCCAGCTCTAGGCCGCGAGAACCGGCCGGAGGAATCCTCGCTGGGCCAAGTGTTCGAGGATCCGTCGCGTTCCCGCTTCGATCGATTCGCTGGCGGTGTCCACGGTCAGGTCCGGGTTCAACGGTTCCTCGAACGGGTCATCGACCCCCGTGAGCTTGGTCCCGTGAAGCTCGGGCGACCCGTGGTACAGACCTTTGGGGTCGCGCTTCTCGCAGACCTCGACCGGGCACTTGAGCCAGATCTCGGTGAACCGGTCTCCGACGGTCGAGCGCGCCGCCTGGCGGGACGTTTCGTAGGGCGTGATCATCGCGACGATCACGGCCACGTCGTTTCGGGCGAGCATGCGCGCCACGTAGCTGACGCGCCGGGCATGGAACTCTCGGTCCTTTCGAGAGAATCCGAGCTCCGGGGAGAACATGTGGCGGACCTCGTCGCCGTCGAGGACCTCCACCTTCCGCCCCGCGGACCGCAGGCGCTGCGCGACCGCTCGGGACAACGTGGTCTTGCCGGAGCTCGGCAGGCCCTCAATCCAGGCGACGAACCCCACGGAGCCTTGCGGAAGCGGGTCGGACATCCGTCGGGTGACCTGTCTCTTAGTAGAAATCCGTTGCTGCCGTCGCGGGCGGGGCTTCCGGTCCCGCTCACCGCATCCCAAAGGTCGCCTTGCGCCGTTTCCGTTTGTTCGAGCGCAAATTACGCGCTTCTCTCGGCTTATATGAGCCATATTTGTCCACCGCGCCCGGTGGCTAGCGATGCACAGCAGCTGGGACGCGTACCGGCCCGAGGAGCTTCGGGCGTGCCGCAGGACGAACGCCTTCGGCGTAATGGCTGACCGTTACGGGACCTTGGCGGTCCGGGTGGTCGCATGAGCGCCGGAACCAATCCCGAAACCCCGACCCTCTCGTCCACACCCTCCCCGGAGACAACGGGGACCCCACCCGTCGTCCGCCGTCGCCGAGGACGGACCGGGCTGTACGCGGTGATCGGCGTGATCATCGTGGTGATCGTGTTGGTGGCCGTGGGGGCCTCGACCAACTGGTACGGCCTCCAGAAGTCGTCGACCAAGGCGGCCGCGTGCACTTCCGGGGTCACCCTCCAGGGTGACGGGGCGCAAATCGCGGCTCCGCTGATGGGCGTCTGGACGAGCGCGTACGCCAGCGACACAAGCAACCAGGTCAACTACCCCGCAAGCGGGTCAGGGACGGGGCTGACGCATTTCACGTCCACTAGCATCGACTTCGCGATGACGGACAATCCGCTCACTCCCGCCGAGCGGACCGCCATGCCCGCCCAACCGTTGAGCCTCCCCTTTGTCGGTGGAGCCCTCGCCATCATCTACAATCTTGGGGCTCTCCCCGGCCTACCGCTCTCAGGCCACCTCAATCTGACGGGCGCCGTGCTGGCCGGTATCTACAACCTGAACATCACCAAATGGAACGACCCTGCGATTGCCGCGATCAACCCAGGTGTGACCCTCCCGGACCAGACGATCTGGACGGTCCATCGCGGGGACGCTGCGGGAACCACGTACGTACTCAGCGACTTCCTGTCTCAGTCGAGCACATACTGGGCATCGCACGAGAGCAAGGGCATGTTGATCAACTTCCCTTCCTCGCCTAATCAGAACGCGCCCCATGGGAACTCAGCCGTGATCAACGCGGTCGTCGGGAAGCAGTACTCAATTGGATACTCGGACCTGACAGACCTGCTGGCTTCCGCCTCCCCACCCCAGTACGCCGCAATCCAGAACCCGGCCGGGAACTACATCGTGCCGACGCTCCCGAGCACGGAGTCCGCCGTTGCCGACAAGGTCCAGAGCATGGCGACGATTCCGGCCTCCACGGGCGACTGGTTCAACGTGAGCATGGTGAAGGCGAACGGTTCGGCGGACTATCCCATCGCGACGTTCCTTTACATGTACGTCTACCAGGCGACCGATAAGGGATTCTCCCCGACGCTGGAGAAGTCGCAGGTGCTGGTTCAGTGGGTGCACTGGACTCTTACGACAGGCCAGGGGTTGGCGGATGAATCCCAGCCCAGCCAGCTCTACTACGCGCCGCTGCCTGCATCGATCATCACGGTCGACGAGGCCGGCATTCAAACGATGACCTTTAATGGCGCGGCCATCCCCGCCTGTACATAGGGGGGAGGGTGCCGTCCCAGCGAGGGAAGAGATAGAAGCAAAGCGCGCGCGCCGCCTCGCGCGACGAGTCCGCCTGCTCCGCTGGCTCGGGCGCAGCTTCCACACAGGCACGGCGGCCGTTGCGGCCGGCGTCCTGCTGCTGGTCGCGGTGCTCGTGGCGGTCCTGGGCCGTGGGGCTTGGCTCTCGATCAGGCGGTTCGGTCCCTCGTTCCTGACGGGGACTACGTGGGACCCAATCCACAACATCTACGGGGCCGGCCCCGCGATTGCCGGGACCCTATTGACCAGCGCCCTCTCCCTCGTAATCGCCGTCCCGATTGCCCTGGGGGTGGCGATCTTCCTTTCCGAAGTCGCCCCGGTATGGCTGCGACGACCCCTGACCTATGTCATCGACCTCTCCGCGGCCGTCCCCTCCGTCGTCTACGGGTTCTGGGCGTTCATCGTCCTCGTGCCCCTGATGCAGACGACGATTGAACCCGGCCTCGGGTCGCTGACGGGGGGTCGTTTCCCCTTCTCCCCTACGACCCCGGGATACGACGTCCTGACGGCGACGCTGGTCCTCGCGGTGATGATCCTTCCGACCATCGCGGCGGTCTCCCGGGAGTCGCTCCGAGCGGTGCCTCGGATCCACCGAGAGTCGGCGCTGAGCCTCGGGGCGACCCGATGGGAGGCGACGCGGATGGGTGTTCTCCCGCCGGCCCGTAGCGGGATTGCGGCGGGTGTCATCCTTGGGCTCGGACGCGCATTGGGGGAGACGATCGCGGTCGCGATGGTGATCGGTAACATCTACATCCTCCCGGGAACGCTGTTCTCCCCGGGCGCGACCCTGGCCAGTTCCATCGTGAACACTTTCCCCGATGCTCAGCCCGGCATCGATCGGAGCGCGATCATCGAGCTCGCGCTAATCCTCCTCGTGATCACCGTCGCGGTGAATGTGGTGGCGCGCGGCCTTCTTTGGCGGTTCAGTGCTCGCGATGGAGAGGAACGGCCCGCCCGTCGACGTCGATTCCATCTCCGTTCCCCTGTCTTTCACCGGACCTTGGAGGTACAGTCGGACGGTGGGGCCATTTCAGAGGTGGGATCCTCCGTCTCTTCTCCCGCTCTCCTTTCGGAAGGGACGGGATGGCGTCACCGGGTCATCGAGGCTGCACCCCGTCGCATACTCCGGAGGAGGGCGATCCAGTGGGGCCTCATCGTGCTCACCGCGGCGTGCGTGGTCCTGGCCATCGTTCCGTTCGCGAGCGTGATTTACACGGCCGCCCATTACGGGGGATCGGCGGTGGTCCGTCCGTCGTTCTACACCGCGCTTCCCCCGCAGGGCTGCAACCCGAGACCGGGTACTAGCTGCTCCCTAGGGGGAATAGGACCCGAGATTCAGGGGACGTTGATCATGCTCGGCCTCGGAGCCATGATTGCGATTCCCATCGGTCTTTTCGCTGGGATTTACCTCGCGGAGTACGGACGGAACCGGTTTGCCCAGCTCGTGAGCTTCCTCTCTGACGTCATGACGGGGGTACCGACGATCATCCTCGGGGTCTTCGTCTTCTCCCTCTTCCTCTACTTCGATCACGATGCTGCGCTCAGCGCCCTTTCCGGCGGGGTGGCGCTCGGGGTTCTGATGATCCCGATCGCGATTCGTGCCACGGAGGAGGCGCTCCGAGCCGTGCCATCTTCGGTTCGGGAGTCGGCCCTCGCCCTCGGCTTCCCGAAACACCGGGTCACGTTACGCGTCGTCCTGGGATGCGCGCGCGGGGGGCTCGTCACCGGTATGTTGCTGGCCGCCTCGAGGGCCGCCGGCGATACGGCGACGCTCCTTCTCACCGCCGGAGGCAGCAGTTTCTGGTTCCAGAACCTCAACACGCAAACAGCGGCGATGACCCCATTCATTTTCAACAACTTCGGCTCCTCGTACCTCAACCTTCAAACGGATGCGTGGGGGGCCGCTCTCGTGCTGTTGGGAATCATGCTCGTGATCAGTCTGGGCGCACGACTGGCGGTTCCTGGGGCCGAGGACGCGGCGGAGGCTGGCTAGATCGATGGCTAGACCCAAGATCCAGACGATCGGGCTCAGCGCCTGGTACGGGAAGAAGCAGGTGCTCTACGACGTGACGCTCGACGTCCCGGACGCCGCGGTGACGGCGATCATCGGCCCTTCGGGATGCGGCAAGTCCACGTTCCTACGATGCCTGAACCGCCTCCACGAGGAGCTTCCGCGCGCCCGGGTCTCGGGCACGATCCTCCTCGACGGGGAGGACCTCGGAGCGAAGGACGTCGTGAGCGTGCGATTCCGGGTCGGGATGGTCTTCCAGAAGCCGAGCCCGTTCCCCAACATGTCGATCTTCGAGAACGTCGCCGCCGGGCTCCGGTTGCTCGGCGTGCATCGTCGGGACGAGCTGGACGAGGGAGTCGTCGACGCGCTCCGACACGCGGGTCTCTGGGAAGAGGTGGAGGACATTCTCGACGCTCCGGGAACGAGCCTCTCGGGAGGCCAACAGCAGCGGTTGTGCATCGCTCGAGCGCTGGCCGTGCGCCCCGAGGTCCTCCTCCTGGACGAGCCGTGCTCGGCGCTCGACCCGATCGCCACGGCCAAGATCGAGAACCTCCTCGCGAAGCTCCGGTCGGAGTACTCGGTGGTGATCGTCACGCACAACCTTGCCCAAGCGACCCGGGTCTCCGACTACACAGCGTTCCTGTACCTGGGCAAACTGGTCGAGTTCGGCCCGACCGAGCAACTCTTCCACCATCCGGTCGAGAAGCTGACGGAGAACTACGTCAGCGGTCGCTTCGGGTAACGAACGCCGGCCTCCGGTCCCGCCCACCGGCGCGGCCCCCCGCGCGTCGCGGGTCAGGTGCGTCGCAGTCGGCGGGGGGGTTCCCGCGGTTCCACGTCCGCCGCCGGCTCGGAAGGACGCGGGTCCAGTGGGTTCGGCGGGTCGGACTCGAACGCGGGGTAGCCTGAGGCATCGCGGAGGTTCTCGTCCAGGAGCTGGTCGAGGGTCGCGTCGCTCTCGCTCATCCGCGCTCGCGCCCGCGCGGAGGCCGCGACATCGGCCCGGACCAGGCCCTCGCTCGCGCTCTGAAGCTGCTTCAGGAGGTTGAGCCAGATCCGGCCCTGGCTCGCGAGCGTAGATTCGAGCCGGTCCCGAAGGTCTCCCGTCTGCTCGAGGAGCTGGCCCTCGACGCGGCGGAGCTCGCGGCCCATCTCCCGTCGGAGCTCCTTGAGGTGCGCCTCGGCCTCGGCCGTACCGGGCCCTTCCTTCTCGAGCTCCGACACGCGCAACCAGGTGCGGCGAATCAGCGGGAGCGCGCGGTCCGCGACCACCTGGATGCGTCGGTCGAGGTCGTCGACCTCATGGCGGAGCGTCTGCTCGATCCGAAGGAGGTCGGTCTCCCGCGTTTGGATCTTCGCCTCGACGCGTTCGAGACGAACGACCCCTTCCTCCTGCTGGGAACTGAGGCGGACCTCGGCCTCGCCCACGGCCGATTGGATGGCCTTCTCCTGTTCGTCGCGCGCGGACTGGAGACCGCGGGCGACCCGGTCCCGGATGACCGCATCGAACTTGTTCGAGTCGATCGTCTTCGCGAGCGACTGGTCGACCTCGGACTTGAGCCGGGCGAGGAGCTCCACGTACTTCTCCCGCTCTCGCTCTTGGTTCTCGCGCAGCTTCTGCTCGAAATAGGCTTGCAGCCGGACCTGAAGGCCCGCGATGGCCTGAGTATGGGCCTCGGCCGTTTCGGCGATCCGGGCCTCACCGTCGACCGACCATCGCCGCTCGGCCTGGGTGACCCGCTCTTCCTGAGCGGTCGCGAGCTTCTCCCGCACCTCGGCGTTCACGGCCTGGAGCCGGGCCTCGACGTCCTTCGTCCGACCGTCGACGAGGAGGCCCAACCGCTGTTCGAGGTCGCGGAGCTCCTTGACGCGCCGTTGGTCGAACTCGGTGATCCGCTCCTTCATGACGTCACGGACGCGACCCTCGATCTCTTCCCGGAGGACCGTGCCCTGCTCCGCCGCCTCCCGAAGCTCGAGGTCGATCTGTGCGACGAGGGCGGCCCGCATCTCCTCTTCGTCGTGGGTCGCCTGCGCTTTGAGGTCGTCGACGGACTGGCGCAGTTCGTCCCGGAGCCGGGAGGCCCACATCTCCCCCGAGGAGCGGGCCGACACATCGACCTTCTCCTCGAGCGCGTGGAACTGGGTCTCGGCTGTGGCTTGGACCTTCTGCGCGAGGGTCTGGAACTTCGTCTCGGTCGTGTCATGGACCTTTTCCTCGAGCACCTGGAACCTCGCCTCCGTCGTTTCTCGGACCTTCTGCTCCGCCTCGGCGGCGACGTCCGATGGGCTCACCACGGGTCGCGCCTCGATCGCGGCGAGGCGGGAGGTGAGGTCGTTCTGGACGCCCACCACCGCGCGGGAGGAGGCCTCCGAGGTCTCCCGGAGGCGGGCGTCGAGCATCGTGGTCCATTTCGTCTCGAGCTCGCGCATCGCGCTCGCGAGGCGGGCGTTGACCTCGGAAACGTCGAGGGCCGTCGGTTGGCCCTTCGCCATCTCGACGAACCGTCGGTCGATCTCGTTCTTGAGGAGGGTCTCGAGCTCTCCGTTGGCCGGTGGGCTCGGCCCGGGGACGGGGAGTGGGGCGGTGGCGCCGGCCGGCAGGGTCGAAGGGTCTTCGCTCGTGGAGACCGGGACCGCGGTCGCACCGGGCGGAGGGAGGGTGACCTCGGAGGGCCGGTGAAGCCACGGCGGGTGCTGTCCGGCCAGGGGCTGGCCGGTCAGGGTCCCGGGCGCCGGACCGGACGGCGTCGGGGGCAGGTTCGGCAACGGCTCTGGGGGCAGGAGGACGGTGTCCGACGGACGAGCCTGCATGTATTCGTTCGCCCGTTTCGCGGCCTCGCCGGTCATCGCCACGGAGCGACCTTTGGGGCGGGTGAGCAGCAACGCCGCCGTCTCCATCGCGGTCCCGATGCGCCACATCTCCTTCCGCCGGTCTCGACCCCCCTGCCGCTCGGCGTCGTGGAGAAGGGCCTGCAGGCGCGGACCCTCGACGAGATCGACGCGACGGGTCACCTCTCGGATCTTTGTGTCCTGGTGTTCCCGGGCGTACTGGAGGACGAGCGGGAGCGCCTCGCGGCCCCGGCTCGCGCGGGTGAGGTCCCGCAGCGTGACGGGGGCGGACTCCCAGCTCTGGAGGCGCTTCGCGTGCCGGTCGCCCTGGGCTTCCCCGCGCGGGACGCGCATTACGGCGAGAGCGAGCGGGAACTGCTCGGTGAACTCGTGCAAGTTCACCTTCGCTTCGGGGAGGAAGTAGGGGAACACGAGGAACGCCCCGAGGGCGACCAGGCTGGTCGGCAGCACGCGAACGAGCTCGAGGACCGATTGGCAGGCCGCTTCCCACGTGTCGGAGGCGACGACGACGACGGGCTCGGTGGTCCCGCGATGGAAGAGGAACCCCTCCCCGACCGTTTGGTAGACGAGGGGGTCGGGCTCGACCGGGGGCTTGGCGGCGTCGGTCCGACCGCTCATCGTCGCATACGCACGCAGCACCGAGGGTCCGAACTCCCCGCCCGCGAGGAGGGGGGCGGTCTCGAAGACGAGCGTCTTCATGCCGAGCCGCGGTCGGTCCTCGGTGGAGAGGAACATCCGACCGACGCACGTGTACCGTCCGTTCGCCGCCGGGTACAGGAAGAGGTTCGGGTAGAAGGAGAGCGGCGCCGTCGGGTCGGGGTCCCAGTAGTCGTGGGTGTCAGCGATGTTGATCGTGAGGTTCCCGACGACGCGGATCGACTCGACGGTCTCCCGGCGCCCCGGGAAGTCCTCGGGGATGGTCGTGTACCCCGGGCTCTCCGCCTCGTTGTCGACCTGTCGGCACCAGACGACCGCGACCGGGACAAGGGTCCCGGTCGCAGCGGGGCCCGCCGCGGTCATCACACCCCCTTCGTCGCCCGGCGTTCGAGGATCCGCTCGCAGGCGCGAGCGAGGGGGAGGGTCGTGTTGACCATGACCGGCACCCCCATGGTCTCGACGCCCGAGCTGGGAGCTTCGTCCCCGGATTCCCCGATGAAGAGCGGGTGACCCTCTCCGGTCGAGACCGCGCTCGAGATGAGGAAGACGTCCTCCTTGGTCGAGATCCCCCGACCCTCCTGCGCGACCAGGATGGTCCCCATCCCCGCGCCGTCGCGACGGAGCAGGAAGTCGACCGAGTCGAAGGTGCTGCGGAACGTCCTCTCCCGTACCGACTGCTCGACCTCGCTGTAGAACTCCTTGAGCTTGTCCGCCTTCGAGACCGCGATCACGAGCGGGAGGTTACGAGAGTGAGTGTAGCGGAAGACCCCGCGCGCGAGGTTGACTTGCTGGGCCTGGTCCCGGAGGGACGAGAGGCCGGGGGAGAGCAGGAGGATGATCGCGTCGGCCTCGCAGACGAACCTCCCGAGGAGGGTGAGGCCGCGCTTCCACAGGTCGCGCCGGTCGGGACGCCACGAATCGAAATGCGGGATGACCCGGCAGATCCGCTCCGTGACCTCGCCGTCGACGGAGTCGAGCCACATCCGGTCGTAGGTGAAGTAGTCGGCGATGATCCCGCCCGCCTCGTCCACCGTGGAGAGCTCCATCGGCCGGGAGCCGGCCTCGCCCCCCGGGGCGGCGTACCGGAAGCGCATCTTCATCTCGACGAACTGGTTGAACTTGGTCGGAAGGGGATACTTCGTCAGGATCCCTTGTTCGTTCCGCCCCGCGCTCAGCTCGACCCAGAGCTTGCGCCGGTCCTCCATGGGCCGGTTCACGTAGTAGCGCGTCGTCGTCTCGAGGCTTCCCTCGGGGTCGGTCGGGTCGGTCGTCTCGTACGTCGTCTCCTCGAGCGCAACGTCGTTCTCGAGGTCGCCGTAGAGCGGCAGGCTGCCGTTGTCCGCCCGGGAGGGGATGTACAGGATCGGGAGGTTGAGGCCGAAATGCCCGGACAGGAACCGGAAGTAGGTCGTCTTGCCGGAGGCGGGGATGCCGACCACGGCGATGCGCGTCGCATCGACCGACGGCTTCGGTTCCCGCTTCCCGGTCGTCTTTCGACGGGTGGTGACCTTGACCTCGGGCATTCAGTGTCCCCTTACCGCATCTCCGCCAAGCATATTTCAATGAAGTCCAACGCCCCTTCCACGGTCGCCCCCTCCGAAGCGAGGTCCAAGCGGGCGTCCTGGAGCAATCCGAAGACCTCCTCCACGGCGGCTTCGTGCTTGATCGCCGCGTCCTGAAGGTCCCCCTCGCCGGCGAGCCGGGTGAGCTGGTACGTTCCCCGGAGCTCCATCAGCTTCGCGAAGAGGTCCATCAACCGGTCCCGGGTCTTCGGGTCCCGATTCAAGAGGTGATGCTCCGTCTCGTCGATGACCCGGACGAGCGTTTCCGTCTCCTTGTCGTTCTGCATCCGGGCCTGGAGGACGGCGAGCCGCCGGAGGATCGGGGCCTGGGTCGCCGCCGGGAGCTTCTCGGCCTCGGTCCACGCCTGCAACAGGGCGCGAGCCGCTTCGACGACCGCCCGGCGCGCGTACTGGATCCGGGCCTCCCAGTAGAGCCGGGTGACCGCGGGAAGGAACCCTTGCGTCCGCTGGATAAGCTCGAGGGCGTGGTCGAGCTGCCCGGCCAGGTAGGCTTCCACGACCTCACCGAGGGGGCCGTAGCGCTCCTTGAGGTAGGCGGGGGGCGCTCCGGGACCGCTCGCGAGGAAATCGACCTCGATCTCGGCCAGCTCAGAGTACGTCGCGGGGGTCGTCGCCCGTCCCGCGGCTTGGGCGCTCTTGATCCGGGAGACGGTCGCGTGCTGCTGGGGCTCCTTGAGGGCCCGAGCGGCGTTCGCGGCGTGGCGCGCGAGTTCCTCCGGGTGCAGCTCCTCGATCGGGCGGTCGTCCTCGTACCCGACGTCCAGGAAGGCATTGACCATCTGGGCGAACAGCTGCGTGCCCGTGGTGACCAGTTGGAAGCTGAAGGCCGGAGGAAGGCCGAGCTCCTGGGCCCGCTGGGTGAGCTGACCCACCAGCTGGTTCATCCGGACGGTGTCGACCCCCTTGTCGCGTTCGTCGCCGCTGCCGATCCCGATGATCCGGAGGGTGACGCGCGAGTGGGTCGGCAGTACGTAGGGAATGAGGTCGACCTGCCCCCCGGAGGCCTTCGTCTTCGGGTCGGTCCGCACCTCGAAGCGAGTCGAAGCGTTGTCCCAACCGTCCGTGACCAGGACGAGGTTCCCCTGGACGCCGTTCGTCCCCATCCGCAGGAGGTCGGCCCCCACGCCGAGCGCGTCCCAGATCGCCGACCGGCCGCTCGGGACGAGGAGCGAGATCAGGTTCTCGATGTAGGGCAGGTTTTCCCGATGGATCTCGCCGAGGGGCACGGGGACCCGTACTGTCTCCGTGAACGTCACCATCCCGAAGAGCGTCCCGTCCGCGGCGGCATCCTGGAGGATCCGGAACACCGCGGTCCTCGCGACCTCGATCTTCTGGCGGTCCGGGCCCCCTCCCTGGGGGTCGGGGAGGGGGGCGAGCATGCTCTTCGAGAGGTCGAGCAGGAGGACGTTCCGCTCCCGGATTGGGGAAACCGATGCGTCCTCAGCCTCGTTCTGCATGGAATGCGATGCCCGGTGGCGAAAGGAGGGTCCTCAGTTCCCGTCCTGGGAGCCCCCCCGGGCGGCTCCGCGTTGAGGCACGCCTTGAATTACCATGGCCAGGGTATTTGTGCATATCGCCGGTGTACCCACGCTGCTCACGACGTCCGGACGTCCGGCCGACCGCCGCCGGTTAGGGTTATAACCGCGACCCGGGTCGGCCCCGCCCGCATGGGCAACATTCGCCAGACCTACATCAAACGGGTCGCCATCGAGCTGATCCGTCACTACCCCGAGGACTTCACGGGGGATTTCACCCAGAACAAGCAGAAGGTCCTCGAGCTCACCGACCTCGGAGTGACCGTCGAAGGTCACCTCCAAGCCACCCACAAGAAGCTCGCGAACCGCATCGCCGGATACGCGACGCGCTACGTGAAGCGAAAGCGCGGCACGTAGACCAGAGCCCCGAGCCGTTCCGCCGGGCGCCCACGGCTAGTCGAAAACGCCCAGTCCTTCCTGGAGGTGGACGATCTCGACCGGGGTGGTCGGCCGACCGACGAGGATGCCTTTCGAGTTCGCGACGAGGCAAGCGCCCACGACCGGCACCCCGAAGTTCGCCGTCGACCGGTGAACGGGGACCCCGAGCAGTTCCCCCACGTGCATCGCCTCCTTCTCGGTCGCGCGGGGGTGGAGGACGACGCCGCGGTTCGTCGCGACGCCCGCCATTCCGACGGTACCGAGGCCGGCGACGGTCCCGCGTTCGGCCCGGACGCCGAGCGCCCGCCCGATCGACGCGACCGCTTCGTCCGAGAACTCCGGGTGGACGAGGGCCCCCGAATCGTTGGCGAGGATGTTGTTGCCCATGGCGTTCTGCCGGTGGGAGAGCACGGTGAGCGGGGCGATCTGCTCGAGCGTCCTCCGCTCCTCGGGGTCCACCTCGCCTCCCACGACGATCCCCTTCGAGTTGGCGGCGACGAGGGCGCCCACCACCTCACAGTCGAGGACCGTCGTACGGACGACGCGGACCTCCAGGAGCCGGGCGACGTCGTGCTCCACGGAGCGGGGAGTGTCGTCGGGGACGATCGCGAACCCGTCCCCCACCCGAAGGTAGACCCCGAGGTAGGGGCTGCCACTCACTACTGTCCTTCCGACCGGCACGCGAGAGGCCTCCCGCGACCGAGGTCAGTCGGTCTCGAGAAGGTCGACCTCAATGAGGCCGTCCTCGAAGCGGATCGCTTTGACGCGGACCCGGCTCGGGATGTGCTGGATTCCGCGCTCCCAGATGTGTTCGTTGAGACGAGGGTCGATCCAGACGTCCTCCGCCTTCCCTTTCATGTGGCGGACCACGAAGCGTCGAACCGTTTCGAGGGCGTGGCCCGCACGGCGGCGGCGGGAGGGTTGGTGCATGCTCGCGCGCAGCGGGATGACGTACTCTCGTTCGAGCTCCTCGGTGTGTCGTGCGGAGGTTTTCGGGGGCATCGGAACGTTCCTCGGGTACCTACTTGTGGAGATGACCGCGCTTCCAGGTGTGGCGTTTGGGGTGACGGGTGACGCGTCGGCTCGTCCGCTGGATCACCCAGGCCGGGACGCGGCGGTTCCCCCGCACGATTCGGAACAGACGGGTCTTGCGAGCAAGACTCTTCCTACGGTTCGCCATGGTCCCCTCCGTTCACCGCCTCGTGATCCGGATCTCCCGCCGTTCGGGAGCGATCCGCTCGAGCAACGCGCGGAGCGTCGGGTCGTCGATCGCGCGCTGGATCCGCCCGCTGGCCGCGAGCGCGATGAGCTGCTGCTCGACGGCCCCCGCGACGTCCGGTTTCGCGAGCCGGATCCGGGCGAGCCGTTCGCGGGCTTCGGGCGTGAGGATGCGGCGAAGGATCTCGGTCCGCTCCTGGTCGTGCCGTGCCCTCTCGACCTCCTGGGCCGCGTAGGACTGGGCGTTCGCCGATTCCGAGGCCTGCAGGTCCTGGAGCTGCTGCAGGCGCCGGCGCCTCAGTTCCGCGAGCTCGGCATCCTCCCCGTACGCCATACGCCACCTCCTTCGCCCCGGAAAAGACCCTAGAGGTACTTGGCGAGTTCGGGCCGCTCCACGACCATCGCCTTGAGCACGTCGCGCGAAAGGGTGTCGAGGAGCTTCTGTCCTTCGGGGCTCACCCGGCGACCCTTGGTTTTGTACGGTTGGACGAGGCCGGCCTTTTCGAGCTGATGTACGATCTCGCGCAGAATGGACCGGGACCCGGTCCGAGCGTGGTACGGAGCGCTTCCGCGGTCGCGCTTTCCCCCGTACTCCGCGCTCAATCGCTCGATGCCGATGTAACCCTTGAGGTAGATCTTCCGCAGCACCGAGGCGCTTCGCAAGTACCACCAATCTGTCTGGGTCGGCGCGCGCTGCTTGTGCACTCCGGTCTTCGCGAAGGTCGCCCACGGAGGCGGGGCGACGGCCTTGCGGGAACGGAGCTCCGTCGCGAGCTTCGGAAGGAGCATCGACGGGGGGACGTCGTTAGGGTGGGTCATGAAGGTGGCGCGGCCACCGTGCCGGTGTATTTAAAGTGAGAGGAAACCGGCCCTTCGTCCTCCCCCTTCGGGGACCCCGGAAGACACAGAGGGGCTCGGGACGGAATCTTCCGTTCGCCGACGGCTTTCCCCCAACCGAGGATGGACTTAACTAACCGGGCCGACGTGAGCCGCCACGAGGGGTCACCCCGACCTTCCGATGGCGACCGCAGCACTTCTCTTAAGCGGCGGGGAATCGAGCCGTTTCGGCGGTCTCCCGAAGGCACTGATGCCCCTCGGAAGAACCACGGCCGTCCGTCGACTCGCCGAGGTCTGCCTCTCCCGCGGTTTCGATCCGGTCGCGGTCGTCGTCGGGCCCCATCGGGGGCCGGTCGCGCGCGAGCTTCGGGACGTGCCGGTAACGCTGGTCGACTCGGAACTGTGGTATGAGGGGCGGACCGCGTCCGTCCACGCTGGCCTCGAGGCGATACCCCCGGACCGCGACGTGCTGTTCTGGCCCGTCGACCATCCGTTCGTGTCCCCGTCCACGGTGGACGTCCTCGGAGACACCCGGGACACCGACCCGCTCGCCGTCTGGTTCATCCCCACCTACGAGGGCCGGGGCGGCCACCCCGTCCTGTGGCGCTCCGTGGTCCGGGCCGATATCCTGGACCTGCGCAGCGACGCTCCGCTTCGTTCCCTGCTCCCCGAATTCGGAGTTCAGGTACGCCGGGTCGCCGTCAACGACCCCGGGGTCCTCGCCAACGTCGACACCCCCGAGGAGTACCGCGCCGCGCTCGAGGAGTGGGAATCCCGAGCGGAGCCCTGATGGACCGACGGCTCACGCGCGAGGCGTTACGCCTGCTCGAGACGCACCAGGCGTTCGTCCGGGCGACCGTCGTGAAGACCGTGGGTTCGGTCCCGGGTAAGCTCGGAGCGGCGATGATCGTTCGTTCCGACGGTTCCACCCTCGGGACGGTCGGCGGGGCCCAGCTCGAGGAGGAGGTCAAGACTCTCGCGCGGTCGGCGTTCGAGCGGAAGGAGGGGGACCTGCATCACTTCGACCTGCAGGCGTGGAAGCCCGGCGGTGTCGCGAGCCTCTGCGGAGGCTCGGTCGAGATCGCGGTCGAGTATGTCGCCGCCCGCCCGAACCTCCTCTTGTGGGGGGGCGGTCACGTGGCGCATGCCCTCGCGCAGCTGCTGCCGACCTTGGAGTACGATTACAGCGTCGCGGACGACCGCCCCGAGTGGGTGGGCGTCGACCGGTTCCCGAGCGCCGAGCGGCGGGAGGTGGTGGAGGCCGAGAGGCTCTTCGAAGTGTTCGACCCCGCCTCGTTCACCCATCTCTACCTTCTGGGATACGATGCCGGCAAGGACCTCGAGGTGCTCGCCCGCGCCGTCGACCGGTTTCCGAACGCGATCGGGCTCATCGCGAGCGCGTCGAAGCGCGAGCACATGTTCGCGACCCTCCGAGAGCGGGGCGTCTCCCGCGAGGCGCTCGAGCGTGTGCGCTCTCCGGTCGGGATTCCGCTCGGTGCCGAGACCCCCGCCGAAATTGCGGTGAGCATCGTGGCCGAGATCGTGAAGGAGCTCCACCCCGCGACTTTAGGTACTCGAATGGGTGATGTTCCGGTGGTGTTTCGGCACGACGATGTCGTCCCCCGACCCCCATAGGCTCCACCGTGATGGACCTCCGTTCGAGGGGCCGTCGCCGACACGACCACGGGTCCCGCGGTGCCGACGCCGCGGGGTCGGGGTCTCCGTTCGACGCGCGACTGCCGAGACGAGGGAGACCGCCGCCCCATGACGGGTTCGGCCGAGTTCGCGTTCCTCCGTCTTTCCGAGCTCAAGGCCCACGAGCAGATCGAAGAGGCGAACCTCCTCGAGCTCATGGCCCACCTGGAGCGAACGAAAGTGCTCTCCGACCCGATCTGGGTCGCCCGAGGCTCCTCGGTGATCTTGAACGGCCACCACCGCGTCGAGGCGCTCCGGCGGATCGGAGCGGAACGCGTCCCGGCGTGGGTCTTCGATTACGAGAGTGACCTCATCCACCTCGAGCGGTGGCACCCCGGACCGCCGATCGCGAAGAGCGAGGTCGTCCGCCGGGCCGTGGAGGGCCGCCTCTTCCCTCCGAAGACGACCCGCCACCGGCTGACGCTCGACCTTCCGCCGCGGCCGACCCCGCTCTCCGAGCTCCTTCCCCGGGCCGTGGCGCGAAGGGCTCACTCCCGAGCGTCCGAGCGTTCGTGAGGGCCGGCCTCGGCCGCGTCGGGTCCGGGGTACGGCAGCGGCAGCTGTCCCTCGGCGAACCGGCGGAGCGTCGCCGCGAGCAGCGCGACCTCGACGGGGTGGAGGCGTGCGCGCAGGGACTCTGGGGTGTCGTTCGGAAGGACCGGCAGCCGCTCCTGGGCGACGGTCGGACCCGCGTCGACGTCCGAGGTCACGACGTGGACGGTCGCTCCGGTTTCCGGGTCGCCGGAGGCGAGGACGGCGCGGTGCACCCTCGGCCCGTACATCCCGGCGCCCCCGTGGCGCGGGAGGAGGGACGGGTGGATGTTGATCGCGCGGCCGTGCCAGCGGTCGACCCAACGCGCCGGGAGGATTGAGAGGAACCCGGCGAGGACAACGAGCTCGACCTCCTTCTCGACGAGCTCGCGCGTGAGGCGGTCCGACCAGGCGTCCGGGTCGACCCCCCGGGTCGGGAGCACGACCGTGGGGATCCCTCGGCGACGGGCGCGCTCGATCGCCGGTATCTGAGGCCGGTCCGAGACCACGAGGGCGATCCGTACGGGTAGATGTCCGCCGACGGCGAGCTCGGCGAGGCCTTCGAGGGTCGTCCCCTCGCCCGAGACCAGGACCGCAATCGGGAGCGTTCGCGTCACGCGCCGACGAGCGGTCGCGATTAGAAGAGGGTAGCGGAGGGAAGCTCGTCTGCGGGGGGCGAGACCCGATCGAGTCGCGATGCGGAAGCCTAGAGCATCACGCGCAGGTTGAGCTTCTCGGTGAGCTCTTTGTACCGGTTCCGGATCGTGACCTCGGTCACGCCGGCGACCTCGGCGACCTCGCGCTGGGTGCGCCGCTCGCCGCACTGAACGCTCGCGATGTAGATCGCCGCCGCGGCCACGCCCGTCGGGCCGCGACCGCTCGTGAGCTCGCGCTCGGTCGCTTCCTTCAGGATCTCGTTGGCCCGCGTCTGAATCTCTCCTTTCAGCTTCAGCTCGGAACAGAACCGCTGGATGTAGTCCTGCGGTTTGGTGGGCATCAGCTTGAGGTGCAGCTCGCGGGTCATGAACCGGTACGTGCGGCCGATCTCCTTCCTCCCGATCCGGGACTTGGAGGCGATCTCGTCCAGCGTCCGCGGGACGTTGCACTGGCGGCAGCTTCCGTAGAGGGAGGCGGCGACGACCCCCTCGATCGACCGTCCCCGGATGAGGTTGCGGTTGACGGCCTTCCGGTAGATCATCGCGGCGGTCTCCCGTACGTTCCGTGGGAGCGCCATCCCCGAGGCGATTCGGTCGAGCTCGGCGAGGGCGAAGGCGAGGTTGCGCTCGGTCGCGTTCGAAACGCGGATCCGTCGCTGCCACTTGCGGAGGCGGTAGAGCTGCGCCCGGTTCCGGGTCGGGATCGATTTTCCGTACGGGTCGCGGTTCTTCCACCCGATCTCGGTGGAGAGGCCCTTGTCGTGGATCGTGAGGGTGGTCGGGGCCCCGGTTCGCGCCCGCTTCTCGCCCTGCTCGGCGTCGAACGCCCGCCAGTCGGGTCCCTGGTCGATCATCGACTCCTCGAGGACGAGGCCGCACTCGTCGCAGACGAGCTCCCCGCGCTCGTAGTCCCGCGTGAGGTGGGTGGACCCGCAACTCGTGCATCGCGTCGGGACGACGATGTCCTCCGGTCGTTCCGCGGGCTTCTCCGCGTTCGGCGTCGCTTGTCCGTTCTCCATAGGGTGGTTGCTCCTACTCTCGGACCAGGGTCCTACCGAGGAGGGCGGCGCCCTCCGAAGCGCTCGGGGTCCGGCGCGGCCGAACGCTCAGGTACGGTCGGGATACGGGGCCGAAGACCCGTACGACCTGCCCGCGGACGACCCCGCTAGGGTCTCCCACGAGGGTTCCCTCGGAAACGACCTCGGGACCGGCCGCGCGAAGCGTGAGTTGACCCGCCGGCGTGATCGCCAGCACGGTCCCGACGTCGCGATTCCTCAGCCGGCCGTCCGCTCGCGCCAAGTGGTATAAACCACTTGCGATAGGTATATGAGGATTACGGACGGGGCCGTGGGCGGTTCCGCCCTCGACCGGTCGACGTGGTCGAATCGAGGTCCTCCGTCCCTTCCGTGGTCGGCCGCTCCTCGGGCGGCACGTAGGGTGAGTAGAACGACGGTCGGACCGTCCTCAGGTGCGGCTCGAGCGCCTCCCCTTCGGCCGGCTCCTCGGGTTTCGGCTCGGTGGGCTCGCCCTCCGTTCGACGGGCGGGGGCGACCGGTGGAGGCTCAGAGGTCACCGCGACCTTCTTCTTCTCCTTCGTGAGGCGGTCGACCTCCGCCCACAGCTGCTCGATCTCCTCCTCAGGAGTCCCGTACCGGCGGTCCTCGCTGATCGCGGCACGCACCTGGGCCATCAGGCGGGCGGCGCTCGACGCATCTCGGGCCTTCCCCTTGATCCGCTGGAGCCGGCGGGCCAGGTTCCGGGCCTCGAGCAGGATCTCCTCTTCCTCCCGGGCGGAGAGGGGCGGAAGCGCGGGCGCCCGCGAGATGCGCGCGACGATCCTCCGCGTCTCGACCAACCGTTGCGCGGCGGTGGCGAGGTTCTGGTCCTGGAGCGCCTGCAGCAGCCGGGCGAACGAGCGGCTCGAATCCCCGACGTCCTCGCCGCGGTCGCGCGCCCGGCGGATGGAGACCCCCAGCGCCTGCGCCTCCTGGACACAGAACTTGGGCACGGCGTCGTTCAGGACCGCGAGGGCGAGCGACGCGCTCGCGGCGGCCTTCCCGAGCGAGCCGGAGCTGAGCGGCTCGGCCCTCAGGCGCGTGCGCGGGTTCCCCACCCGGTTGTCGAGGATTGCGAGGTCGACACCGATCGTGCCGGCGATCGCCCGGAGCTCGTCGGCCCGGCGCAGGAGCTCCCGGACCCAGGTCCAGTCGGTGTTGGCTCGAGTGAGCAGGGCCTCCGCGCGTTTGAGGACGGTCGTCGCCGCCTCGACCTCACCAGCCTTCGCCGCTCGCTGGAACGCGGCGTGAACGGTGTCGGTGGGGAACGGGAGCCCTTCGACCTCGAGCGCGCGAGCCCGCTCTACCAGCACCTCGAGGCGGGGTCGTAGCGAAGCGATGGCATGGGGTTCCGGGCTCATCGATCAGCTCCCCGGTACATCGCTGGCGAGGATGCGCATGAGCCGAGAGAGGGTGAGGTCGGCTTCCTGGAGCTTGCGGGAACGCAAGAACTCTGTGGCCTCCCGGATCTGCACCGCCGCGTCGTGCGCGATGTCGCTGTCGGGCGGCAGGGTTCGGATCCGGGACGCGAGCGACCGCGCCTTCTTCAGGAGCCGGTCGAGCATCTCGTCCTCGGTCTCGCCGGGGCCCGCCGGGGAGGGCGCCGCAGTGGCGGGGGACGCGGCCGCCGCGACCTCGAGCTCCGCCAGCTCTCGGCGAAGGTCCTGAACGCTGCGGACCGCCTCCGTGAACCGACCCTTCTTGAGGTGTCGGGTCGCCTCGAGGTGCAATCGCTTGGCGACCGCGCTTCGGACGTGGTCCTCGGGGTAGCGGTCGAGGGTCTTCTCGGAGCGGTCCAGCTCTTCGTTGAGCGCGCTCGGGACCGCCTCGTGGAGCAGCATGAGGGTCTGGGCCGCCTCCTCCGCGACGCTGTCGAGGGTCTCCCCCGTGAGGTTCGGCTCTCGCAACTTCTCTCGGATCGCCTCGACCTCAGCCGAGATCTCCCCGAGCGGGATGCTGAGCTCGGCGGCCTCGCTACGCAGCCCCTCGACCTGGGCCAGCAGGCCCTGGAGACCTCTCCAGTCCGACTCGAACTGCGTCATGCGACGGTCGGTCTCCACGATGTGGCGGATCGCGTCCTCGCGCTCTCCGGTCTCGAGCGCGGCCCGGGCCTCGCGGAGGTCGTCCCCGACCGCGATCCGGGCGCCGGTGCGCTCGAGGGACTCGCGTCGTTCTCCGAGCTCCGTGAGGCGTCGATGGACGAGTTCGTCGCTTTCGGTCTCGAGGCGGGACTGGGCCGTCCGGAGGATTGCGAGCGCCTCGGAGCTCCGGCCGTCGGCCTCGCTGAGCGCCGCTTGGCACAGCTCGTTCGTGAGGTCCGGAGCACCTCGTCCGAGCTCCCGGACGAGGTCCATCTTCGAGCGGAGGTCCCGGCTGATGGCGACGTTCAGCTCCTCCTCGGCCGAGGGAACTTTAGGAGCGGACGGGCCCACGGCGGTGCCCGAGCGAGCCGGGGGCTCCGCGGGAGGAAGGGTCGTCTCCCCTCCGTCGTTCGAGCGGAGTCCTTCGATCGCGAGCCCCGTGGGAAACCCGCAGACCGAGCAGTGGGCCGCGGTCGACGGGATGGGCTGCTCGCAGATCGGACAACTGGACGGCACAGTACGTTCCTATTCTCTCCAACTGACGGTGCGCGCGCCCTTAATCCCTTTCGTCAGTCGCCCGCGCTCGAGCCTCGAACCCGCGTCGGCGGGCTTACCCTCCCGAGAAGGTGGGGACGACCGTGAGGTGAAGAGGGCGTTCGATCGGGGTGTCGAGAGGAACGGGCGTCTCGCCGACCAGGACCGCGCACCCTTCGGGCGCCTCGCCGGCCGAGCGAACGACGGCGCGTACGAGGGTCCCGGGCGCGACGTCCACCCGCGCGCACCGGGTCCGACCGCCGCGCGCGACCTCGACGTCGACTCGAAGCGTGGCGGGGGAGGCGCTGAGGGGGAGACTCTCCGCCGCCGGGGGAGGTCCCCGCGCGTCCTTTGAACTCCCGCGATGCAAACGCATCACCAGATCTCGAATCTGGCGCCTTGGCCGAGCTAGGCTACCTCAGCACCCGATACCTCAGGGAAATGCCCTGATAATGAGCCTTTCCGGGCACCCACCCTTTCGGAACTCGCCCAGCTCGATGCGAATTTCGCCGCACTACGCCGTGGCTTCGCTCGGTCCTCCACCGAACCGGAGCTAACCCTTTCGGCCCCCGGGGGAACCCGGGGACCCTTCCTTTCTTTCGACCGCTGTCGTTGCGGAATCCACCGGGGGGGCCGCTGTTGACGCGGGTCGCGCTCTACGTTCGCGTAAGCGGTCCCGGACAGGACTTGGACACACAAGAGGCCGATCTCCGAAGGTACGCTCAATCTCAAGCGTGGGACTCGTGCGAATCGTTCCGGGAGCAAATCACCGGGACCGGCACCAAGCCTCGACCGGAGTTCGACCGGCTCCGAGCGGCCATGGTGGCCGGGGCGGTAGACCTCGTACTCGTTACCAAGCTCGACCGGATTGCTCGCTCCGTTCCGGACGCACTCGCGTTCTTCGAGCTCGCGGAAGCTCACAATGTCCGGGTAGTAGCCACTACTCAGCAGATTGACACAAGCACTCCGGCAGGTCGGCTCACCCGAACCATACTGGCCGGTGTCGCTGAGTTCGAGGGCGAGCTTGTCCGCGAGCGAACCCGCGCGGCCATGACAGCCATCAAAGAGGGCCGGAAGCCGACTCGTACGGGGAGACCACCCGGACGCCCTCGGAAACTTACCCCTGAAGCCGTACAACGCGCGCGAGAGCTTCGGATTCTCAATCACACATGGCCCCAGATCGCTCAGGAAATCGGTCTAAAGGCTGAGTCGATACGCAGAGCCGTTTGGGCGAGCAAGCCCCGGCCGGGGGCCGTGGATAACGCCGCTTCGGGGGAAACGGTCAGTTCTCCGGGAGGGAGCGGTGGCCGTGAGTAATCGAACGGATTGCCACTACTCATTCCGAACCGGGTCTCGGGGGCCCCGGGCGGCACCTAGCAAAACCCGCAACTTACCTCGGCAACCGTCGCAAAGCGCTACGAATGGGGAGGGTCGGACCCCAAGTCTGCTTCTAATCGCATCAGCCGGCCGCCTGGCTTCCACGATTGTCGTACCGCACCCATCGCAAGTGACCTCACCAACGGAGTCCGCCATGACACGGAGAACGGTTCGCCCTGTAAAGAAGTTCGCCGAGGTCGACCTACTCTCTCGAATTGGCCCGACACGTTGTCCGGGCTTCTATCACAGGTCTCGGTGCCTTAGTAAGTCGACCACAGAAACCGTGCAAAGCGGGGTTGGGTCGACCGAGGTTCGCACCCTCGCACTCATCCGGTGAAGGCCGGACTCGTTAGACCGCGAGCTCGTCGCTCGACCCCTTGGGGGGAGGGGGGGTTCCCACTCCTCCCCTCAAACTCAAGATTATGCCTCCGACCGAAGGGAGGAGGCTGGATACTGCGGCAACAGCCTGACACTTATTCTCAGGCAGGTTACTCCGACGGGGAAGCCCATGGCGGAGGACGCACGGTCGGTGTGGCCGCCCGAGCTGAATGCTTACTCGATGGAATTGAAGTTCCAATTATCTGCGGCAAAGTCGGCTTTTGATTCCCTGGAAGCCCACGTTGCCAAGCGTAAGGAACTGGGAAGGGAGTTCAACCGAGCCCAGCGCGAGGATTACCTGCCTCCGCTCGAAGAGGAACGCCGAGCATTCTACGCAAAGCACCTCATCCCAATCGCAAATCTTACCGGGCCGATACTGGGGGACATTCAAGGCTTCTTGGCCGCGGCCGGGGTCGTGAATAGTATCCTCTGGCCCTCAGCCAAGAAGTTCCGAGAGACCGATCATGATGTCGAAGATCGGCTCAAGCGAGGAGCCGAAATCCGGAGGCTCCTCAGTGTAGACGAGGACTCGATTCTGAAATCTCGAACTGGCCGAGAGGAGGACGTCCGGGGCGGGTTCCTGCACTTCGATGAGATGATCGACGAATTTCTTCAGACGCACCCAAGCGAGGATTTCGTCAGCTTCGATATCGGCTCTGCGGCCGAGGGTACGGCGGTCAAACGAGAGTCAGCGGTCCGCTGGCTCGACGAAGATTCACTCGAACTGTGGGTAAACGGTCGGCAGGCGAATCTCCGAGATGTCTTGAACGAGCTACTTCGGACCTTAGGCCGAATACAGCTCTCCGGTACGGTTGCGTTTCGGATGGCGCCGAGACGAACCGGAGGTCCCCCTGCTCCCGGCATGGCGCTCGGGGCGCCGCCTAGACGGTGAACGAGAGAGGGATTCGCGGGAGCATGTCCACTCACCGTCGCCAAAGAAGAGGAACTATTCCGTAACCTGTCGAACCGGCCAAAGTGACCCGGGGAAA
>DASWZL010000026.1:0-4129 GCA_036404475.1 Thermoplasmata archaeon
TTCCCGCACTCTCGGCAGTACATCGATTACCGGGAGCTGGACAGCTGACACGCTTACTTACCCTTGACGAACGCGACGATTGGGCCAACTTGCCCGGGAGCTCACGTCCCCGCGCTGTTCTCGAAGCGACGGGCGCGCTCCACGCGGTCGGTCATCGAACGCGCGCGCCCGCCACCGCGACTGCACACTCCCAGAACTCGTGGTACTGACCCGGTCTGACAGCCGAGGTTATTCGCCGGCTCGACATTCTTTCCAAGCAAGCGGGCGTGGTCATGGTATTCTACGTCGTCATCCGAGGGCCTTTGGGAGTCGGCAAGTCCACCGTCGCCGAGAGTTTAGCCAAGAGGATCGAAGCGGAGCACATCTCTATCGATCGGATTCTGGATGAGCATGGCTTGGAGGAGTGGGATGGAGGTTACATCTCGCAGAAGAGTTTCCTGCGGGCCAACGCGCGTGCGGTAGAACGGGCTCGGGGGTTCTTGGACAAGGGCACACCGGTGATCTTCGATGGGAACTTCTACTGGAAGTCCCAGATCGAGGATTTGCTCATTCAGCTCGATTATCGCCACTACGTTTTCAGTTTGAAAGCACCGCTGAGTGTTTGCATCGAGCGGGACAGCCGACGAGTTCCCCCCCACGGGAGTGAGGCGGCGAGAGAGGTCTACGCGAAGTCAACAGAGTTCGATTACGGAATCGGATTGGATGCGACTCGCCCCGTTGGGTCCGTGGTCCGCGAGATCATCTCGCACCTTTCTCCGGACCCTGCCCTGAACAAGCGGTGACGGGGCCCCTCATTCGGACCGTCCCGCGCGCTCCTCGCGGTCGGTCATCGAACGCGAGGAGAGCACAGGCAAGGGGCCTCGCCTCGAGGTCGGTCGGGATTACTTCGTCCCCTTCTGACCGTATGGGTCGCGACGAGCCCCAGAGTCGAACGTGTCGCTGACCGACTGCTGGAGTTTCTTGTAGCTCTCACAGGTCGGAAGGTTCTGGGCGGAGGATTGGGGACATCCGCAAAACGTGCATCGGGCAACGGGCTCGATGCTCCCGGCGACCGTCTTCGCATGGAACGAGTGACCGACCGTGGGCGGGATAGTCGCGGTCATCGTCGCGTCCCCCCATCGAGGATCGTCACGAGAACCGAGCCTAGCAAGGCACCCACCACGAGAGCCAGCGATTCGAACCGGCCGAACTGGGTCGCTCGATCCTTCGGCATCACCGTTCTTCCTGCGTCATACCGGCAACTCCGCGATGAGTCAGGCGAGCCGCCCGTAAAACAAACGTGACGGAGGGGAATGCGGTCCCCGACCTCCGACTGACCGGGCGGGTTGCGGGCCGGTCTCACGTCAGAGAAAGGTGGGTTGTCCGAGGAAACGGGAGCGGATGGGCATAGCTCGCGTGCTCCTCGCGGTCGGTCATCGAACGCGCGCGCCCTGTGTCGAGGCGGCTGTCGAGAATCCCGCGGAATCAGTTCAGGGTCGACGGCATCCTACCGACGGGCGGGCTCGGAAGCCTATCTTGATCCCGACCTCCGCCATCTTGAAGCGGACCCTCCCCGTGCACCTGGCCTCGATGGGAAGCTACTACGAGGACCGGCTCTACGGTTCGAAGCTGAAGCAGGTCTACGACCTCGCGTCTCCGAGAATCCGTCTATACCTCGACTCCGAGGTCCGTTACGTTATCGAGCAGGTGCAGGGCGCGAGCCGTGTCCTCGAACTCGGATGCGGGTACGGCCGGGTGGTGAAAGAGATCGCACCTCACGTCGCGAGGATGGCGGGCAACGACATCTCGCGGGCGAGCCTCGAACTCGCGGCATCTTACTTGCGGTCATCGAGAAACTGCGATCTCTTCCGAATGGACGCATCGCAACTGGCCTTCCGGGACGACACGTTCGATGCGGTGATCTGTATCCAGAACGGCATCTCGGCGTTTGGGAGGAATCGCCACGAGCTCGTTGCAGAGGCCGTTCGGGTCGCGAAAAGAGGGGGCGTGATCTTGTTTTCGAGTTACTCTCCCCAGATCTGGGCGGACCGTCTCGATTGGTTCCGGGCACAGTCGGGGGCGGGCCTCCTCGGAGAGATAGACGAGTCGCGGACCATGGATGGAACGATCGTCTGCAAGGACGGTTTCCGAGCGACGACCGTAGATGGCGAGGAGTTCCGTGCGCTGTTCGCGGAGGTAGGTCTATCAGCCACCGTCCGCGAGGTTGACGGGTCGAGCGTTTTCGCTCGGGCCGTGAAGAACGGGCGAGGTTGATTTCGCCGCGTCCCTGCGCGCTCCTCGCGGTCGGTCATCGAACGCGCGCGCCGACGGCGGTCAGGGCGCCGGGGCCCTTCTCGAACGGGCTTAGGTCCCGAATCACCCCTGTCGGGGCTTCCTCGCGGCGGGCTTCGAGGTCTTCTTGGGTGTCGCCCCTCCCGGTTGGCCCATCTTGGCCTGGTTGAAGGCCACGGCGGCCCGAACGAGGTCCTTCAGAGCCCTCTCGTTCAGGGCATCCGTCTCGAAGATGTCCACCGCTCGCCATTCGTTCCCGCCCAGGCCGGCGTTGAACAGCTTGGCCGGGTCCGGCAGATTCGCCCCTTGGGCGAAGGTCAGTTTCACCTTCCCCGTGTGAGGGTTGACGCACGCGACCATCCCGTTGTGGTACCAGACGGGCGTTCCCATCCACTTCCATTCCAGGACCATATCGGGATCGACCTCGTGAATGAGCCGACGGATCCGCTCGATCCTTTGACCCCGCCAGTCGCCGAGGTCCGCGATCAACTTGTCCAGGAGTTCGGACGGCTTCTCTCCTCCCATGGCGGCACGGGACGACGCCGGGGCCTATGTGACGCTTGTGGCCTCGCCGCGGCCGCGCGCGCCGATTGCGGTCCTCCATCGGCCGCGCGCGTCCCACGTCAAGATTCCAGGAGAAGGACCTCGAGGCCGGGTCTGCAAGCAGTTGGTCGATTCAGGTCGGGGCTTCCGGACTAGAAACTGCCCTGGCGTGGGACAGTCGGCTCGTCACGGCCACGAGCAAGCCGACCGCGGGTAGACCCGTGAAGAAGATCGTATACCAACCGCCCCAGCTCAGGAGGTCCATGACGCTCGTAAGGACACCCGCCACGGATAGCGCGAGCACGGCGTACCAACCCCATCTGAGCCCGGGTCGGACGCCTTGAGACCGATGCCGACCGTGAGGAGTCCGAGGGTTACGACATACGGGTACGAGTAGAGGTCAAGCCACGCAAGGGCCGTCACTGCTCCGGATGGATAACCCCCGCTCCCGCCGGCGGTCACCACCGGTCCGCAGGAGGGGAAGCAAAGGGCAATCTGGACGCTGAACACCCCCCCCGCGACAACCCAGGCGATACCCCCCAGGACGACGAGGACGACCGCGAGCGTGGGAGGTCTCCACACGAGGCCGGCCATTCTTCAGGTTCACTCCAGCGTGGGACCCGGGGGAGACTATGAGAGGAATCGGTGAACGCGAATCGACTGGAGTGACGGCGAAAAGGTCGATTAGCCCGCGCTTCTCGCGGTCGCTCATTCTAGCCGCCCCCGCGCTTGTCGCGGTCAATGTCATCGGCCGCGCGCCCCCGCATCAAGCTCGCGGTCTCGCTGCGCTCGACCGTTCCCTCGCTCCCTTCGGTCGCTCGGCGAGTATGATGGGGATATGGCCGCCCTCGCGGCTCAATCCGCCGCTCGGTCGGCCTGCGCGCTGACCTGCGGTCCCGATGACCGCGACAAGCGCGTTGAGCGCGACCGATAGCGACCGCCACGAGACCGCGAACCCGTTCCCCGACCTGCCCGCGATCCGCCACGCGGACGCGCGAGCCCCGCACGGGTTCGCGACACGCCCAGCGCCCGCTGGCACCCCTTCCCGCGCGTCCGGGACGGCTCGCGGACGCGGTTCGAGTCGCGGGTCCTGTTCGGCGACCAGGACGAGGGCACGGACGAGGCACCCGTCACACGCCCGTTCAGCCTCCTGGAAACCACGAGCGGCCTCCCCGACGACTGCTATGTACCTTCCGTCCGAGCGCGGGCCGATCGCCCGTGTTCGGGTTGAATGCATTCGGTCGTTGACGAGTTACATCCCACTCACCCGAGGGTTCCTGTCTTCATTCCCCGACAGGTGCAGGGGGTTCACGCA
>DASWZL010000027.1:0-35783 GCA_036404475.1 Thermoplasmata archaeon
ACCGTCAACCACTTCGACGCATGGCTTGCCGGAAGATCCCCCGATCGCCCGTTCTATGCCTTCTTCAACTTTGTCGATACCCACGACCCGTACGACCTCGTCCCTGGAGGAGAACATCTCGGCCTTCTCGACCGCGCCTACCTATACGCTCCCCGTTACTATCTTTTGGCCGTTCCCGGCCTCCAATCACGCTTGCGCTGGACCGCTCTCGTGGGTGGCTACGTGAAGTCCATCGAAGCGGCCGACCGCAAGGTTGGACAACTCCTGCGTGCTCTCGAGACGCACGGGGAACGCGACCGTACGATGATCATCCTCACCTCAGACCACGGTCAGTCGTTCGGCGAGGGCGGTAACGCCTTCCATGGGTGTGGCGCCACCGATTCTGTCACACGTGTTCCTCTCGTCGTCGCGCCCCCTGCCGGGGTTAGCGTGCCACGACGAGTCGAACGCTGGGTGAGCCTCTGCGAGATCGACTCCTGGATCAAGTCCACCGCAGCGGGAGTTGCGCCATACGATGATGCAGGTCATTCTCTCATGACCGACGGTGGGACCGACCCATATTCGGGGGTAATCTACTGTGAGGGTGGCCCGGTCTCCGACCCGATCCGTTCCCTCCGGGGAATCCGGTCAGACCAGTCTTGGAATCACCGTTTGTTGGCCGCGTACCGGGGAGAGGAGAAGTTCGTTCTGGACTTCGACACCTCGGAGGTCTTTCGCTGGGAAGTTGAGGGTGATCCGGATCAGGGCGTCCCACCTCGACTTTCCGACCAGGCTGCCGCGATTGTGCGGCGAGAGGTGTTTGGCCCCTACGAAGCGCAAGAAGCGTCTCGAATCGCCCTCACATCAGGCGCGCCGACATCCGTCGAGCTGGAGATCGACCAAAGGCTGCGCTCCTGGGGCTACGATTGAGCCGGACACTTGGCCCGTAGTGTCCCTCCGGGTCGGTTGTCCATGTTCAGGTCCCGACGGCCAAGGACACGATGGAGGCTCTTGCAAGCGAGCGGCCATCGTATCCGACCACGCCCGGGGGCCGAGCCTTCGATCCCTTCGCCAACTGAAACACCATCGGGGTCCTTGGCTTGAAGAAAAGAGCCCAAACCTTATCTGGGCCACGGAGTCTAAATTCTCCTCCGGACGAGCGGACCGGGAACCGGTGTTTCCTTGGTGATCGGCGAACGGGACAAGCTATTACCTGGCCAGTCTCGACACGGGGTCCAAGGAGGTCATCGGTCACAGCTGAGCTCTCATGGCAGGCGCGACGGTGTGGCGGGAGAGAATCCGTTCCATTTTCCTCGCACGTCAGCTCAGCCCGTGATTGACAGGATGAGTGGTCACCATGGAATCCTCCTCGACTGAGGCGACTCCAACCTTAGAACACGTCCCTGCGGACGTTTCGTCGGCGAACCCTGCGCGCGAGGGAGAGGGAACTGCAGGCCAGCCACCCCCCCTGTCATCAACCGCGGGCGAACCGGAGGAATCCTCGGTTTATGGGTCCACCCTGCGCGACCGAGTCCTCAGCTGGTTCCGCCGACCATCCATGGTCGTCTGGGGAATCGCGATTGCCGCCATCGTCGAATCAGTTATCCTCACTTGGGTCCAGGGACAGAATTACCTTGGCTTCCACGCCACGCAAGGGGACCTGGGGGATTACAACCAGGCCTTCTTCACTACGGTCCACGGTCAGGGGTTCCTCTACTACACGACCAACATTCCTGGAGGAAGCAGTGGGTCGCTATGGGCTACCCACTTCTCCCCCACCCTCCTTCTTCTTCTTCCACTGTACGCCATAGCTCCTTCTCCGGTCACCCTCCTGTTCTTGAAGCAAGCCGCGCTCGCGCTGAGCGCGATTCCGTTGTACGGAATTGCAAAGGTCTACTTCCGGAAGGGGCCACTGCCCGTACTTTTCGCTTCGCTGTACCTAATCAGTCCCCTGACGTTGGCCGTCGATTGGAACAGCTTCGATCCGGAAGCCTTCCTGCCGCTCGCTGTTCTCGCCGCACTCTATTTCTTCGCCAAAGGACGGTTTTGGCCGTTCATGTTCTGTTGGGTGCTTGCCTTGGGCACGATCGAGGCCGCACCTGCGTTGCTGATGCTTTTCGCGGTCGGAGGACTTTTCGCGACCTTCATCGCCCCTTCCTCCATCCCCTACCTGACCGCACTTCAGCAGCGGCGCCCTTTGTTGATTGCTATCTTGGTTGCGGGAGCATGGTTTGCCGTCGCGTACGTCGCCCTTCTACTTGCGGGGCCCCGAGGCGGCGGTTTCGGTGACGCTTATGCTGTTCGGTACTCTATTCTCGGGGCAAGTTCGTTTCCGGACGTCCTACCCCAAGCGTTGACTCATCCAGGGGCGGCCGCGGCCGCCCTGCAATTCGGTGGATCGGCGAAGATCCTGTTCCTCGAACTGGTGATTCTTGCGACCGGCGCGGTCTCGCTCCTGGGCGGACTACGCTACGTCCTCCCGCTCGCTGGTTACATGGTCCTCGCGTTCTTGTCAAACAACGCTGGTCTGTACATCTTTGGTACTCAGTACGTCGCCCTCATCCTCGGGTTCATGTTCGTGGCCGCTATCGAGGGCACGGTGCTTGTCGTTGATTTCCTCGGCGGCCTGGAAAGCGGTCATCGACGGCGCGACCTCGCGCTCCGACTTACTGCGGACGCGCGCGATTTGGCAGAGCGTCTACCAGTATTTTTGAAGGAGGACCCGACACGTTCCCAAGCAAGAAGACAACTCGAGCGAGCCGTGGTCCTGCTAGGCCGCGGCGAATTGGGCCCCGCTGAGCGGGAGCTTGAACGGGTAAGGCGTGCACTCGGCGCCGATTCGCACGGTCAGGTCCCGGTTTCAGCCGGCGCCGTTGACGCAGTGGGTGGGCCCAACGCGACCAATCAGGCCGGTCACATCTCCACGAAGCGCCGTAACAGATTTTCGCTCAAGAGGGGGGTCTCAGTGGAAGCTGTCCCGTTTGCGTTCCTGACGGTCCTTGTGCTAACCGCGACTGCATTAGCCAATCCCTTGATTAGCGAACCGTTGGGCCGTGGATCGGCAATCGCATATGGCCTCGCCGGGCCCGACGCCCACGACCAGATTTTACATTCGGTTTTGCAGCTGATCCCCCCTCAAGCCTCAGTACTGACGACCTCCCACCTGTTTCCTGAACTCTCGAGCAGGCCGAACGCGTACGTGGTGGTTGACGGGGCATACCTTAGAGGCAATGAGAATATTTCGGGGGATCTTAACGCGTGGGTCAATCGGTCGAACTTCGTCGCAATCGATTACCGGGTCGATCCGACTGCCGCTACCTTCTACCGTTACTACTCGAATCTCTCCGCGTTCGGTCTTTACGCGGCCGAAGACGGAGCTTACCTCTACGAACGCGGCTGGCAGGGGGCACCGAGTTTCTGGATGCCTTGGACGGCCGCTTTGGCGGGGGGTCAGCTGACCATCAACCACACCATCGGGTCAATCAGTCCCAGTTACGCCTCTCCTTTGGGTCCGAGCCTCTACCACAAGGCGGACCCTAAGGCACCCGCCAAAGCAGAGATTTGGACCGGACCGCGACTGCTCTATTTGCCGCCGGGCAATTACTCCGTTACATTCGATCTCGAACTCAACGAGCAGAACAAAGGTCCGCAGCTCCTTCTTCGAGCCCTTGCGGCTCCTGCAATTGTCGAAGACAACGTAACCTTTACCACGGGCCAAGAAAGGTTCCACACGGTCAAGATAGTACCTGGTTCAGGGAATCCCCCGCCCCTCGGCAGTTATACCGTTAATGCGACCAAAATCAATAGATGGATCCAACAAAACGTAACAATCTCGTTCGAATGGAATTCGACAGGGTACGTGAGCTTCCCTGGGACATATCTCTCTAACATGATGTCACTTTACCTCGTTAGCATCCAGGTCTTTCAGCGACCGTTCCTGGCGTGATTGCGCCTTCGTTCCCGGACGCAATGCCCGGGCCTTGCCAAACTTGCAACTACCGAGCTCCTCCCCCTTCAGAGGCCCGCGCCTGAAAAGAGGCCCGAACCTCGGATGCTCCGCTATGCGCTCTGCGGAAGAGGACCGACCTGCTGAGTTCCGGGACAGAATCTCCACCTGCGGGTCGAGCGAGCGCTGGCATGTCGTGGAGCGGGGGTTGGGTAGGGCTTGAGTAGACGGACATGCGAAAGAGGGCTAACCGTTCAGGCTCGTGCGTTGAGGGCGGGCAGCGATGACGGGTTGATTGAGCTCGGTTCCACTCGCAATCCGCATACCATTTCGAATCGGAGAACAGGCTCTCCCTCGAGTCCAGAACCTCGATGAATGGTCCGATCATGCCCCTCGCGTTCCCAAATCCTTCCAGCACGTTACGCACGCCACTACTATGAGGTAGGTGTGACAGAACGTATCACCCTGAGGTAGCGCTGGGTCATTGTCTCGAAGTCAAAGTATCTCTCAGCCCGCTCCCGCCCGGCCTGCCCGAACGACTCGGACAATGCCCGGCTTCCAAGGAGGGTTCTCACTGCTCGGCTCAGCGCCCGGACATCCCCGGTTGGCGCAAGAATCCCCGTGGTCCCGTCGAGGATGATTTCCGGAATCGCCCCAGAGGCATACGCCGCGACGGGAACCCCTGCGGCCATCGCTTCGAGCGCAACCATTCCGAAGGGCTCCTCCCAAAGCGTGGGCACGACGATCACCGCAGAGCCCTCCATCAACCGCAGATAGTCGCGACGCGCGAGGTAACTCCGCCCGGTCACTACGTCGTCACCCCTATAGTTGGTCGCAACGAATTCGACATCCGGAAACGCAGATTTGAGTTCGCGGGCTATGGTAATGAAGTGGCGTAAGCCCTTGCGCTCCGCGGTGTGGCCTGCCGGGAAGAGGACCCTCTGATCGGTATTCTCGGATCGGCGAGGACTAAACTGACTAGAGTCGACCGCGTTGGGAACGACCTGGATCCCCCGAATCCCATCGGACTCCAACATCTTCCGCATGCTTTGACTTGGGACGACGATTGCGTCAGCCGCATTGAGAGTCGTCGAGCGAGTGAGGAACTTGGCGTACACTTGCAGTGCCAGAGGAAATGGTAACGAACGGAACGGTAGCGGGAGACGTGCGTCTGGAACCGAGAACATCATGTGGCGGAGGCACTTTCCGACGCGGGCCCCGTCGCAGGTGCCCTGTCCGTCGATGTACATCACCCCGATGGGGCACGTCGGCCAAAAGACGTGGGCGCATACAACGACGGGGACTCCTGAGCGCTTGCAAACTCGCACCAGGGATGTGTCGTAGTCGTAGAACGCAAGCACGACGTCTGGCCGAGTGTCATCCAGAACCCCGCGGTACCGTCGTTCCGCAACCGGGTCGGTGTCGAGGGGGACCAATGCCATCGATGCCAGAGCCCCCCTCTCACGTGCGAGCGCCACACGTCGCACCTCGTGGCCCGCGTGTGTTAGACCAAGGCTGAGGAGTCGCGCCACTTCCGGTTCGCCGCCGACCCAGTCGTCCTTGAGGGTAGCGCCGGCCAGGAGAACTCTCACGGTGGGGCCCCCTGGGTGAGTTTCCGTCGGGCTCTCCTCTTCCTAGCTGTCCAGGTCCGGGAGCGGCCCCGTGACAGGCGAGTCGAACAGGTCAACTCGTAGCGAAAGAGAATCCGCACCTCCACGGCATCGCCTCGGCAACAACAATTACACCGCGGGATATCAGGACCACGGGCGGGTTCTGGGGGACGGAGTGTCAGATAGCCCGGTGGCCGTTCTCCCGCGGTCCATTCTAAGAGTCTTCGTGGCGAAGAATCGTCTATCGTCGGTGTCTATCCTTGACACCGCCACGGTTACGTGATTCGGGCCTCCCCGGACCGCGTCACCCACCCTGCAAACAATGGGGAAGTCTCCCCCACCCCTCAATCCAACATTCATTGGATTCCCGAGACACTCTCAAAGGTAACTTCAGAGGGAGGTGCGAGTAGGCGAACTGCTGATTGAAATCCATGCAGCCGACCGCGCGCTACCCGCACTCGTTGGACTCCGTCGGACACGCCTAGGCCGAATCTTTGGCTGTGTCCGGTCGTGTCGATTGAATCCACATCTTGGAGCACAACATCTGTGGTCCGAGTGCTTCCCGCCCGAAATACCCCTATTCCCGACCCGGCGATGGACCCGTAAGCCTTACCGCAGTCCCTTGCGACGATGTGGGAGGCGAGGCATTCGTGAATGTCGGTGGTTTGGTAGGTCGGGTCCCCGTAGGCAAACGCCTGGGCCCGGCAGTCCGTCCCGGTGATAGAATCCACCGTTGCGTGAGAACCGACAACTGCGACCGCCACGTTTAGCCCTGTCCCGGACACGTTGCGGACGTCAATCCGATCGCATCGATTCACATCGACGCCATCTACGAGAGCCAGACTATGAGATACCGAGCAGTTCGATATGGAAACGTCCGTGATGTCGGGCTGCCCGACATTGGCCAGAACGGCGATGAGGCCGGCCTTGGCGAGCACTCCCCCACCATCGATCGCTATATCGTGAAGTCGAACGCGTCCGATAGATCCTCGTGTGCCTTTTGACATGACTCGAACGATGCTGTCCCCCGGATCGACACGATACGGTCCTGCGATTACTCCCGAAACTTCAACGTCGTTGGTATCGACCGCGAGCAACACCCGTGAGTCCACCGAATGGTAAGTCCCCGAGACTTTGACGGAGTCGCACTGGTCGCAGAGAATGAATCCTCGCAGAGGAGGCAAGCCTTGAACCCCCGCGTCCAGTTGAATCGTCACGTCGCGGGTGCTGTTGAATACAATCGCATTTGTGAGATTTCCGCCGCCATCGTAGGTAAGCTTCCCGCTGAGCTTTATGCCGGTTGTTCCGGCCAAGGTCTTCAGGAAGATGGTCGGCGTCTCTGCCCTGACCACCACATCATCGAAGAAGACCGAAGTGTTCGATGGTACGACCGAAGTCTGGTCGATCAGATACTCGCCATGCGGTACCGAGATGGCTCGTTGTCCGGCTCCGGCGGATCGCAGGGCCGAGCTGATAACGCCGGAAATCGGAATTCCCATGGATTTCTCAACATCCCAATCCTCCGGGTATTTCCGCCTTTCCCTCGGAAGTTGGGTTCGATTAGGTCAAGGGCCTGCCCACTGGGCTACGGTGGGAGGCTTTCGATACCTAGGCAGTCGTTCTCGCATCGGGCTTCGCGCAAACGGTGTGTAATCTGATCCGCAGTCACACAACAAACTCGTCGAATCTTAGACTCCGGACAGAAAGTCAGGAAGGATCGATGGCTCCCAAGTTACGAGTCCACGAATAGGAACCCCGGGCTTTCATTCCTCGACGCGACTCCGGCGACCGGAATCTTGCAGCTGGGCTTCTTGCAGGTGGTTTCGCGACCTTGAACCTAACCGGTGGGGCTTGACCCGTACTTCGGCACAGTTGACCTGAAGCCTCGTAGAAACCCATCTGGCCGGCGGGGCCAGCTTTCGTTCAACACAAGGGCTGACGCACCCGGCTTGGGAGAGTGGGTGGTCGCTCCATCCTCGGAGAGATGACGTTTGAACTCCCCGGTCCGCAACCGGAAGCTTTTAGCTCGGGTCGAACTGCTCAGGTTGAGCAACCTACGTACGAACGACCCCCGGACCAGATGACTATGACCCCCCCGATTGCTAGTTCGCCTTCGCCCATGCCCGGAATCAGCAGGGCGACCGCCTCCTCGCGACGCCGACTGGTGAACGTCGGGTTCGCGGTGGTAGTAGTGATGGTGCTCACGGTGGCTGTCTGCGCAAGTCTGCTCGGCGCCCCGTCGACGGTGGGCCTAATCGGAGCGCCCAATCCATCCACCGGTTCGGCACTGACGACGACGGTGAAGACGGAGCCGGGGTGCACGCAGCCGACCATGGCGACCTCGCTCCTCATTCCGAACTATAACCCCACGACCAGCGTCACTGTGGGTGATCACGTGGACGTCACCTTCGAATTCAACGTGAACGTCACGAACGTCTCCGTGGCTGGCCTCAACGTGTACTCTCCTACCGTATTCGTCACGATGCCGATGGTTGGCGGAGCCAGTTTCCCCGTCACTTTCAACAACCACACTTTCACCATGACGGGCCCCCAGTGGACTTCCCTCAGCTACGACAAGCTTGTGACGAGCAACTTCTCATTCAACCCGGCCAAGAATGCGACCCTCAGCTCCCAGAAGCTCGGTATAATGGCCGACACCCCGTACGGGACCCTCACGCTTGAGTGGCGCTGGAGCTGGAACGTCACGTTCCTAAACGGGAATTACGTCCAGGGGCCATGGACCGTCCCCACGTCCACCAATCACAGCGGCGTCTGGCTTCCAAGCACCTTCGAGCCTGCGCCATACGTCGACCTTGTGTCTGAGAGCCCTGCCAACGACCTCATCGGCTCGAACTACACGATGTACCTAGGCGGCGACGTGGCGGGCCGATCGTTCTACTTCGAGCTCGAAACCCCAGCCGGTGTCGTCTGGGCGGAGGAGTGGGTGCATGACAATTCGACCACGAACGTGACGTTCGAAGCGAACTTCACGCTCCTCGGGGGACTCAATTACCTGTACCCAGGACTCTACATCGTCCACATTCATGACTCGTGCATCGCGCTCCTCTATTCGAAGCGGGTGACCCTATCCTACCCGCCGACCGCCTCAATTCAAGTATTCACGACACCCTCCACCTGTGGGGCTGTCACACTCAACGGGACGGCCTACAGGAACGGGCAGATCGCCGCGATCGTCCCCTCGCCGAATCCGATCACGTTCGGCTTCAACAATTGCAGGGGATTCGCCGTCTCGAACTTCACCCATGCAGGGGCGATTCGCATCACTGGCTCACGGCTAATGGTGGTTAGCGCGAACGGTACGTTCACCGCGAACTACCGGCCAACGACGCCCGTGATCATGGTGACGCCGGGCCAGGGCGCGGTAGGCGCTACCGTGACGGTGTCCGGGACGGGCTTCTCGATATCGAGCACGGCAGGGCTGGTCTTCGACAATGTGTCGATCACGAGCTGCACTATCGGTTCCCTCACTGCGACCGGGACGTGGGAGTCGTTCAGCTGTACATTCGCGGTGCCGAGCGGAACATCGGGAAATACAGTGATCGCGACGGATGTGAGCGGCCAAACCGCGACCGCGCAGTTCAAGGGGACGAAAACCTGGATCGGGATGAGTCCGGTGAAGGGGCCGGTAGGCGCTACGGTGACGGTGTCCGGGACGGGCTTCTCGGTATCGAGCACGGTCGGGCTGATCTTCGATAATGTGTCGATTACGAGCTGTACGAATGGTTCCTTGACGACGGGCGGGACGGGGTCGTTCGGCTGTACCTTCACGGTACCGAGCGGAACGTCGGGAACGTCAGTGGTCGCGACGGACGTGGGTGGCCAGACAGCGACCGTGCCGTTCAAGGTGACGAAACCCTGGATCGGGGTGAGCCCGGTGAAAGGCCCAGTGGGCGCTACGGTGACGGTATCCGGGACAGGTTTCTCGGTGTCGAGCACCGTCGGGCTGGTCTTCGATAATGTGTCGATCACGAACTGCACGAATGGTTCCTTTACGACGGGCGGGACGGGGTCGTTCAGCTGTACCTTCACGGTACCGAGCGGAACGTCGGGAACGTCAGTGGTCGCGACGGATGTGGGTGGCCAAACAGCGACTGCGCCGTTTAAGGTAACGACACCCTGAATCGATGGCGAGGGGCCGCTGGTGATCAGCACGACTGCAACGGTCATCGTGAACTGTAAGCCCATTTGAGGACGCGAACCCTCGTTCGTTCCGACGCTTGCGGGCCGCGGCCGGACATCATCTAACGGGGAGCAACCCAACCCCGATCGGGACTCCTCCTCTACACGATGCCCGAGTGATCGACCGGGCCAGGAAGCTATTAATACAATGTATATGTATATTCATATGTATGTCGTCCCGGAACATCGCTGTCCAACGGGTCGTATACGATGCCCTGACGCGCGAAAAACGAGTGGGTGAGAGCTTCACATCGCTCTTCCGTCGGCTCATGGACCAACGGGAGGGCCTCTCAGAGCTTGCCGGTCAGTGGGGAAGGACGGGGGAGCGGGCCAACCGGGCCATTCTCCGCACATTGCGGACCGGAGGCACACGGGGCCGATGAAAGGCCTTGACACCTCGGTTCTCCTGGCCCTCCTCGAGGGGGAACGAGGGGCGCGGGATCTCCTGATACGGCTTCGTGGCGTTGAGCTCGCGACTACCGAGGTCAACCTCCTCGAGCTTTCCTACCTTACCGCGCACGGTCCCCCGAGGATTCGGGTAGCCCGACGGGAAGCCCTCGACCGGCTCCGCCGAAAGATCACCGTGCTCCCCATCGATGGCCGGGCTGTGGAGCAGGCCGGGCGCAGGCTCGGCAAAGGGAGCGAGAAGACTCCGCCCCATGTGCTCGCCATGCTCGGGGCGCTCGAAGCGAGTGGGTGCGACGAGCTCTTCACCCGCGAGCCGGCGGTAGACCCGGCAAAGTGGAGGTTCAGGATCACACACGTCACCTATCGCGGCACTAAGTAACGGCAATATCGTGTACGGCATGTTCCAAAGTTACATTACAGATTACTCAGAGGCCGGACGTCTGACGGAGAACGTCGGAAAGGCCCTCCGGAGCGATTCTCGACGCCAGACCCGCCCAGAAGGCTGATCGGGCCGTAGGACACGCGCTTTCATCAAGACGGAAAACCTAGGAGCCCTTGTTACTTTTCAATCGTTACTTAGGGTGGCTTAATTGGTTGTAGCGCGCGCCTGGACTCGTCAGACCGGAGGTTTCTCTGACGGAGCGGCGTATAACACGAGTTATACGAGCTGGGTGGGCAGGGCGCTCTCGGATCGCGGACCCCCCCAAAGGGGGGAAGGAGTTGACCCGCCAATCCCCTCCCGCTAGTGGGGGGGAGGCATGGTGGAGGAAACCGGCGCCGTGGACGACGGAGCGGTTGCTGGCTGTGGCAGTCCTCCGGGTGATCGGGCTAGAAGGATCGCCCCGACCAGGAGGAGGACGAACGCCACGATGGAAAGATACCAGCCGATGGTCGGTCCCCAGGTAGTTGTCGCCGTGACGCCGAAAAACGTGGTCGAGCTTGAGCCGAAGAAGGAATTCCAGGGCCCGTTGGCCGGGTGGCCGCCCGGCGTGTCGTTCCCGAACGCACCGGGAAGCACCGCCGCAAAGAGCCCCGGGGCGGCGATGACGAGGATAAGGGCGACCACCGCGAGCATGACGGCCGGAGCGGCCCGACGGGAGCTTCTCTGAGAAGCCACTCCGAGAACCGCGGCGATGATACCAAGAACCAATCCACCGATGAGCAGGAAGAACGCAGCCTCCGCGATCGTTCCGGTGTTGTTCAGATTCGCCTGAGAGTACGAGGTCTGGCTTTGACAGAAGGGAACGCCGCTGCATGAATATTGGACTGTTCCGCTGGTCGAGGGGATGCCCAGGTAGAGATTCGCGGTCTCGCTCACGCCGTGCCCCGAGATCTCGTAGGTGTACCACGGCGTGAAAAGCGCCGCAATCAGGAGGACCGCTCCGACCAGGATGATGACCGCCGCAATCAGTCTGCCAACCTTCGCATCCGCCATCATGGAATCCGGATGCCGGCATCGACTCTACTGTAAAGAATCTCTGATGACCGGAGAGCGTCCCCGCGCGGCGGAACCCCGCCACCGGACGCTATGGAAGGGTTCGTCGTCGTGTCCAATATGTTACTGGGCATTGGCATACACGTAACAGACATTCTCCGATGACCCAACATGCATTACGCTCAAATGATCTCGAGTTGCCCGGCGGAACCCCGAGGCAGCTACAACCGGCCGGGTCGTGGGCTGGGAAGACCCAGCGATCGAGCGGTCTAGCCCAAGAACGAGCGAGGACGGCCGGGATTTGGCAAGCATATACATATGTATATGCATATATCGAGATTCGTTGTCCAACAACCGGGAGGCGGGGGTTGGGACCGGACCGAAGCGTTGTACTGGAACATCTCTCGGAGGGCCCCCGAATCCGGAGGTGGGCGGATGCTCAGGTGGGTTCTCGTGGACGCACGAGAATTGGACGGTCGTCGAATCGGTACGAGATGCGGAGCGCTGACCCAGGGCGGACCCACACCGGAAAGCGGACAGATGAAGCGAGTTAGCCGGTCAGGAAGAGCGAGGACTTTTACGATGGACCCTCTTCAGAACTCTCGGAGGTCCCGAGATTCCTCGGAACGATGCGCTCATGATGGCAGCGGACGGGAAGAAGATCTGGATGGATGGACGCCTCGTCGACTTTGACGATGCCAAGGTCCACGTGCTGAACCACACCCTCCACTACGGGGTGGGCGTCTTCGAGGGGATTCGTGCTTACCCCACCTCGCGGGGGCCCGCGATCTTCCGCTTGAAGGAGCATGTCGAACGCCTCTGCATCTCCGCGAAGTTCTACCATATGCCCATGCCGTTCACGGCCCCCGAGGTCGAGCAGGCGATCCTGGAGACCCAGGCCGCCAACGACATTCTGCCCTCCTACATCCGGCCGCTGGTCTACCGGGGCGAGCCGGCCCTCGGCGTCAAGAACCTCAAAGGCAGGGTCTCGCTCGCGATCGGGGTCATCCCCGCGAAGAAGTACCTCGGGGAGGGCTCGGAGTCGGGGGTCCGCGCGAAGATCTCCCCCTTCCGAAAGCCCCCCTCCGACGCCATCCCGTCGTTCGCCAAGGCTTCGGGCAACTACCTCAACAGCTACCTCGCCGGCGCCGACGCCAAGAAGGACGGCTATGAGGAGGCGATCCTGCTCGATTGCCGCGGGTACGTGGCCGAGGGAACGGGGGAAAATATCTTCCTGGTCCGCAAGGGGACGGTGTACACTCCCGGGCTCGAATCGGACATCCTGCTCGGCGTCACTCGGGACTCCGTCCTCCGCATCGCGTCCGACCTCGGTCTTCCGGTCGTCCAGAAACAGCTCTCGGTGAACGAGCTCCTTTCCTCCGACGAAGCGTTCTTCACCGGAACGTACGCCGAGGTTGCTCCGATCAAGGAAGTCGGTCACTACACGATCGGCACGCAGACCCCAGGGCCGATCACGCGCGACATCATGGAGGTCTTCTTCCGAACCGTGAAGGGAGAGGCCCCTCAGTACGATGAATGGCTGACCCTGGTGCCGTCCCGCGCGCGGGTCGCCCCGGCCCCTGGAGGGTAGCCGAACCCCCGGAAGGGGGTCACTCTTCGGGATCGGGGGCGGGCACGACCGGGCCTGGGGAGTGAGAGCAGGAGTGACTGTGCGGGTCCGGCCGCCAGACGAGCTCGATCCGCATCCCTTCGGGACCCCGTAGGAAGAGCGACCGCGAATCCTCGCGCTCCTTCTCGCCCGTGATGACGACGCGGGCCCGTCCCACCCGGCTCCGTAGCCCGGTCCACTCGCTCACGCGCAGCGCGATATGGTCGACCCCTCCCAGGGTCTCCCCGACCTTCGCGTCCCGGAGCCCGAGGACCTGGTCCCCGAAGAGCAGGAAGGTGTGGTCCGTTCCTTCACCGATCACGTCCATCCCCAACTGTTCGACAAAGAAGCGCTTCGCCTTGGTCCGGTCACGGACCCGGACGTCCACGTGGTCGAAGCCGAGGAGACCGAATTCTCTAGGAGCGGAGTGACTCGGCACGTCCGGCCAACACCGTCCCCCGCTATATCCGCTCGGTCCGGGCCGGCCGTGACCGGAACGAAGGTCCCGCGCGCCGAAGGAGGGCGACATCATGATTATCCCCGCGGACCCTTCTCCGATGCGGACGCCGATGGGAGAGCTCTCCGACGCCGAAGGCCACCTCTACGATTCCGTGGGCCGCTTGGCGGAGCGAGGACCGTTCGTCGAGGTCCTCGCGGAAGCCGCGACGGGTCTCTCGGCGCACTACGACGGTCACACGACCACCTTCCAAACCCCTTCCCGCATACGGGGGGCGGTCTTTCGGGCGTGGACCGGGACCGGTTGGACGGAGGTGTCGGTCTCGGGCCTCGACGCCCCGTCGCTTCGGTTCGCCGAGGGGATGATCGAGCGGGTCCTTTCTCACCGTCCTGCGCACGACAGTCCTCCGGGGGTCTCCTCGACCGCCCGCCTCGAGAAGGTTACGCCGACGGCCCGCCCGATGCGGGACATGGCCGAGGAAGAGATGGGAACGCTGGCCCGGGACGTTTTCTCCTGGACGACCGGGGTTCCCGATATCCACGAGACCCAGGTCCAGATCAGCTGGCGACAGGATGAGCGCCTTTACCTGAACTCCGCCGCCGCCCGCTGCTTGCAAGGGATCTGCCGCGTACGGGGCGCGGTCCTGCCGGTCGCGATGGAGAACGGCCGCGTCGAGTCCGACCGCTTCGTCCACGGAGGCGTGGGAGGCCGAGAGGTCCTGGATGCACTGACCCCGGAAAACGCGCGGAAGGCCGCGGAGAGCGCGCGCGACCTCCTGCGCGCCAAGGCTCCCCCGGCCGGGAAGCTGCCGGTCCTCCTGTCGCCGAGCCTGACCGGCTACTTCGCCCACGAGTCGTTCGGTCACGGAGCCGAGGCGGACCAGTTCGTCCGGAACCGCTCCTACCTCCAGCCGATGCTGGGTCAGGTGCTGGCTCCGGAGATCCTGACCATCGTCGACAACGGGGCCTACCCGGGAGCGTGGAGCGAGATCTACTGCGACGACGAGGGGCACCCGGCCCAGCGGACAGTGCTGGTCGACCACGGCCGGTTCACGGGAGCGCTCCACGACCGAGACACCGCCGCGGCCCTAGGGACCCTGCCGACCGGGAACACCCGGCGGTCGGACTTCCTGAGCCGCGCGTACGTACGGATGACGAACACCTACGTCGAGCCGGGGGAGAGCTCGTTCGACGAGCTCGTCCAGGAGGCCCGAAACGGGGTACTGCTCGAATCCGGGTCGGCCGGGATCGAGGACCCCCAGGGAGGCCAGATCCAGATCAAGGCGCGGAAGGGCCACCTCATCGAGAACGGGAAGGTCACCGACCTCGTGAGCTCGATGGCGCTCTCGGGGCGGGTCCTCGAGTTCCTGACCTTGATCCGGGGGGTCAGCGGGAAGCAGGACTTCGCGCTCGATACCGGGGCCTGCGGCAAGGGCCGGACGGACCTCCTGCCCAACTCCGCGGGCGGACCCTACCTCCTTTCTTCCGCGGTGGTCGGCCGGGCATGAGCCTCTCTCGGCCCGGCGATGCGGTCGCCTTCCGCGTGGCCGACCACCTGGCGGGCAAGGAACCGTGGGAGGTGTTCGGCGAACGGATCCGGCGCTATGAGATCCACCTCAGCGGCGACAAGATCGAGATGACCCGAGGGCCGATCACGCTCGAGGGTTACGGTATTCGGGTCTTCCGTCGTCGTGACGGAGCCACGGGGGTCGGCTACCAGGCTTCGAACGACTTCTCGCCCGAAGGGATCGCGACGGCGGAGGAGGATGCCGAACGGGCCGCTCGATACGCCTTGTTCCCCACGGCCAAGCTGGACCTGCCCACCGGCCGCGGTGCCACCGGGGGGGTTGTTGAGGTTCTCGACCGGGGGCTGTGGGAGTACCCCATGGATACCCTGGAGAGCTACGTCGCGGCCCTTCGGGCCGCGTTCCAAGGCCGCAAGCAGTTCGCCCTGAGCTTCGGGTCCGTCCGCGCGACCCTTTCCAATACGTCCATCAGCAACTCCGCGGGCCTTCGCACGGGCTACGGGCACACCACCGTCGACCTCGAGGTCGGGGTCAAGGCGTTCGGGGGTCCGGAAGGACCCGCGCCGGGGGAGTACTGGCTGAACGACTCGGAACGTCGCAGCCGGCCCGCGGAGCTCGGGGTGCGGGTAGCCGAATGGTGCCGCTACGCCGAGGACGTTCGCCGGGGGAAACCCCCGCCCACGGGAGAGGTGTCTGTGGTGTTGCCGCCGCCGGTCCTTGCAGGGATCCTACCGGTCGTGTTCGGGGGACGGTTCACCGGTTCGGCCCAGCTCCGGCGGGTGGCGCCCCAACCGGGCATGAAGCTCGGGGCGGAACTGGCGACCGTGTACGACGACGGGCGGATCCCATGGGCGCCGATGTCTTCCGGGGTGGACGATGAGGGGGTCCCGCAGCGCCGCCGGACGCTCCTCGACCACGGGGTGGTGTCGGAGCTCCTTTTCGACACGTTGCACGCGGGTGCGTTCGATGCGCGCTCGACGGGAAGTGGGTTCCGAGCCTTCTCGTCCGGTTTCCGAACCTGGCACCGGTTCATGCAACCTCCCACGGTTTCGACGTCCACGATCGTACTGGCCCCCGGCGAAGGTGGGACGGACGCCGAGCTCGTAGAGGCCGCCCATGAGGGCATCTGGATCCAGCAGATCGGATGGTCCGCCCCCGACCCCCTCACCGGGGCCTTCGGCGGGGAGATCCGCCTCGGCTACCGCATCCGGGACGGCAAGCTCGCCGAGTCGATCCGAGGGGGAACCGTGGGCGGGATCGCGCTCGCGGCCGAGGGGTCGCCCTCCCTCATGACCCGGCTCGAAGCGGTCGGCTCCCGAGCCGCGTTCTCGGAACTGGTCTCCTCGCCGCCCGTCCTGGTGCGCTCTCTTTCGGTGGGCGGGGAACAGTAAGTCAGCGTACTTTCAGGGCGACGCCTTCCCTTCGGGCAGGGAAAGGAGGATCGTGTGACACTTGGCGCACCTCTGGCCAGGGAGGTTCGCGGAGTACGTCCCACCGAATCCCGTGCCTACGAGGACCTCCAGCCCCTTCGGACGGAACCGGGTGGAGGTGGACTGTTGCGACCAGAAGAGGCCGGACCCGTTTGTCGTGGCCACGAACCCCGCCTCGAGCGGCCCTCCGCAGACCGGGCACTTCGAGTTTGGCATCCTGCTGACCCAGAGAGCGGCCACGGGGCTCGGGTATCTTTCCTTTGCGCTGGTCTTGTGGGGTGGGGAGGGACCGTCCCGTTCGGGCGCTAGGGCAAGAAGAAAGTCGACCCCCGCAGAGCCGGGTACTCTGCGGGGGCCAGGTCATCGTGAGTTCAGCGAGCCTAGAGAATGCCTATCGCTCCTCCTCCAGGAGACGATCCTCGAGCCGGTGTCCGCCGGACCGGTACGTAGGGACGAGCCAACTAGGCCATCCCGACAGGACGAAGGAGTGGGGCTGAGGCGGGGGAGCGACCGCGAGAAGGAGCTGGCGGGAGCTGAGTTGGGCACGTTCAGAATCGTCCCCCTCGCTCTCCAACCGGGGTCGTTCGGTGCGCAACATCAGTAGACCTCCCCAAGGTCCGGTGGGGGGAGCCAAGGAACGCCCAGGGACCGGCCCCGCGTGTAGTCGCTGGCCAGCCGAGGTATCGTGAGGGAGTCCGCGACAAAGGGGCCGGCGTTCCCCAGAAGCTCGGAATCGCGGATTCGACGCGCGGGGGACACCTTGACGGGGGCCTCCTCGGGAGGGCTCGGGATGCTCACGAGCGGGAAGCGGCCCATCACGACCCGAGGGCACTCTCGGGGGGCCCGATGCTTCAAGCCGAACTTGCGCCCGTCGTGAACCTGCCCGCAGGCGGCGCAGACGTTGGATACCCCGAGCATCACACCGATGCCCCCGAGGTAGGCGCCGCTCTCTTGGGTCCCGCTCATGGTGAGGACTCTTGTGACAAATATGGTACTTAAACGTCGTGAGCTATTTTGTACAAAATAACTCTAAGTATAGGGTAGACGATATCGAGTGTCAGGATGGGCGCCCAGACCTACCTCCCGATAGAGATCCTCGACTACGTGGAGACCCACGCGCCCACGGACGAATCGCCGTTCGGGATCAGTCAAAGGGAGCTCGCGAAAGCCCTCGGCTACCACCCATGTTCCATGTCCCGTCCCCTGGCTTCCTTGGTGGTAGAGGGGTACCTGACCCAAGGTCGAGGACTGGTCCGCGAAGGGGTCCGGAGGCAACTTACATACCGTATAACCGAACCCGGGCGGACCCGCCTACGGCGCGAAACCAGGGAGGTCCCCCTCCTTTCGGGCGAGATTCCCCCGCCCCCCCACCCGTTCCTTGGCCGAAAGGAGGAGCTTACCCAACTCGCGGACTTCGCGAGGGAAGGTAGCGGCATCACATTCGTGGATGGACCCCCCGGAATGGGCAAGACCGCGCTGGTCAGCCGCCACCTTCGAAGCATCAAACGGGGCCGAATACCGTTCTGGTTCTCCGTCCGCCCAGCAAGTTCGCCGCGGCAGTTCGTGAGCGCGCTTACCCATGCCCTCTCGAGCTTGGGGGCTCATCAGCTGGCGTACTACACGCAACTTCCGCGTCCGCCCGTCGCGCGCGAGGTGGCGGACCTTGTGGCTCGGTCCTTGGGGAACCGCTCGCTTGTCGCGGTAATCGATGATGTTCAGATGGCGGGACCTGACATGAAGGCCTTCCTCGCATCGTTCACGCACTTCCTCGCTGCGCGGGGGAATCACCTATTCTATCTTGTAAGTCAGACGGAGCCAGCGTTCGAACCGGAGGGGGTCTCCGCCCATCGGCTGACAGTCGGCGGTCTCGATCGGGCGGCCGCCCACGACCTGACCGACCGTCGCGGGGGCCTAGCCGACCGATTCGAGCTGGTTTACCAGTCGACGCTCGGCTCTCCCCTCCTGCTCGAGCTGGCGGTCTCCAACCCGGATGTGGAGGCGGATGCCACGTCGCTCCCGACCGCGGTCGTCGCCCGCCTGTCTCAGGACGACATTCGCGCAGTCCTGCCGGTCGCCCTCGCCAACGAGCCAATCCCGGTCGCGTTTGCGAGCGAGATTGAAGGGACTCCCGTCGCACGTTTGATCGAGTTGGAGAGAATGGGCGTCCTCCACCGAACCTTACAGGGACGGGTCGAGGTTCTGCAGGTTGTCAAGACCGCGCTCCTCGCCCGTGCGACACCCCCGGACGAGCGGGAAGCGCACTCCCGGCTGGCCCTCTACTACTCCCGGAGCCACCGTCCGGATGCCGTTCGAGAACGGTTCCTGCACCTCGTCGAGGGGGAATTCTGGAAGGCTGCGGCCCAGCTGCTCTCGCAACAGGAGACCACGCTGCTCCGGCTGGGCTACTCGGAGACGCTGCGCAACGCCCTGAGACACCTATCCAACGTCCTGCCTCGTGGCCAAATGCGGGTCCGCGTCCTCCAGGTCGAGGCGACCCTTCTGCGACTCCACTCAGACTATTCGGACGCGATCTCAACGCTTCGGCGGGCGATTTCCGAATCCAACCGCGACCCACGGACTACCGGAGAGTGTCTCCTCTCAATCGCAGAGCTGTACATCCGCCTGCACCAAGTCGACGAGGCCCAGGAGGCGTTCCAGGCCTCCCAGAGAATTGGGCCGGTCAGCCGTCGCCTACATGCGTTCTTGGTGCTGACTGAGGCACGGTTGGCACAGGCCAGAGGGGAGGACCGGCTCGCCCAATCCGGCTATGAAGAAGCATTCGAAGTCTGTCGGAAAGTGCACGCCGGCGACCTCGCTCTCGAGAGTATCGCGGCGTGGTCCCGCTTAGCGGAGCTCCACAGCGGTCCCGAAGTCGCGCTCAGGTTGATCGCGGACGCGCTCCCCGAGGCTCGACAGGCGGGCCGGATGGATGTCGCGTTCAACCTCCAGCTCGTGCGAGCACGGGCCTATGCGCGTCTCGGCCAGGATAAGCTTGCCGAAGTCGAGATGCGGACAATCCGGTCGGAGGCCGAGGCGCTTGGGTACATGAGCCAGCTGACCTACGCTTTCAGCGGTCTGGCGTCGTTGGCCGGGGAGGGCGGACGATGGGCCGAGGCGGTCAACTACGCCAAACAGGCAAGCGCACTCGCGGAACGGCTGGGAAACGACTTCGTTCTGGGTCACACCCTGGCGGTGCTTTGCGCTACGGAGAATCGGCAAGCGCAGGCAATTGGGAATCCGGATTCCTCTCTCGTGAAGGACGCGATCGTCCACGGAGAACGGAGCCTTGAGGTGTTGGCGAAACTGCCGCCGTCCGATTCTCTTGTGCTAGCGCATACCTATCTGTCCGAAGTGTACGCCGATCAACACGACAGAGAAAGAGCAAGTCAATACTACAACAAGGCAATGGAGCTGGTCAATCAGCTGCAGCTCCCATGGCTAAAGGAGAAAATCCTTATCGAGCTCAAGCCCAAGATCTTCCCGGCAACGTGAGGACGGCGTTCGAGCGCCGCCAAACGCACCCGAGGGCGTCGGGGGGACCAGCGATCCGGGGAGTCAATCCCGGAACCGGTTACAGCTGGTCGTGCGGAGCCGGCGGGTAGATAGGCATGTAGGCGTGCATGATTGGGGCTCACCTCCGACCCGTGCCCTGAAAATCAGGGTATTTAATGGCCCTGATTCTCGATCGTGAGTCCGGGGTCAGATATACCGTCCGCATAGGTGCGCGCAAATGCGCATCCGGAATAGATTCCTGTTGGGGGTGGGACCCTCACGGCTCCGAGGGATTCTCCGGCGGTACGGGGCGGAAAAGCGACCGCTTTCTCACTCGGTGGATGACCTTCACATCATCCACATCGTACCGCGTTTCGGCCCACGGGTCCGCGATGTTGGAGTATCCCCTAACCTCCCAGAAACCCGGCTCGTCTTCCCGGGCAAACCTCAGTCCCCGCAACCACTTTGCAGACTTGTAAAAGTATCGGTTCGGGACGAGCGCTCGGACCGGTCCGCCATGCTCCGGGGGCAGGGGACCCTCCTCCACCGAATTGGCGATCAGCACATCGTCGTCCCGAAGCGCCTCGTACGGGAGGGAGGTCGTGAAGCCCTGTTCGCACTCCAGGATCACGAACCGGACGGTCGGTCGGGGTGAGACGGCGTCGGCAATCGCGGAGAAGGGGACCCCCCTCCAATGCATACCCAGCTTCGTCCAGCTGGTCACGCAATGGATGTCGCAGGTGATCTCCTTCTGGGGCAGGGCAAGAAGCTGGGAGTACGAGAGCGTCATCGGGTGGTCCACCTCTCCGTGAAGGGAGAGGCTCCAGTTCTCCGGGCTCAGGCCGGTCCGGATGCTCCCCGCGTGGACCACGGGTGAGCCCTTCGTCGTGATCTGCCCGGGAGGCACCCGCGACGGCATGGTGTCGTCTCAGCTCCTGGGCGGTTCGGACACTCGGCGTGATTACCGACGAACCTTGCGGATCCGGACCTCGTCGCCCGTCCAGTCGAAGCGGAGGCGGGGCCGCCCCTGCCATCGCTTCCGACGGTCCCACAGGGCCCCCGCGAGAAGCGGGAGACCGATCGATGCCTCCAGGTGCGCCACCGCTCGCGTCGCCGTGCGGGAGATCTTACCCCAGGACTGGGCCTCTTCGAGCGTGCTGCCCGAGAGCCCTCCCCAATGCGGGACGTCGGTCGTGAGCTGCAGGGCGTAGAAGTGGCCCTCGCCCTCGCGACCGAAGGCGTAGTTGGCCATCACGATCCCGTCGTTGATCCAGTTCTTGGGCGTACCCCCGCCGATGTAGATGACCGCGGTCCGGGGCGAGTGGCCCAGGATCTGGACGAGCTCGTAGTTGTCCCGGACCGCGTCCAGGAGGAAACGGTCCGGCCGGTGGCGGTTGGCCTGATAGTGCAGGGTGAGGCCGATCCCGATGGAGCTGTCGATCAAGGCGGGGGAGAACACGGGGACCCCCCGTCGCGCCGCGGTGGCCAGGATCGAGCTCGGGTCGGGAAAGCGCGAACCGAGGAAACCGAGGTACTCGCGGGACGATGCCGGCCGGCGGGGGAACTCTTCGGTGATCCGCCCGATCACCCGGTCGGTCTCCTCGAACTTCAGCTCGTCCACGTAAGTGTCGTAGATCCGGTCGAGGTAGAGCTCCCGCAGACGGAGGTCGTCCGCGTCCGGGGTCCCCATCCAGTGACGGCCCCCGACGGATTGGTACAGGTCCTGGTAGAGCACCGCTCCCGTGGAGACCACTACGTCGACGAGGCCCCAGTCGACGAGGTCGCGCAGGACCTTCCTAAGGCCCGCGGCGATGAGCGGGCCGGCGAGGCCCAGGAAGATCGTCGGTCGCTTGGGGTCCCGGAGCGCGTTCTCCCAGACCTCGAGACAACGACCGAGGTTGCGGGCCTGGATCGACGAGGACTGGAACTGCTCTAGGAGGCCGCCGATCCCCCCGGGTCGGGTGACGTCCACGGAGCGGACCGTCTTCTTCAGGAACTCACGGCGGGCCTTCGTCATCGAGGTCGGCACGGGCGCCCGAACCGGGCCCGCCCCTTAAACACTCTGCGTTTGGACCGAGTTCTCTTCTCCCGCCGGATGGGAGAGGGTTAAATCCTTCGGAGAGGGATACGAAAAGGGGTACCGGGTGCCTACCACTCCATCACCGGTTCTCCGCGCGATCCAGGGCCTCGCGGAGAATTCGGGTCGCACACTCGCCGTCGTGGGACCGCCTCTGAGCGGGAAATCCGCGGTCCTCAAGGAGCTGAAAGGCCTCCTCAAGGCTCAGGGCGCGCGGGTAATCGAGCTCCAGGGAAGCTACCGCGGTCGCGCGATCCCGTACGGAGCATTGGACGGACTTCGTCCCCGCCCTAGCCCGGTCTCCTCGGGCCCGCTCGAGGCCGCGAACGGAGACCTCCGCGGCGAGGAGCCGACCGAAGCCGACCTTCCGCTCGGGGCCGGGCCGGTCGTCCCCTACATCTCCGACCGACTCCCGCGAAGGAGCCGGCGAACCCGAGGAGAGCGCCCCCACACGACGTTCCTCGGGCAGCCCGTGCGGGGCCGGTCGGCGAACGAGGGAAACCCCGATGCCTATTGGCGGGAGATCCTTCCGGAGTTTCGGGGCGAGCATCGCCACGCGGTCGCGATCCTAGTCGAGGATGCCGCCCTCGTCGATACCGAGAGCCGGGAGTTCCTCGTCTCGCTCTCCCAGCGCGCCCGCCTTCGACCGCTCCTCATCGTCCTCGCGCTGGACACGACGGTCCCCGCGTTCGTCACGTGGGAACAGGCGTTCCTCGGCCGCGGCGACGTCGACTGGGTGCGGTTCTTCACGAGCGTTCCCGACGCGCGAGAGGTCCACCGTCTGAAGGCGGTCTGGGACGACCTCCCCACGGTCACGCAGCGCGTCGCGGGATACGTCGCGCTCCTCGGAGGCACCGCGGGAGAGGTGGTGCTCTCGCGGGTCGCCCGTCTCAACTTCCCGCAGCTGGCCGAAGCGATTCTCCCTGCCACCGGCGTGGGACTGATCAAGGTCCAGGAGGGCCGGGTGATGATCCCTCACCAGGCCTGGACGCCGCTCGCGGTCGACCTCTTGCCCGATGCGAAACGCAGAGAGATGCACCTCGATATCGCGAACGCGCTCTCCGCCCTCTCCCACGAACCGAACCTCGCGCGGCGCATCGAGGTCGCGCGACACTACCTCTCGTGGTACCCGGGTCCGATGGCCCTTCGACACCTCCTCGAGGCCGCCGAGCTCGGGCTCGAGTTCTCCGCGTTCGACACGGCCGAGGAACTGCTCGCGGAGGCTATCGGTTGCCTCGGTTCGCTGCCCCCGGCCGAGCGGGACCCGCTCGAGCCGGAACTGAGGCTCCTCCACGCCGAGGCGCTGTTCGCGGCCGGTCGGGTCGGCGAAGCGGAGGGGGAGCTGCGCGAGGGACTCGAGAGGGCCCTGCGAGCGACCATCCCTCCGGGGACGCTCGCCGAGTGGGTCGAGCCGCTGATCCTCGCGATGCGGGTCATCGGTCCGAGGCCCTCGCTGTCGACCACCCTCATGGAGCTCGCGGAGCGATGCCACGATGCGGGGGTGGCCGAGCTCGAGGTCCTCTTCGAGGCGATGATCGCCGAGTTCTGCTACGAGCGGAACCTCCCCGAGAAGGCGCGCGAGGAGTCACACCGGGCCGCTCGTCTCGCACGGCAACTTCCGAACGGGCACCTCCAGGCGGTCGCGATGCTTGCGGTCGGCATGTCCCGGATCGAGGGGAGCCCGGCCGAGCAGGAGATCGCCGGGCGATTCCTTCAGGCCGCTCGGACCTTGCTCGGCCGGGCCCGACGCTGGGAGCTCGACTACCTCGCAGAGGACGTCGAGGCGCGCCTCCTGGAAGCGCGGGGGGAAGCCACCCGCTCGAAGGAGCTGAGGGAGCGCAGCCTGTCCGGCGTCCAGCGAGCGAAGCTCCCGGCGGTCGAGCTCTACCACCAGCTCGGAATCGCTGAGATCCTGCTCAACCGGGGCACGCCGAAGGGGGTCGACGCAGCGCTCGCCCGGGCCCGTACGATCACGGAGATGCTGCACCTGATTCCCCCCTCTCCCGGGCTCCTACGCCTCTGGATACTCGAGGGTCGACAGTTCGCCCTGAACGACTCCTTGGACGCGGCCCAGGACCGGTGGGAGGCCGTCGCCGAGGAGCCGGGCGGGGACTCGATCCCCCGTCTCCGAGTCGAGGCCCTCGTCCGCCTCGCCCTCATGGCCTACTCGCTGAAGCGGACGGAGGACGCCGAGGAGCTGGCCAAGCAGCTCGCCGCACCCGACCTTCGAGCGGCCCTACCCCGCGGCTGGGAGACGTGGATCGGGGAGCTCGACCCGCGGGCGCCGCACAGCGAGCACGGCGGCTCCCCCCTTCCCCCGCCAATCCCGGGACTAGAGCGGTCGCAGAAGTCCGAGCGTGGGGAACGCGGACGGCACTAGGCCGTAGGCGATCGTGACCGCCCCGACCACGAGAAGGACCGACACCACGATCCGGTGAAGGAGCCGCGGCTCGAGCCGGGCGCCGAGACGCGAACCGAGGTAGGTGGCCCAGGCCGCGACCGTGACGAGCGCGAGACTGCCCGCGACCAGGACGACAAGCCAGCCGAAGGTGGAAACGAAGACGGTCTCGAAGATCATCGTGGTGTCCCCCAGTTCGAGCAGCAGGATCGTCGCGAACGCGGTCATGAGGGCGGTGCGGGCCGTTCGCGGGCTGCGGTTGGGGTCGTCGAACTTGGGGTGGTAGTACAGCCAGAGGGCGTAGCCGATCAGGAACAGGCCCCCGGCGACCCGCAACCACCCGATCCGGCCGGGACCGAGGAGGTCGACCAGCGCCGAACCCAGGGTCACCGCGATCGAGCTCGTGACGACGAACGCCGCGGCTCCGCCGACCCAGGTCTGGAACGGATGGGATCGCGCGGCCAGCGCTATCAGCGAGAAGCTCGTCCGGTCGAAGACCTCGAGGCCCCCGACGACCGCGAATACGACCGCGAACCCCCCGAGCCAACCGAGGTCCACGCCCGCGTCTCCCGGCTTAGGCGAGGTGGTTCAGGAAGCTCTCTACGCGCCGCTCGCAGTACGCGCAGGTCAGGACCACCGGACGCCGCTCGATGACCTCGAACTCGCTCTCGACGGGCTCGGGCTGGTTCGTGATGCAGTTCGGATTGGGGCACTTGAGGATCCCGACGATGCGGTCGGGCAGGTCGACCGAGCGCTTCTCCTGGATCTTGAAGTCGCGGACGATCCAGATCGTTGCCTGCGGGCTGATGAGCGCGATCGCGTTCACCATGCGGGGCGAGAGCTCCATGTTCTCGACCTTCACGATGTCCTTCCAGCCGAGCTTCCCCGACCGGACGCGGATCGCGACGCTCACGGTCGAGTCCTTGTCGAGCGACGAGATATTGATGATCCGGAGGACGTCGAGCGCGAGGCCGCTCGTGATGTGGTCGATGACCGTCCCGTTCTTGATCGGGGTGATTTTGAGTTCCCGGACCATCGTCTAACCCCCCTTCTTGTGCTCGCCCAGGACCGCGTTCAGGAGCGCCATGCGGACCGGGACCGCCAGGAACGCCTGACGGAAGTACGCGGCGTGGGGCGTGTCGTCCACCTCGGGCGATATCTCCCCCGCCCGCGGGAGCGGATGCATCACGATCAGTCGCGGCTTCGCGTCGCGCAGCACTCCCGAATCAATACGGTACGAACCCGCGACCTTGCGGTAATCGGACTCGTCCGGGAACCGCTCCTTCTGGATGCGGGTGACGTAGAGGACGTCCGAGTCACGGACGGCCTTGCGGAGGTCGGGCTCGGTCGAGACCTTGCCCCCCATGTGCTCGAGCCGCTCGATGACCTCGTCCGGAAGGCCGAGACCGGGAGGGGACGAGAGGACGATCTCGCTTCCGAAGAGCGCGAGGGCGTGCGCGAGCGAATGGACCGTTCGGCCGTACTTGAGGTCGCCGAGAAGGACGACCCGTAGGCCCGTGAGCGTGTCGAACGACTCCTGCATCGTGGCCAGGTCGAGCAGGGTCTGCGTCGGGTGCTGGCCAGCCCCGTCCCCGGCGTTGACCACCGGGCGGTCGGAGGCGCGGGCCGCGAGGCGCGCCGACCCCTCGTTGGGGTGCCGGATGACGATCGCCTCGGCGTATCCCGAGAGCATCCGGATCGTGTCGTAAAGGCTCTCGCCTTTCCGCATGGACGAGGCGCCTGCGTCGGCGATCGTGATGCAGCTGCCCCCGAGCCGCTGAACGGCGGACTCGAACGACAGGCGGGTCCGGGTCGACGGCTCGAAGAACGCCATCGCGACGATCTTGTCCTCGAGGGGATGCATCACCTTCTTCCCCTCGGCGTACGGGACCATCTTGCGGGCCGATGCGAGGATCTCCTCGATCTCCTCCCGGGAAAGGTCCCGGATAGAGATCACGTCACGGCCGTGGAGCGACATCCGGTGCGTGAGAGGGACCAACGGTTTAAGACATTCTCCCGCGCCCGCCGCCCGCCCTCCCCGTCCCGCGGGGCGCAACCCCTAAGCGGGAGAATGCGCCGAGGCGGCCGGTGCCAGCACGCGGTTGGTCCGCGACCACCTGGGGCCTCTTCCTGGTCGTCGCCGCCGTCTGGGGACTCAACTACGTCTTCGTCAACCTCGGGCTCGAGTTCTCAAGCCCTCTCTGGCTCGCGACGCTGCGGGCGGCCGTCGGGGCCCTGGCGAGCGCGGCGATCCTCGCGGCCTTCGGCGGAGGACGGAAGCTGGACCGACGCGGCCGGCGGGACGCCCTGCTCCTGGGGATCCCGAGCATCACGGTGTTCTTCGCGCTCTGGTTCGTGGCCGCCGACTCCGTCCTCCCCGGCTTCGCGTCCATGGTCATCAACACCCTCCCGCTGTGGATCGCCCTCCTCTCGGCTCCGATTCTGTCGCACCGGCTGACCGCACGACACTGGGTGTCCGTCGCCGTCGGGTTCGCGGGAGTGGTGCTCATCTCTCAGATTGGCACCCTCGCTGGGTCCGCCGTTCCTCTCGCGGCCGTCCTCGAGCTCCTCTTCGCGGCGGTCTCCTGGGCGCTGGCGACCGTGCTCTTCCAGCGCCGGTTCCGCCGGGAGGAGATGCTCGAGGCAAACGTTTTCCAGCTCACTGGGGGAACCGCGGGGCTGGCCGTTCTGACGCTGGTCCTCGCGCCGACCCCTCTACCGACCCTCGGGCCTGGGCTCTTCGTGACGGTGGCCTACCTGGGGATCCTGGGCACCGCCGTCGGCTACTCGATCTGGCTCGACCTCCTCGGTCGAACCCGCGCGGCGACCCTTGGCGCCTACCTGTTCGTGGTCCCCGTCGTTGCCCTGGCCGCTTCGGCGTTGATCTTTCACGAGCGTCTCTCGTATACGCAGCTCGTCGGGGTCGTGCTCGTCCTTGCCAGCATCTACGGGATCGGGCGAGCCCCCGGGGCATTGGACCTGCCGACGACCCCGAGCCCGGACCGGAGCTAATCGACGCTGCCGGCCGGCGGTCCCGGGGGAACACCCTCTCCGCCCGCCGTCGGCCTCGCGGGAGGCGACGGGGGCGGGCGGACCACGAGCACGGGGCAGTGGGCCGAATTCACGAGACCAGAGGATACGCTTCCGAGCAACAGGCGTCGGCTTCGTGTCAGTCCCCGGGACCCGACCACCACGAGGTCGTGGGGGTTCTGGGACAGGAACCCGAGCAGGGACTCGAGGGCCTCGCCGTACAGGGTGACGGGCTCCACGGCCCGCGCTCCGTGAGCGAGGGCCCGCTCGCGAAACTCCTCGAGAAGGGTCACGAACGTGCGGCCGTCCTCGCTCATCGGGACCAGCGCCTCGAGACGCGCGGCCTCTTCCCCTTGGACGGGAGGCCGGACGACCACGATCGTGAGCGTCGATTGCAATCGCCCGGCGAGCTCGATGGCCACCTCCACGGCCAGACGGGAGTGAACCGAGCCGTCGAAGCCCGCCAGGATTCGCTCGAACATCTAGCCTTCACTCTGCTCACTCCATGTCCGCGAGACCTTTAGAACGTGCGCCTGCCACCGAGACCGTGGAGCCCGGGGGCCCCCAATCCCCAGGGGCCAATCTCCTCCGGTGAAGAGCAGCAAGCAAGATTACCCCCGAGCTGAGTCGTGACCGCACCGATGGGCGGTCGCGCCGGGACGAAACGGGTGCGTCCACCCGATGCTCGGCAGGCGTGGGACGACGCCATCGACGTTTGGGAAGACTTCCAGGAAACCGGGAAGGACTTCTCCCGAGACCGGGTGCACGGACCCGCGCTCCTGCGCTCCCTCGGGCCGGTACGGGGGCTTCGCGTCCTGGATGTCGGTTGCGGACAGGGCCGGTTCACTCGTCGGTTGGCCAAGCTCGGGGGCCGGGTCACCGGCATCGACTGGTCGAACGGCATGATCGAGGCCGCCCAAGCTCACGAACGAGAAGCGCCCCTGGGCATCGAGTACCTGCGGATGGATGCTCGGAATGCCCCGCGCGCCTGGCCCCCGGCCACGTTCGACCGAGTGGTGGCGTGCATGTCGCTCATGGACATGCCGAACGCGCCCACCGTCGTCCGGGGGGCGCACCGACTGCTTCGACCCGGAGGCCGATTCGTCTTCTCCGTCTCCCATCCGCTGAACACGGCGGCAATCCAGTGGGAGCTCCCCTCGGCCGATGTGCGTTACCGAGGCGCGATGCTCGTCGACCGGTACTTCGAGGAAGGTCCGCGAGTGACCCAATGGGCCATGAAGCGGCTGAAGCGCCCGTTCGCGACGCCCTACTGGCACCGAACGTTCGAGAGCTGGTTCTCCCTGCTTCGCCGCTCCGGGTTCGAGATAGATTCGCTCACAGAACCCCATGCGACCGAGCCCGAGGTGCGCTCCAACCCGCTCCTTGCCGGCACGCGCCGGGTGCCGTTCTTCCTCGTGATGAACTGTATCCGAGGTGGGCCCCGGACCCCTGCGCGGTAGTGGGACGGTGGAAGGGTTCGCGCACTCGAAGCGGCACGTCTGGGTGCAATACCTGTCGCACCCAGCCGCCCTCTGGGCCCCAGGGCCGGAGCAACGTCGTGTACGAGTCGAGCACCGTTGTCAGCCCAGACCGGAGGCCGGCTTTCGAGCTTGATCGCCCTCAGGGCCGACAAGACAAGGTCACACACGAGGAAGGAAGCCGAACCGGTGGCGATGGGCGTCGCGCCCGCGAAGGCCTATAGGATTTCCCAGAGGCCTGCACCGGTCGCGTAACGGTGACGGGCGAGGCCGCTCGAAGGAGAAGCACCCCGCCGAGCCGGGTGGGTCAACCCGAGGATTAGCCTTGCTCGATCTTGACCAGCGGGTGGCCCTGATGAGCCTGCATTTGGGCTGCGTCAGCTGAGTCGAATTCGGTTCCGCACGCCGTACATTGCACCATCGTGGTCGTCGGGGTCGCCATGCGCTCGGGACCACCGTTCAGTATAAACAAACTGTGGAGCGTTCGAGAGGGATCAGAGCTCTATCGGCACCGTGTCGACGACTACGGGCAATCTTGGTTTCAGCCCGGAAGCCATCCGAACTACTCGCATCCCCATTCGTGGCGCGGGATGTGACTGACGGTAGGTGCGACCCGCCGTGCATCCACACATCTTCTGACTCGGGGGACGTGGGCCACGGCGGCTGCCGCTGCGATAGCACGACCTCTACTGGCCAGCGCGTCGCCAGGTCGTCCGGCGGTCCTCGTAGCGCGTCGGGCGGGAGTCTTAGTGGATCACGGAGACGGTCGCGGCCGCCTCGTTGGAGCAGTACGCGTCGAGGTTGGTCGGATCGTAGGCGAACCCACCCACCGGCCCTTTCCCAAGGATGAGCGTGGTGAGGCGGGTATTGGTCGTGGAGATCACCGTCATGTTGGTGGTCTGGGGCTTGCCCGTGGTATTCGAGTCGCCGAAGACGAGCATGTCCTTCGTGGCGGGGTCGTAGAGGCCGACGACCGGGTACTGCTTGCTCGGAATCGGGGATCCCACGAGGACGTTGGTGGTCCCATTGATGACGTACGTGGCGTTCGATTGGGCACAGGGCACGTACATGTCTTGGGTGGCCGGATCGTAGCTCGAGAGAAACGCCTCTTTCCCTACCTTCACCGTGGCGACGACGGTATTCTTAGGGCCGATCACGGAGACGACCCCGTTGGGGTACTGCCCGGTGGTCGCGTTCGGCGACCCCAAACTGACCACGAACACCTCGTTGCTCGCGGGATCGAGGGTGGCAGAGATGGGCAGCTTCGCGACTTTCAGCGTCGCTACGATCTTGTTGCTAGAGGAGAGGACGGAAACGTTCCCCGTCTTGGCGATCCCCTTAGTAACGTAGCCCGCATCGAGGACGTAGACGTCCTTGTTCGCGGGGTTGTAGAGCAGGGAGGCCGGATACTTCCCGGTGAGGAGGGTGACGGTCGTCACCGTGTTCGTTGAGCTGTTCACGATGGACAGTTGGTTCGCACTAGAATCCGCGACCACGAGGTCCTGGGTGGCGGGGTCGTAAAGGGTGGATGACGCGCCGGCGCCTACCGTGATCTTGGTGACCGCGTTCGTGGTCGGGTTGATCTTAGAGAGGTTGTAGAGGATGGAGCTGGGAGGCACGAATGCGTAGGAGAGCACGTAGACAGCCCCGTTCGCCGGGTCGTAGACCATATTGAACAGCGAGATGGCGCTGATCGGGACGGTCGCGGCGATCGTGTTGTTGGACCGGATGACGGTCACGCTGTCCGACCCGAGGTTGAGAACGTACATTCGCGCGTTGTGCGGGTTGTAGAGCAACGTTTCCGGCTGGGCCCCCACCGTGAGCGTCTTGACGACGAGGTTCGTGGCACCGTTGATCACGGAGACCTTGCCGGCGCCCGAATCCGCGACATAGATGTCCTTGTTGCTGGGGTCGTAGGCCACGCTCGTCGGCGCCTTGCCCACACCGACGTTCTTGACGACCGAGATGGCCGCGCTGGTGGCGAGCATCCCAGGATGGGAGACGGCCCGCGCACCGACCGGAGTGCCGGCGGCCAACGCCGACGCCGAGGAGAGAGTCAACAGAACGAAGATGACCGCGAACGCGATTCCCATAGCTCTCAGAGGTTTCCCTAGCACGGACCTTACCCAACCTTCTGGGGCGGTAGCGGACCGCCTACATAGAACCTTCCTTCCCCACCGCGGGAATTCGCCCCCAGCCGTCACGATCACCCCCCCCGATCCTGTCACGACCGAACCACTCTTCTCTGACGTGAAACCGGCCCAGGATCGCCTCGGGAGGGGGTTTTTCCTCGGCGGAAAGCGCGCTACTCTAAACACGTGTAGGCGATCCCAATTAGACGGCGCGCGCGCCCGATGACCGACCGCGAGGAGCGCGCGGGGCCGTTCCGAGACGAGACGTCAAGGTGCGCTGGTCGGTCGTCGCAGCATTTCGTGACAAACCGAACCGGGAGTATGCTCCAGCGCCTCCACGACCCCCGTCGACACAAATCCACGACTGCGATACAAACGCACCGCGGAAACTTGAGAAGGGGCTACTGAAAGGCGAACCTCGGTCGAGGGCGAAGTCGTCCCTACCCAGCGGAGCAAGGTGTCAAGGAGTCCTCCGCCGATGCCGCGGCCGCGTTGCGTAGGCTCTACCCACATTCCCCAGACGTAGAAGGAATGGTCCTTCGAGAACACCCCGATCATTCCGACCAAAGAGCGGTCCGTCCGTTCCGCCACCCAAATCGCTTCGCTCGTCGAAGTTGCCCCGCGATTCACCCAGTCAATCCACTTCAGGTCATCTAGGTGCGATTCTTCCGCCCAAGTACTTGCGAACGCATTGTGGTCCGAGGCCAGGCCGCGAAGACGGAGGAGCTTGAACGCCTCCCAATCTGATTCTCTGAGTCTGCGGACCGTCACGGTGGGATCCATGTCACTGCCACCTCCGTGGAACACGCGGAAATCCTCGAATGACTCTCCTGAGAAAAGGATGCCCACCTCCCCAACGAGGACCTATCCGCGCGCGCGTTCGATGACCGACCGCGAGGAGCGCGACGTGACTCGCTGCGCGTCGCAGTCGCCATCACTAAGGCGCCGACAGCACCTCGTAGTGGTCCACGGTGGATTCAAACTCCAAGAGGAATTCCCGATCCTTAGGAAAATAGCGTGCCTTCGATACGTCCTCTCCCGCGAACTCGCGGAGGGAGTCCATGGAATCCCAGAGGGATAGGAGGAAGAACTCGGTCACTTCGCCCTGTCTCCTCTGGAGAACGTACACACCTCGGTTACCTTTCGTTCTCCGGTATTCGGCGATGCCACTCTCTTCGAGATACTCGTGGTAAGCTGTCGCCTTCTCAGTTGGGGTTCGACCTCGCCAAGTCCGTGCTATCATGACCGACTTGGAGGCGAGAGGGAGCTCCCGACTTAGTAGTTTGACCCGTCGCTTAACGGTCATCCAAAATCGCGTATCACTCAGGGGTCCCGCTCAACGTGATACTGGGAATCTACGGCCACACAGACGTAGCCGAGACGAGCTACTAGATCGGAACCGACCAGAGCGAGCAGCGGGCCGGGATCGACCGATTCGCGAGGGCCTTCGGGGTTCCCGGCCCGGAAACACCCGTTTCCGGGCCGGCGGCACATCATTTTACTGACGTGCCGGCCAGGTCGTGGTAGTAAGCCCCGCTACCACCCCGTCCTCAGTAGGAACGCCCCTCCGGCCACCCCGGACGATATCTCCGAAGCCTACGCCGAACTCGTCTCTGCTCTTGCCCGGTCCTCCGCCGAGCTTGAGCCAACCATTTCGGTTCCCGGGGAAACCCGGGGGCCCTCCTTTTTTTCCACGGCCCCGCCGGCTCTCTGTCGGTTCTGCGGGATGATTCATGGGGGTGAGACCCCATGCCCGTGAGCCCCGAACGATCGTCCGCAGAATCATACTCCGGAATTGGGACGCGAAAACCACGCTACACCTACGTCCCGGTCGAACGTTCGTGGAAGCGTTGCCCGTACTGCAAAGCCCGGGATCCTCGCTGCTTCGCGTGCAAAGGGAGGGGACGAGTATGGGCTTGATTTGAAAGCGAGCAAGCTAACGGCTCGCCCACGAAACGGGCGTCTTAGGTGTGTGCCGACCAATTGTTAGGTTGGTTTCCAGGGGGGGACCTTTTCTTTTCTTCCTTTGCCGGTTTCCTTCTTCTCTTTTACAATTATTTTCTTTCAAGATTCCCGGCGACCTCAGGGAGCTCGATGGGTATCCCTATGGACGACGTACGCGAACGAGGGCCGGTTGTCCACGAGTAGACCGAACGCGCTACCCGCAAGCGTGCCCGGTGGAGGAGGGGGACCGCCTGGGAGAAGATAGAGAAGGGAGAGATACGAGCGAGGTGACGAGAGTGAGGCACGAATTGTTCCTCCCGCCTTCTCGACGATCTCCTGCACTTCCTTCGGGTCTAGGCCGTTGTGCGATAGACCTCTTCGGGCTGCCGCGCCCGTCGCGATCCCGCGCCGCGTGACCGGTCCCGGGAGTTGAAAGACCGCTATCCCGGAATCGCCAAGGAGGCGGATAAACTCCGAGACGTACCGGCGAGACTCGGCGGTATGGACGTGTTGAAGAACGATGTCAGAGAGCACGAAATCGAAAGACCCTCCCTCGAATGCCCGGAGATCGTCCCTCGCATTCACGACAAAGCGGAGGTTTGGTTTATCTCGATTCAGGTCCGTTGCCTGCCGGACCATTTCGTCGGAGACATCGACGCCCAGAACTGACCCGAAGTGAAGAGCGAGAGCCCTCGACAATCGTCCGACGCCGCACCCAAAGTCCAGGGCCTTGTCGAGGTGGGGTGACACGCCCAGCCGAGAAAGATACCCGAGAAGCAGGTCGACTTCCTGGGTCCCGCTCTTGAAGAAATCTTCTCGGGTCCATGCTCCGCTCGGGCCCCGACCTGTGCAGATCGACCCAAGCGCGTCTGAGCGCGCGCGCTCGTTCCACGCCTTGCGGCGTCGTTCAAAATCCGTCGATTGCCTTTCCGAGCTATCCATACCGAGTCTCACCTGTCAGAACGGTACTCTACTTTCAGCTTTGCTCGCCGCCGGTGCGACTTGAATCCGTTTCGAACCCTCGTCAGAGATGTACCGTTGCTGACCGTGATTTTGTACCTTTTCGGGCCGTTTGTGTACCCTTTCGACCCATCCGCGCACCTTTCAGAGCGGGACCATACCCGAACCCCCCTCGGTTCTTGTCAGATTGAAGAGGGGTTCTGGGGGGTTGTTTTGGGGTCCGGAGGGGGTTCATGGGGGGTTCACGTCCGGACCCCCCACGACCCCTCTTGACCCTACTCCGTTATCGGCTCAGCGGCATTCCGGCCCATGGCCGGCCGACCGGAATCCACCGCTCCCGCCGCCCCTTCGCCCACACCTCCGCCCAAACCCAGCCACCGAACTCGAAACCTGGCTATCTCCGTCGTTGTCGTGGTCGTCGTGATTGTCGTAGCGCTAGTCTGTCTCTACACGATTCCGATCTCGACTAACTACTCCGAGACGCTCACCGCGGCCGCGACCAGATACGGAATTGCGACCTTCAACCCCCCCTCGGGCGCCCAGGTCCACGGAACGTGGTCCACGACCGACGGAGGGTCGGTGACCCTCTCAATCATCGCCTCTAACGGTAACACGGTTTACATGGCCGACGCAAGTTCCGGCTCCTTCAGCTTTACCGCCTCTAGCTCGCCGTACACGTTCACGGCCGGTACGCTGATCTTCAGCCACACCGTTGACATATCGGGCCACTACACGGCGCCGTACCTCTGAAGAGACGGGCCGAAGGAAACGGCCCCGGATTTCCCCCGGGGGTTTACGCAGGGACCGGCTTCCCGCAGTAAGTACAGAATCCCCCGCGGGTTTGTCCCCCGGCGCCGCATGCCGGGCAGAACCCTTGGGCTCCTCCCGGGGCCGGAGGAGGGGGCGGAGCTGGGCGCTGGGCTGCCGCTTGCTGTCCGGAAAGGTAGGCCAGTTGTGCCTGCTGCTGTTGAAGCGTCCGATTCATTTCTTCCTGGCGACTCGCGGAGCGACCGGACCAGATGAATATCGCGCCGATCACGATGAGAATGATGCCAAGGAAGAACAGCAAAAGACCGAAAATCCCCAGAATGATGAGGATGACCCCGATGACTACTCGCGCCGTCCCTGCCATGAAATCGGTAAGCGCCTCCCTGATGATAATGTCACCGAGAATTGCTCCCTACCGCCCGTTTGGAGCAGGAGGGAAAAGACGGCCCCGGGGAAGCCCGGGGCCGGAAGGGGTTAACTCCGGTTCGGTGGAGGGCCGAGCGGAGCGGAATTGGTCGCGGAAGCTTTGGCGCAAGTCGTCAGTCGAAAACCCGTCGTTCTGTTGAAAGTGGGGTTTCAACAGATAACGCACCGGCGATTTCTCGCCGGTGCGGCCAGGTCGTGGTAGTAAGCCCCGTTCCGTTTCAGGCAGCATTCGACTGCGCGCTCTCCTCGACGGTCGCGGAAACGCTTCATCCCGTCCGTCAGGGCTTGCTCCCGGGGAGTCGGCCGTTTCACCATATTCCGATGGATTCTCCGACGCAACGCCTTCACCGTACCACCGGACTGTGTCGTTTCTGCTCCGGAGCTCAGACTCTCGCCTGTCGGGTTCCCGCCCGACCCCGTGTTTCCCGGAGCGGGGACTTTCCTCAGCGGCCGGCCGTTGCCGGCACGGACCACCGTCA
>DASWZL010000028.1:0-4417 GCA_036404475.1 Thermoplasmata archaeon
GAAGCTGTGGAGCATCGAAAGCGAGAGGGTCGTCTTTCCTGAACCCGGCGCGCCCCGCAGGAGGAGAGTCTGAGGCAGGGGTTGCGACAGAAACTGCTGCAGCTCGGTTGGGAGCTCTAGAATCGCGCTCATCGGCGCCCCGATCTCTAGGGTATGGGGGGCCGACTCGAAAGACCTTTCCTACCAGTTTCGACGCCCCGAAGCCGTACGTTTGGACCTCTTAGAGGGTTGTTCTCATAGCGGCCCCCGCCCTGCTTCTCGCTTCCGTCCGAGCGTCGACAGGCACCCCAAGGAGGTCGGATAGTCTGTCAATTTCATGGGCAGGTCCGGGTGAAGAAACCCCCTGCCGGAACATCTCCTTCGTAATCCTGAACCGGGCGTGGAACTGCCCTGCGCCCGTCGCGCGCGAGCGTCTCGGCCCGGCCCGGGGTGGTCGCGACCACCGCCCGCGCCGCGTTCACGCGGGCGCAGTGGCTCACTAGTTTGATGGTGCCCTAGGTCGGCTCCTTTCCAGTGTCCGCTCGGTCTGGCGTCAGGGCCCCGGCGAACTGAGCAATCCGGAACGGCCGGAGCAGGACGACGTCCGGACGTTGGACCGGGTCGGAAGGGAGGTTGGGGGGCCGGGACGCGGGCGCGACCAGGATTACGCGGAGCCCCGGGACCAGGGCTCGTGACTGCCCGGCCAGCGAGTTCGAGCTCCCCTCCGCAAGGTGGGCGTCCACGATCAGGAGCGAAGGTCGATGCACGCGGATCAATTCGATCGCCTGGGTCGACCCTTCGGCCTCCCCATCGACCCGAAAGTGGTGCAACCGAAGAAGGCCTCGGAGCAGGAAACGCGTCTCCACGTCGCCCGCCACAACAATCGCCGTCGGTGTGTGGTCGAGAACGCCGGTCACTAAGCACCGAGCCGAAAGTCTCTGCAGGTCCTCGTTAGACCATCCGCAACAACCGGTAGGGACAGAGCCGATTCCCCTCGATCACGACGTAGCTGGGGGTGAACGGACGAATTCCGTTCAGGAAGTACCGACCCTGCCGCGCCCGCAACTGGAGATGGAGCGAGCCCAGGTCATTCAGAGCCATCAGTAGAGGGTCGCCGCTGTTGCCGACCACGATCTGGTGGGAGCGCAGGTTGGCCACGTAAGCCGCGGCGACGGTGGCGAAGTTTTCGGGACTCACCGGGAGGCCAAGCATCTGCGCCAGCGCCCGCTCGCCGCCTGTGGTTCGGACGATCACGTTGGGGACGTCGGCAGGGCCTCCCTCTCGAACGAACTCGAACGCCGTATGGAAAATCGGATCCGTCCTGGACCCGGATCCCGGCGGCAGCGGAAGCATGACCGGCTGGGCTTCCTGAGGGACACCTTCCGCTCCCGCGACCGAGAAAATACGCAGCTGGGCGGCCAGTTTCTCGGCGGCAAATTTCGTCCGGAAGAGCTGCCAGAGGTCGAGAGGCCGGATTCCCGGCGGTGGAATTAGCAGCACGTGCCCCCCGGCCGAGAGGGTCTGGACGGCGGCGGGTTCCACCAGCATCTGGATGATAGGATAGGGAACCTCGGAATCCGTCTCGACAACCGTGGTGGTCCCGGCCTGAAACACCCCGAACGCTAGGGCGAAGTCGGTGCACCCGGGCCAGACTCGGCCGGCCAAATCTTTGGGCCGAGGCTCACCTCCCCACGACGAGGGACGGGGACCGCCAGTTACGACACTCCCATAGTGGAAGGGAGCGACGGACTCAAACCGGCTGCCTTCGAGTGAAAACGGGTAGCCCGGTGTCTCGATCCGTTGACCGCGAAGCTTGTGCAGGTAGAGCCAGCGTTCGAGTCGGCCGTCGACCGTCTTCCTGTCGGTGGAGACGACCGCATTGACCAGGTAGTCGAGCTGGCTCTGAACATCGCGCTCGAGGATCAGCACTAGCGTGACATCGCTGCGGCGCATGTAGGACAGCAGCAAACGCTCGACCTCCTCCCGGTCCGGAACGCCACGCTGGCCGGACGGCCCGCTCGCCATGAAATCCTCGACGAGTGCGTCCCAGGAATCGATGACTACCATCCCAGGTCGATGCGGGTCGATGGATGCGTACGCCGCCTGGACCGGTTCCGGAAGCCATAGGAAGCCCGCCACGTCATCGCTGCCGGCCTGGCTGAGGACCTTCGGCAGAGCATGGGAGGCCGATACGGCCTGGGCAAGTCCGCGAGTACGGTTCTCCGCGTCGACGACCTGAATGGAGCCCGCGGGTCCTATGTGAAGCCAGCGAAAATCGCGCTGGAGCTCGGCCTGACCGACGCGATTCGTGATCAAGATCCGGCTTCCGGAAAACGCCCCCAGAAGACCGAGCGCAAGCGTGGTCTTACCGGATCCGGGGGGTCCGCGGACTAGGATGGACTGGGGGCCCGGCCGGGAAACAAAGGTCCGGAGCTCAGATGGGAGCGAGTGATCGGGCTCCTCCTGGTGAGCCGGGTCATCGTGATGGGGTGAGGCGTCGATGGCCTTCGAGGAGATTTCGCTCATCTGGGCTCGCTCGATCCTGGCACGGGCGACTTACTGGGTCTCCGCGATGCCACCGGGGCCCCCGCCAGCTGATCGCGAATGGCGTCGGCGATCGCCTGGGCTTGTTCCGGGAGGCGGAGGACCCGGGTCGCCCTCTTCTTGACCCTCTTGACCACCGCTGGGTCCGTGTCCCGGTGGATGAGGGCCATCGAGGGCGGGTCGCCCATCCTCCGGAGCACGCCGTCGAAGTACTCGGCGTCCGCGGCGGAGGAGACGTAACCGACCACAACGGCAACCCTACCTACGGGTGGTCCGACCTCGATCTGATGTAGGGGCCGGCCCAACTCCTGCACCTGCATCCGGTTGAGTCGCAAGAGCGCGAGCAGAACCTCTTCAACGCTCGGGTCGCGCACCGCGACCCCAACTGCTACGGCATCGGACGGACGGGACGGCCCCGCCCCCGGAGTCTTCGTCTGCTGGGCCATGAGAATGTCACAGTACAGTTATCGCGCGTTGGCGGATAGATTAGTGTCGAACATGTTGCCTTCGAGGGGCTTAAGCGCCTGCCGCAGAAGCGAACTTCGCAAGTTCCCGTTCGACCCTGGCGAGCGTCTTGGAGACCGACGATTTGTTTCGATAGACCCTCTCCGCGAGCTGGGTGAGCGTGACCCGGCGCGGCACCTCGTAGTAACCCGACGTGAGAGCCTGGTGGAAGAGGGCACGCTGAACCGGGGTGAGGACTACTACGCTCGCTTGGGTGACCGGGCGGAGGGGACCGGGGCGGAGCGAGAGGAGACGGGGCTCGCCACCGGCCTTGGCGAGGGCGTTCACGACACGATAGATTTCCAACCGCCCCGCGAACAGCTCGCACTCTAGGATTCCGTTCTTGACGATGCTAGGGTACCGAATGAGAACCTCGAGTCTGGTGGCAAGGGGAATCAAGGGCGATTGGCAGTATCGAACTCGGTATCTCCCAAGGTCGGGGAGCACCTCGAGACTCTCGACATCAATCACATTGGGATAACGGGCGATCTCGTTTGTCCAGTCCACGGGCGGGCCGTAGATTTCGAACTCGCCTAGAGTGTCGTCACCAGCGACAGAGATGATGTTGGTTGCCTTGACGACCAATTCAGGGTGTCGACGGGTGAATTGCCCGTACCAGACGTCCGGAGGGATGGTGAACTCAAGTTTCAGGATGGCAACATGATTGGGAGGTCGAAGCTGTCGACCGGCGGCTGCGGGGTCCCCTGACCCCTCCCCCCCATTTTGACGAGGTCTCGGTGAACCGCGCTCGGTTGTCATCACGCCTCCGCCAGAAGGGTGGCGTGCAGCAGGAGGCCGGTCAACGATTCTTGCGTAACCAGACCGATACGGAATCGACGGAGTGTGAGTGTCTCTCCTGTCGTAAGTATCTATCTAGTTCGGTGTCACAAGCAATCATCGCTCTGTTCGACGGTGCGCGTCCGCCAAATTTTCGACGGCCGCCCCTGCGAAAGCAGTTGATTGGTCGGTTTTCTCGTCTGGTAGCGAAGAAAGGACTCCCTGCCGAAACATCCCCTCCGTGACTCCGAAGCTCGCATAGAAGCGAGCCGCCTTGATCCAGTCCCGTCGGAGGGCCTCCTCAGTACCGGGCGTGGTAGAAACGGCGGCGCGGGCCATCTTAACGCGCCCGCGCAGGCCCGCGAGGTGCCGCGCGGTCGCACGTTCGTCCGCCTCCCGCGAGTGGACATGTTACCTTCCGTCCGATGGGGCCACGGAAAAGGCAAGCGAGGCGCCTCCTGTCCATTCCTCGGAGGCGCCCTGTGGAAACGCTCACCATTGTCGGACTCGATGCCAGCAAGACGAGTATCATGGCCACCGCCGTAGATCCCCTCGGCCATCGGATCGATCAGCAGAAACTCGGCCCCGGAGATCCCGAGCTCATCAAGTTCCT
>DASWZL010000029.1:0-20116 GCA_036404475.1 Thermoplasmata archaeon
CCCTGGGCCGCGATCGCCATCTCCTTCAGGTCGCGGATCCGCTCGGACGGTCGGACGTCCTTCGGGCAGGCCTCGGTGCAGAGGTGGCAGCGCAGGCAGAGCCAGAGGCCGTTCGGCTGGATCCGTACGAGTCGCTCTTGATGGGCGGTGTCGCGCGGGTCGACGGCGAACCGGTAGAGCTTGGCGAGCGCCATCGGACCCGGGAACCCGGGGTCCGCCTCGGCCGCCGGACACGCGGAGTAGCAGGCCGCGCACGCGATGCACCGAGGGGTCTCCTTGAACCGGTCCACCTGGGCCGGGGTCATCACGGTCACCTTGCCCGCCGGCATCGGGCGGCGGGGGTCGAGTTTCAGGTGGGGCTCGATCTTGTTGTACTCCCGCCAGAACGGGCTTTGATCGACGATCAGGTCCCGGAGCACCGGCTGGTTGCGCATCGGCTCCACCACGATCCGCCCGTGGCGAGCGACCTCGGGTCCGACCTGTGTCTCGCACGCGAGCCGGCTCTTCGAGTTGATCTGCATCGCGCACGACCCGCAGATCGCGCTCCGGCACGAGTAGCGGAGCCCGAGGCTCGGGTCGGTCTCGGCCCGGATCTGCAGAAGAGCGGTCAGGACCGGGGTGTGGGGGACGAGGTCGAGAGTGTACCGCTGGTACCGCGCGGCCGAGTCCTTTCCGGGTTGGTAGCGGTAGACATCGAACGGCACCGAGATCGTGTCGGCAGACATCAGTACACCCTCTCCTTCGGTTCCCAGCGAGTGAAGGCGACCGGCGAGTACGACAACGCGGGACCGCTCGGGGTCCTGAGCGCGAGTGTGTGCTTCATCCACTGCGCGTCGTCCCGCTTCGGATAGTCCTTGCGGAAGTGGGCCCCCCGGCTTTCCGTCCGGGCGATCGCGCCCACGATGATGACCTCGGCGAGGTCGAGCATGTGCTCGGTCTCGATCGCGTCGGTGAGGTTGATGTTGAACACCGTCGATTGGTCGACCACGCGGACCCGGGAGAAGCGTTCCTGAATCGCCCGGACCTTCCGGAGGCCCTCCGCGAGGTCCGCTTCGGTGCGGAAGAGGTTGACGTACCGGTCCATCGTTTGCTGGAGGTCGTTCCGGAGCGTGCTCGGGTCCTCCCCATCCGCTCGGCCGAACCACGCGCGGTACGAGGCCGTGACCGAGTCGAGGTCGCCCGGGAGCAGCGTGGTCGCGGGGGCCTTCTCCGCGTACGCGGCGGCCGCCGCGCCGGCCGACTTCCCGAAGACGAGGGTCTCCATGAGCGAGTTCCCGCCGAGGCGGTTCGCCCCATGAATCGAGACGCACGCCGCCTCGCCGGCGGCGTACAATCCGGGGACGTTCGTCTCCCCCGGGATGTTCGTGCCGACTCCCCCCATCATGTAGTGCTGGGCCGGGGAGATCGGGATCGGGTCGGCCACCGGGTCCATCCCGGCGAACGACCGGCAGAGGTCGCAGATCTCCTGGAGGCGGCTCTCGATCTTCTCCTTCCCGAGATGCATGAGCTCGAGATGGACGTACGGGCCGTACGGCCCCGTAAATCCGCGTCCCTCGAGGATCTCGGTCGTGATCGCCCGTGCGACCACGTCCCGGGACGCGAGCTCGAGGACCTTCGGGGCGTACTTCGTCATGAACCGCTCCCCCGCGGCGTTCTTCAGGATCCCGCCCTCACCGCGGGCCGCCTCGGTGACGAGGATGCCGCCCTCGAGGAGCGCGGTCGGGTGGAACTGGACGAACTCCATGTCCTTCAGGAACGCCCCCGCGCGGTACGCGGCCGCCGCCCCGTCCCCGGTGCAGCTGTGCGCGTTCGTCGACCGGCCGTAGATGCGGCCGGCCCCGCCGGTGGCGACGATGACGGCCTTCGCCGCTACCGGTTGGAACTCACCGGTCTTCTTGTCGAGCGCGACAATCCCCTGGACCCGACCGTCTCGCACGACGATCCGGGCCAGTTCCCACTCCTCGTAGAGCGTAAACCGCGCGGTGCCGAGCTGCTCCCACAGTCCTTGCAGGAGCGCGAGCCCGGTCCGGTCGGCGGCGTAGACGGTACGCGGGAACCCGGCACCCCCGAACGGCCGCTGGGCGAGCGACCCGTCCTCGGCGCGGGTGAAGATCGTGCCGAAATGCTCCATCTCGATGACCGTCGGGCCGGCCTCCCGACAGAAGAACTCGATCGCGTCCTGGTCGCCGAGGTAGTCCGACCCCTTGACCGTGTCGAAGATGTGAGCATCGACGGAATCGTTCACCCCGATCGCTGCGTTGATGCCGCCTTGCGCCGCCCCCGAATGCGACCTCAGCGGGTGCATCTTCGTGACGATGGCGACGTCCCGCCCGGCCCCGGCCGCCGCGAGCGCCGCGCGTTGCCCAGCCAGACCCGCGCCCACCACGACGACTTCGTGACGCAACATGGGAGACCGCAGGTCTATCCAGGTCGGGGTCTTAATGGGTGACGTTCTCCGAGCTGCACTCGCCCGAGGAACCCTGGCCCAAGGGTCCGGCCGGGGGACTCGGTGATGCCGGCGTAATCGCCGCGTGAGCCCTTATATAGCGACCCCGGGTCCGCCGTCGCACGTTCCGGGCCACCGGAGGTACGACGATGCAAACCGTGATCAGCGCGACCGACGAGGAGCGCCTCCTGAAAGGCACTACGACGATCGGAATCGTCTGCAAGGACGGGGTCGTCCTCGCCACCGAGCGCCGGGCCACCGCCGGGAGCTTCATTTCCAACAAGCAGACCCAGAAGCTGTTCAGGATCGACCAGAACATCGGGATCACGATCGCGGGGCTCGTGGGCGACGCCCAGGTCCTCGCGCGCTACCTGAAGGCCGAGGTCTCCCTCTATCGGCTCCGCCGCAGCGCCCCGCTCACTGCCGAGGGCGCCGCGACGCTGCTCGCGAACATCCTGAGCGGGAACCGCTACTACCCCTACTACGCCTGGCTCATCCTCGGTGGCGTCGACGGCAAGGGCTCCCACGTCTTCTCGGTCGACCCCGCGGGCGGTTGCATCGAGGACCGGTACGTCTCGGTGGGGTCCGGTTCGACGATCGCCTACGGTCTCCTCGAGGAGGGGTACTCCCGGGAGATGTCGACCTCCGACGCGGTCGACCTGGCGCTCCGGGGGCTCACGGCGGCGATGAAGCGGGACAGCGCGAGCGGGGACGGCTACCTCGTCCACGTCATCACGCCCAAGGAATACCGAGAATTGTCCGAGGACGACATTAATAAACGTCTGAAGGCACTCAAGATACCGCTGCCTCCCGTTCTTCCGTAAGGATCGACGGGCCCGGGCGGCCTTCGGAACCCTTTCTCCGCCAACCCGTTCCGTCCATCAAGGATGAGTTTCGAATCGCTCATAGAGCAAACCCGAGAAGCGCTTCGCGAAGTGCTACCGGAAACCATCGAGGTCAGCGACATCGAGCTGGAAGGCCCGCATGTCGTGGTCTACACGAAGCAGCTCGACGCGTTCCTCTCGGGGGGCGACTACCTCCGCCAGGTCGCCCAGCGCCTCCACCGCCGGGTGGTGGTCCGGTCCGACCCCGCGACGCTCATCGACCCCAAGGAGGCCGAGAAGGCGATCCGGAAGCTCATCCCGCCGGAGGCCGAGATCAGCCAGCTGTTCTTCGAGCCCGAGACGGGCGAGGTGACGATCGAGGCGGCGAGCCCGGGGGCGGCGATCGGTCGCGGGGGCTCGGTCCTCAACGACCTCAAAAAGCAGATCGGCTGGGTGCCGACCGTCGTCCGCACGCCCCCGATCCCCTCGAAGACCGTCGAAGAGGTGCGGATCCATCTTCGGAACTCGTTCGACGACCGTCGGACCTTCCTCAAGAAGGTCGGGATCCGGATCGCGCGCGACCCTCTCCCCGAGAAGCTCTGGGCCCGCAACACGGCGCTCGGCGGCTACCGCGAGGTGGGGCGGAGCGCCCACCTCCTCACGACCCAGAACTCGAAGGTCCTCATCGACTGCGGGATCGACCCGGGGTCGGACCGGACCCCGTTCTTCAACGCGCCCGAGCTCCTGCCGCTCGACTCGCTCGACGCGGTGGTCGTCACCCATGCCCACCTCGACCACTGCGGCCTCGTCCCCGTGCTGCTCAAGTACGGGTACAAGGGGCCGATCTACTGCACGGCCCCGACGCGCGACCTGATGACCCTCATGCTCCTCGACGCGATCAAGGTCGTCAACCAAGAGGCGAGGAAGGCTCTCTACGACTCGTCGAACGTCCGGGACCTCGTGACGAGAACGATCCCGCTACGGTGGGGGGAGACGACCGATATCGCGCCGGATATCCGCCTCACCATGCACAACGCGGGGCACATCCTGGGCTCGTCGATCTGTCATTTCCACCTCGGCGAAGGCGACCACAATCTCGCCTACTCCGGGGACATCAAGTTCGAGCGGAGCTGGCTGTTCAACCCCGCGACGAACCGGTTCCCCCGCCTCGAGACCCTGGTCCTCGAGTCGACGTACGGGGGGTACCGCAACGTGCAGCCGAGCCGTCAGCAGGCGACCGAGGAGTTCAGCTCGCTCACGAATAAGGTCCTCGCCCGGGGCGGCAAGCTCGTCGTCCCGGTCTTCGCGGTCGGACGTTCCCAGGAGGTCATGCTCGTCCTCGAGGAGAAGATGCGCGAGGGGAAGATCCCTCGGGTGCCGGTCTACCTCGACGGGATGATCTTCGAGGCGACGGCGATCCACACGGCGTACCCGGAGTATCTGAACAGCCAGCTCCGGACGCAGATCTTCCAGCAGGGCGACAACCCGTTCCTCTCGGACATCTTCCGCCGCATCGATTCCCAGCAGATGCGCGCGACCGTTCTCGACTCGAAGGAGCCCTCGATCATCCTCGCCACCTCCGGCATGATGAGCGGAGGCCCCGTGATGGAGTATTTCCGGGCGTGGGCGCCCGACGAGAAGAACGGTCTCCTCTTCGTCGGCTATCAGGCGGAGGGGACGTTCGGCAACCGGCTCCAGCGGGGGGTGAGCGAGGCGACGTTCCTCGACGGGTCGCGCCAAGCGTCCGTCCCCGTGAAGCTCGAGATCGCGACCGTCGAGGGCTTCTCGGGCCACTCCGACCGGGTCCAGCTCATGAACTTCGTCGCGTCCCTCGACCCGAGACCGCAGCGCATCATCCTGAACCACGGCGAGGAGTCCCGCATCCTCGACCTCGCCTCGAGCCTGCACAAGCGGTTCAACGTGGAATCGCGGGCCCCGTTCAACCTCGAAGCGATCCGGCTCATCTAGTCCGTCCGGCGCGGCCGGTCGCCGAAACTCCGTGGTTTGCGGGACGAAACCCTTTATAGACGCACCGGGGTCATCGGGGCTGACCCCCCTCTGGAGGGCTTCGAATGGGAAATCCGTACCGAAGGTTTTTGGTCCTCGGCCTCGACGGAGGGACCTTCGACCTTCTCGACCCGCTCATGGCCGCGGGGGAGCTCCCGTTCCTCAAGTCCCTCGTGCACCGAGGAGTACGAGCGCCGCTGCGCTCGGTCTACCCCGCGAAGACGATCCCGGCGTGGTACTCGTTCGCCACGGGCAAGGACCCGGGCGAGCTCGGGATCTTCGGGTTCACCGAGCCCGACGGAGGGCCCGGTCACTCGAAACTCGTCCAGACGTTCCGCCCCGCGGAAGCGATCTGGGACACCCTTTCGCGTGTGGGCGTGAAGGTGGGCGTCCTCAACTTCCCGTTCCGGACGGCCTACCCGCTCCACGGGTTCGTGATCCCGGGGATGTTCACGGGTGCCCTCGCCACGTATCCCGTCGGCCTCAAGGACGAGATCCACGAGACGATCGGAGAGGAGTACCCGCCCGAGCTCCCGGTCTACCGGGAGGCGCAACGGGTCGAGTGGATCGCAGCGGCGACCAAGGCGGTGGAGCAGCGAGGCAAGGTGGCGGCGACCCTGGCGGAGCGCCACAAGCCCGGGTTCCTCTTCGCCCTGTTCCGCGAGACCGACCGGCTCGAGCACCAGCACTGGTCGGAGATGAGCCGTCCCGTTTCGGAGCTCCCCGCCGACCTCCTCCAGTTCTGGCGTACCGTCGACCGGTCGTGCGAGCAGGTCGACCGCGCGTTCCGCTCCGGGGGCGGTCCGGCAGTGACGCTCGTCATCTCCGACCACGGCCACGGACCGATCCAGTCGGACTTCCTGACCAACCGCTGGCTCGCCGAGGAAAAGTTCCTGTTCTTCCGCGGCCGGGGGGACGGCTCGCGCCGCAAGCTCCTCGGTCGGCTCATGCTCCACGCTCAGCGGAACGCATGGACACGGCGGGCCATGCGCCCCCTGGTCGAATTCGTCCAGGACGGGCGACGGGCCCAGCTCGCGGAGTTCTTCGGCGGAGGGACCTCGTTCGAGCAGTTCTCGGAGCGGATCGACTGGGAGCGCACCGTCGCGTTCTCCTATCCGGTGCCCGAGGGGATCTACCTCAACCCGAACAACCCCAACCTCACCTCGGAGCGCCGCGACGCGATCCGCACCCAGATTCGTCAGCGCCTCGAGGCCTACCCCGACGCGCACATCGAGGTCCTCGACCCTCGGACGATCTACCGCGGTAGCAACCTCTCGCAGGCCCCCGCCCTCTTCATCCGCGTCGACTCGATGTGCACCGAGCCGCGAATGGACTTCGCCTACCCGAACCCGCTCATCCGGGACCGCCCCGATTATTTCTACGGGTCGGGCACCCACCGGATGAACGGCATCCTCATCGGCGCGGGGGACGGCATCCGGCCCGGCACGACGGCCGGCACGCTCGACCTCGTGGACGTCGCGCCGACCATCCTCGACGGGATGGGGTACGACGCACCGACGGGGATGGCCGGCCGCTCGTTCGGCCGCCGCCTCGGCCTGCCGGGGTGAGTGGCACCCTCCGCCGGAACCCTTTTCGGGGTGGGCCGGCTCCGACCGCGGATGCCGGGGCGCACGGTGGACGTGGTGGCCGTGGGTCCTCCGCCGCTCGACCCGTACGAACCGGCGGCGAGCGCCTGGGCCCTCGCGGCCGCGCTCGCGGCCCGGGGCGACGACGTGCGCGTCCTCCACCTCCCCGGCCCGGACGCCGACCGGCTGCCGCCGGGGGTCACCGCCATCCCCGTGGAGATCCCCCTGCGCCGGCCGGGAGGTCCCGTGGAGCCGGCGGAGTTCGCCGCGGCCGCCGGCCGGCGACTCCGTAAACCCGTCGACCTCGTGCTCCGTGACCCGGTCGGTCTGGGTTCGCTGGGCGCCCGGCGGGCGCGGCGAGGCTCTCCCCTGGTCGGAGCCTTCGCGCGGGCGGTCGAGCTGCATGCCTTCGAGGGGGAGCGACAGGGCCTCTCGCCGACAGGGTTCGTCGACCGTCTGGACACCTGGCGCGACCACCGGTCGGTCCGTCGCCTCGAGCGGGCCGCTCTCGAGGAGGCCGACCGGCTCTTCTACGATGCTCCCGAGGTCGCCCAGTCCCTGACCGAGGAATACGGGGTCCCCCAGCGCAAGCTCGTAGCGCTCCCTCCCGCCGTACCGGCCCTGCCCTCGCTCCCGACCCGAAAGTCATCTCGGTACGACCTTCGGATCCCTCCGGACGTACCGGTCGTGGTCGCGCCGATGGCCTTCGAGGCCCCCGAGCCGAGCGGGGTCGACCGGGTCCTCGAAGCGTTCCGACGGGTCCGCCCGTTCTTCCCCGGCGTTCGCCTCGTGCTGTGCGGCGCTCCCGCCCCCTCCGACCCGGGGGTGATCGTGCTGCGGGACCGGCGCGCGGACACGCTGGCGGACGCGCTCGCGAGCGCCGATGTGGCCGTCTTCGCCCGACGCGTTCCCGGGTTCGACCCCGGCATCGTGCTCGCCGCCCGGGCCTCCGTCCCGCCAATCGTGCTGCCGGACGCACGCCTCCCGGTCGACCCCGCCGGAGGCGTGCGCGTCGCGGCGAGCGACGACCCGGGCGACCTCGCCTCCACGCTCGCGGAACTGCTCGCCGACCCGGCGGTGGGGAAAGCGGTCGGTCGGGCGGCGGTCCAGTTCGCGGAGGCGTTCCTCCCGGAGCGCGTCGCGGCCGTGCTCAGCGAGGCGGTATCGCCGAAGACGGCCTAAGAAACCCTCGAGACTAGAATCGCTCGCGCTCGTCCGGTTCGTCGAGGCGCCACTCCGCGAACCCGCGACCCCCCGAGGCCCGTCGGACCGAGCGCACTACGCCCGCCCACCGCACATCGGGCGGGAGGTCGCCGGAATCGATGCGGTCGAGGATCGCCCGGAACCGGCTGCGGAGGTCGGAGAACGGGTCTTCCTCGCCGGGCCGGACCCAAGGGCCGGCCGCGCGAACGACCCGCACGGTGCCTTCGTGGGTGGCCCACACTCCGACCCGGGAGGCTCTCGTCCCGTCGGTGCGGGCGGCGAGGCGCGCGGCGGCCTTCTCGGACGGCAGGACGACTGCGACCCAGTCCCCCCACGCGCGTCGCTTGAGCGCCTGCACGAGCACCGCGCGGCTCCCCGACACCTTTGCCTCCACGAGGCCGACCTCGTCCCCCCGTCGCGCCACGAGGTCGAAGTAGTCGGTTGCGTCCGGGTTCGGGTAGACCCGGTAGCCCTGCTGCTCGAGGAACGCCGCGGCCGTTCGGACGACCTCTCTCTCGGTGATCCGGGGCGCCCGCGATGCCGCGGCGCAGCTCACGGACCGCTCCTCAGGAACCAGCGGTCGAGGCGCGACCGGGGGATCCCGAGCACGATCGGGCGTCCGTGAGGGCAGGAGTAGGCCGCTTCGGGAAGCGCGTGCAGCGTCGCGAGCACGCGGGAGAACTCCTCCGACGCGACGACGTCCCCGGCCCGCAGGGCCGCGTGGCAGGCGACGGTGGCGGCACGACGTTCCTCGAGCCCGTCGGGGAGCGTGGGGCGACCCCCGGTGGCGAGTTCGTCCAAGAGCTCCGCGACCGCCTCCGGCCGCGCCGACCTCCCTCGGTACGCCGGGACCGACCGAACGAGGAACGACTCGGGGCCGAACGGGTCGATGTCGAAACCGGCGGCCCGGACCGTCTCGGCGTGGGCTTCGAGCGTGCTCCGCTCGGAGCCCGTGAGGCGGACGGTGACCGGAGCGACCAGGGTCTGCCGCTGGAGGGTCCCGGCGTGGCGCAGCTCCTCGTACAGGACGCGCTCGCTCGCCGCGTGCTGGTCGATCAGGACCAAGCCGTCGTCGCTCTCGGCGACCCAGTAGAGCGCGTGCAGGCAACCGAGCAGCGTCAGCCGCGGATGTCCGGCGGCCGCCGGAATCGCGGTCGGAGACGGCGTCGCGACCCCCGGACCCTCGAGCGTGCGCTGGACGCCCGGCGTGCGCTGGACGCCCGGATGCCCCGCCACCGGGGCGGAGACGCCCCGGGCCGGGGGCGTCGGCCCGCGAAACGTCGGTCGAACGGCGGCCCGCGCGGCCGGAAGCTCCGCGACCTGCGGGGCGGCGACGAGGGCCTCGCGGACGCGCAACCGGACGGCATCGAGGAGGTCCCGCTCGCGCGCGAAGCGCACCTCGCGCTTGGTCGGATGGACGTTCACGTCCAGCCGGTCGGGGTCGACCTCGAAATGGAGGACGCCGACCGGGAACCGGGAGCGCGGCAGATAGTCGCCGTAGGCGAGGCGCACGTTCTGTGCGATCGGACGGGAGGTGACCGACCGGCCGTTGACGGCGACGAACAGGCCTCGGGACGAAGCGGCCGCCGCCGCGGGCCGGCCGAGGGCGCCGAAGAGACGGCCCCCGGGGATCTCCGCAGAGAGCTCGAACGACGACGTCAGGAACTCGGGGCCGAGGACCCGGGCCGCGGCGTCCTTCAGGTCGTGCGCGGGGGGATACGTCCCGGCCTCGCGACCCTCCGACTCCACCCGAAGGCCCACTTGGGGCCGGGCGAGATAGAGGCGCTCGACCGTCTGAAGGACCTCGACCTGCTCCGCGGGAGCGCCCTTGAGGAACTTGCGGCGGGCCGGCGTGTTGAAGAAGAGGTCTTCGACCTCGACGGTCGTCCCCGGGGCCCGCGGAGCGGAGAATCGACCGGCGAGCGCGCCCCCGACGACCGAGATCCCCTCGGCAACCTCCCGGTCGAGGGGCCGGGAGACGAGGCGGACGCGGGACACCGACGCGATCGCCGCGAGCGCCTCCCCTCGGAACCCAAGGGTCCCGATCCGCTCGACGGGACCTTCCGGAGCGAGCTTGCTCGTGGCGTGGCGCTCGACCGCAAGCTCGAGCTCCCCGGGGGGGATCCCCCACCCGTCGTCGGCGACCTCCACCCGGTGGAGCCCTCCGCCCAAGAGACGGATCGTGACGTTCGAGGCCCCGGCATCCACGGCGTTCTCGACGAGCTCCTTCACGACGGACGCCGGCCGTTCTACCACCTCGCCCGCCGCGATCCGCTCGACCGTTTCGCTCGAGAGCCGTCGGATCGGTCGACGCGGTGTGGAGGGGAGCCCCGTCACGGTGATTCCTCCTTCCGGGACGACCGGACGGACGCCCGGCGCTTGAGCTCCCGCAACGTACGGACGGCCTCCTCGGGAGCGAGGCGGTCCGGGTCGAGCCGCCGGAGCTCGTCGATCACCGGGTGCTCGGGAGCAGCCCCCTCCGACAGGAGCACGGCCTGGGTGTATCGGGGTCCACGACGGCGCGAGCCCTTCGGAGCGGCCGGCACCACGCTTTCGGTCTCGAGGCGGTGGAGAAGGCGTTCGGCCTCCTCGAGGACCCCCTCCGGGACCCCGGCGAGGCGCGCCACGTGGACGCCGTAGCTGCGGTCGGTCGCGCCCGGAACGAGACGGTGGAGGAAGACGATCCCGTCCGGACCCTCGCGAACGGCGAAATGGGCGTTCTCGGCCGCCGAGAGCCCACGGACGAGGTCGGTGAGCTGGTGGTAGTGGGTCGCCAGGAGACAGCGCGCTCGGGTCACGTCGTGGAGGTGCCGCAGCGTGGCCCAGGCGATCGCGAGCCCGTCGAACGTGCTCGTTCCGCGACCGACCTCGTCGAGCAGGACGAGGGACCGGGCGTCCGCCGCCCGCAGGATCTCGGCGATCTCGCTCATCTCGACCATGAAGCTCGACTTCCCTCGGCCGATCTCGTCCGTGAAGCCCATCCGGGTGAACAGCTGGGTGACGAGACCGACCCGGGCGAACTTGGCCGGCACGAACGAGCCGGCCTGCGCCAGCACGACCAGGAGGCCGACCTGGCGCATGAACGTCGATTTCCCCGACATGTTCGGACCGGTCAGCACCAACATCCGCCGCGCGCCCGGGTCGAGGTCGAGGTCGTTCGGGACGAACGACTCCCCGAGGATCCGGTCGAGCACGGGATGCCGGCCGTCGCGGAAGACGAGGACCGAGGAGTCGTCGACCGTGGGACGGACGTAGCCCCGGGTCTGGGCGAGATGCGCGAACGTGGCGAGAGCGTCGAGCTCTCCGACCGCGCGGCTCACGCGGTGGACCGCCGGCACGTAGCGCTCGACCGAATCGAGCAGCTCCTCCCAGCGGGCCGCCTCGGCGGTCCGGATCCCTTCCCGCGATTCCAGGATGCGTCGCTCGATCTCCTCGAGCCGGTCCGAGGTGAACCGCTCGGCCTGGGCGACCGTCTGGCGGCGGCGGAAGTGGGGCGGGACCCGGGCCAAGTGGGGCTTCGTCACCTCGAAGTAGTAGCCGAAGACCTGGTTGTACCCGACCTTCAGGGTCCGAATGCCGGACGCCTCCTGCTCGGTTCGCTCGAGGGCGGTCATCTCGCCGAGCGCCGTCCGCTCGGCCTCCCGCCAACGGTCCACCTCAGGCGCGTGGCCCGGCCGGAACAGTTCTCCCGACTCCTCCGTGGGCGGAGAACTCTCCGGCAACGCCCCGGCGAGGAGCGGGACGAGGCCGGCCGGGGGCGCGAGCTCCCCGGCGAGCCGCGTGAGCCGGACAGACGACTCGCCCTCGGCCAAGCTTCGGCCGAGAGACTCCGCGACCTCGAGGCCGGCCCGCAACGCCGCGAGCTCGACCGGTCGGACGCGCCGTCCGGCGACCCGGGCCGCGATGCGCGAGAGGTCGGGGATCGACTTGAGCCGCGTTCGCCATCCTTCGAGGGCCGCGCCGCGGTCGACGAGCGATTGCACGGCGTCCTGCCGAAGGGCGATCGACGACGCGTCGGCGAGCGGGTTCGTCAACCAGAACGCGAGCGTGCGCCGGCCCGGGGCCGTGACGGTCTCGTCCCAGGTCCCGAGGAGGGTCACGCCGTTCGCGTCGTCCGGGTTCATCGGCCGATTGATCTCGAGGTGACGGAGGGTCTTCGCATCCAGGACGAGCCGCCGCCCGCCGGTGCCCCGTTCGACCAGGTCGAGATGGGGGAGGAGGCGGGGCTGGGTCGCCCGCAGGTAGGCGGCGAGCCGGCGGTCGGCCTCGAGGACCTCCTCGGCCACGTCGGTTTCGCCTCGGAGGGCGCTCGGGAGCTCTCCCGCGACGGCGGGAGCCGGGGCGGCCTCGAGCCGGGCGGACGGGAACTCCCGCCGGAGGGCGGCGACGAGAGGGGACGCGACCGATTCCTCCCCGTCGGCCCATAGGATCTCGCGGGGCTGGAACGCGGCGAGGGAGGAGACGAGACCGTCCGTACCGGGTCCGTCCGCCGACCCGTGGTACCACTCTCCCGTGGTGATGTCGACCGCCGCGTAGGCTCCGACCTTCCGGGCCGGGGCCACGACGCTGACGAGGAAGCTGTGGTCGGAGCCGCCGAGGATGCGGTCCTCGACCGCCGTGCCCGGCGTGACGACCCGAGTGACCTCCCGCCGGACCAGCCCCTTCGCGAAGCGCGGGTCCTCGACCTGGTCGCACAGGGCGACCTTGTAGCCCTTCCGCACGAGCCGCCCGAGGTACGTCTCCACCGAGTGGTGGGGAACCCCCGCCATCGGGGTCCGGACACCCTGGGCATCCGCGGCCCGCGCGGTCAGCACCACATCGACCTCGCGGGACAATAGCCGCGCGTCGTCCCCGTAGGTCTCGTAGAAGTCTCCCACCCGGAACAACACGAGGTGGCCGGGGTAGCGGGCCTTGACGCCCTCGTACTGTTCTAGCAGGGGGGTGAGGGGCAACGGTTCGGGCATCGGGCGCGCCGTCGAGCGGGGGGCCGCATATAATTCATCCGGCGAGAGGCGGGACGCTGAGGGGGAGATTTGAACTCCCGTGGCGGAACCGCCACCAGCTTTCAAGGCTGGCGCCTTGCCGGGCTAGGCTACCTCAGCGCATCGGGCAGAGCGGAGCCGGGAGGAATAAACCCTCCCTTTCGGAGGGGGTCCGGGGCGGAGGAGTGCAGGTGCCGGGACGTCCGCGCCGGACCCGAGGGGTCCCGCGTTTCGAACCCGGGTAGTCAGCTTGGAGGGCTGACATCCTACCACTAGATTACACCTGCACGGCCGCCGTCGGACCGTGGTCGCGACCGTCCGGCGCGGTTAATGCTTTGCTGGTGAGGTGTGGGCCGCCGGAGCCGAAAGGTCGAGGAGCGCGACCCGTTCAAGGACGAGGCCTTCCCATCCCGAGGGGGGAACCGCGCTCCGCTCCGCAGCTTCGATCCCCAGCCGCTCGAGGACCTCCGCGTCCACGGGTCTCGGGTACGCGCTCGGGTCCGCCGTGAGCTCGAACCGCTCGAGGAGAACGGCCGGTTCGTGCGGGCGCTCGGCCACGAGGACGAACTGCTCGGTCGTGTCGGAGACCCCGACCTTCGCGAGGGCGCGCGGAAGCTGGTCGTCGCCGGCAACGTACAGGGCGAACTCGGCGCCCCGGTCGCGGAGACGCGTTTCGCCCCGGGTGCGGGCACGACCGAGGTGAGCCCACGCCGAGAGGAGGTGACGCTCCCCCGCCACGGAACGTGCGTCGAAGAGGGCGACGAGCGCGGGCGACTCCTTGGCCAGCTCCCGGAGGGTGCGGATGATCGACTCCGTCGTGGGGCTACCGGCACGGGAGCGCCGGGCGCCGACCGCCCGGACCGGGCGCTCCTCGGGCGGTGGAAGCGGGGTCATCGTTGCGCGGTCACTCCCGCATGAACTTGAGGAACTCGTCGAGGGTCCGGGGCTGGAGCGTGTAGTTCTCCTTCCGCTCTCGGCCGATCGAGGAGGTTGGGGTCGGGCCGTAATCGTGGCCGGGCAGCACGACGAGCGCGTCGTCCAGGGTGAGGAGCCGGTGCTGAAGGCTGTCGTACAGCTCGGCCGGGTCGCCCCCCGGAAGGTCGGTCCGCCCGCACTCCCCGACGAAGAGGGTGTCCCCGGTAGCGACGTTCCCCTCGAAGACGTAGAGGACGCTGTCCTTGGTGTGGCCCGGCGTGTGGACGACGTGGAACCGGAGTCGCCCGGTGGCGATCGCGTCCCCGTCGGAGACCGAGACGTCCTGGTGGATCGGCGCGACGCGGTGCGCGACCACCTTCGCCCCGGTCCGCTCCTTCACGTCCTGATTGCCGGCGATATGGTCCGGGTGGCTGTGTGTGTTGAGGATGTAGCGGACCTTTACGCCCCGCGCGTCGATCGCCTCGAGCACGGGGTCGATCCCGAACGAGGGGTCGATGACGACCCCCTCCCCTCCGGGCTCCTCCGCCACGAGGTAGGTGAAGTTGAGGTACGGGCCGATGCGGAACTGGTCGAGGAGCACACCCCGCCGAGAAAGGGACCGTATTTTACGCTGGGGGAACGAGCTACGGGAGACCGGGTTCGGGCGCCGTGGTCCGGCGGCCCGTGACGGCGTCGAGGACGACTCGGCCCTGGGACCCCTCGGCGTACCAGTGAGGCACGTAGAGCAGAACGAACGGCCCGAGCCGGATGTCGTCGGCGCTGGGCGGAACCCGACGGGTCTCGATGACGAGCGCTCCCTGGTGCTGTTCGGTGTGGTCGACGTGGACGGTGTGGTGCCGGCGGATCGCGTCGAGCGCGAGCGGGACGACCTGGGATTCCTCGAGCTGGGGAGAGAGCCGCTGGTGCGGCTCGTCGAGGTCGGCGGTCAGCTCGCGGTCGCCGTCCTCCCAGATCTCGGCGCGACGCGTGACCGCGTTGACCGCGACCAGGCTGCGGACCACCGCCCCATGGCCCCCGTCGGGAGAGGCCGGGCGGACGCGGTAGGCCGCGACGAAGAACGGGACCAGCCGCAGGGTGGAGCGGGGACCGTCGACCCCGGCGAGGGTCTCCGCTTCCGACCGGTCGATCCGAGGTCGCACCGTCCGCTCGCCGTAGGGAGCGATCGCGAACGGTGGTTCGAGCGGGCCCGCGGAGTCCGCGTCCACGGGCGAGAGCTCCGCTCCCGCGGGCGGTAGCAACAGGATCTCGCCGAGTCCGGGACCGAGGGTCGATGGGTCTAGGATCTCGATCCCCCGGTCGGCGGCGAGCGCCCGAGCGGTCTCGCCGGGCTCGTCATCGTAGACGATCGTGCGGTGAACGCTTTCCGAGGGGAAGAGCGCCTCGACGTCGGCCGGCGACCGGGCCGCGGTGAGGACCACCACCGCCCGTCGGTCCCGGCTGCGGACCGCGAGCAGCGCGTCCGGCTGGACCTCGATGTGGTACCCCGCCGCCTCGAGCAGCTTCCCGAGGACCGAACCGGGCGGCCCGCTCCGAGTCATCGGGTCGAGGACGCGCGCCCGGCGTTATGTGGCTTGTGCTGGTCTGGCGACGGGGGGGCGCGCGCCCGGGAGCCTCTGTCCGGGAACCGCGGTGGCCACCGGAAAAGGGCTAATGCTCCGACCCTCCCCTAGGGAGACCGTGGGTCGGTACTGGATCGGTTGCTCCGGCTGGTCGTACGACGATTGGATCGGCCCGTTCTATCCCACGGGGACGGCACCGGGTGACTTCCTCAGCCGCTACGCCCGAGTGTTCCGTGTGGTCGAGGTGGATTCGAGCTTCTATCGGGCTCCCACCCCCTTTCTGGTCCGTCGGTGGGCGGAGCGAACGCCCGACGGCTTCCGCTTCGCTCTCAAGGTGCCTCGGGAGGTGACCCACGAGACGGCGCCGCCGGCCGTGCACGACGTCCTCGACCCCTTCCTCTCGAGTCTCGAGCCGCTGCGCTCGCGCGGCAAGCTCGGACCGGTGGTCCTTCAGTTCCCGCCGTCCTTTCGCGCGGGAACGGGGAGGGCCCGCCTCGAGCTCCTGCTCGAGGCCATTCCCCGCGAGTATGCTCTCGCGGTCGAGCTCCGTCACGGGTCGTGGTGGACGGATACCACCCGCTCGCTGCTCGAGGGGCGGAGGGCGGCACTGGTCTGGTCGGTCGTCCCCGAGACCCGGCCGCCACCCTGGGTAACGGGCGACTTCCTGTACGCCCGGTTCATCGGCAATCGGGCCCTCACGCGGTTCGACCGCATCCAGAGGGACGCACGAAGCGAGATCGTCGCGATGAAGAGCGTCTTCGAGAACGAGGGGCGCTCGGTCGCTACCGTCTACGCGTTCGCGAACAATCACTTCATGGGATTCGGACCGGGAACGGCCGCGGTGATCGCCGAGGTCCTCGGGGAGTCCCTCCCCGACCTCGGGGCGGCGGGCCGTGCCCCCGGCCAGAGGCGCCTCGGGCCGGGGCCCGTCGAGTGACCGTGGCCCGGGCCGGCTCAAGTTCGGGACCCGACCCCCGTGAACCTACCATCGCCGCCTCGTAAGGGGACAACCCTCAATAGAAGGGCTCGTTCTTTCGGGGTCCACCGTCGGTAGGGCGTCCATGGGCATCGAAGAAGATCGTCCGAACCCGGTCCGTGCCCGGTTGCACGGACTCGCGAGGCAGGGGGCCCAGAGCATGACGGGCCTCCAGAACTGGCCCGCCTATTGGATGGCCCGGTTCCTCGGGCGCCCTGTCTCCCTGCGCTTCCGCCAGGGATCCTCGTTCCCGAAGGCCACCCGGAACGAGGCGGGAACTCTCCTGTTCCTGAGCGCGAACGGAGTGCGGTTCTCCGACGCACCCGACCCGGTGCGGTTGACCTGGGGGTTGGACCCCCGCGACCGGATCATCACGACCCCGACGGGGATCCGGTTCCACCTGCCCTCGGTGGAGGGGGTGATCCTGGCCGAGACCTACCTGTACGACATCCACTTCTGCGGTGACCTGCGCGGGAAGACCGTCGTCGATATCGGGGCCAATGTCGGCGACACGGCCCTGTATTTCGCCGAGCAGGGGGCGGAGGTCCTTGCCTACGAGCCCGACCCTACGAACTTCGAGTGGCTGCGGGCCAACCTCGAGCTCAATCCGAACTTACGTTCCCGGATCCATCCGTTCCCCTACGCGGCGGGGGTGGACGGGGAGGTCGAGTTTCATGTGGGTTTGCGAGGAGGCAGCAGCCTCTACGAGACCGCCGGGACGGTTCGCCGGGTGAAGTCCGTCAGCCTGGAGACCATCCTCGCCGGACGGGACCGTCTCCACCTGCTCAAGGCCGACTGCAAGGGCGCGGAGCACGAGCTGGCCGGGCAGCCGGCCATCGGCCGGTTCGACCACCTCTCGATCGAGTACTACTGGATCGCGCCCGGACTCCCCCCGGGCGAGACCCCCTTGACGATGTTGCTCCGTCGGCTGCGCGAACAGGGCTTCGGGCGGTGGAGGGTCTTCAAGCACAACACGGCTTCGACCCCTCTCAGCCAGCACGGAATGCTCGCCGCAGACCACGAGCGGACCCAGGCCCCTTAGATCCCGGGACCCGAGGGACCGGGACCGGAAGTAGGGGAACCGTAGGCGACGTTTCTCCGCGGGACGACCGCGCCCCGCCGGGCGCGACCTCCCGAGGACAATCCTTTTAGGTCGCTCCGGGGTCCAAACCGCCCGTAGATGGCCGAGGCTATCACCCTGCGGGTCGCCGAAGCGTTCCAGCAGGATATCGGCTTGGGGACCGCCCGCCTCGACGTCCAGACACGGCAACGGCTCAAGGTGGGTCTTGGCGACACGGTCGAGGTCCGGGGCCGCAAGCCCACGCCCGCGCTGGTGAGCCGGGCCCAGCAGGAGGACGAGGGCAAGGGGCTCATCCGGATCGAAGCGGTGGTCCGTCGCAACGCCGGCGTCAGCATCGGAGACCGCGTCTCGGTCCAGCGGGTCGATTGCCCGAACGCCGACGCGATCACGATCGCCCCGATCTACGCGGGGTCCGCGCGCATGGACCTCGGGCCCGGTCTCGAGAGCTTCGTCGCGAAGGCGCTCGCCCGACGGCCGTTCATCCGTGGGGACGTCTTCGTGATCCCGGGGGTCTTCCTCATGGGGGGCTCGCTCCCCTTCATGGTGGTCTCCACCCAGCCGAAGGGGATCATCCAGGTCGCTCCGTCCTCGCTCATCACGATCAAAGAGGAGACGGTCAGCGAGACCGAAGTCACCGCGCCTCGCGTCTCCTACGAGGACATCGGCGGCCTCACGGAGAAGCTCGGTCGCGTCCGAGAGATGATCGAGCTCCCGCTGAAGCACCCCGAGCTCTTCGACCGCCTCGCCATCACCCCCCCGAAAGGGGTTCTGCTCTACGGGCCGCCGGGAACGGGGAAGACGCTGATCGCCAAGGCCGTCGCGAACGAGGCCGGGGCCCACTTCATCGGGATCCAGGGTCCCGAGATCATCTCGAAGTACTACGGGGAGAGCGAGAAGGAGCTCCGCGAGAAGTTCGAGGAGGCGGAGAAGAACGCCCCGAGCGTGATCTTCATCGACGAGCTCGACTCGATCGCGCCCCGCCGCGACGAGGTCTTGGGCGAGGTCGAGCGCCGGGTCGTCGCTCAGCTGCTGACGCTCATGGACGGCCTGTCGGGTCGGGGGAACGTCATCGTGATCGCCGCGACCAACCGGGAGGAGGCGATCGACCCCGCCCTTCGCCGGCCGGGCCGGTTCGACCGGGAGATCGAGATCGGGGTGCCGACCATGGAGGGTCGGCTCGAGATCCTCCAGATCCACACCCGTGGGATGCCGATCGAGGGGTCCGACCGGGACCGCGAACGGATCTTGAAGGTCCTCGCAGCCCAGAGCCACGGTTTCGTGGGCGCCGACCTCTCGGCGCTCGCCCGCGAGGCCGCGATGCGGGCCCTGCGCCGCTACCTCCCCGAGATCGACTTCGACCAACCGATCCCGATCTCGCTGCTCGAGCGGATGAAGGTCACCGAGCACGACTTCCGCGAGGCGCTGAAGCAGATCGAACCCTCGAGCCTGAGGGACGTTTCGGTCGAGGTACCGACCACCCATTGGGAGGAGGTCGGGGGGGTCGAGCGGGTCCGACGGATCCTCGAGGAATCGGTCGAGCTCCCGTTCAAGAACCCGCAGGTCTACCGCCACATCGGCATCGAGCCGCCGCGCGGGATCCTCCTCTACGGGCCTCCCGGCGTCGGGAAGACCCTCCTCGCGAAGGCCGCGGCGACCGAGAGCCAGGCGAACTTCATCTCGGTGAAGGGCCCCGAGGTGATGAGCAAGTGGGTCGGGGAGAGCGAGAAGGCCATCCGGATGATCTTCAAGAAGGCGCGTCAGGCCTCTCCGTCGATCGTCTTCATCGACGAGATCGACTCCATCGCCCCGCGCCGGGGGCTCCAGACGTCCAGCGGCGTCACGGAGCGGATCGTCAACCAGCTCCTCACCTCCATCGACGGGCTCGAATCCCTGGAGCGGGTGCTCGTGATCGCCGCGACGAACCGACCGGATATCGTCGACGAAGCGCTCCTGCGGACGGGTCGGTTCGACCGTCTGCTCTTCGTCGAACCCCCCACCGTCGCCGGGCGCCTCGAGATCCTGAAGGTGCATACCCGCTCGATGCCGCTCGCGGAGGACGTCGACCTGAACGCCCTCGCCGCGAAGACCGATGGATACGTCGGGAGCGACATCGCCGCGCTCTGCCGAGAGGCCGGGCTCACCGCGATCCGGGAGAACCTCAAGGCCTCGAAGGTCACCCGCACTCACTTTGAGACCGCCTTGAAGCAGGTCCGACCCTCCATCGATGCGGAGGGGCTGAAGTTCTACTCCGAGTTCGAACGGCACCTACAGCGCGAGCGAGTGGCGCCCCGCCGCGACGAGCCGGCCGGGGCCATCTACCGATAGGGTGCGTCGCCGACTCGGGTCGCAGCCCCTCGACAAAGCAAGCTATATGTAGCAGGGCCAGGTTCGGCGCGCCGCCTCCGATAGGAGGCTGCCGATACGGGAGAGGTGAAACAGTTGGTTCGACAGCAGTACCGCGCCGCCCTGTGGGTCCTGGTGCTGGTCGCGCTCGTGACGAGCTCACTGGCCGCGAT
>DASWZL010000030.1:0-16207 GCA_036404475.1 Thermoplasmata archaeon
ATCGTGAGGTATGTGGTGACCTTCAAGGAGACCGGGCTCCCGAGCGGGACGAACTGGAGCGTCATGGTCGGAACGGCGACCCTCTGGTCCACATTGACCTACATCAACTTCCACCTGGCCAACGGCAGCTACTCCTACACCGTGGCCAACGTCGCCAACTACTCGCGGTCGCCGACCTCCGGCACCTTCAAGGTCACCGGGGTCGGGTTCACGATCTGGGAGAAGTTCTCAATCGTGAGGTATGTGGTGACCTTCAAGGAGACCGGGCTCCCGAGCGGGACGAACTGGAGCGTCACGGTCGGGGCGACAACGTGCACAACGACAGGGACCACCATATCGTTCGCCCTCGCGGACGAGACCTATAGTTACACCGTGAGCGCGCCGGGCTCTGGGTACTCGGCGAGCCCCGGGACGGTCACCGTGAACGGAGCGACGATTCGCGTTACGGTCACGTCCACGACTTAGTCACCTATCTCAAGCCTGCTTGGGAACGTTCCCCTCTGTGGGGAGGGTAGGCTGTAACTGCTACAACTGGGCCACCTAATCACAGTTCATCCCCGAAGATACGGCCCCCGCGTCGAACGTTAGCGAAGCGCTCTGAGTGACCTCTTCACCGACCGGGATGTCGGTGTTCATGCACCCGCAGACGACTCTGTGCTGAACACTTCCTGAGCGAGTTCCGGGCTTAGACCGCGAGATTGAACGTCATAGGAAGCCTCAGCATTGAAAATGGTCTCGTCTAGCGGTGGAGGACCGAGCGGAGCGGATGCGTTCGGCGATCCGGTCGAATCGACGGGAGAGGTCGGCTGGCGGATTTGCCCTGAAAGACTCAAATGGCGGCAGTTTTCCTGACGGCGGGGCCCGTAGCTTAGTTTGGTGACGGGAACCCGTTTCCAAAGACGTTCCTACCAGTTCTCGCAGCGAATCTCTCGGGCCAGCCGCCAGAGGGCTTTGCCGGATAGTTCGATCCCCACTCCGTGATGAATCTGGAGGGGGTCCTTTGAGAACCCCCGCAGTAGAAAACGGTCCGAGCGCCCGCGAAGAGAGCAGAGGATACGTTTCCGGCCCGTTGCCAGAGGGGTTTCATCTTAAAACCGATCCCGCGCCCTCCGCGGTCGGGACGCATGTACATCTGCTTGAACTCGGCGGCTTCGGCAGCGAGGAGTCACGGGGTTCTGGAACTCGCGGCCCCGGGGCCGTCCTCGGCTCACCGCACCGTGGAGGCACCGGAGCGACCTCCCGGGGACGCTTGGAAGGCTTCCATCGTCATCGTTGTCGGGGTTGCCGTCTGAAGCCTCCGCCGCCTGGGGTCTCGAGCACGAATTCCTCTCCGGATAGGAGCTGGACACTGAACTTGCTGGGCATCGGGGTGCGGCGAGAACCGCGGATCAGGGTCGCCCGGCCAGGGGCCCCGGGCTCCCCGCCGTGAACCCCGGCAGGTCCCTCGAGGAACCGGTCCGAAATCACCGAGACCGTCGTCCGTTCGGTGACCCGGAAGCCTCGGACGATGCCGTCCCCCCCGCGGAAAAGTCCGCGGCCTCTGCTACCGGCCCGGATCCCGTACCGGGTGAAGACCAGCGGGTACTCTCTTTCCGCAACCTCGACCGGAGTGTTCATCGTGTTCGTCATGTGGGTCTGTACCGCCGAAACCCCATCGCCGTCCCACCTCCCACCCGAGCCTCCGCCGATGGTCTCATAGTACGCCCACGGCGATCCGTCGCGGCGGTAGCCACCCATCATGACGTTCATCATCGTCCCCGCGGAATTCGCCGGAATCGACCACCCGGCAGCCCCGCCGAGCGCGCGCAGCACGACGTCCGCAATCCGTTGGGTCGTCTCGACATTCCCCGCTGCGACGGGAGCAGGCCGGATCGGGTTCACCAAGGATCCCGCCGGTGCGCGTACCTCGATGCAATCGTAGAAGCCGTCGTTGGTGGCGATCGGACTCGAGAGGACGCAGCGCACGGCGAACGCCGTGGCCGAGTACGTCACCCCGAACACCGCGTTCAGCGGAGCCTCGACCTGTGGGTGGGTGCCGACAAAGTCGGCGACGATCCGGCCGCGCCCGATTGTTAGAGCGACGTGGACGGGGAGGAGTCGTCCCTCGAGCTCGATTACGTCACGAGCTCTGAGGTCTCCCTCCTGCAGATTCCGGAGGTCATGGGCGGTCAACCGACGCGCGTGTTGGATGGATTCGCGCCAGCCGTCCTCCACGGCGGTCCAGCCGAAGTGGTCGACCAGCCGCTGGATTCGCTCCGCTCCACGGCGGTTGGCGGCGATCTGCGCGCGCAGGTCCCCGTAAGCAGTCGACGGATCGCGGACATTGGCGAGGAGAAGCGAGAGAAAGTCCTGGTCGAGCTCCGATCTGCGGACAAGCTTCGTCGGTGGGATCACGAGCCCCTCGGCGTAGAGGGACCGCGCGCCCGGGTTGAGGCTCCCCGGCACCGGCCCTCCGACATCGACGTGGTGGGCTTTGTTGACCACGTGGGCGATCGTCCTTCCACCCGCAATAACAGGCGCGAGGACCATAATGTCGTTGAGGTGGGTACCGGAGATGTACGGGTCGTTGACCACCATCATCTCGTCTGGCCGGAGAACGACGGACTCCCGCGCCATCCACTCAAGCAGGTTCCGAACGCCCACCTTGAATGACCCGAGGTGGACCGGAATGTGTTCCGCCTGGGCGACGATCGACCCATCGAGGGTCACGATCGCACAACTGTGGTCCATTCGCTCTCGGATGTTTGGGGAGATGGCTGACCGTTTGAGCGCCACGCCCATCTCCTCCGCTACGAACTCGGTCGCCTTGCCAATCAGCTCCCACGCTTCGCTCATTCCGGTCCTCCGGTAGTGGAGAGCGCGATCTGGCCGATGGACCCAACCGCACCCACCCAACCTCCCGGGACGAAGATCGTCGAATCGTAGTCATCAATGACACAGGGTCCACTGACCCTCCGGCCGACGGCGAGCCCTCCCCGCGCGTAGGTCCGTAGGTCGGTCCACCGTCCGTCCAGAATCGCCCGGCGGGTACCACCGGACGGCGGTTCTGAGGGACGCACGGCAATCGATGGCTTCGTGCGTCGCGTCTCGCCGAACACTCGAACGGTCACGATCTCGACCGGTCGACGCAGCCGGAAGCCGAACGTGGATTCGTGCAGCCCTTCGAACTGTCGGCGAACCTCCCGCTCATCGACTGTCCGAAGGGGTACCCGCAGCTCCGAGCCCTGCCCGGTGTACCGACAGTCGGCGTAGTGTCGGAACCGGACGGTGCCGTACCGTCGACGGAGACGCTGTTCCAGCCGCCGCACACTCGCCTTCAGGTCCTTGGGGAAGGAGAGCCGCTCCTCGTACACCCAGTCCGAGCAGAGCAGCCCCAGCGCACTGAAGAGACCCGGATGCGGCGGGATCACCACGCGGCGCACCCCGAGCTCGGCCGCAATCCGCGCGGCGTGCTGAGGTCCGCCCCCTCCGAAAGCCACAAGGGCGAAACCGGACGGATCGAGCCCCCGCTCAACGGTAACAATTCGCACGGCGCGGGCCATTTCCAGCTCGGCGAGACGGATGGCCCGCTCCGCCACGACCATCGGGGGACCGAAGGTCCGGAGGCTTCGGAGTGCAAGTTCCGGATTCAGCTGAAGCTCTCCACCCAGGAGCGTGTTGCCCAGGATTCCCAAGACGAGGTTGGCATCGGTTAGCGTGGGCTCCGTCCCGCCCTGTCCGTAGCACGCGGGTCCGGGGACGGCGCCCGCGCTCCGGGGACCGATAGTAAGGCCGCCAGCCGGGTCCCTCGAAATCACAGTTCCGCCGCCCGCGGAGACCTCCGCGAGGTCGACGAACGGGAACAGGATTGGGTACCCGGATCCCTTGATCCGTCGGCCGTGGTGAGAATCTCCACCGACCTCGAATTCGGATGTAGTGGTGACCGCCCCATCCTCGATTGTGCCGGCCTTGGCGGTCGTCCCACCCATGTCGAAGCTGATCACTCGTCCCAATCCCGTGAGCCGCGCCAGGTGCGCAGCCGCAATCACGCCTGCCGCCGGCCCGGATTCGATGACCTGGACGGGACGGCGGCGGGCCTCGTCAGTGGTGATCAGCCCGCCCGCGCTGGACATGATGCTGAGGGATCGAACGCCTCGGTGTGCCAACCCCTGTTCCAGCTTCCCGAGGTACTCCGAGATCAGGGGCATCAAGGTGGCGTTGACGACCGTGGTAGAGGTTCGCTCGAATTCGCGGGGTTCGGGCGCGACCTCGGAGGAGACCGAGACGTACGTCCCCGGCCGGCGCAAGGCCCGTGCGACGATTCGTTCCGCCGACGAATTCGCGTATGAGTGAAGGAAGCAAATCGCAATCGTGTCGAGACCATCTCGGTGGATGCGGTCGACGAGCTGGCGGAGCTCGTTGTTACGAACGGTCCGTTCAACGATTCCCCCCGGGCCGACTCGTTCGGCCAGTTCGTATCGATGGCGTCGCTCGACCAACGGTCGAGGGCGTTCGAAGTGGAGATTGTAAAGCTCCGACCGGTTCTGTCGCCCAATCTCGATCACGTCTCGGAATCCCTTCGTGGTCACGAGGCCCGTGGACGGAAGTGCCGCCCGGGAGCGGTCCAAGAGGAGGTTGGTTGCAAGCGTGGTCGCGTGGACGACCGTGTCGGCAGGTAGGGATGTGGACCGTTCGAGTGCACCGAGCACTCCGCGTTCGGGATGGGCCAGCGTTGTAGGGACCTTGAAGGATTCTACGACCTCCCGTCCGCGCTGGACCACAACGTCGGTGAAGGTGCCTCCGATGTCCACTGACACGGTAATCCTATTCATCTGCACCGGGGCGAAGGCCCGCCTCATCGTAATGGTCCGCAAACGGGTTCGTGCGTTCGTTCTCTTCCCCCCTCTCTTACCCGCAACGGTCCGTCCTAGACGTCCCCTAGGTATATGGGGAGACCCCTAATCCTTTTCGAGGGAATGCCGTTGGGCAGACCGTGGCACTCGCTTCCCCTCGTCTCTTGGTTAGCGTTCCCTCGGCCCCGCGGTTGCTCGCCCTGATTCCGATGCGGCTGCCCGATATCCCGTTCCAGTTCGTCTCGTCTTCCACGCCCGGACCATGGCCCGATGCGGAAGCGCTCCTCGCTGGTTCGCCGGCGGCGGAGCTTCCGCAGTGGCGGCCCTCCATGACGCCACGGCTACGGTTCGTTCAGTCGATCTTCGCCGGCGTCGACACCTTCCCGTTCTCCATGTTTCCTCCCAGTGTCACGGTCGCGGGCAACGTAGGAGCGTACGCTCCTTTCGTCTCGGAGCACGCTGTCGCGCTGATTCTTGGTCTCGCAAAGAGCCTTGTCTCAGACTACGACCGAGTCCGGCGGGGGCTCCTTCGCCCCGGCTCGCCCCATCGGTACCTCACTGGTCGGACCGCGCTCCTACTCGGCTTCGGCGAAACGGCCCGGCTTACGGCAATCCGACTCCGCGCCTTCGGCATGCGCATCGAGGGGCTCTCCCGGACGGGGGCTCCGGAGGCGGAGGCCGATCGGATGCGCCCCGCAGGGGCGCTGATGCTGGCGGTGCGTGGAGTCGATGTGGTGGTCGATTTCCGCCCCCTTACCTCTGCGACACGGGCGACGATTGACCGCAGGGTGCTTGAGGAGATGAACGACAACGCGATCTATGTCAACGTTGGTCGGGCCAGGACCGTGGACGAGGAGGCGCTTTACAACCACCTGGCCGCCCACCCGCAGTTCCGGGCGGCGACGGACGTCTGGTGGGACGAGGATTTCCCCCACGGGCGGCTCATCCATAGGTGGGCGCTCACCTCGCTACCGAACTTCCTGGGGACCCCTCATTCGGCCGGCTACGACGCCGAGATGGACCCCGACGCCCAATCGTACGTTTTTGAGCGTGCGCTGGGGAACCTCGCGCGGTTTTTCGCCGGGGAGACCCCTCGTCACCAAATCGACCGCGCCGAGTACGGTGCGCTGCCCTAGCTGGCCAACCCTATCGGCCTGGACGAGTGCGCGCGCCCGTGGAGGGTCAGCGCTCGCCGGGCCAGGCTTGCTTGAACTCGTCGAACGTGGCGATCTCGAACGCGCAGAAGTCCCCCGTACCAATCACCGGATTAGTCCACACCGTGACAACCATCCCGTCCGCCGGCGAGACCAGCTCCTCCGTAATCTGCCCGGTGAAGCTGCGGATGGACGCGAGCTTCTCTCCCTTCCGCACGATTTGATCCAGCTTCACGAATGATCGGAATACACCCCCCCGCGTGGGAAAAACGTGGATGACGTCGCGGAAGGAGAGGTACTTGGCGAGCTTCTTCGGTTTCCCCGGCAGCATCCCAAGGTAGCGGAGGGAGTTCTCGAAGCCCCGAACTCCTGTGCGGAGTCCCCCCTGCGTGTCGGGCCCGACCTCCGGGACGAACGTCGGAATCTCTTTGTCCAAGAGGGTAGACATCATCGTGGACATTCGTGCGCCGCGTTCGGTGGATTTCCCGATCCAATGGATGATCTTGTCGAACAGAAACGATTCGGTGAAGTCTTTCAGGACCGATTCCCACTCCGACTTCTGTCGGTAGGTCGCGACGCAGTACGGCGAAACATCCAGAATGCCCGGAATGCCGTTGTGGACGTTGATGACAAAGTTGGCACTCTCCGTGAGGAGGCCGGTGACCTTGTAGACGACCTGCTGGGCCAACCATCCGTTCTGGAAGCCGGGATAGGCGCGGCTCAAATCGTAGCTGTCGAGAGGGCTGTATCGCCGCTTGACATTGAACGCGGTGGTGTCAAGCACCGGGAAGGCGACGATTGACCCTTTCAGCTTTCGCGGATCGACCTGACTCAGGAACTCGATGATGACCGCCGTCGCGAGGGTCTCGTCGCCGTGTTCGCAGCCAGTGATCCAAAGGCACGGGCCTTCCGACGCGCCATTCGCAAGGATGAACGGCAGATTCTCGAGAGAGCCGTCCGCATGTTCGGCTACGGGGAGGTAGCCGTGACCCTTGGTTCCGGGCGCCGCTTGCACACCTTCGAGCTGGAGATTCTTCACTTGACCTCCCCTGTCGTTCGCACAAAAGGGTACCCACTCCGTATATAGAGCATTTCCTGCGGGGCAGGCTTGTAGCGCCCTAGGTGCAACTAGGCAGGTCGCTAGTACCGTTTATTACTACCTTGTGAATGGGGACTACGGCATCTTCGAGTGAAAATGACGAAGCGGAAACTGGCGTCAGTGTTGGGTGTGTCGGGCGAGCGTGGTACCAAGTCGGCGGGATACCTCCCCGTGGCTGAGCACCCGGACGGTTCCCCCGAGAAGCTCCCGTTTATTCTCGTGAACGGGGCCGAGGACGGACCGTGCTTGTGGCTGACGGCATGCGAGCACGGGGACGAGGTGCTGGCGGCGGCGTCCGTGGTCGAGTTCGTGGCCGGGTTGGACCCGAAGGAGGTCCGGGGCCAGGTGGCGGCGTTCCCGGTCCTAGCGAGCACTGCGTTCAACATCAGGCATCGGTTCAGTCCGATCGATAGCTACGACTTCAGCCGAGCGTGGCCCGGGTTCAAGAATGGCTGGCTCTCCGAACAGGTCGCCTCCCGCCTCTTCGACCTGATGGGCGAACACGCCAACTATGTGATCAATGTGCATGACGGGATGCCGGGCCAATCAGACCTCACACCGTACGTGATCGCTACGCACGAAACCGCGTCCGAGTGGGAGTCAGGGCTGAAGGACTTCACCGAGTCGTTTCTCATCGACAAGGTGATCCACTGGGCCGGAACGTCTACGACGCGCGGGGCCCGGACTTCGACGATGATGGCCGCCCTGATGAACAAACGGATCCCGTCGTTCGTCCCCGAGATTGGCCCTGACACAAAGAACGGGCTGACAGTCGGCGTCCGGGGCTTCGGAAATGCGATGAAACACCTCGGGATGCTGCAAGGCAAACCCGAGAAACTCCCGAAGTACCAGTCGTTTGCCGACGTGATCCACATCTTTCCCACCCGCGGCGGCGTGTTCAACTCCCATGTTGGGCTCAACGACGTCGTCTGGGAGGGGCAGAAGCTCGCGTCGATCCGGAATTTCAGCGGGCAGATCACCGAGACACTCGTCAGCCCAGCGGCGGGGGTCGTGATTGCTATATGGGTCCTCCCGATGATCGGCTCCGGCGACTTCGCCGCGTACGAGATCGCCACCTTCAAGGAATTCAATCGCGATTGGCCGGGGGAACGATGAGTCCGATCCTCGCCGCGACAACGGGCCGCAACGAAGGACGGTGCCGCGGACCGATTTTTTTCGCCTCGGCCCGGGAGGCCTGACAATGCCCGGCGGTGGCTTGATAGAGGGGCAAGTTGCGATCGTGACCGGCGGCGGATCCGGGATTGGCCGCGCGACCTCTCTCCGACTGAGCTCGGAAGGAGCGAAGGTTACGGTGGTGGACATCGACCGGGACTGGGGCTCAGAGACCGTGCGCCTCATCAACGAAACGGGAGCTCGCGCGATTTTCGCGGAGACCGACGTCACGAAGGAGACCGCCGTCAAGGAGGCTGTCGTGGCTACGATTCAAGCGTTCGGAAAGGTCAATGTCCTCGTGAACAACGCCGGAATCTCGCTCGTCTCGAAGATCACGGACACAACGGAAGCTCAGTGGGACCTTATCCTCAATACGAACCTGAAGGGCGCGTTCCTGATGTCAAAGCACGTCATCCCGCACTTCCTCGCAAACCACTGTGGCGCAATCGTCAACACCGCCTCCGACGCCGGGATTGTCGGGTTTGCCAACCTATCCGCTTACTGTGCCTCCAAGGGTGGGATTATCCAGCTCACTCGAGCCCTCGCCCTTGAGTACGGGGCCCAAAACATCCGAGTGAACGCCGTCGCCCCGACGTCGACCTTACACACCCGCATGCTCGACCACCTGTTCGCTACGGTGTCTAACCCCGAAGCGGTCCATAAGTCGCTGGCCGACGCACACCCGCTGAAGCGTCTGGGTACTCCGGAGGAGGTGGCCGAGCTGATCACGTTTCTTGCGGGCCCGAGGGCGGCATACATCACCGGTGGCGTGTACACCATTGACGGCGGAATCACTGCCGCGTGTCCCGTTGCGGAGTTCTAGCTCGCAGCGCCGGGCCCCCCGCCATGAGCCATAACTTTGTGGACGAGGACGACCTGGAGTCGATAGCGCTCGGGGCCCCCCTGCTGGGAACGGGGGGTGGTGGGGATCCGTACATTGGCAAGCTGATCGCGCGAGAAGTGATCCGCCGCAAGGGGAAAGTCCGTATGATTCTGCTCGAAAGCGTCCCGGACGATGCGCTGGTAATCGCTTCGGCAATGATGGGAGCCCCTACGGTGTTTGTCGAAAAGATTCCCAGCGGGCAAGAAGCGGTTTCCGCGTTCCGCGGCCTCGAAGAGTTCCTCGGGGAAAAGGCCTATGCCACGTATTCGATTGAGGCGGGCGGGCTCAACTCGACCATCCCGATAGGGACCGCCGCCTCCCTCGGGCTCCCCGTGGTCGATGCGGACGGGATGGGTCGCGCCTTTCCCGAAATCCAGATGGTTTCGCCCAGCATCTACGGTCTTCCCGCCACTCCAATGTCTCTCGCCGACGAAAAGGGGAACGTTGTCATTCTTGAGCGGACGATCACAAACGAGTGGACCGAACGGTTCGCCCGGACGCTCACAATCGACATGGGGGGCTCGGCGATGATCGCGCTCTACCCGCTCCGCGGCCACCAGGCAAAGCGCGCCTTGATTTCGGGGTCGATCAGCTACGCGCGACGCATCGGCGAGGAGCTTCGGTCGGCCTGGGCTCGCAAGGGCGACCCGTTGCGGGCCGTCCTTCGTGCGACCCGCGGCCAGGTCATATTCGTAGGGAAGGTGGTGGATCTCGAGCGGCGAACGGAGGGAGGCTTCGCCCGCGGCACGGTCCGCCTTCGGGGCACCGGAAGCGACGAGCGAAAGAACCTTCTGATTCGGTTCCAGAACGAGAACCTCGTCGCCGAGCTCGACGGGAGCGTTATTGCCTGCGTACCCGATTTAATATCGATTCTCGACGCCGAGACCGCAATCCCGATCACGACCGAAGGGCTCCGCTACGGACTCCGGTCGGTCGTGGTTGCCATCCCATGCCATCGGAAATGGCGGACCCGAAAAGGGCTCGAGCTCGTGGGGCCCGGCTACTTCGGGTACTCTGCTGCCTACCGCCCTGTGCGGCGGACTCGGGGGTGACGACACGCCGCTCCGGATCGGGATCGATGTCGGTGGCACCAACACCGACTCGGTCCTCCTAGACCCATCGAACCGGCTGCTTGCCCAAGCCAAATCGCCGACTACTGCGGATGTGAGCACGGGCATCCGCACCTCACTCCGGGAACTCCTCGCGACGGCACGCATCGATCCGGGACGGGTCCGCTACTGCATGCTCGGGACGACCCACTGCATCAATGCGCTCCTTGAACGTAAGGGGCTTGACCGGGTCGCGGTCGTCCGTATCGGAGCCCCGGCGTCGAAGGCAATCCCGCCGTTCGCCGATTGGCCCGCCGATCTCGCCTCGGCGGTCCGGTTCCGGTCGTTCTTCGTCGAGGGCGGGAACGAGTTCGACGGCAGGGAGATGCGCCGGCTGGCGGAACGTCGTCTCCGGACAATCGCGTCCGCGATCGACGGCCGGGTCCGGTCGGTGGCGATCACGTCTATCTTTTCTCCCGTCACGCCGGCGCAGGAGATACAGGCGTCCCGCGTCCTGCAGGGGGCGCTACGGCACCGGGTCTCCATCAGCCTGAGCCACGAGATCGCGACGATTGGTCTACTTGAGCGGGAGAACGCCACCATATTGAACGCAGCGCTCCAGAGCGTCGCCCGTCGTGCGGTGGTGGCGTTCCGAAGGGCGACGCGACAGCTCGGACTTCGCAGCGCGCTCTACTTCGGACAGAACGACGGAACTCTGATGGACATCGAGACCGCGCTACGCCAACCGATCCTGACCGTTTCCTCCGGACCCACCAACAGCATTCGGGGTGCCTCCTTTCTCGCCCGGGTCTCCGATTCGATCGTGGTCGACGTCGGAGGCACTTCCACCGACATCGGGGTGCTGAAGGCTGGGTTCCCACTCGAATCCAGTCGCCCCGCGATGGTAGGAGGCGTGCGGACCAACTTCCGCATCCCCGACATACTGGACCTCGCCCTCGGGGGTGGGAGCAGGGTGCGTCCTGGCCGCCGGCTGACGGTCGGCCCGGACAGCGTTGGCTATCGGCTGACGAAGGAGGCGCGGGCAGTCGGGGGGCCCACCCTGACGGCCACGGACATCGCGGTGGCGCTCGGGCGTTGCAGGTTCGGCGACCCAAAGAATGTAAGGGGCCTGTCGCCGTCGATGGTTGCCGAGGCGGATCGGGTCATCCACGCGATGGTCGAGGCCGGCATCGACCGGGTGCGGACGTCCGCGAAGCCCCTTCCCGTCATCCTCGTCGGGGGTGGGAGTATCCTCCTACGGGATCGACTCAAAGGGGTCTCGCAGATCGTGCGGCCGGACCACTTCGACGTTGCGAACGCTATCGGGGTGTCCATCGCGGAGGTCGGCGCCGATGTTGACACGGTCCTCAGCTACGGGGACGACTCCCGGAGCCGCGCGCTCGCGCGTGCTTGCCGGGGAGCGGTCGACCGCGCAGTTCGCGCGGGGGCTAACCGCCGCCGAACCCGCGTAGCAAACATAGAAGAGATTCCTCTCACCTACCTGCCCGGGAACGCAGTGAGGGTGAGAGTAAAGGCATGTGGGGCGTTGGCTATGTAGTCCAGGACGGGAAGGATGACCGACCTTAGGGCTCCCGATTATCTCGACATCGCCCTCGGTGGCACGATTCTTGGCACGGGGGGCGGGGGCTCGTACACCGCCGCCCGACGCGTCGCCGAGCGGGTGCTGAGGCGCCGTCGCGTGCGCTTGGTCGCGCTCGAGGATGTCCCCACCCGGGCTCGGGTAGTGACCGCCGCGGCGATGGGTTCGCCTGAGGCGATCCGGGACAAGCCGTTCACGACGCAAGCCCGCCTAGCTGTACAAGCGCTAGAGGCGGCGACGGGAGAGCGGGCCTCGTACGTCCTGCCGGTGGAGACGGGAGGCTTCAATCACATTGCCTGTATGACGGCTTCTGCAGGCCGGAACCTTTCCGTGGTTGATGCAGATGGGGCGGGTCGGTCGATCCCGCGGTTGGATCAGACGCTGCTCTACGCGCACGGCGTCCCGTTTTCGCCATTCACCCTCGCCGACGATCACGGACGGACCATCACGGTGGCGGCCGGAGAGTTCGCGCTGGAGCAACGGATTGCCCTCAACGCGTTGGAGTACTTTGGTTGGTTGGCAGGGCTAGCTTGTTTCCCAATGACCGGAAAACAAGTCAAAATGTCGAGTGTACCCGGGACAATCTCCCTCGCGCGCCGGGTAGGCGCAGCCGTTCGCGAGGCGGCCAGGTCGGGAGACGATATTCTACAGACCGTACTAGCCGTAACCGGAGGAATGGAGCTCATTCGAGGCAAGATCGCGGGTGTACAGACCGAGACTGACGGAAGTTACACCTTCGGAACTCTCAAGGTCCGAGGGAGCGGTGAACACGCTGGCTCGGTTGTTTCAGTTAAATCGATGAATGAGAACATGATCGCTTGGAAGGATGGACGACTCGCGGCGGTCGCGCCCGATCGGATTTGTTACCTCGGACCGGGCGGTCGACCAGTTACGAATGCTGATGTCTCACTGGGCGACAGTATCGATGTCTTCGTGATTGAAGCTCAGCGGCAGTGGAAGACAGGAGCAGCTCAGGGGTTGTTCTCTGAGACGTTGAAGGCGATGGGTCATAACAGTTCCTACGTCTCCGCAGAGGGGAGTTCTCACCATCCACGTCCATGATCCTTGGGTGGGATCGGCGGATTTGAGGTCTCAAGAGCATTTGCCCCTCAGAGGATCCTGATTTTCGATACAATCCAAACTCCGTCGTGTTTGAATCCGTCGAATATGGCACCACCTAAAGACGGACAATCAGTTCGGAGGCGGCGTATACTTGAAGCAGGAGGCAAAGTGTCCCGTACGAACTTCCGTCAATACCGGCTCTGATTTCTTACAAACGTCCATTACCCACGGACAGCGGAATTGGTACTTGCACCCGGTGGCTTCTTGTTCCTTCTCGGTGACTTGGATAGTGGCCTCGAGTCGCGCGCGTTTGGCTGTTGTGTTTACAACGGGGATGGCTGAAATGAGTAGTTGCGTATACGGATGAAGCGGCGTCGAGATGACATCCACCGAGTAGCCAATCTCGACTATCAGGCCGCGATACATCGTCGCGATCCGATCCCCGACGTATCCGGCCACATTCAGGTCATGTGTAATGAATAGGAAGGCGGTCCCGAGCTTAGCGCGAAGGTCGAGCATCAAGTTCAAGATGCCGGCTGCCACAGAAACATCCAGCATCGAAACGGGTTCATCCGCCACCACGAAGTCCGGCTTCAGGATGAGAGCTCGCGCGATTGCGACCCGCTGGCGTTGTCCACCACTCAGCTCGGCAGGAAGACGATAGAGATAGATTTCGGGCGGCGTCAGGCCCACGTCGTTCAACATCGTGATTACTCGACTATAGACCTCGCTCCTCGGGAGTTTTTCGTTTACCCAAACCGGCTCAGCAACTGTCCGGTAGACCGTCATTCTTGGGTTCAGTGACTCGAATGGATCCTGGAATATGATCTGAAAGTGCCGGCGCACCCGGCGAAGTTTTCTCGATTTGAGACGCGTGATATCGACATCTCTGAGGAAGATTTTGCCTTGAGATGGCGGCAGGAGCATTGTGGCAATCTCGCCCAGGGTCGTCTTGCCGCTTCCGCTCTCACCCACAAGAGAGACAACCTCGGCGCGTCCGATCTCAAGGTCGACGCCATCGACCGCCTTGATGGGCTTGGAACGCCGGCCGAAAATCGATCCGAGAAGGCTGCCTGATGTTGCGAAGTGCTTACGCACCCCAACGACTCGGATGATTTGATTTTCTGGTTTCCCGTTCATTACGGTTGAGCCCTTCGCAAAAGACACCGGGTCAGTTGTCCCCGCGGAAGCTCGTAGAGATCCGGTTTCGTGGTAGCGCATTCTCCGAATGCGAGAGGACAACGGGGCTGGAAGAGGCACCCATCATACCGCTGACTGAGGTCGGGCGGAATGCCGGGGAGGGTGACAAGCCTCTCTGCGCCTCGCCGAACCCTGGGCAAGCACTTCAAGAGGGCATCGGTGTATGGGTGCATCGGGTGCGTAACCACCAGGTCCGTGTCTGCCAGTTCGACCAGCTCACCGGCGTACATCACCGCAATCCGGTGACACATTTCTGCTACGACGGTCACATCATGGGAGACGAAGATAACCGTGCTTCGGTTCTCACGTTGCCAGGACTCAATCATCTTGAGAATCTGATCTTGGACGACAACGTCGAGAGCAGTAGTGGGTTCGTCGGCGATCAGTACCTGGGGATCCAACAACATGGCTAGGGCAATGGCCGCGCGCTGTCGCATCCCCCCCGAAAACTCATGGGGATAGCACCTCACCCTGTCAGGAGGGATACCGACTCGAACGAGGGCACGCTCCGCGACCCGGCGGGCTTCCCGTTTATCGGACCCGAGGTGAACACTGTGGACGGCAGCCAATTGATCGACGATTCGATGAACAGGAGAAAACGAGTTCATCGAGCTTTGAAAAACCATGGCGATCCTCGCCCAACGAATGTTCCGCATCCTGTGATCGCTGAGACTGAGTAGGTCGCGATTCTCAAAGATGATTTGGCCTTCAGTGATTCGACCATTCAGAGGAAGTACGCGCAAAATGGAGTAGGCCAGAGAGGATTTGCCGCAACCCGATTCTCCAACTAACCCAAGTATCTCATCTCCGGCGACCGTGAGGCGCACGCGATTAAGCGCTCGAACGGGGTCCAGCCCCGGTCGCGCGTATTCCAAACTGAGGTCCCGTACTTCAAGCGTCACTTCTCAACTTCTTGACTCGTGATTCCAGCTGCAGTAGGTCTTTCTAGGCCAAACATCGCCGCGACTCCGTCCCCTGTGAGGTTGAATCCGAGGATGAGCAGTGTGAGGGCGAGTCCGGGAAAGAAAGCCAACCACCAAGCGTCGATAAGGTGATAGACTCCTAAGTTAACCATTTGGCCCCAACTGATCACGTTCGGATCGCTCAATCCCAGGAAGGCCATTCCCGCCTCGAAAAGGATTGCTTGCCCAATCTGTAGGTTGGTGTTGGTGATCACCGGTTGTATGGCATTAGGAAGTATATGTCTCAGGACGACACGAGATTTCCGCGCCCCGGTCGCAACAGCTGCGCGCACGAACTTTCGCTCTTTTAGTGATAAGACCGAGGCTCGCATTATGCGGGCATTGGCTGGCCAGATCGTGACACCGACTATGAGAATCTCGAAGTCCAGGTTGTTGCCGAATATCGCAACCACCATTACAAGAAGAAAGAAGGCGGGGATCATGAGTATGATCTCAAAGAAGCGAGACAAGACGTGGTCGAGCCAGCCGCCATAATAACCTGCAATCAAACCTAATGGGGTCCCTATCAGCATTGAGAGTCCTGCTGCCAACAGACCAAAAGTCATGGAGACCTGGGAACCCCAAATGATTCGGCTGAACATATCGCGGCCAATCGTATCGGTTCCGAAGGGGTGTACCCACGAAGGCGCCAACAGAACACCGAACGCGATCGACTTTGGCGGGTAAGGTGCAAGGAGCTGGGGGATAATGGCCATGACGGCGAAGCAAAGGACTATGACCAGACCGACCTCAGCGGTACGCACGCTCCGGAAGTGCTTCCACGACGATTTCGCTCGCCGGAGGAGCTCTCTGGTGCGGTAGTATCCCGCTCTTTCTTGCAAGCTCTCTCCGACCTGGAAACGCACCTGGCCATAAACTCTTTTGGCTATGAAGCTCGTAAGTTCAGATTCTCGTTACCAATCATGTCGGACCCAATGGGACGGTAATGGGTTGTCGGGGGTTTCAACTTACCCCGACTATTCAATCAGTTCTTATCTAGGTCAAGCCTAGTGCCCCTTATAGCAGGGTAGTTCGACCTCTCGTCCGAAAGAACTAGTGTCTCAACCGGAGACCGAGTTTCACGTTTGGTGAAGGGCGAGCGATAGTACTTTCCGGAGAGGGGATATCCCCTCCCCGGTGCTCCGCGTCCGAGAGCTCCCTCGCTCTGAGAGCCACTACGTCAGCCGACTGAC
>DASWZL010000031.1:0-10027 GCA_036404475.1 Thermoplasmata archaeon
GCGACCCCGAACCTCGAAAGGTCAGTCGAGCCATTAACCTAACGGAGAGGCCACGGCGCGTGGAAGGATTGGGGGTTCGCGACGCCCGCTGTTCGCGTCCGGTTCTCGCGCGAACGCGCGCGCTCCTCGCGGTCGTTCCTCGTCCCGCGCGCTGATTGCGGTCCCGTCTCTGGACGAACCCCGCGGATTCGCCCGCTCGCGGAGGCGGGTAAGCCTCCCCGACTCGGCCGCGCGCGTCCTTCGTGAAGCCTGAGCCGGCGCGACTTCGAGTCTGATCAAGGGCAGCGCAAGGTGGGTGCGCGAACTCCCACGGATCGTACTAAGGACAGGTAAGCACTTGACTCGAAATGAGCGCGAACGGAGGACCCGGATTCGGGTAAGAGCTGGTCGGGTAAAGGAATCCGGAAATCGTGAAGGAATAACTCTCGTTGCAACCGAACCGGAGAGCGCTGTTTCCCCCCGTGACGATGACGAATGAAACCGGTTGCCCCGGTAGGAGGGGAGACGCGAGTGTTATGTTCGGCGGCGAGCGCAGGTACATGCTGACCCATACGAAGGCGCACTCACCGCAGCCAACTAGAACCTGAGCCGTCACGTTGATAATCGGAACAGTGGCGGAACTGTGCATGGTTAAGTTCATGAATGCCGGGAGTCCCCCACTGGACACGAAGGACAATATCGAGAGAGGCGGTGGCGCAGTCGAGGATCCTTGGTTTCCAACACCCGAGGCGAACACAACGGCCGCGCAACCGGACGCGATAAGGAATGCCGCCACCACGATAGTAAAGAATGAGGTCTTCCGGGCACCCTCCGGCGCCGCGGTAGTGGGTTGGCTCGACATGGCCGCCAAAGACTAGTCATCGTTGTCACATCAGTTGAGCGACCGGGTCGCTCAAGCGAGGTCGTGCCGACTCTTCGCGCGGCCTCGCGCGCTCATCGCGGTCCCCCCTCGACCGCGCGGGTCCCACATTAACCTCGCGCCCGCGCACTTCGCGCGCGGGCGTTCCCTCGCTTCGCTCGGCGAGGATAATGGGGGCACGGCCGCCCTCGTCGCTCGAATCGTTCCTCGGGCGGCCTCCGCGCTCACTCCGTGTCGATGACCGCGATGAGCGCGCGGAGCGCCTCCGCAATAGACGCCGCGAACCCGTTCTCCGATCTGCCCGCAATCCGCGGGCCCAAATCGAGCCCTGAGCCGGCTCGCTCTGCCGCCCCGACCACTCGTCAGTTCCCGAGTCCCCGCTTCGGCGACTACTCGCGCACGCGGTTCGAGTCGCGGGTTGCGTTCGGCGGCCCGGACGAGGACGCGGTGGGGGTCGCGACCCCTTCACGGCAGTTCACCCTTCTCGAGATCACGAGCGGCCTGCCCGAAGACTCGCGGGAGGCGGACGAGCGCGCCGCGGAGCGGAGGCTGAGTGACCTACGCGGGCGCGTCAAGGCGGCCCGGGCCGCAATCGCCCGCACGCCAGGCGCGGAGGAGGTTCTCCGGCGCGACTGGATCAAGGCGGCTCGCTTCTACGCGAGGTTCGGGGTCACCGAAGCACAGTTTCGGCGTGGAGTTCCTTGCCCCTCTAGCGAGGAGATGGACCCCGCACCGGACGTCATTTCGGACAGAACTTGATAACTGACCGCGCGGATTACCCCCAGTTGCCTCCTATGCTGCTGAGGAGAAACGAGAGTCTCGTCGTGTTTGTCGCGATACCCTTCGCGGTATTTGGCGCCGCGATGATCGCGCTCGGCCTCTGGCTGTACGCCTCTCCCCCGTGGTCCTGCGCGCCTTTCTCGCCCTGCCCCATCGCGCCAAACTACTACATGTTACCAGATACGTTTCTCGTGACAGGGTCTATCCTGCTCGCGTTGAGCCTTCTCATCTTCGTTCCGTCGTTTCTTCGCAACCGACGGAGAACGCGACCGGACTTACATTGAGTTCGCAGTCCTGCCCGCCCGCGTGAAGGCGGCGTGGGCGGTGGTCGCGACCCTCCCGGGCCGGGCCGAGACGCTCGCGCGCGACGGGCGTGATGTGGCGCGACCCGGACGCGGTTCGAATCGAGGGTCGCGTTCGGCGGCCCGGACGATAACGAGGACGCGGAGGATGAACTAATCGCGACCCCGACGCGGAGGTTCTCTATCCTGGAAACCACCAGTGGGCTGCCTGACGATTCCCGCGAAGCCGATGAGAAGGAGGCGGAGCGGCGACTCCGCGAAGTTCGCTCACGCGTCAAGCTCGCACGCGCGGTCGTTTCCACCACGCCCGGGCTCGCCGAAACCCTAGTCCGCGACTGGCAAAAGGCGGCGAGATTCTACACGCGGTTCGGCATAACGGAGGCCCAGTTCCGCCACGGGGTCCCGTTGAGTGCAACCGACGGAGCGGCTGAGTCGCCGTCGACTTGAAGGCAGAGTTCTGAATGGGGTGTGCTTGGATGAGCGGTCCTCCACCGACTCAGTACTTCGACGTAAGGTCCATCAATGAGACTCTGGACCGGCCCAAGCGGCGAGATCGATCGGTAGCCGTGGCCTTCACGGCTTTCTGCTTGGGTCTTATCGTTTATGTTCTACTCGACGACATTCCGAGGGCCATCAACGGATCGCTCACGGGCGACCAGTGGTTCTTCCTAATACTTTTCACTGGGGGCCTGACATGGATTCTCGTCATTGCGATCCGCGGCCTATCTCGCAAGCGCCGGGGCGCTCAATCGATATCGATTGATTCCAACGGAATCGAGTTCGAGCTCCCCGATCGCAACCCGATTCGGCTGAACTGGAACGACCCTTCGTTCGAATTGGAGCTCCAGGATCTGAGAAACGTCGATCAGCGGATGCTCTCGACAACGATTCAGTTCTTCGTGGTCGCCGGCGGAATCCAATCCGCGCTTACGCGGGAGGCTTTCGAGGCTCTGATTGCTCAGGCCAAGTTACACGGGCTGACGGATTCCGTTGGCCCGCCGACCCATTGGTTCGCCCCTTCGCGAGCAATCTACCACACGATACGGCGGGAGCGGGAGCAAGGCCAGACCCGCTGACTCTTGCGGGTCCTCCCCGCTCGCTCCGCCCCTTCAGAGGGTCAGGAGGGGGCCGAAGTAAGTTCCCGAAACGTTCGCCAGGACGCAGGCTGCTACCGTGCAGCCGGCTCCGAACATGTAGGTTCCGCCCAACGAGACGAAAGTTCCGGACCCGCTAGTCCCGTTGCCTTCATAGGCGACCTGATTGGCCGAACAACTCACCACGAAGAAGACTATCGCTGAAGGAGCGGACCAGTGGAAGCTTACCGCGCCTCCCTGGGCTATGCCGATTCCCGTGCAAGACCGGTAGGCGTCTGAGATTGCCACACCGTTCATCGAGAACGAGTGGGGCACCGGCACCAGAACCAAGAACAGAAAAATCGCGACCGCGACTCCCACGGCAATGCCAATGGCGAGTATCCGTCGCCGCTTGGCCAGCATGCTCTTAGACGGACATGTACATCATGCGTCGATCGGGCTTAAGAAAGTCGATAGCCGATTCGTCTTTGCTGGTCCGCGGGTCCCTCCCACTCGCTTCGCTCGTGGGCCCCTCCCGCGGTGCAGAACGGACCGCCACGGGTAAGCTGAGATTCGCGCTCATGATACTCGTGAATCGGAAGCTGGTCGGGGCGCTTCTCGCGGTCGCGGGCGTCGTGTTGATCGTGGTTGCACTCCTGACCGCCTACCAGAATTGTCCAGCGTCGACTTACAACGGGACAGGACCGCCGCCCCCCACTCCTCCTTGTACGGGGCACTACTCGTGGACCGCGTTCCCCCTCCTGACTTTCGTGGTCGGTATCTTGCTCGTGCCATCAGGTGCGATCGTCGCGTTTTATCGCCGCGGGTAAGGTTCGCCAAATCGCCGTCTCGCCCTTTCTCCCTCTCCTTGCGAGGGAGAAAGATGCGAGAGGGCATCTCGAAAGATCATCCATCGGGGACGAGTTCGCGGATCGTCTGGAGCGGCGCCATCCTGGTGACGATCGGCCTTTCGGTTCTGCTCTTGGCGGGTGAGTGGTTCGCCGCCTTCGACGCCTGCCTCGCGAACCCGACCTGCGTTCCTCCAAGTTCCGGGTCAACGTTGGAGAGTTTCCTCGCGCTCATGGTCATCGGAATCGGGATCACGGTTGGTGGTGCGATGATCACCATGGTTGGATTCCGCTCCGGACCGAGTGGCATGATGCCTTCCAAAACCCCCTTTCCCTAATCAGTCGGTCCGGACCGACCATCGGTCCGGGTGTCGGTACTCTCGTCAGTGGCGCCTGCCTCCTTCCCGGACCGGTCGACTGGGCCGTCTGGCCCCGCGTCCCGAGTCGGTCCGGAGGGTCGGTCCGGTCCGCCGGCCGAGCTACTCAGTCCTGCGGTGTCGTCAAAGGAAGACAAGTCGTAAAGATGCGGACGCGACTCGCCCACCCAGATCCTCCTGCTCTTCACGCCCAGGGCCCCCAGAACCGTTCCAATTCGCCTCTCCGAGTACGGTCCATTCTCGGATGGAGGGAGTCTACGGAGGATCTCGCTGACGGTCGCTTCCCGAATGCCGCCCGAGATCAACCCACGGACAACCCGCTTTGCCTGTTCTATCAGGGGGTCAGTCGCTGCGATTGGGGAATCGACCTCCGACAGAGAAGGCGGCTGCTCCCCCTCATCTTCGGTTGCGGGCCCAAATCCGGTTCCTAGTTCTAAGAACGGCCAGACCTCGGTCTCCGGGACCCGATGAGCGTGGAACCCCGCGTCTCCATCCTTCCAGACGAGCCCGACCCCGTCAGGCCAGAGACGCATGCCCGGGAAGGCCTCATCCAGCAACGCCAGGGTTCGCGGAACCGAGGATCGCTCAGGGAGAACAATCAGCACCCGGAGTCCCGCCTGTCGGGCCTTCTTGACGTTCCGGATCAGCTGACCCGTGGCCTTGGCGAGGGTCGAACACTCAACCTCGACATTGTAGGTGGACCCTCCCCACCGGAACTGTCCGTCTGGGAGGAGGATCCCCGCGACCTGCTCCGGGACATCCATAGCGATCCCGCGAGCCGCGAGAAACATCGCGAAGTCGGTGACCGTCTCGACGTGCTCCTCGCCTTCGTTCCGGCGAGCCTGAAGCACCTTGAGGTGGACGTTACCCCGGGCGGTCAGGCGGAATCTTCCGTCTGTCAGGTCTCTTTCGATGTCCCCGGCGGCCACGGACCACGCGATCGCGCCATCGAGCCGATCACCTGGCAAAGGCGTGTCGTTCGCCAGCTCCTCGCGGGTCCTGGGCTGCGTGGAGAGAGCCTTCAGCAGCCCCTCGGCCTCCACCTGACCCACGAGCCAGGGGGAAGCCTCCGAGTCCTCCGGCTGCGCGTATCTTCGCGAGCTTGCCGTCACGACGTCCCGCAGGTCGTTCGCCTGCAGGTCTGGAGGAGGGCTGGGGCGCGTCTGCAGCTTCAGAAGGTCGCCCGACACGGCCATCGCGACCTCAAAGGGCCGGAGCCCGTCCACGAGGTCCTGGGGCAGCCAGCCGTGGGTCTCCCCGTTGACGATCTTCCACGCGTCGTCCATGTCCTCCGTCCCGAGGGAGAAGAGGAGCCAGACGTCGACGTTCCCAAGGAGGGCGGCCCGCATCCTCGGTGCCACCCGGTGGAGATACTGGGTGATGGCCACGACGTGAAGGCCGAACTTCGCCCCCTCGCTCAGCATGTCCGCGAGGGCCGGGACAGCATAGTTGTGAACCTCGTCGAGGACCAGGTAGACCGGCCGGTCCGGCCGTCCGCTCCGCTGAACGGCGGCCCAGAGCTGGGTGAGGTAGATTGCCCCGAGGAAGTTCGCGCCGTCCGCTCCCAGGGTGGCCTTGGAGAGGTTCAGGAGGAGCAGCCGGTGTCCGAGCAGCCGGTCGAACGAGACCGCGTGGCTCCGCTGGCAGAGCGCGATCCGCAGGAGCGAGTTGGTGGCGATCTTGCCGACCTTGTCGAGCGACGACATCGTGAAGTTGTAGTCGAGGCGAGGGAGGTGGTGCTCGAGGAAGTCCCGCAATGGTCCTGGAGGGGCGGACTTGACGAACCGTTGCAGGGCCTGCTTCGAAGAGAGGATCTGGTAAGCATCGACCAGGTTCGAGCCGGGCGTCAGCGCGAGGCCCTGCACCAGCGCGCGCAGGACGAGCTCGGCCCGGCCCCCTATGCTCTCCTCCCCCCAGGCGCTCCGGATGGCGGCGAGAAGGTCGCCGGCGAGTGCTTCCGACCAGCGATCGCGGGCGGAAGGCGCCTCGTTCGCCCGCTCCGGCGGCAGGAGCAACGAGAGGGGGACCGAGACCATGGTCGCGTCCCCCTGCTGGAAGGTGGCGTGGGCAGGGTCGACCTCGACGGTCTCCGAGGCGATCTCGCGGGGAAGACGCGACACGATCCCGTCGACCAGCGTCCCGGTGGGTTCGATCACGACGACGGTGGAGTCAGGGTGCTTTCTCAGCGTCTGGAGAACGAGATTGAGGGCGAGCGTCGACTTTCCCGACTGGGTCCTGCCCAGGATGGCGACGTGGTTCCATTCTCGCGGCAGAGCGACCCGGTGAGTGCCGCTGACCCCTACCACCAACCGCGCATCGGTGCGGGAGTCGGGTGAAGAGGACGGGCGCAGGACGAGTTCTGGTGCCGGCTGCCCCCGGGGCGCCCCGGCGTAGGAGCATTCGGGGTGGTGAGTCGCCCAAGGTATGCTAAGCAGGTGCGCGAGTTCCGTGCCGGAAACGTTCCGACGGGCCTTCCTGCTCGAGAATCGGCGGAGGTCGTGGTTGGCCAGAGCCGCGTGGAATCCCCACTCCGCCTTGGAGCGGATGACCTTCCACCGCCTCCAGGGCACTCCCCCGGTGGTTGTCCACTGTCCTAGCCAGGCACCGAGCGCGGTCAGGCCCTCCTCTGGCTCAGGTCCGGTGACGTGGGCCCGGAGTTCGACGTGATAGGCCGCCTCGGCGCGCCGCGCGTGCATCGCGAACCGGAGCGGGTGGTGCTGGCGCTGGGCGACCGTTTCGTAGAGGGGCGAGAAGAAGCCCGATTCCCAGCCTCGGACCCTTCGGAAGAGGAGCTGCAGGAGCACGTCGTGGTCGCGCAGCGTTCGCGAACCGAGGGTCCGTAGGAGGAAGCTCGCGCTGTCCACCTTGGGTTGGATCTGGATGGGCAGGTGGTGGTGCTTCTGGACGGGAACCGCTCGGGCAAAGACCCCTTCCGGAACGAGTGTCGCGGCGGAACATTCGATCGGCGCACCTCCCGTCAATCGGGGGCGGGTGCTCTCGAGGCAGGCGAGCATCGCCTCGAGGTCCGACGCGGAGCTGGAACCGAGCGAGTATCGCACCCGTCCGGCCGTTTCTCGGTGGATCTCCAGCCAGAACGGGGTCGACGAGGCCCAGACGAGAGGCGGGATATCGGGAGGGTCCTTGGTAGGCGTCGGCAGGAGCAGTTCGCGATGGACGGGAGCGTTGTCCATGCATTCCCGAGCGTTGATCGGGGGTCATAGAACGTCTTGCGCCAACGAATTGTGAACGAAGGGCACCTTCCAGAAGCCGAGTCTCGTCAATGAGCGGGTTCGTCGGATACCGTTTTCCGATGCCAGTGGCTCCAAACTTAGATTAGTTAAGTGAGGAGAGGACTACCCGAACGATGCGCCGAGAACAGAAGGGATCCGCCCGAATTCAAATCTACGGCGAGGATTGCATAGACGGGATCAGGACCCACCTGAAGCCGTCCTCCGTTTCGGTCATTGTCACCTCACCACCGTACAACATCGGAAAGAGGTACAGAACCTATGATGACGGTCGTGACCACACGGTCTATCTGGACTGGATCGCCAGGGTCGCGAAAAGTTGTCTAAAAGCGTTGAGAAACGATGGTTCATTCTTCCTCAACCTCGGTAACAAGCCCTCCGATCCGTGGTGGCCAATCCAAATTGCTTCGCGCGTGAGGGAATCGGGTTTCGTATTACAGAACACGATTCTGTGGGTGAAATCCATCGCGATATCGATGGAAGAAGTTGGGAATTACCCTGGCATGAACGGCGACATAGCGGTGGGTCACTACAAGCCCGTGAACAGCCACCGGTTCGTGAATGGGCTTAGCGAATACGTGTTTCATTTCACTAAGCGGGGAGACGTCAACCTGGACAAGCTCGGCATAGGAGTGCCCTATCAGGACAAGTCCAATGTGACGAGGTGGAGAGCGGGAGGAGCGGACCTGCGTGACCGGGGGAATGTGTGGTTCATACCTTACGAGACCATCCGTGAATCACGACCTCATCCGTGCGTTTTCCCCGTCAAGCTGCCCGAGATGTGTATTCGGCTGCATGGTATGGCCAAAGCGTGTTTGGTCTTGGACCCGTTCCTAGGCACGGGTTCGACTGCCCTTGCCTGCGACAGGCTCGGGGTTAATTTTGTCGGATTCGAGATTGACCCGTACTACGTGAGACTCGCGAAGGCGGCGCTTCAAGCCCAGCGCGAGGTTCGTGCCGAGTTCCAGGCAACCAACCCTACCGGAGCCCAAGTGCCGTGGGAACGCCTGCCCCGGGAGATGGGGGAGTAACTGATTCCGTTATTCAAATCGATAGGCAGATGCCCTGTCTACTTGTCACGCGCTGCCTCCCGTCGGATTCCCTCCAGCACTGGAGCAAGTCGAGATTGAAACCCGCCAACACCGTGATGCTCGGAATAGTTCCGTATCCGCTGGATTTCTGTAGGAGTGAGATCAATCCGTCCCCCGCGGTCGAGCTTCGACTGAAGGTTTCGTAATAGCGAGTTCCAGCCTCCTTCGCCACGTACCGACCGCATTAGCAGACTTCTCTCCTTTGCATCCAGAGTGATCGTCAGTGGTTCAGGAATTCGCTCTCGTACGAGACCCAGAGTGGCTTTGACTTGATGCCGTCGAGCTCGCGTCGTTGTGACTGTTCCGAACCGAATGAGCACCTTGTAAGACGTGGCGCAATTACGACACCTTACTCGATAGCCGCGTAGGCGAAGGTATCGATGACACACATGACATTGGCGAGCTTCCGGTTTTACTCTTCGGATCAGAAGGTCGATTTCGTTCTCACCGAGGGCGGAAGGCGGGGCAACTCTATCCGCGAGCCACCTAGTAATGTCATCGACCTCGTACTCCCCTTTAGCGACTCGAATGGCGAAGTGGACCTCATCAGGCGGATCGCGAGACCATAGCGAGTATCCATTCAATCCTAGAAAGATGAACGCGGACGACAAGCCGGTTCGCTTTTGACCGTCGGCGAAGGGATGGTAGACAAGGATGTCGTGCATGATCGAAGCCGCCTTGTGTAGAATGGTGGGAAAGGGGTCGGTTCCATAGACCTCCGAGTGATGGGCGCGGTCTAGAGCCGAGGCAATCTTTCCTTCGTCGAGAATGCCCAACTCGCCTCCGAAGGTGAGAATCATTCGATCATGAATTCGAATGACTTGGGTAATCGTTAACCAGCGGAGGGTCGCTGGGCTCGGATGTCTTGCCAATTCTGCGTTTATGATTCGTTCCCCCACCGAGAACTGGAACGGTTCGGGAGAGTACGGTATCCGGTCCATCGCCTCCATTTCCGGGTTTCCGAGAATCTCTAGTACCGGAGACCAGGCCATTTTCGCCATCTCGAGGGCCTGCTCGAACGCACTAGGTCGACCCCGTCCACGCGGCACGTTTCGGACACACCTAAGGGTGGAGCGGGACGCTGTCGCGAACTTATGAATCAGCGCCTCGGGCAGGATGCGGTTCGCGCTCTCGTCACAAAGGCGACTGCGGACGCGCTCGGTCGAGCCCAAAAATCGCGACGAACGGCAGATTCCACCTTTCGCCGGCGAGGCTCGCTACTTAGACCCGGGTACACTCGGTCACATCGGTGGCGACCGGGATGGCCCGCGGAACAACCATTTCCAGGGCGGGAGCCCTCACTACTGTCTCCCGGTCGTCATCCCTCGTGCGCTTCGGGGGTGCGGACCTCTTGGTCTCCCTGCGCGAGATGAAGGCGATGGCCCAGAGTCTCGACCCTTCCCACCCTCTGCGGATCCTGGTCCTTGGCGAACCCGACGAGATCCCCCG
>DASWZL010000032.1:0-14616 GCA_036404475.1 Thermoplasmata archaeon
GAAGCTGTGGAGCATCGAAAGCGAGAGGGTCGTCTTTCCTGAACCCGGCGCGCCCCGCAGGAGGAGAGTCTGAGGCAGGGGTTGCGACAGAAACTGCTGCAGCTCGGTTGGGAGCTCTAGAATCGCGCTCATCGGCGCCCCAATCTCTAGGGTATGGGGGGCCGACTCGAAAGACCTTTCCTACCAGTTTCGACGCCCCGAAGCGGTGCGTTGGGATCTGTTAGGTGGTCGTCCTCGTGGCGACCTCCGCCCGACTTCGCGCTTCCGTCCGAGCGTCGACGGACACCTCCAGGAGGGCGGAGAGTTGTTCGGTTCCCGGAGCGGGTCCCAAGGAAGGGGCCCCGTTCGGGAAGAGCGCTTCCGTGATCCCGCACCGCTCGTAGAATCTCGCCGCCTTGCGCCAGTCGCGCGGCAGGAGATCCGGCGGGCGCGGGTGTCCCATTACGCCGAATCCGAGCTTTCGCTTATCCCGGTGCTTCGGAGGTATCGTGATCTCTCCGTATCGCCTGCTTGGCCGAACGGAGCACCTCGGAAGCCGGGGGCCCAGCCACGTCGGACGACAGGGGCACGGTGACGTTCATCAGGACGGCGGGTTCCTCCGCATCGACCTCGAACCCGTGAGGGGTTCCGCTCGGGAAGTAGAACGAGTCTCCCTCTCGAAGCGTTCGTTTCTCGTCTCCGATCAGCGCAACCCCCCGGCCTACCAACACTACTCCGAGCTCGGGGAAAGGGTGGATGTGCCGTTCAAACCGGCGCCCCGGTTCTAGCCGGTAGAGCGTGATCGAGGATCCGTTCCCTTCGACCATGACGCGGGCATGGATTCCGCTCGATAGCGCCATCCATTCTGGCGGGGGTTTGTCCCGAATCCGATAGGAGAAGTGCTCCACGTATCTTTCATCGCACTCTGGAAGATAACGGCGAGCGTCCATCAGCTTCGCTCGCCCTACTGACCCCGGAGGGTAGAGGCGCGCGCGTTTGAGGACCGACCCCTGAGGAACGCGCGGAACGGGGAGAGTCTCACGGGGAGGGGCCGACGGGTCGGAGATCTCGGGAGCGCTTCCGGAGCGCCCCGAGTCCCCCTGCCACCAGCGCCACGACGCCGACGATCGCAAACGCCAGGAGAGAGCCGATCAAGGAAGGGTCCGTCCCAAGGTACACCGCGATCCCCGCCGAGGTCCAGAGGACGGCCGAGACGCCGAGGGCGGTCGCGAGCTCGTACCGTTCGGCTCCTGCGAGTATGGCGGCGACGAGGAACAACACGACCCCGCCGATGGCCGTGGCCGAACCCAGGTCGGCGCCGACGAACGCGCCCAAGACCAGAAGCGAACCGCCTAGAAGGGCTAGGGATCCCCACCACGCGACCGAGCCTTCCAGGCGGGCCGTGCTGGCCGAACGGTACGACGGCATCTCGAGGACGCGACCGTCGACCACGATCATGGTCCGGCCCGCGGGCTCCGCCATGGGACCCTCTGTCCGGACATGCTCCGGGTCAACTTACCTGTGACCATGCGAGGGAACCGTCCTCTATAGGTCGATGCGGGGACCGGGGCGCCAGCCCGTAGCCGGAGCCCACGAAGGAGCGGAGCATCGGCTCACGTTCACGGGGTGGGACCTTGCGAAGCCCTTCCGGCCAGTCAGCCGGTGGCGCGCAAAGTATTCATGATGGGGACCGGGAGGGGTCTCGGGTGCCCGGGCTGAAGCGGCGGCCGATTCGGACCGTTGTACGGCGGTTCTTAGAACGATGAGGACCGGTAGGTGAGTTCGTGATCTCGTTCATTACCCCGATGCGCCGCCCCGATGCGGCCACCATCCAACGAATCAAGGCGATGCTCCCGAAGGATTCGGAATTCATCGTCGTCTCGGCCCCCGGTGGCGCGGCCCACGCCCGCAACATCGGAGCGGCCGCGGCCTCCGGGGACGTGTTCGTCTTCGTGGACGATGACGTGCAACTGATCTCCGAATGGTCTTGGGAAGATTGGTTGAAATGGGATTGGGACTTCGCCATCGCCGAGCTCTACTGGCCGGCGCCGGTGGTGAACCGGTTCATGATGCGGGCCGAGAGCACGCTGCTCGACGTGCTGACCTCCGTGTTCCGCTACAAGCTGTTCATGTCGGGGTTCGCGGCCGTTCGTCGGAAGGCGTTTGAGGCGGTCGAGGGGTACAATGAATCCGTGGTCTTCGAGGAACACGTGATCACGATGGACTTCTATCGTCATCATTTCCGGGGAGCACGATTGCCGGTCCGCGTCAAGATGCTGCGGCGATGGCACGGATGGAGCCCCGGAAACGACACCACCAGCCACGGGAAGCAGCACCCTCCGGCAAAGCCGGGTGAGGTCCTTGTCCTCCGCACGTAGCCGGGAGTAGGTTCCTCACGTCGGGGACCCGCGCCGCGAGGCTAGGTTGAACCGGGGCGGTTGATGTTTGAGCGGGCGAACGCACTCACGGGGTCCTCGTGTCGCGTACCCGGGTACCTGTGCGCCCGCTGTACACCGATCTGCGGGTCCGAAACTTGGACCGCTCGATTCGGTTCTACCGGACGCTCGGGTTCCGTCCAACACTCCGCGGCCGCACTTCGATCGGGGAGTTCGCCCAGTTAGAGCACCCCCGAGGTCACTTCACGATTGAGCTGAACCGTTTTCCCCGGGGAAGCTCGGTCTACGAGCCGTACCGAAAGGGCTCCGAGATGGACCACTTCGGCTTCTGGGTCGACGACGTGGACCAATGGGTCCGTACGCTCCGTTCGGTGGGCGGGAAAGTGAAGGTCGCCCCGTACGACGGTCAAGTGGTCGTGCCTCCGCGACCACCCTTCAGCGGCCGGGCGGCGTATGTGTCAGGCCCCGACGGTATCTGGATCGAATTGATGGGTCCACCGCGGGGTCGCTAGCCCTTGCCGGCCTTCACCCGGGCGGGCGGCGGCGGGGCCTTCGACTCCGAGTAGCCGCACTTCCCGCACGAGCGTCGGTCCTTGTGGTTCGCGAGGAAGGTACCGGGACCGCACTTCGGGCAGGACTTGTGCGTCCGGGCGAGCGTATCTCCCTTGACCTCGTAGAGGCCGACGCGAGCCTTCGACGTGGGAGCTCACTCCTTCTTCTCGGAGGCGAGGGCGGGCGGCGCCGGCTCGACGGCAGCAGGAGCGGGGGGAGGGGTGAGTTCTGCGGCCGCGGGAGGCGCAGCCTTGACCGGCTTTTCCTTGAGGCCGTTGCGGATCAGGATGTGCCCGCGAACGATCGCCTTCGCGGCGTCCGCGGATTCGTAGACGACGGCATCCCCGCGGGTGACCGCCGTGCCGTAGCGTGCGTTCATCCGCTCGATAACGACCCGGTCCTTCGGGGCCTGCACGAGCTTCGAGAGCTCCCCTCGGACGGCGTCCCGGCTGGGCGTCGCGGCGGTCGCGTGCGCGACCTCGAACCGAAGTTCGTGACGCTTCATCAGCGGGTTCGCCCGGTCCTCGAGGATTCTAATCTCCACGGTCGATTCTCCGAAGCTCCATTTGGGCGATGAGATGCCGCACGTGCTCCTTGGACGCCGCGTCGACGCGGACGAAGGAGACCCCCGCACCCGGGATTCCGTATATAACGGTGGCCCCGGCGGGGAGCGATTCGACCAGCGCGAGCGACCCCAGGTCCTCCTCGCCGTCGACCTCGATGAGCCCGCCCCCCGAGCCGACCAGCTCACGGACGGCGGCACGGAGGCGCTCGGTCAGGAGCCCGGGGGGATTCTTGACCCGAAGGAGCCGCCGGCGCGCGAGCAGACGGAAGAGCTTCGGGTCGACGGGTTCGTTCCGCCGCGTCTTGAAGTCGACGATGCCGATGAGGGGGGGATGATCGAGCTCAATCGCTCGCGCGGTCACGCGGTCCCCGCACGCTCCGAACGTTCCGAGAGCGAGCAGGCGCCGGTCGGCGTCCGAGCCGGAATAGACGGGACCGTATCGCTTCCCCAGGGTCGCACGCAGCGACTCCGGGACCGCCCACGCCCGCTCGTCACTTGACGCGGAGCGCGTACCGGCCCGCGGCATGGATCCCCATCTTGCGCGCGATCTCCGACTTGTCCGGGTCGATGACGATGAGGTACCCCTGCCACTCGCGGGAGACTTCGCCTCCGCACCGGGGGCATTTCGCCTGGTCGGTGATCGAACTGCAGCTCTTGCAGGCCTTCAGGTTGATCATCGTTCACCTCGCCGGTGCGGGGGGCTTAGGGGCGGGGGGCTTAGGGGCGGCCTTGGCGGCGGTCTTCTTGCCGGGGGCCGGTCCGGCCTTCTTGGCCGCGCCCTCGGCCTTCTTGTGAGCCTCTTGGATCCACTCGAGCCGCCCCAACGCCGGCTGGCGCATCGTGAGCCCGATGCGGCTGTCGCGGGGGGAGATCTCCGAGAGGGAGAGCGAAACGACGCGCGCCCGGACCTTGTACCCGACCTTGAGGTCCTTCTTCGACTCGACGCCCACGAGCCGCTGGTTGTGCTCGTCGATGTTGACCCGGTCGTCCATGATCTGAGAAACGTGGAGGAGGCCGTCGAGCGGGCCGAACCGGACGAACGCGCCGAACTTCCGGATCTCTACGACCAGCCCCTCCACGACCTCTTGGATCTCAGGGCGGAAGAGGAGGGCCTCGTACTCGACCTCCTGATAGACGCCGCCGTCGCCGTGGATGATGTGCCCTTCGCCGACTGGGGTCACGTCGCGGATCGTCACCGCGACGCTCTGGCCGTCCACGAGCTTCCCCTCGAACTGCTGCTGCGCGAGCTCGGTCAGCACGTTCGCGAGGTCGGGCCCGAGCCGCTGGGGTGGGATGCGAACGACATCCCGGCGGTGGTCGAGATAGTACATGTGCCGCGCGCGAGCGGGGGGGGCTATAAGATTCTTGGGGTCAAGCGTGCGAGCGGGTCCGCGACTTGCGACCCTCCCGGACCGCCGCCATCACGAACCCGTGACCCGTCTCGAGGACGCCGGGCCTTCGGCCGACTCGCTCCTCGAGCTCGACGAGGTTCCGCCACGCGCGTCGGTCTCGGCGGGCGATCGCGGTCAAGCGTTCGCGGAAGGCGCCGATGGGACCGACGGCCATTCGATCGATCGTCCGGAACCCCGCGGCGGACAGTGCCTTTTGCGCGGCCGGCACCGTATAGAAATCGAACTCCCAGAAGGCCCAACGTTCGGGAGCGAACGGGCTGTGGACGCGCGCACCGGACCCGATGACGGCATTGAGGAGGTAGTACTCGGGGTCCCGGAGGACCCGCAGGAGGAATCTCCTCCGCGCGCCGTTTTCCAGGAACTCGGTCGTCGCCCCGACCGGGGAGGAGACATCGATGATGAGCGTTCCTCCGGGTCGCACGACGCGTGCGACTTCGGAGAGCAGCCACCGTCCGTCCCTAGCGGAGAAGCCGAGGATATTCCCGTACAGAACGGCCCCTCGGAAGGCCCCATCGCGGAATGGCAGGAACTCTCCGGCCGCCCGAACTTTGGCCAACCGACGTGACTGAGCTCGGACCGGCTTTCTGCGGTGGAGGGCCCGGAGCATCGCCAGGCTCAGGTCGACTGCGACCACCCGGGCCCCGGACGAGAGGATCGTGGGCGTGAACCGACCGGGTCCGGGGCCGAGCTCGAGCACCCAGCCGCCTCCCTTCGGGAGGTGACGGACGAGGAACCGGTCGCGGAGCTCGCGAACGAGGACCCGCCAGGCCTCCCCCGAACACCGGCGTCGTTCTCGGTCCACCTGCGCATCAAATCGCTCGCGGATCCGACGGCGACGCACCGTCGAATCGGTCGCAGGTCGCACCCGGGACCGCGACTCTCGTTTCGGAAGCGCTGGCACGGCCGTCCCACCGGGTCGCAGGAGATAACCCGGCTCTGGTCGGCCGCGGAGGGCGCCTAGGCCGGGGTGAGCCCGAGGGCGCGGTCGGTCTTCGCGATCGACACGCGACCGTCGGCCTCGAGATCGAGCGACGCCCGGATCGCGTCCACGTTCTCCGGCACGACGATCGACTCCTGGTGGATCGCCTGGAAGAAGTAGGCGTCCCGGTTGTCCAGGCGGAACCCCTCGTCCCAGAGGACGTTCTCCATCATGTCGTTGAAGCCGAGACCGCGGTCCCTCGCGTACTCCATCACCTGCGGGGTCCCGTCCACGTGCTCCCAGGGGGCGAAGACCCGAAACCTCGGGGCCTTGCGGAAGGTGTCCGTGAACTCCGCCGCGTCCCTAGGCGCCCGGGTCAAACGGACGTGGTTCACGTGAACGTGCATCAGGGTCGTCGGGACCACCACGGCCAGGGTCGCGATGTGAAGGTCCGGGAGGATCGTCAGCACGTCCGGGCCGTGGTGGGACGGCAGCTGGAACGTGGGCATGATCCCGTTGATCGGTCCCTTCTTCGTCTCCGCGGGGTCGGCGGCCCGACGGACTATCGTGACCTCCCAGTGGTCGATCCCCCAACCTTCGCGAAGGATGGCGGCGGCGCGTGCGATGCCCGTCGTGTTGCACGAGACGACCCGCAAGGTCCGCTTGCCGCGGCACGCGGCGTAGTTCGCGAGCGAGCTGAACGAAGCCTCGGCGACGTCCGCCTTCTCTCCGCCTTGAAAAATCGCGTGGACCCCAGCGGCCTCGTACAGCTTCCGGTTCTCCCGGCCGATCTTGTCCGGGGCGGCGTCGACCACGATGTCGACCTTACCGAGGAGGTCGTGGATGGAACCGGCGACGGGAAGGCCGGCGCACTTGAACTCCTCGGGCTTTCCCCCTCCGGTGATGTAGATGGGATACCCTTTCTCCATGGCACGCCGGGCCTCGTAGCTCGGTCGCGTCTTGGCGACCCCGACGAGCTCCATGTCCGGCTGCTTCGCCACCGCGTCGGCGACCCTCTTACCGATCGTCCCGAACCCGTTGATGGCCACGCGGACCCGCACGAGCCACTCCTCCGGGCGGTCGAAGTTCGTCGAGGTTAAAGGAACTGCCGCGAGAGGCCGCGCCCGCGGATAGGCTAAATCCCAGCGCGTCCGTCAGCGCCCGATTACCATGAATTTCGAGCTGGGCGATGAGGAGCAGGCGTTCCAGGCCGCGGTCCGCCGCTTCGGCGACCGGGTACTCCGTGCGAACGAGACCAAGATCGACACGGAGGGACGGATCCCGGCGGACGTCCTCGCGGCGATGGCCGATCTTGGTCTGCTTGCGATGCCGGTGCCGACCGAGTACGGCGGCATGGGCGCCTCCGCGGTCCTCACCGAGCTCGCGGCCGAGGAGATCGGACGCGGGGATTCCTCCATGGCGACCGCGGTCTTCTTCCTCCTCGAGGCGGGATGGTCAACGGCCTTCTCCCTTCACGGAACGGAGGAGGGGAAGCGCGAGGTCCTGCCGCCGGTCTGCGCCGGGAAGGCGTTCCTCGGCATCGCCAGCACGGAGCCGACCGGGGGAAGCGACCTGGCGGGCATGCACACCACCGCCCGCCGGGAGGGCGACTCGTTCGTACTGCACGGTGAGAAGTCATTCATCTCCGGCACTGAGGAGGCGAAGGAACTCGGCGGCGGTCACCTCACGCTCGCGAAGGACCCCGCGGGGGGGTTCGACTTCATCTACGTCCCGACCAACACCGCGGGAATCTCGACCCAGCGGTTCCACAATATGGGCCGCATGGGCATCTCGACCGGTGGGCTGAGCTACCAGGATGCCCGGGTCCCGTCGCGGTACCTTCTCGGAACCCAGGGGAAGGGGTTCGGTCTCGCCATGGGTGGGTTCACCGTCGCTCGGACCTACGTCGCCGCGGCATGCATCGGAGCGGCCGAGCGGGCGCTCGAGACCGGGATGACGTACATCCGGGAACGGTCGGTCTTCGGCCAGCCGCTCGGGAAGTTCGAGGCGATCCAGTTCGAGCTCGCGGACCTGTGGTCCCAGCTCGAAGCGATCAAATGGCAGGTCCGTCGAGCCGCCTGGTTGATTGACACGTACACCCTCAAGGGGGATACGTCCCACCGCTCTGAGGTCGACCGCGTAGTCGCGTCGGTCAAACTCGCCGGCCCACAGATCGCGTTCGAATGTGTGAAGCGGGTGATGATGTGGCACGGCGCGGCCGGCTACACCAAAGAGGTCGGCCTCGAGCTCGGGCTTCGGGGGATCATGTCGTACATGGTCGGGGCCGAGGGTGGGCTCAACATCATGCGGATCATCCTCGGACGGGAGCTCCTCGGTAAGGAGTTCCTGCCGTACAAGTAGCGCTCGATGACCGGACATCGCACCTCGCGGGCGAAGGCAATCGACGAGCGACGCTTCCACGGCTGGCTCGCGAGGGAGCTACCGGCGGGGCGCGCGGGTCTTCTCCCTCTCGGGGACGACGCGGCGGCCATTCGCCTCCCTCCCGGCAAGGTCGCGGTGCTCTCGATCGATGCGCTCGTGGAAGGGACCCACTTCCGTCGCGGGTCCCCGCCGCATCGGGTCGGGGCGGCCGCCGCCGGGGTCAGCCTCTCGGACCTCGCCGCCAAAGGTGCGGAGCCGGCCGCCCTCCTCCTCGCGATCGTGGTGCCTGTCGGAACCCCTCAGACATGGGCCGAAGCGGTCACCCGCGGCGCCGAACAGACCGCCGAGCGGTTCGGGATGCAGCTCGTCGGAGGGGACACGAAACCGGGACCGGTCCGGACCGTGGTGAGCAGCGTGGTCGGCTGGGCCCGGGAGGGTTCGCTCGCCCCCCGGTCGGGGGCGCGTCCGGGGGATCTCATCGCGACGACCGGCTCCGTCGGACGAGGGGGCGTCGCTGCGGCTCGGCTGGGCAGGACAAAACGCCCCGGCGCAGGGATCCTCTCGGAGATGCTCGACGTTCGCCCGCGCGTCGCCGAAGGGGTCGCCCTCGTTCGGTGGGCACACGCGATGCTCGACACGTCCGACGGCCTCGCGGAGGCGTCCCGCCTGCTCGCCGAAGCGAGCCGGGTTCGGGTGGAGGTCGATGAGGACCGTCTTCCCCTGACGCCGGCCCTTAGGGACCCGAACCTCTCGACGTCCGAACGCCGACGACGCACGTTCTACGGCGGCGACTACGAACTCCTTCTCGCCCTCCCGGCCCGAGCCTTTCCGGCGGCCCGGCGAGCCGTCCGTCGCTCCGGGGGCCGACTTACCGCGGTCGGCCGCGTGACCCGGGGGCGGGGGGCCTGGCTCGGGAGCGGCGGGCGTGTCCGACCGATGCCGCCCGCCGGTTGGCAACCGTTCGCTCGGCGGTCCCGTCGGCTCCTCTGACCGGTCCGGTTCGTTTGGTGTCGAAACCATGCGGCACCCTCGCGCGGTCCACGTTACCCTCAAGTATCAGAAGCCGAACTCTCCGACTGCCCGGAGGTCTCGGGTATGGTGAACAGTAGTTCCACAACCAATCCCTTTGAGACGGCGAAGAGACAGGTCGACATTGTCGCAGACCTCCTCGGTCTCGACAGCGGCATGAGAGAAGTCCTGAAGCACCCGAAGCGGGAGCTCACGGTCAACTTCCCGGTCCGGATGGACGACGGGTCGTACCATGTGTACACCGGTTACCGGGTCCAGTACAACATGGCGCGCGGGCCCTGCAAGGGCGGGATCCGCTACCACCCGCAGGTGTCGCTGGACGAGGTCCGGGCGCTCGCGGCGTGGATGACCTGGAAGTGCGCCGTGGTCAACATCCCGTACGGCGGCGCGAAGGGCGGCGTCATCTGCGACCCGAAGCACATGTCGAAGGGCGAGCTCGAACGCCTCACCCGGCGCTACACGACCGAGATCTCCGGTATCATCGGCCCCGAGCGCGACATCCCGGCCCCGGACGTCTACACCGACGGCCAGACGATGGCCTGGATCATGGACACGTTCTCGATGCTGAAGGGCTACTCCGTGCCGGGCGTCGTGACGGGAAAGCCGATCAGCCTCGGCGGCAGCGAAGGCCGCGGAGAGGCGACCGGGCGCGGCTGCGCCTACACCATCCGCGAAGCGGCGAAGGACGCCGGCGTCCGCGTGAAGAACGGGACGGTCGCGGTCCAGGGATTCGGCAACGCGGGCAGCGTCGCCGCGAACCTCCTCAACGACGAGCAGGGCGCGAAGATCGTCGCGGCCTCCGACTCGAAGGGCGGGATCTACAAGGCCGACGGCTTCAACCCCCACGCTCTCGAGGAGCACAAGGCGAAGACCGGCTCGGTGGTCGGATTCCCGGGCGCGAAGGCGATCTCGAACGAGGAGCTCCTTGAGCTCAAGGTGGACATCCTTGTCCCCGCCGCGCTCGAGAACCAGCTCACGGCGAAGAACGCCGACAAGGTCCAGGCGAAGCTCATCGCCGAAGCGGCGAACGGCCCGACCCTCCCCGAGGCGGACTCGATCTTCTTCCAGAAGAAGATCACCGTGCTCCCGGACATCCTCGCGAACGCGGGCGGGGTCACCGTCAGCTACTTCGAGTGGGCCCAAGACATCCAGGGGTACTTCTGGCCCCTCGCCGAGGTCAACCAGCGCCTCGAGCGGGTGATGGTCCAGTCGTACAATGACGTCCACAAGATCGCCGTGGAGCGCAAGGTCCACAACCGGACCGCCGCGTACGCCCTCGCGATCCAGCGGGTCGCCGAGGCGATCAGGATCCGGGGCATCTATCCGTAAGAGAGAAAAGGGCGGGGCGGGGTCGACCACCGGATGGCCGACCTCCCCCGCTGTCGCCTAACCACTTGGTCCGACGTCGACCGTTGGGCCGACCGCCTCGCCGAGCGCATTCGCTCGGCGCAGGCGGTCCCCGAGACGATCGTCGCGCTCACCCGTGGGGGGTGGGTCCCGAGCCGGCTCCTCTGCGACCGGCTCGCGGTCCGTCGGCTGGTCTCGGTTCGGGCCCAGCACTGGGGCGTCACCGCGACGCCGGACGGTACCGCCAAGCTCACCGAAGGGCTGAGCGGGCCGGTCGAGGGCCAGAAGGTCCTCGTCGTGGACGACATCACCGACACGGGGGAGAGCCTCTCGCTTGCCACGGCCCATGTCGGGGAGCAGCATCCGGCCCGCCTCGAGACGGCTGCCTTCCTGCATATCGCGCACTCGAAGTTCGTTCCGACCTACTTCGCCGAGGAGATCCCCCGGACGGGCTGGGTCTGGGTCGTGTTCCCGTGGAACTACTGGGAGGACCTGGCCGCCCTCGCCACCCGCGCGGCCGAGCACGGTCGCGGGGTGGCTACGATTCGAGAGACCCTGCGCACGCGCTCGGGTCTCGACGTCCCGCTCGCCGACCTCGAACGGGTCGCCGAGTCCGTTCCGATCCGCTAGGCCGGCCCGCGGATTGGGCGGGGCCTATGTGGCCGGTTCGACCACGGCCCGTTGGGCGACCGACTTGAAGTACTGTTGCAGGACCCCCGCTCCAATTTCGAGGCCGAAGCCGGTGACGAGGAGGCCGATGACGAGGGCCAGCTGGGGGACCGGGGCCGTCCCCTCGAGGTACCGGACGAGGAACACGATCCCGTAGCTCATGCAACCGATCCCGACGATGGACGTCGTCGCCACCGCGAACGTCCGCGGGAAGCGGCCCCGGGCGAACCGGCGTCGGATCGCCCGGCCGGTCTCCCAGATGATCGCGGCCAGGATCCAATAGAACAGTCCCATCTGAATGAATAGGAGAATTCGGGTGATGGCGGGCTGGGAGAGGTTGGCGTAGTACGTGTTGTAGCCGGATAGGAACCCCACGCCGACGAGCGCGAGCGAGAAGAGACCGAAGCCGAACGCGACCGAGCCCTGTCGGATGTCGGCCGACGCGGAGCGGACGGAGTCGATGAACGCCTCGTCAATGTCGAAGGTCCAGAAGATGAGGTAGATTCCGAGGACGATCGCGAGCCCGATTACTCCCCAGAGGAGGACCCCACTCGCGGCCGCGATCCCCAGGATGAGGAGGACGAAGGCAAACGGCAGGATAGTCTTCGCCCGGAGCTTCGGGTCCTTCATCGCCCGGACGATGGTGTAGTAGGTCGACTCGATGCTCGCGTTCTGGCGGACGTAGACCCGACGGACCCCGTCCACGCGCACCCGCGAGGCGATGATGGGGAACAGGTACTCGTCCTCGGCCCCGTCGCTGACGAGGTACGCCGAGCTCGCGTGGAGGCTGGCCAGGACGCGGTCGAACTGGTCGGCGACCCGCCGGTCGGAGAGGACCCCGACCTTCGGCGAGCCGGTGAGGATGCACACCTCGGCCTCCTCGCCCGCGCCCTTGAGCTCGTCCAATAGGCTCACCGAAGCAAAGATCGCGTTGGTGTCGGAGTCCTCGGGGTCGACGGTGGCCAGCCGGACGGCCGCATCGACGACGGCGGCCCGGCCGACGACCGGCCCAGCGACCGAGGCTTTGCGGCCGAGGTCGTCGTCACGGTCGATACAGACGACGAGGCGCATGGCTTGCGTTACATGGCCGGCTCTCGGCTTAACAACTTGCGTTCACTGGTGTCGACTCCGGCGTCCGTACGCCTTCCGTTGGCCCCGGACGTCGACCCCGACGCGGCCCAGGGACCCGGGGCCGAAACCGTGCAGGTTCGGCCCTATACCCTTATACTCCCGGTGTCCCCCTTTCCCCGTCCCTCATGCCCGAGCTTCCGGACAAGAAGGCCGCGTTCATCGACTGGTACCTCGCCGTCGTGGACGCCGCGAACCTCACCGACAAACGCTACGGTGTGAAGGGGATGAACGTCTGGACCCCGTACGGATTCCTCGCCCGGCGCCACCTGGATGAGGTCCTCGTCCGGGAGATCGAGGCCACCGGGTCGTCGCCGGTCGAGTTCCCGGCGCTCATCCCGGCGAACGAGTTCGCGAAGGAGAAGGAGCACATCAAGGGGTTCGACGCGCAGGTCTACTGGGTCACGAAGGGAGGCCTCTCCGACCTCGAGGTCCCCCTCGTCCTTCGCCCGACCAGCGAGACCGCGATGTACCCCATTTTCGCGCTCTGGGTCCGCTCCCACCGGGACCTGCCGCTCAACGTCTACCAGATCGTGAACACCTTCCGGTACGAGACGAAGACGACCCGACCGTTCCTGCGGGTCCGCGAGATCCACTTCTTCGAGGAGCACACCTGCCAGGTCGACGAGGCGACCGCCGACCGGCGGGTACGCTCCAACCTGGAGGCGTTCGGTGGGATGGCGAAGGCGTTCGCGCTCCCGTACGTAGCCGTTCGCCGACCGGAGTGGGACAAGTTCCCGGGCGCCGCCTACTCCATCGCGTTCGACATCCCGGTCGGCGCGGGTCGGACGCTCCAGATCGGCAGCGTCCATCACTATCGGGAGAATTTCTCAGGGCCGTACGGCATCCGGTACGAGGACGCGGACGGGGCCCAGCGGCTCGTGCACCAGACGACGTTCGGCCTCTCGGAGCGCCTGCTTGGGGCCATCGTCGCGGTCCATGGGGACCAGAAGGGAGCGGTCTTCCCGAGCTCGGTCGCGCCGTACGAGGTCGTCATCGTCCCAATCCCCAGCACGGGGGCCGGACCCGGCCCTGAGACGACCGCGACCGAAATCGTCGAGCGGCTCCGTGGGCACGGTCGCCGGGTCCACCTCGACTCGGGGGACGAGCGGCCCGGCGCCAAGTACTACCGCTGGGAGCTTCAGGGCGTGCCCGTCCGGCTCGAGGTCGGCCGGCGGGAGGCGGCGTCCCGGACGGCGACCGCGGTGGACCGGCTCGGGCGCAAGAAGACGGTCTCGCTCGACACCCTGGAACGGGACGTCGATGCCTTCCTAGAGGAGTTCGACCAAGCGCTCCATGCCCGGGCGTTCGCGAGCTTCCGGGAGGAGTTCCGGGTCGTCCGCTCCCTCGACGGGCTGAAGGAGTTCTCGCACGTGGGGATTGTCGGCTGGTGCGGTTCGGAGGAGTGCGGCCACGCGGTCGAGACGGCCGTGGAGGGCGAGCTCCTCGGGACCCCGGAGAGCGCGCTTCCCCTCGAGCTCGACACTCCCACCGCCTGCATTTCCTGCGGCTCGGGCACCGGGGTCCGTTGGGCGCTCGCCGGACGCCCTCTCTGAGACGGACCGCTTACGAGCGCGGCGCGGGCGGGGGGATCGGGGGGTTCGGCAACACGAGCCACATTCCGGCGAGACCGAAGAGAAGCAGCGTGATCGTCACAGCGTAGACACCGTTGTCGATCCAGACCCCGAACGTGACCCCCCACCAGACGTAGAACGCCACGGCCAGGACCACCAATGCGGCGAACCCCCAGAAGGAGACCTTTCGGGTGACCGACATTCCCCGGAGGCGGGGGGGAGGGGTCGGAGGAGCCGCCGGCTCGGCCGTCGCCATCGTCCGCCGTCGACCTGGGGGGCGTTAGATAACCCTTGCGGGACGGTCAGCGGTCGCCGGTGGGTCGGGAGCGGTTCGTGGGCAGGTGCTTAACTCCGCCCGGCGACTATTGGGGAGGCGATGCCGGACGAAGCCGCAGGGGTTCGTCCCCCGGGAGGCGGTTCGAACCCTTCGCTCGAATCGCTCTCGCCCGAGCAGCTTCGCATCCTGGCCTACGCGAGCGCCATCGGCTCGGAGTTCGACTTCTCGCTCCTGCTCGGGGCCATGGGGATCGACGAGGAGGCGCTCGCGGAGGAGGGCGAGCGGCTCGTCCACCTGGGCGTCTTCGTGGAGCGAACGGGCGGAGAGCGGTTCGCGTTCGTGGAGGAGGAGTTCCGGGCGCGCATCTATCGGTCGCTCACCGAGAGC
>DASWZL010000033.1:0-3244 GCA_036404475.1 Thermoplasmata archaeon
CGAGGAGCACGTCGAGACGGTCACCGACTTCGCGATGTTTCTCGCGGCTCGCGGGATTGCTATGGATGTTCCGGAGCAGGTCGCGGGGATCCTCCTCCCCGATGGACAATTCCGGTGGGGAGGGTTCACTTACAATGTCGAGGTTGAGTGTTCGACCCTCACCAAGGCTACGGGTCAGCTGATCCGGAACGTGAAGAAGGCCCGACAGGCGGGACTCCGGGTGCTGATTGTTCTCCCCGAGCGATCCTCGGTTCCGCGGACCCTGGCGTTGCTGGAAGAGGCCTTCCCGGGCATGCGTCTCTGGCCTGACAGGGTCGGGCTCGTCTGGAAGGATGGAGACGCAGGGTTCCACGCCCATCGGGTCCCGGAGACCGAGGTCTGGCCGTTCTTGGAGCTAGGAACCGGTTTTGGGCCTGCGCCCGAAGATGAGGGGGAGCAGCCGCCTTCTCTATCGGAGATCGATTCCCCAATCGCAGCGACTGACCCCCTGATAGAACAGGTAAAGCGGGTTGTCCGTGGGTTGATCTCGAACGGCATTCGGGAAGCGACCGTTAGCGAGATCCTCCGTAGACTCCCTCCATCCGAGAATGGACCGTACTCGGAGAGGCGAATCGGAACGGTTCTGGGGGCCCTGGGTGTGAAGAGCAGGAGGATCTGGGTGGGCGAGTCGCGTCCGCATCTTTACGACTTGTCTTCCTTTGACGAAACCGCAGGACTGAGTAGTTCGGCCGGCGGACCGGACCGACCCTCCGGACCGACTCGAGACGCGGGGCCAGACCGCCCAATCGACCGGTCCGGGAAGGAGGCAGGCGCCACTGACGAGAGTACCGACACCCGGACCGATGATCGGTCCGGACCGACTGATTAGGAAAGGTATGTTCAGCAGGTCGCTGGGCCCGTCGGTCCGGGTCGGGACCCAACCACCGCGATTGTCGCGCCGATAACCGTGAGAGCCACCCCTGCCACCATGATCGCGAGGAAGTCCTCTATGGTCGACACGGAACCTGGTGCAACGCAGGTCAGATTCGCGAGGCAGGCGTCGAACGCGGCGAACCACTCGCCCGCGAGCAGGAGGACGGCAAGCCCGATGGTCACCAGAATGGCGCCGCTCCAGAGAATCCGCGGTCTCGTTCCACCTTGATTCCAGATGCCTTCTCGCATCATTCTCCCTCGCCAAGAGAGGGAGAACGGGCAAGACCGGCGCGGGGGGGACCCCGCTATCAACGTTCCGCCCGACGTGATGGGTAGAATGCTGGCCTCCCTCGAAAGCTCACGCTGTGCGCGGGGCGTGCTCGGTCGTCCCTTCACTTCGACCCGGAGGAAGAGAGAATCTCCGTGCTCGACTCGCAACCAGCTATGAGCGCCCTTCCGCGCACCAAGACATCAGCGACGTCAAGCTCCCGACCGGCAACCCACACTCACGAGCAAGTGACGGCCGACGTCTCCGCCGGCATCACGGGGCCCCCCCAGTGGCGCGACCGCCCGGGACTGTGATCGGTGTAGGGAGTGCCCCGCCGAAGCACCGCATACACCAGCTGGGTGAGGCGGTGAGCCGCCGTGACGGCCCCTCCCCCTCGTGAATGACGGCGCGCGGCGCGCTTGCCCGCTCGGGCCGCCAGGCCCGAGCGGGCGCGACGGCGGTGCCGCCACGATGCTTCTACCAACATCCACTGCAGCAAGTGGTTGCAGTCGTTTCTCAGGTGGCCCTGGTAACTCGAGTCCGCCGACTGGAAGTTGGTCGGACAGAGGCCGCAGTACGCGATCACCTGACGGACGTTCCGGAACCGTTCGATCGGAGTGAGGAATGCCACGAGCACGACGCTCGTGACGGGACCCAGGCCGGGAATCGAACCAACGAGCTGGGCCTGGGGGTTCGACTCGTAGACTTCCTTGAGAGTCTTCTCGAGGGGGCGGAGCAGACCCTCCAGCACAATCACTGCATCGAGGCCGCGGTCGATCTCGGGATGTCGTCCCCGAAGCTCCTCACGCTGCCTCTTCCGTGAGAGGAGTCTCTCGGAATAGGGGATCCCCTTCGCCAGGAGAAGGGAGTAGGTGTGATTCCGCATAGCGACCAGCTTCCTCTGGAAGAAGACCCAATCACGCGCCAGGCGGCGGAGAGCCCGGAGTTCGTGGGGCGGCGCGAATGCTGTTGGCAGCGCGTTGAGACGGAGCAGCTGAGCGAGAGCCTCGCTGTCCACCCGGTCGTTCTTCAGGCTCGTTTCCGCGATCAGGCGAGTCTTCAGCGGATTCGAGATTACCACCGAGGCTCCCGCGGACTCAGCCGCGTCGTAGTAGTGCTCCCACACCGTCGTCGCCTCGAGGGCGACGTGCTTCTCGCCGGGAAGTCCGGCGAGATACTCGATCAGCTCGCTATCCGTGGGTCCGAACTTCCGCTGATCGATCCGGTTTCCCATCGGGTCCAGGGCGGTCGCGACAACTAGGCTTTTGTGTACGTCGAGTCCCACATAGGTGACGCTCTCCATCGGTCGCCTCCGAGGGCAGGACACGGGGCGACCGCCCTTTCCCCTTCGCCTCATCGGGCGGGACGTATGATGTCCTCACGAGCGGAGCGAGCGGGGAGGACCCGCGAAACCCGTATGCCCTTGGTGGATGTTCATGAGCTTCGTGGCGAGCACCCCGTCCCCCGCGATGAAATGCCCACGCTGTGGGAAACCAATGGACAAGGGCGTGGTCCGGCTGAAGGCGAAGGCGGGTATTCGCGGTGCCAAGATCGTCTGGCTCCTCGAAGGCGTTGAGCCCAGCGAGGACGACTTCTCCGGTGAGCAGCCGACCGAGACGTTGGTGAATTACGGCGCTCGCGACCTCGGCGGCGGTCGTGCGGACCTCGGCCTCGCGTTCTGGGCGTGGAGATGCACTGGTTGCAAGGTCGTGAGTTTTGCCTATCCTCAGGGCACCACGCACTTGTAGACGTGCGACGCGGGAGGCCGCCCCCGAGCGGAGCGAGGGGGGAGGACCCGCGCCACCACTCGGCTAAAGTGCGGGAGTAGTGCTAGCGGGAGGCATGACCGTTGGAAGACCCTCGACCCGGCCCCGGCGACTCACGGTCGTGCTCGCTCAGTGGTGCCCGCACTGCGTCCCGTTATCCATTCGGAAAGGCCGGCGACTGGCTAAGCGTCTCGGCATCCCGTTCCGAACCCTCGACATCGATCGTCCGGGTCAGGAGAGGGTGGCGGACCGGCTCGTTCGAGAGCACGGTGACGCGTCTCCGGACTACCTGATTCCC
>DASWZL010000034.1:0-11374 GCA_036404475.1 Thermoplasmata archaeon
GATTACACCGTGAAGTACGTGATCTGCTCGGAGTGCAAGCGGCCCGACACCCACCTTCAGAAGGAGGGTCGGTTCACGCTCCTCATCTGCGAGGCGTGCGGCGCCCAGCGCCCGGTCACGGTCCGCAAAGTGGTCACGCCCGAGAAGCCGAAGACCCCGGTCGTGGTCGGCGAGGTCTATCGCCTCACGATCGAGGACGTCGGCCGCCGCGGGGATGGGGTCGCGAAGAAGGAAGGGTTCGTGATCTTCGTCACGGGCGCGAACCAGCGCGGCACGACGGTCAACGCGAAGGTCACGAAGGTGCTCGGCAACAACGCGTACGCCGTCGTCGAACCGTAACGGACCATGCGGAGCCTCCGCTGGATGGGCCTCCTCGGCCTCTACATCGGGGCGCAGGTGGTCGGGCTCGCGCTCTCCGAACCGTTCCGCTCGGAGGGCTTCACCTCCACCTCCAACCCGCAGAGCCCGACCGCTCCGCTCCTGATCATCGCCGTCATCATCATCGCGCCCCTGTTCATCCTGTTCTTCGCGCGACGGAGCGGGGGCATCGCCGCGCTGCGTCATTTTATCCTGATCGCGATCGCCGGCGCGCTCTACGTCACGCTCTTCGCCACGTTCTCGATCTTCCCGCCGGGGCTCATCCTGCCGCCGCCCTACGCGGCCGAGTACGCGTTCGACCCCGCGCTCGTCCTCGCCGCCATCGTGAGCACGGGGCTCTACTTCGCGCTCCTCGTCGAGCCCCAGTGGTACGTCGTGGACCTCGCGGGCTTCCTCGCCGCCGGCTCGCTGATCGCGATCCTCGGGATCTCCTTCGGGATCCTACCGGCGTTCATCCTGCTGATCGCCCTCATGGCGTACGACGCGATCGCCGTCTACCGAACGAAGCACATGGTCTCGCTCGCCGACGCGGTGGTCGACATGCACCTCCCTATCCTCATGGTCATGCCGGACTCGGCCGGCTACGACTACACGAGCGCGCCCACGCTCGCCGAACAGCGGGGCCAGCCCACGGAGGAGCGCGCCGCGCTGTTCATGGGCCTCGGGGACGTCGTCATCCCCGGGACGCTCATCGTCTCCGCGTTCATCTGGCTCCCCACGGCGCCCGTCTTCCTCGGCGTCGGCGCGAACCTCTGGGGGGCGCTCGGCGCCCTCGTCGGCTCCCTCGTGGGCTACGGGGTCCTGATGCGCCTCGTCCTCCGCGGGAACCCCCAGGCGGGGCTGCCGCTCCTCAACGGCGGCGCGCTCCTCGGCTACGCCCTCGTCTACCTCTTCCTGTTTCGCTCGTTTACGCTCGGCCTGACCGGAGGGCTTTAACCCCTCAGGCCTCCCCCGGGTCGTGCCGCGCAAAGTAGAGGACGTTCGGATCGACGACGCGCCGTCGCTCGACACGCTCATCCGTCGACTCGAAGCCGGCGGGGGGTTCAGCGCGAAGGAGGTCGCCACCGGCGTCGACCTTCTCGCCCGGATCCTCTCCGACCGCGAGATGACCGTCTTCCTGTCGTTCCCCGCCGACATCGTCTCGACGGGTACCCGGGGGGTCCTCGCGACCCTCGTACGGGAGGGGTACGTGGACGCGATCATCACGACCTGCGGGACGCTCGACCACGACCTGGCGCGGTCGTTCCGCTCGTACTATCACGGGGATTGGGACCTGGACGACGCGGAACTCCACCGTCGGCATGTCTACCGGCTCGGGAACCTGGTCATCCCGGAGGCGAACTACGGCGCTATCATCGAGCGAAAGATGCGGGGGATCCTCGACCGGCTCTGGGCGAGCGGGACCCGGGCCCTCTCGACCCGGGCGCTCTCCGCCGCGATCGGGGAGGCGATCCCCGCGAAGGAGCACTCGAGCATCCTTCGCGCCGCCGTCGAGCGCCAAGTGCCGGTCATCGTCCCCGGGATCACGGACGGGGCGGTCGGGTCGCAGGTCTGGCTCTACTGGCAGGACCATCGCAGCCTCTCCTTCGACCTGCTCAGCGATGAGCAGCTCCTCTCCGACCTCGTCTACGACGCGAAGCGGGCCGGCGCGGTGATCCTCGGGGGCGGGATCTCGAAGCACCACACGATCTGGTGGAACCAGTTCCGAGACGGCCTGGACGCGGCACTGTACATCACGACCGCGGTCGAATGGGACGGAAGCCTCTCCGGCGCCCGGACCCGCGAAGCGGTCTCCTGGGGCAAGGTGAAGGCCAACGCTCGCCACACCACGGTGACGGGCGACGTGACCGTCCTATTCCCCCTGATGGTCGGGGCCGCGCTCGAGCGGATCCGATAGACCCGAACGGTCCGCCCGAGACCTACGGGCGGAAGGTCCGGGACGCGCGACGGTGTTTGCGCAGGGTCCGTTCGACCACTTCGACACCGATCCCCGGGCCTCGGGGCACTTCGAGAGTGCTCCCGGGTCCGAGGACGAACGGAGGGTCGGTGATGTCCTCGCGATAGTACCGGTCGCTCGCGGAGAGGTCGGAAGAGAGAACGAACGGAGGCGTTGCGGCGAGCGCGACGTTGTGCGCTCGCCCGACCCCCGACTCGAGCATCCCACCCACCCATGACGGCACTCCGTTCCGAGCGGCCCGTTGGGCGAGGGAAAGCCCGATACCCAGGCCGCCGACGCGAGCGACCTTCACGTTGAGGCTCGTCACGGCCCGCGCCTCGAGGGCGTCCTCGAGCGACGACGCGTCCACGATCGATTCGTCGAGGCAGACACGGAACCGGGCGCCGCGCGCGAGCTCGGCGTGCGCGCGTACGGCCCGTTCCGCGAACGGCTGCTCGACCTGCGCGACGCCGTACTTCTCTGCCCAGACCCGGATGCGGTCCGCCGCCCGAGGGGGATACGCTTGGTTCGCGTCTACCCACAGTTCGACGTCCGGGTATTCCCGTCGGACGGCGGCGACGGGCCGCGAATCCCATCCGGGGCGGACTTTGAGCTTGATCCGACCGTATCCGGCCTCGAGGTACCGACCCACCCGGTCGACGAGCTGGGGCACGCCCGACTGGATCCCGACGCTCACCCCCACTCGGATGCGCTTCCGATGTCCGCCGAGGGCCCTCGCGAGAGAGAGACCCTGCCCTCGGGCGCGGAGGTCCTCCAACGCGATCTCCAGGGCCGCCTTCGCCATCCGATGACCCCGAAACCGGGCCGCCTCACGCGAGAACGCCTTGGGTGTCGGGTCGCGGAGGCGAAACAGGAGCGGGACCAGGCGTTCGGCGATCATCCATCGGGCGGTGGCCACGCTCTCCGACGAGTAGAGGGGGTCGGCCGCGGCGGCGCACTCTCCCCAACCGACCTCCCCGTCCTTCGTCTCGGCCCGAACGAGCAGGAAACGGCGACGATGTTCGACCCCGAAGCTAGTCTCGAACGGTTCGACGAGCGGCAGCTCGACCTCATCCAGCCGCACCGACGCGAGGAGCATGTTGACCTTTCCAAGACTTCCCACGCCTACATAAGTCGCGGACACGCGCCGGCCCCGAGAGAACCCTCGGCCGCGAGGCTTTATCTCCCGCGTTCTCGTCGGGCCGCCCCACCCTTGGGCCCGTAGCTCAGCTCGGTAGAGCAGGCGGCTCTTAACCGCAAGGTCAGGGGTTCGAATCCCCTCGGGCCCGTCCGCCGACCGTGGGACCTTCGTTCCTACGGGCGGTCTAACCGGGCGAGCTGGGCGCCGGGAGACCGGCCCGGGCGACGATCTCTCCCGGGTGTCGCCACCAGTAGTACAGGATCGCGCCCGCCACCGCGGCGCGGGCATAGATCGAGAGACCCATCATCCAAGAAGTGACGTTCACGCTGAAGCTGCCACCTTCGAAGATCGTCACGACGTCCGACCCGCGGAACCCCAGCTGCCCAGTGATCCAGGGGCCAAGGGCCTGGTGGAACCCGAACAGCAGGTTGCCCACGAAGTAGTACCCGACGTCGTTCATCAGGGAAACCAGAAGGCCGAGGCTCGTCGCGAGGGGCCACGACTCCCAACCCTCGAAGACGATCAGGACCCCGAAGGGGGCCATGTACGTGAGGATCAGCCAGACCCCGTAGGCCGGGACGCTCTTCCCGAACAGGTCGATCCAGTTGATGAGAATGAGGCCGTAGAACGCCGAGAAGAGGATCAGCTTCAGCAGCACGAACTGGCGCGGGTCGGTCGGATGGAGGCCCGTGACCACCGTCTCGATGCCGGTGACGAGCAGGATGATGCCGACCAGGATCGCGAAGCTGGGGAGGGCCAACCCCTCGAACGCGACCGAGACCACGACCAGCAGGACGATGAGCGCTCCCGTGCTGAGCAGAGAGCCGCGAAGCCACAGGGGGACGGACACGCCACCGGCCTGGAAGATCCGACCGAACCCCATCAGGACGAGCGCGATGGCGAGTACGAACGTCACCGCCGTGGCCGCGAGGTTGGGATCGAGCAGGGCGAACGCGGCCAGGCCGAACGCGAACAGGCCCACGCCGACGATCCCCCACGACCGAATGGCGTGCCACCAGAACCGCGGCGCCCGGAGCTCGAACCAGTTCTCGGACAGCACCCGACCTCCGGCAAGGATCGTCTGGGCGGAAACGAGGACCACGGCTTCCGCGAGGAGGAGAAGGAGGCCCGTGAGCGAATACTCAAGGGTGGCGAGGACGGCTACCGCGAACCCCACCGAGAACAGACCCAAGAAGACCTGGGTCGCCCGCCCGATGTTGACCCGGCGGCGAGCCCGCCTTTCATCATCCGGGTCGGGGCGAGGGGCACGGGGGCGCCACGAAAGCCATGAGGACCGTTCTCCGGAGGGTCGCGATGAAGGGGATCCAGGCACGGAAGCTTCCGAAGGCCCGGCCTGGGTCGAAGACACGGCCTAAGCTCTCTGCGTTCCCTTCGGAACGTAATCGAAGAACCGCTCGGTGATGCCCTCGGAAGTCCATTCCGCGCGCAGCCGCGTCTTCTTCTCGGCCCGGCGCAGTTCGGACAGGAGATAGCGGTTCAGGTCTCGCGCGCTCGAGCCTTCCATCTCGGCCTGGACCCGAAACTCGTTCTTCGCTTCGCCCGCGGTGACCGACCCGTGGGTGATCAGTCGTGCCAGGACGGGTTTGACCGCGGCGGGGTCATCGGTACTGACCCGGGCCTTGAGAGAGTACCGCTTCGGGGTCATGTCATCCACCGGAAGGAGAGGTCACGAAAGACCTTAGCTCACATCGGGCCGCGCGGGCGTGCCAACCGTTCCCGCGGGGAACGAACCGACGAGGGCACCCGCCGAGCGTCGAGCTGAGTTGACCCCTGCGCCTTAGACTCGACTCCCGTCCTTCTTCCGGACCCATCCATGGACGTACGGGGAGTGTGGAAAGGCGGGTTCGAGACCCGCCTCGAAGACGACCGTGGTCACACCGTGACCGTCGATCTTCCGGTAGATGAAGGAGGGAGGAATGCGGGCACGTCCGCGCTCGAGCTCGGCGTGCTGTCGCTGGCCGGATGCATCACCACGATCTTCGGCCTCGTCGCGAGGAAACGGAGATTGGCGTTCACCGGGCTCACCATCTCGTTGACCGCCGAGCGGCCCGCCGGGGCTCCGACGATCCAGAGAGTCCACGGAAGGCTGGAGGTGCAGACCGAAGCATCGAAGCAGGAGGTGGAGACCGTCCTGCGCCTCACGTTGAAGACCTGCCCAGTGGGGGTCCTGTTCGACCGGGCCCACGTTCCCGTCGACGTGACCGCCGCCATCGTCCCGCCCTCGGGTTCGATGGGCCCGCCGGTGTGACCCGGGAGCCACCGCGCGCGGAACGATTAAGCCCCTCCGAGGAGTTTGGGAGGCTCGGAACCTAGCTTTGAGGGAACTCGGTCAAACGGGCCTCGCGATCACGCCGGTCGGCCTCGGAACATGGGCGATCGGAGGGGGCGGATGGGCGTTCGGGTGGGGGCCCCAGGACGACGAGCGCTCCCTGAAGGCGATTCGGCGCGCCTGCGAGCTGGGGATCTCTTGGATCGACACGGCTCCGGTCTATGGAACAGGCCACGCGGAGGAGGTCGTCCGGAGAGGGGTGGCGGGGCTTGACCCGCTCCCCAACATCTTCACGAAGGTCGCGCTACGATGGAAGGCCGACCGGCGGATCACCCCTAGCCTCAAGGCCGATTCGATCCGCGAAGAGGTGAAGGCGAGCCGACAGCGACTGGGCCTCGATACGATTGATCTGGTCCAGGTCCACTGGCCGGACCCGGAACCCGATATCGAGGAAGGGTGGCGCACGCTCGCCGAACTGAAGGATCAAGGGGTCATCCGGCATATCGGCGTCTCCAACTTCGACGTGGCCCAAATGGAACGAGTCGCCGCCATTGCCCCGGTGGAGACCCTCCAGCCGCCCTACTCGCTGGTCAATTCGGGGGCCGAAACGGAGATCCTGCCCTACGCGCGGGCGCACCGGATCGGAGTGATCGTCTACTCGCCGATGGGGTGCGGTCTACTGACCGGCACGATCTCGGCCGAACGGGTGGCTCGCATGCCCTCCGATGATTGGCGGTGTCGGGACCCCGAGTTCCAAGAGCCGCGGCTCTCTCGGCATCTCGCCCTGGCCCACGTCCTCGCCGACATCGGGAAGCGACATGGGGGACGGTCCGCGGCCGAGGTAGCCATCGCCTGGACGCTCGCGAACCCCGCCGTCACCGGGGCCATCGTCGGGGCCCGATCGCCGGAGCAAGTGGAAGGGTTCGCCGGGGCGATGTCTCTGCACCTCACTGCCGAGGACCTACAGCAGATCCAAACCTTCCGTACGGAGCACCCATGATCGGTGCGGCTCCGACATGAAACGGTGGTCGTAACCACGTTTGCGCCCACCAGGGTGCATCTGACCTTTCACCCGCTTTGCAGCCGCAGCGACGGGACCGATTCCCTTCCCACGCGAATGCACCCTCGACGGAAGGCCGGGCAGGCTCGATCCCGCTCGGAATGGGAGGCGGGCGACTCGCCGTTCAGCGGCGCCCGCGTCCGGTGGCGGCCCGGGCCAGGCGGTAGGCTCGTGAGACGTTTCCCGGGAACATGAAGGAGAACCGCCAGCGTCGGAACTGCGAGGGAATCGGGGTATGCACGAGGTCTCGGGGAGGGGTCCGGTCGCGGATCGCTGCGCGGGCGATACGGTCGATTTCCTGGAGATAGATCCGGGTGTGGGAGAGCGTGCTTCGGGGACCCGGTGGCCCGTGGCCGGGCACGACCGAACGGGCGCTCAGCTTCTCCATCCGTCTCAGGATGGAGATCCACGACACCGGCCAGCCGCTCCCGACCGAGGGATGGAACCCCCGTATCGCGAGGTCGCCGGTGAAGAGGATCCCCTCGTCCGGAAGATACGCGAAGACGTCACTCGGAGAGTGCCCGCCCCCGTAGGTCAGTAGATGGAGGGACCGTCGCGAGCCCTCGAGGACCAGTTCGTCCTCAAAAGTAACCCCGGGAGGCACGATCCGGTGGGAGCGGGGCATCTCGAGCACCCCCTCGAACCAGGCTCGCAGGAGGGGGCGATCCGCCTTCGAGTAGAGTGATTTCGGTCCGTCCAGCAAGGGGAGCTCGTGGCGCATCTCTCGTCGGTCTCCGTCGAACTGAGGCCGGCTAAGTTTCAGGATGTTGGCGCGGACCGTGCGACTTGAGACGATGTGGCTGCCCACGAACGCGGAGTTTCCCCAGATGTGGTCCCCGTGCCAGTGACTGTTGACGGCCCAGCTGGGTCGACGGCCGGTGACTCGCTCCGCAGCCCGGACGAGGTCCCGTCCCGCCATCGGCGTAAGCATGGTGTCGAAGACGACCGTTTCGCCTCCGAGATCCACGATCCCCGCGTTGCAAAGGCCAAACCCCTCTGGCGTCGCAATTGCGACGTGGACGCCTGGCGCGAGGGTCTCGATGCCAAAGTGACGAGACGATTTCGCGTGCATTTTCGGGTGGGGGTATGGGTCCTTCCCTTGTGAGGTCTTCGATGGCGTAACCGCGCCGCGCTCGAACGCTGGATCTCTGGCGAAGGCCGGTAGCTGGCGAACCAACTCACATTGCCGTTCTCATCGCGGCATCACAACCAACCGCTCTCGCCATCCGCTTCGATAACGGGGAGGAGCTCATCGCGGGACGGGTTCAAGGTGGTGGTGTCGTGCCATCTTGACCACGACGGGGTGGAAGCTCAGGGGCACCTGCTGTTCTGGTGAAGCGAGGGAAACGGGTTCCCAGCCGGTGGAATCGACCACCGTGCCCGTTCCGCTCTGGCCGCAAGTGGTGAGGACGAACGAGACCTCAAGGGAGCAGGGTCCGCGGGACTGTCGGCCCATGAACCGATTCCGATCGGTCGACCCGAGCGGGGCCGTCGTCACGAGGACCAGTCGTCTTCCTTGGGCGGCTCTCCGTACTTCGCGCCCCTTCCCGTCTTCGGCGGCTTCTTCACGATCGCGTCGCTAATCTTGTCGACCTCGGCGATGAAGTCATCCGGCTCGTACCCCGCCTCGGCCGTGACCGGCTCGGTGACCGCGGCCGCCGCTTCGTCGGGCTCTGCCGGTATGTCGGCGGGCGACGGTTGGTCGGTCTCCTCGGGCGTTTCGAGATAGTCTGGCACGACCGCGGGAGGAGGGCCGCCCGTCGTGGAAGCCCCCTCCGTCGGCACGGCCTGTTCCGGGGGTCCGGCTGCGGCGTCCGGTCGGCGCCGGCGACGGACAAGGAGGGCCACGATAATGGCCGCGACAATCACAGCGAGGGCGATTCCGAGGTAGACCCAGCACCACGAGAAGCTCGATGACGCCGTCGTCACGGTGAGCGTCCCGGTCGCCGTCTGGCCACCCACGTCCGTCGCCATGACCGTCGTCCCGGACGTACTGCTCGGGATCGCAAACGCGCAGCTGAAGGCACCCGTTCCACCCGTCGTCAAGGAGCCGCTCGTGCAGCTCGTGACCGTCACTCCGTCGAACACCAGTCCCACCGTGCTCGAAACCGAGAAGCCCGTCCCGGACACGGTCACGGTCGCGCCCACGGGGCCTTGGGCCGGGGTGACTGCGATCGCGGGCGTTGTGACCGTGAACGCCCCGGTCGCCGACCCGCCAGTGACGTCCGTCGCCGCCACCGTCGTCCCAGACGCGCCGCTCGGCACCTTCAACGTGCACGTGAATGCACCGGTGGCGTTCGTCGTCAAGGAGCCGCCCGCGCAGCTCGTGATCGTCACAGAGTCGAACACCAGCGACGCCAACGCCTTCGACACCGTGAAGCCCGTCCCCGACACCGTCACCGTCGCGCCCATTGGACCCTGGGTCGGAGTGCTGACCATGATTGTCGGCGTGGTGACCGCGTAGGCCCCGGTCGCCGTTTGGCCGCCGACGTCCGTCGCCGTGACCGTCGTGCCCGACGCGCCGCTCGGAACCTCGGACGTGCAGCTGAACGCCCCGGTCGTGTTCGTCGTCAAGGAACCGCTCGTACAGCTACCGATAGTCACTCCGTCGAAAACCAACTCAACCGTGCTCGACACCGAGAAGCCCGTCCCCAACACCGTCACCGTCGCGCCCACGGGGCCCTGGGTTGGGCTCACCGTGATCACGAGCGGGGTCACCATGAACGTCCCGGTCACCGTCTGGCCGCCCGCGTCCGTCGCGGTGACCGTCGTTCCCGACGACCCGCTTGGAACGGTGAACGTGCAGCTGAACGCTCCCGTTCCGTCTATCGTTAAGGAGCCGCTCGTGCAGCTCGCGATCGTCATTCCGTCGAAAACCAGTGATGCCAGTGTCGTCGACACCGAGAAGCCCGTCCCCGACACCGTCACCGTCGCGCCCACGGGGCCTTGGGTCGGACTCACCGTGATCGTCGGCGTCGTCACCGTGAACGTCCCGGTCGCCGCCTGCCCACCGACGTCCGTCGCCGTGACCGTGGTCCCCGACGTGCCGCTCGGCACCTCGAACGTGCACGTGAATGCCCCCGTTCCACCTGTCGTCAACGGGCCGCCCGTGCAGCTCGCGATCGTCACTCCATCGAAGACCAAAACCACCGTGCTCGTCACCGAGAAGCCCGTCCCCGACACCGTTACTGTCGCACGCACGGGACCCTGGACTGGGCCTACTGTGATCGTCGGTGTGGTGACCGTGAACGCATACACCGTGGTCGGATTGCCGGTCGCCGTGTCTAATCCTATCACAGAGTGAACGCCCGGGCTCCCGCTCGGAACCGTGAACGTGCAGACGAAGCCTCCCGTCGCGTCTGTCGTGATTGTGGTTCCGGCGTGGCTACAGTCCGACCCGCCCGTAGGAGTCTGGAGCACCGAATTGAACGAGACCGTCGCTCCCGACGACACGCTGAACCCGGACCCCGTCACCGTATACGTCGCCCCCATGGGGCCCTGCGCCGGGTTCACCGAAATCGTCGGAGTCGTGACCAGGAAGGTCTGCGACGAGGTCGGAGAGCTTGTCGCCACGTCCTCTCCCACCACAGAGTAGGGGCCCGCCTCGGTCCCGCTCGCAACGGCGAACGTGCAGGAGAAGCCTCCGGACGAGTCCGTCGTAATCGTTGTCTCAGCGTAGCTACAGTCCGACCCGCCCGTCGGAGTCTGGAGCACCGAACCGAACGAGACCGTCGCGCCTGACGACACGCTGAACCCGGACCCTGTCACCGTGTAGGTCGTCCCCACCGGACCCTGCGCCGGGCTCACCATGATCGTAGGTGCCGTGACCGTGAAGGTCTGCGCCGTGGTCGGAGTGCTCGTCGCCGTGTCCTCCCCCACCACATCGTAGGTGGCCGCGCCCTCGGTCGGAACGGTGAACGTACAGACGAAACCGCCCGCTGCGTCGGTCGTGATCATCACGCCGGAGAACGTTCCGTCCGAACACGCAACCGGCGCCTGACGCACCGAATCGAACAAGACGACTGCTCCCGACAAGACGCTGAATCCCGACCCCGTCACGGTGTACGTCGTCCCCACCGGGTCCTGCGTCGGGCTCACCGTGATCGCCGGAATCGTGATCGTGAACGTTGCCGTCGCGTTGTCAAAGCTGCCGTCGGACCCGGTCGCCGTCACCGTGTAGGCCGCTGCCGCCCCGCTCACCGTGAACGTGCAGCCGCTGAACGTCCCCGTCCCGGTCGCTGTACACACACTCGCCGACCCGATCGTTCCACCCGCGGTGATCGTGAACGTAATCGTCACGCCCGGCGTGAACCCACTGCCCGACGCCATCACCGTCACTCCGCTCGGCCCCTGTGTCGGAGCGAGCGTTACCGGAGTCGTGATCGTGAACGTTGCCGTCGCTTTGTCGGCCCCTCCGTCCGACCCCGTCGCCGTTACCGTGTACGGTGTCCCTGACGCCGTCCCGGTGATCGTGACTGTGCAGCTGAACGTCCCCGTCCCCGATACCGTCGCGCCGCACGCGCCGATCGTCGCACCCGCTCCGATCGTCGTTGTGACCGTCTTGCCGGG
>DASWZL010000035.1:0-7444 GCA_036404475.1 Thermoplasmata archaeon
AGAACCAGGGTCACGGCGGTCATCGGGGCGAACGACGCGGGGTCCGCGACTTGGAAGGTGAGCGTGCCCGAGCTCCCCGGGGTGAGGTCGGGGGCCGAGAGGTTCGAGAGGAACGTTCCGTCGAACGCGAGCGGAAGAGGGGGGAACGGAGCTGCCTCGGAGGTCGGAACCGCGGCGGTCAGCGCGACCAGCGCGATCGCGATCGCGAGGACGGTCGGAGCCCCGCGGCGCACCGCTCGCACGAGCTCACCCACCGGCTTCCTCCGGAGATCGGTCGCCCTCCGCGAACGAGGTCCACGGCATGGCCGGAGCGACGCGGACTCAGCCGGGCCCGAGCCGACGCCGAAGGTCTCGCTCTCTTCTGGGGTCCCGCTTCGCGATTTCCTCGTCCCGGTGGACGACCCCCGCGGGGCCGAACATGTCGACCACCCTGTGTAGGACGTGGATGAGGTATTTGTGCTCGACGTCCGGGGGTCGGTGCCCCTACCGCTCGCCTTCCCGGCCGGTCTCCCGACGACGCGGGACGAGTCACTTCGCGAAGAGGCGCGTGCGAATCGTGGTCATCGGGGTGTCGGCGATGCGCACGCCGCGACGTTCGAACGTCCGATAGTGTCGTCAAGAGGGACGAACCGCCGTACCCCGTTCGACGGAGACGAACGAAAAACTTCGCCCCCATCGTATTCGCTCGCGCGCCCCCGTCGTTCTCGCCCGCGTGCCCTCGGTGGGCGAGCAAGGGTTAATGGGAGAGCCTCGTTCCGCGCCTCCGTGCCTGCCCGGAACGCTCGGCCGGAGAGCATCCTCGACCTCGTGGGGGGAACCCCGCTGGTCCCGCTCCGTCGGGTGACCCACGGCCTCCCGTACCGGGTCCTCGCGAAATTGGAGTACCTGAACCCCGGTGGCTCGGTGAAGGACCGGATTGGGGCCGCCATGATTGAAGCGGCCGAGAAGGACGGGCGACTGAAGCCCGGCGGCACCATCGTGGAGGCGACCAGCGGCAACACCGGGGTCGGCCTCGCCATGCTGGGGGCCGTTCGGGGCTATCGGGTCGTGATCGTCATCCCCGACAAGATGAGCTCGGAGAAGATCCGAATGCTCCGCGCCTATGGGGCCCGGGTCGTCGTGACCCCCGCGGGGGTGCCTCCCGACCATCCGATGAGCCTCTACTCGGTGGCCCGCCGGTTGGCCGAGGAGATCCCGGGGTCGTTCTACCCGAACCAGTACGAGAACGCGGGGAACCCGGAGGCCCATTACCGGACGACCGGGCCCGAGATCGATGAGGACGTCCCGAAGGACTTGGGGGCGATCGTCGGGACGGTCGGGACCGGGGGGACGATGAGCGGGATCGGCCGGTACTTCAAGGAGCGTCGACCGTCCGTCCGAATCGTTGCCGTGGACCCGGCCGGCTCGGTGCTCGGCACGTACTTCCGGACCCACGAGCTCGGAAAGGCCGTCCCGTACCAGGTGGAAGGGATTGGCGAGGACATGGTCCCGAAATCGATCCAGTTCCAATACCTCGACGATTTCGTGGAAGTGGGGGACCGTGAGTCGTTCCTCATGGCCCGCCGGCTGACCCAGGAGGAGGGAATGTTCGTCGGAGGGTCGTCCGGTTCGGCCGTCGTCGGCGCCCTCCGATGGCTCTCCGGCCGGCCGATCCCGGAGGGAAGCACTGTGGTCGTCATCCTACCCGATTCCGGCGACCGATATCTCTCGAAGTTCTACGCGGACGATTGGATGCGAGAGCAGGGGTTCCTCGACATGGCCGCGACCGCCCGGGACCTCCTGGCCCGGAAGACCGGTGCCCCGGCGCTCGTGGCGGTCGAGCCGACCACGGGGGTGCGCGACGCCCTCGAGCTCCTCCGCAAGCACGGGATCTCGCAGGCCCCCGTACTCTCCGGAACGGACAACGTCGGACGGATCGAGGAGGACGACCTCTTGCGGCGAGGCCTGACCGACGAAACCGTCCTCGACCGTTCGGTCCGTCAGATCCCCTCCAAACCGCTCCCGGAGGTGTCCGGGGACGCACCCGTGGCGGAGCTCCTTCGGCAGCTGCGCGAGGAGCGGACGGTGGTGGTAAGGGATGCAGCGACCCGTGCGGTGATCGGTGTCCTCACCCGACATGACCTCGTCGGGTACCTATCGGACGAAGGAGACCCGCATGCGGTTTAACACGAGACTGCTCCACGACGGTCAGCCCGCCGACCCGCTCACCGGCGCCGTGAACGCCCCGATCTACCTTTCGAGCACCTTCCGCCAGGCGGCCCCGAACCGCAACCAGGGGTACGTCTACGGAAGGTCGGGGAACCCGACCCGAGCGGTCCTCGAGGCAACGCTCGCCCAGCTCGAGGGCGGGGCCACCGGCCTCGCCTTCGGCTCCGGGCTCGGAGCGCTCACCACCCTTCTCGAGTCGTTTCCGAGCGGCAGTCGGATCGTCTCCGTGGACGACGTCTACGGGGGCACGTGGCGGCTGTTCGAGCACCATCGTCGGCAGTTCGGCCTCCGGGTCGATTACGTCGACATGACCGACCTTTCGCGCCTTCGCTCGGCGCTCGCCGAGCCCGCCGACCTGGTCTACCTCGAGACCCCCACGAACCCGCTCCTCAAGCTCGTCGACATCCCGGGGGCGGTCCGGCTGGCTCGGCGCGCCCGTGCGCTCGTCGTCGTCGACAACACCTTCGCCACGCCGGCGCTCCAGCGGCCCCTCGAGATGGGCGCCGACATCGTTCTCCACTCCACCACGAAGTACCTGGGCGGCCACTCCGACATCATCGGGGGCGCTCTCGTGCTGAAGGACCCGAAGGTCGGGGAGCGGTTCGCCTGGCTCCAGAACGCTGTCGGGGCGGTCCCGAGCCCGTTCGATTGCTTCCTCGTCCTTCGCGGGATCCACACGCTCGGGGTCCGCATGCGGGCTCACGGCGAGAGCGCCCGCGCGGTGGCGGAAGCCCTCTCGGGCCACCGCCGCGTCCGCCGGGTCCTCTACCCGGGCCTTCGGACGCATCCCCAGCACGCCCTCGCCCGCCGGCAGATGAGCGGGTTCGGCGGGATGGTGAGCGTAGAGCTCGAAGGCGGTCGGAGGGCCGCGCTTCGGTTCCTAAAGGGTCTCACGGTGTTCACCCTCGCCGAAAGCCTGGGCGGCGTGGAGTCGCTGGTCGACCACCCGGCCACGATGACGCATGCGAGCGTGCCGCGCCGGGAGCGCGAGGCGCACGGCGTGACCGACGGCCTCGTCCGCCTTTCGTGCGGGATCGAGGACCCCGCGGACCTCGCCGACGACGTCCTCCGTGCGGTGAAGGGGATCTAGCCGTGCGACGGTTCACCGTCTACGATTCCCGAACGCGCGAGACCCGGGTCTTCGCCCCGCTCTCGCCGCCCCGCGTGGGGCTCTACGTCTGCGGACTGACGCCGTACGCCCCGGCCCACGTCGGGCACGGGCGCACGATGACGTTCTTCGACGTCGTCGCGCGGGCCCTTCGCCGATGGGGCTACCGCGTCTTCTACGTGCAGAACGTCACCAACCTCGACGACAGGCTCATCGCCCGGGCGAGCGAGGAGGGCGTCGAGCCGCTCGTGCTCGCCGACCGCCACTTCCAGGACTTCCGGCGCTCGATGGAGACCCTCGGGAACCGGTCGGTCAACCATTACCCGTTCGCGACCGACTACGTCCCCGAGATCCTCTCGCAGATCCGCCGGTTGATCGAGAAGGGGTATGCGTACGTCGCGGACGACGGCTCCGTCTACTACTCCGTGGCCCAGTTCCCCGAGTACGGAAAGCTCTCGGGCCAGAAGCTCGAGGCGCTGAAGCCCGGGGCCCGGCTCGAGCTCGATGCACGCAAGCGCTCTCCCGAGGATTTCGTCATCTGGAAGGCCACCACGCCGGGCGAACCGTGCTGGGAGAGCCCGTGGGGGCCGGGTCGTCCCGGCTGGCACATCGAGGACACGGCGATGATCTTCCGCCTCCTCGGCGAGCGCTGCGACCTCCACGGCGCGGCGGTCGATCTCATCTTCCCGCACCACGAGGCCGAGATCGCCCTCGCCGAGGCGGCGACCGGGGCCGCGCCGTTCGCGAACTACTGGATGCACGGCGGCCTGCTGCTCATGCAGGAGGAGAAGATGTCGAAGTCGATCGGGAACGTCGCTTCGCTCGACGAAGCGATCGAGCTCGTCGGCCCGGGCCCTCTCCGTCTCTACTACCTCAACGCTCACTATCGTAGCCCTCTCGTTTTCCAACGGGGAAAGAGCCTCGAGGAAGCCCGCGAGGCCTACTCGCGACTGACGGTCGTTTCGGACCGGATCTCGGAGCTCCTAGAGCGGGACGGCTCCGACCGGCCGGGCGCGGAGCTCTCCGAAACGCTGGGAGAGGCGGCCGAGCAGATGGTCGAACGCCTAGACACCACGCTCGCGGACGATTTCAACACGCGGGAGGCGATCGCCCTCCTCTTCGGCTGGACGCGTCGCCTCGCCGAGGAGCTGCCCCGGCTCGAAGGGTATTCGGGAAGCGCCCTCGAGGAGCTCGCCGAGCCCTACCGGTGGGGCGAGGAGGTCCTCGGTCTCTTCGTTCGGGCTCCCACGGGCCCCGCCGGGGCCTGGGCCGCGATCGTCCCGGTCGCGATGGCCGCTCGCGCGCGGGCGCGCTCGCGGGGCGACTACGCGGAGGCCGACCGGATCCGGGACGAGCTCCGGGCCGCGGGGGTCGAGCTCGAGGACGACACGTCGGGGACCCGCTGGCGGGCCGTCCGGCGCCGGTAGCCCGCCATGCGAGGGTTCGGGTTCGCCGCCCACGGAGGGTTCGACCGACTCGCCTACGTCGAGGTCCCCGAGCCGGTCCCCGGACCGGGGGAGGTCCGGGTCCGGATCCGGGCGGCCGCGTTCAATCGCCTCGACCGGTTCACGCTCGAGGGGATCCCCGGGGTCTCCGTGGCGTTGCCGCACGTGCTGGGTTCGGACGGCGCCGGGACGGTGGACCGCGTGGCCGACGACGTACGCGACCTCCCCGTCGGGACGAAGGTCCTTCTCAACCCGGGGATGTGGGACGCGACCTGTCCGGCCTGCCTCGCGGGGAAGGAGGCCCTCTGCCGGAACTACCGGATTCTGGGGGAGCATGTCCAGGGGACGGTCACGACGTACGCGGTCCTCCCTCGACGCAACGTCCATCCGCTTCCGGAGCGGATGTCGTTCGCAGAAGGCGCCGCGGCTCCCCTCGTCTTCCTGACCGCGTGGCGGGCGCTGAAGACTGTCGGCGAGGTCCGTCCGGGCGACCGCGTCGCCGTGGTGGGCGCCGGAGGAGGCATCCCCACCGCGGCCGTTCAGGTCGGGAAGCTCCTCGGCGCGCAGGTCGCGGTGGTCTCGCGTTCCCCGGCCAAGGAGGTGGGGGCACGGGCGCTCGGGGCGGACGCCTTCCTTCCGTTCTCGGACGACCGACCGCTCGACCGGGTCCTGTGGGAGTGGAGCGAAAAGAACGGTGTCGATGTCGTGCTGGATTCGGTGGGCGCTCCTACGCTCCCCCGGGCGGTCCGGTCGCTCGCGCGGGCGGGCCGGGTCGTCGTGATCGGCGCGAGCGCGGGAGCCAAGGTGGAGCTGGACGTCCGGACCCTGTTCTGGCGACAGGCCTCCGTTCGCGGGAGCACGATGTCGTCGCGCGGGGAGTTCGAGGAGGTCTACGAGCACCTCGCGGCGGGGAGGCTGCACGCGGTCGTGGATTCCGCGCTCCCGTTCGAACGGGCGGCCGATGCCTTCCGGCGGTTCGACGCCCCCGACCTGTTCGGAAAACTCGTGGTCCTGGGCCCGACACCTTGACCCGTTTGGACGCCCCTGGGTCGAGGTAAAAAGGTCGTGGTCCCCGGCGAGCGAAGGCACTCTTAAATACCAGAACTCGGCCTTTCTTCGGTCGTGAGCCTTACATTGCGAGCTCCCGCTCGAGCCGGGAGTATCGGGCGCAGCGCTCGTCGGTCGGTTTCGGTAGTGGTCTCCGTCCTCATCGTCCTCCTGATGATCGTGGGAGGGCTGAGCGCTCTCACGACCGCCCGGGGGTCGACGGCCCCGGCCGGTTCGTCTTCCGTCACGCCCGCCGGCACCCCCTTCACGCACGGGAACCTGGTCGTCCCGAACGGAACGACGTTCGTGATCCAGCCGACGGCGGGGAGCCGCACGTACTACCAGGGCGGGGACATCACGGTCTACCAGACCGGGACGCTCATCGTTCTGAACGTCACGCTCTCGTTCGTCCAGTACGTCTCCGACACGGGCACGGCCCTTCAGCGCCTCTCGCACATCGACCACTTCATCGACAAGGGGACGGTCCACTTTTACAACTCCACCTTGACCACCGACGTCCAGGTCATCAACGCTTACGCGAAGTTGAACGTCACCATCGTCGGCGCGATGACCCTCTGGAATTCGACCTTCGCGTTCCCCGGGTGGGTCAACGTCGAAGGAGCGTCGGCGGACCTCACCCTGAACGACTCTCGGGTCACGGGGAACCCCGCGGTACTGACACTTTCGGAACCGGGCACGATCCTCGGCGACACCGAGTACGCCCCCTCCATCTCGGTGCTGGACGGGGCTCAGTTCAACGTCCTCGGGTCAAGCATCAACGACACCTACGCCGACAACACCGAAACCAACGGTCAGCCACAGCCGGTGCCCCTCGGGGTCGCCCGCGCCGAGCTTAACCCGGGCACCAACTACTTGGGCAACCTCTCGAACCCGAACGGCTCCGCCGCCCTCGTTCAGGACTGGCTCTATCCGAACGCGGATTTCCAGGCCGGGAACCTGATCGTGTACGCTAGCAATCCCAACACGGTGACCCCGGCGTCCATCAACGCCGACGTAGTGTACGATGGAGTTGTGTACCCTCTCACCAACTCGTGTGCCGTGGCGCCCGGAACGGCCCGCTATTGCTCCTTCCCATTCCCGTCCACCCTCCTCCAGACCATCACCAGCGACGGGGTCCTCAACTACCTCAACTGGACAGGGAATTTTAGCGTTGGTCCGTCCCAGATCGCGATTGAGCTGCCCGAGGGCGCCGGAGGACCTCCGGTGAATGTTACGGCCAGCCTTTCTCTCCTTCCCTCGCCCCAGTATAACCTACTGGTCTCGGGCGCGGGGTCGGTCGTCAACGCCGTCGACAGCTCGTTCGATCTGAACTGGAACGCTGTCCCGTCGAACTCGACGTCCCAAACGCCTCCGGTCCCGTGGGCATCGAACAAGCTCCTCGTCACCGCCGGCGCCCGGGCGTTCCTCGCGAACGTGACCGTGGCCTCGTCCCTCCCGGGGGTCTTCAGCTATTCCGCCGTGCTCCCGGACGCTTCCAGCGCGGCGTTCTTCTATCGCTGGGCGCAGTTCAACGTCACCGGACGCGGCGGATACCTCCCCGTTCCGGACGCCCAGGTCTCGGCCTACTACGCGTACTCCGCCACCACCAACCAGACGGACAACAAAACCGCGAACG
>DASWZL010000036.1:0-6493 GCA_036404475.1 Thermoplasmata archaeon
CTTCGGATCGTGGAGGTCGAAGGGTTCGACGTGGAGGCCTGCGGGGGAACCCATTGCACGCACACGAGCGAGGTCGGCGCGATCGCGATCCTCGACGTCGAGCGGATCCAGGACGGGGTCGTCCGTCTCACCTACGTGAGCGGCGACCGGGCGCTCGACGTCCGCGACGAGCACGAGGCGATCCTCCGCGAGGCGGCCCACCGCCTCGGGGTCCCGGTCCCGCAGCTCCCCGACGGGATCGACCGGCTCCTCACCGAGGTGGAGGAGTCGCGCAAGACCGTTCGGGAACGGAAGAAAGGAGACCTCGGAGCGACCGCGGCCCGGCTCCTCGCCGACCCCTCCGCGACCGAGGTGGTCGGAGGAACGACCCTCGTGATTGCTCGCGTCGACCTCGACCGCAACGAGATGATGGAGCTCTCCCGAATCTTGACCAAGGACGGAGGTCGGGTCGCCCTGCTCGCAAGCGAGCGGGACGGCCGCGGACTCCTCTTCGTCGGGTCGACCGAGCCGAAGGTCTCGGCCCAGGCCACGCTCGACGCCGCGAAGGCCGAGTTCGCCGGAAAAGGCGGAGGGAACCCCTCCGCCGCGACCGCCGTGGGGGAGCCCGGCGCCCCGCTCGTGAACGCCCTCGAACAGACCCGAAAAGCCGCACGTCGAGCGGCTGGCGACGGATAATCCGAGGTCGTCTCCTCGGGACGAAAGCTTTACTTTGGGATGGCACCCATGAGTGGCACGGGATACGGAATGGTTCGTAGGGCTTCGGGACCTCGATCCGTCCGAGGACAGGGGACCTAACATGACCGCAAGCGAGGGGAGTACCGTCGGCGGAGTGCCGACCGAGGTGATCACCTTCCTGAGCGGGAAGGGAGGTCGGTCGCTCATCATCAAGGGCGGCGCGGGAACGGGGAAGACGACCTTCGGACTCGAGCTCCTCGAGCGGGTCGGCCAGCCGAACCGGTCGTACTACCTTTCCACGCGGATCGGGGACGAGGCGCTCTTCCGCCAGTTCCCGTGGCTGAAGACCTCGGAGATGCGGACCCGGGTCCTCGACGCGGCGAAGCTGTTCCTCGATGCGATCCAGGCGAGCAAGTCGCGGGACATCGAGCTCCCCGAGGTGGAGCAGAAGAAGGTGCGGGCCGGCCGAGAGGTGCTCGCGAGCTTCGGACAGGAGCGCGGACCTCCGACCCGGGTCGACCGCACCCATCTCACCGCCCTCTTGAAGCGGAGCCCGATGCCCGAGGTGGAGAACGTCTACCAGCGCATCGAGCGCGCCCTCCCGGAGAAGTCGCTCCTCGTCATCGACTCGCTCGAGGGTGTGACCCACAAGTACGGACTCGAGATGGAAGAGTTCGTCATGGCCCTCCAGAAGGACCTGGTCGAGGCGTCGAGCACCGACGTCGTCATGATCCTCGAGAAGCCCGAGGCCGGCGGGATCGAATACCTCGTCGACGGGCTCATCTCGATCCAGCGCGAGGAGCTCGACGAGCGCCGCGTGCGCCACCTGCGCCTCGAGAAGCTGCGGGCGACCAACATCGGGCGGGCCCGGTACGCCGTCACGCTCGACGGAGGACGCTTCCAGGCCCTCGGGATCCTGGCGACCCCGGGCGCGGCGGTGGCGAACAGCCCGTGGAAGCCCGTCGCCGACGCCGAGAAGTACTACTCCACGGGCGTCCCCGATTTCGACAAGCTGCTCGGCGGCGGGTTCCGCCGAGGGAGCTTCAACGCGTTCGAGGTCGACGTGAACGTCGGCGTCGACGACTACTACATGCTGTTCACGCCCACCTTCCTGAACTTCCTGGCCCAGGGGCGGGGCATCATCGCGGTGCTCGCGGCGGGCGAGTCACCGGACCGGCTCCGGGAGACCCTCATCCGCCACGTGCCCGCGAACCAGTTCGACACCCGCGTCCGGATCCCCGACTACTCGGCCAACGAGACCGAGGAACCGTACATCCTCCCGATGGGCCGGTACGGCCGCGAAGAGGCCGTGAAGGCGATGGTGGCCGCGGAGCGAGCGGTCGCCGGACCGGACCGCAAGCCGTTCCTCGAGTACACCGCCTTCGACACGTTCGAGAGTCTGATGGGCGACCAGGTCGCGATCCGAATGTACTTCCAGGGGGTCTCGCGCACCAAGCATGTGGGGAACCTCGGGATCGGCCTCCTGAAGCCGGGACTGCTCGTGTCGAGCGAGATCCTGAACATGATGGACTCGTACTTCCGGATCATCAACATCGACAGCGCGACGTGCATCTACGGGATCCGGCCTCGGACGACCATCTACGCGATCAGCCCGGACCCGGAGAAGGGCGCCCCGCACGCGACGCTGACCCCGATCGTCTAACGCGGTCCCTACCCGGGCAAGCCGAACGCGAGGACCCCCGCGGCGTACAGGAACAGCCCGGGCACGAACGTCATCACGAGGTCGTCGTCCACCCACGGCCACTTCGGGCGCTCGGCGGCGACCGCGAGCGGCGCGGCGACCACTGCGAGGAGGGCCGAGGGCCCCGCGGGCCATCCTCCGATCGCCACGAGCCCCACGAACGCAAGGAGGCCGTAGGCCCCGAGGGGGATCCCGACCGTGAGGACCGGGGAGGCGGACTGGCGACGGAGCTCTCCCGCGACCGGGTCGACGATCGACGTCCCGAGGACGACTGCCGCGCCGATCGGGAGCGGGAGGAGGAGGACCGCGAGTACGAGCGCGAGCGCGAAGAAGACGAAGCTCGCGACCCGGTGGGACTCGTACGGCCGGATCGTGGGAAGCTCGAGGCCGGCGGTGTGCCGCAGCGCTTCCAGGACGAGCAGGGCCGCGAAGGCGGCGAGGAGGATGTCGGCCTTGGGCGCGATGACGAAGAAGTCGGTCGGGAGGGCGTAGTAGACGAGGACCAGCCCGCCGAAGAGGTGCAGGATCCTTCGCCACGCGCGGTCGCCGAGCTCCTCGTCGCCCCCGAGCGCATGGCCGAGCCAGCGTCGGAACCGGCCGTGGTGGTGGAGCCGGATTCTCATGGCGCGCTCGGAGCCCCCTGTCGGTCCCCAGGTGGAGGCGGCCGGCCGAGAAAGGTTTTCTTGCCGGAGCGCTCGACCGCAGCGTGAAGGTCACGGTCCTGGTCGGGTCGAAGTCGGACCTGGAGATCGCCGAGAAGGTCCGCGCGCGCCTCGCGGAGTTCTCCGTGCCGTGCGAGGTCCATGTCGCCTCCGCGCATCGGACGCCGGAGAAGGTCGACCGGATCGTCCGCGACCCGGCGACCGACGTGTTCATCGCGATGGCGGGCCTCTCGGCGGCGCTTCCCGGGGCCGTCGCCGCCCGGACGCTGAAGCCGGTGATCGGGGTCCCGCTCCATCGCGGCCTGGGTCTTGACAGCCTCCTTTCCGTCGTGCAGATGCCCCCCGGCATCCCGGTGGCCGCGGTCGGGCTCGACGCCGCGGAGAACGCGGCCCTCCTCGCGACCGCGATCCTCGCCCTCAAGTATCCGGAGCTCACCGTCGCGCTCGAGAAGTACCGGGCGAAGTGGCGCGAGGAGCCGCCCACGACTCCCGGGGGCCCGACGTGAACGACCCCGCGGCGTTCGTCGAGGAGGCGGTCCGTCGCCTCCACGCCGAGGTGCCCGCCCGGACGATCGTGGCCGCCTCGGGCGGGATCGATTCGACCGTCGCCGCCCTGCTCGCGTATCGAGCGCTGGGGGAGCGGTCGAAAGCGATCTTCGTCGATACGGGCCTCCTGCGCGCGGGCGAGGTGGAGCAGGTGGGACGGTTCTTCGCCGCGAGCCACCTCCCCTACGAGCTCGTGCCGGCGGCCGACCTCTTCTTCGAGGCGCTCTCGGGGGTGGCCGACCCCGAGGAGAAGCGACGACGGATCGGGGCGGCGTTCGTCCGCGTCTTCGAGACGGAGGCCGACAAGTTCCACTGCGACCGGCTCATCCAGGGGACGATCGCACCGGACTGGATCGAGAGCGGAGGGGCGCTCCGGGACACGATCAAGACCCACCACAACGTCGGAGGGATCCCGAAGGACATGCGGCTCACGCTGGTCGAGCCGCTCCGGGACCTGTACAAGGACGAGGTCCGCGCCGTCGCGCGGCACCTCGGGGTCCCGGAGGCCGAACGTCAGCCGTTCCCCGGGCCCGGGCTCGCCGTCCGGGTGAACGGACCGATCACTCGGGAACGGGTCGAGCGCGTCCGGGTCGCGAACGCGATCGTCGAGGAGGAGGTCGAACGCGCGGTCGCGGCGAAGGAGATCGCGCGACCGTGGCAGTACTTCGCGGTCCTCCTGCCGGTCCGGACGGTCGGCGTCACGGGCGACAACCGGGTGCACGGCGAGGCCGTGGTGGTCCGCATCGTGGAATCGGTCGACGCGATGACGGCGACCGCGATGGCCATGCCGCGTCCGGTGCTCTCGAGGATGTCCGAGCGGATCACCCGGGCGCTCGCGGGCGCCGTAGTCCGCGTCCTGTACGACGTCACCGACAAACCGCCCGCGACCATCGAGTGGGAATAGCGACCGCCGGCCCGAAGGGAATATCTATCGCCCCCACGCTCGAGCTCGGAACAGGAGCCCCGTGGCCGACCCGTCCCCCCCGCCCTCACCGATGCGCTCGGTCCAGCTGCCGGCGGAGCTCGTCACGGCGCTCGAGGAGCGGTTCCGCGGCACCTCGTTCGACTCCGTGGACGCGTTCATCGCGTTCGTCCTCGCTCGACTCCTCGACGAACCCGGGACCACCGGGTTCAGCGAGGAGGAGGAGCGGAGCCTGAAGGAACGTCTCCGCTCCCTCGGCTACATCGACTGAGCGTCGACGATGAGCCCTGCCACGGCCTCCTCGGGCACGCTCACTTGCCCGTTCTGCGGAGCTCCCGAGACCGACCGCTTCTCGCTCGAGGGGCACCGGTTCCTGGTGTTCCGGTGCCTGTTCTCTCCCCAGGTCGAAGAGGGACTGACGGACAACGAGATCGTCGAGCGGCTGCGGAGCCTCGCCGCCGGCGGCCCGGCCTACTTCCGCGGCACCTGCGACCGGCTCCACGTCTACGTCACGAAGGGGGCGGGTGCGCGGTGGCTCGGGGCGGGCCCCGCCCCCGAGAAACCCGCGACCGACGCCTAGTCCACCCCGTACTTCCGGGAGAGGTCCCCGAGGAGCATCGGTACGGTGCCGAGGGGGGTTGGTGGGCCGCCCCCTCAATGCTCGGCCGGGACCTCCGCGTCGACCTCGATCTCGACCTTCATCGCCGGGTCGATGAGCGCAGACACCTGGACGAGCGTGTTCGCGGGCCGGATCTCCGCGAACCGCTCGCCGAGGGCGCGGGCGATCGCCTCGAAGTCGTCCATGTCGGTCACGAAGACCCGCACGCGAACGATGTCCTCTCGCCGGCTCCCGAGGGCGGTCAGCGCGCGCTCGATGTTGTCGAGGGTCTGCACCGTCTGGGCGTAGGCGTCCCCGCGACCCACGACCGACCCATCGGGAGCGGTCGCGGTCGTGCCCGAGACGTAGATGCGCGCTCCGACGCGCACCGCGCGGCTGTACCCAACCTTGGGTTCCCACGGCGTCCCGCTCGCGTACCGGGTCCGGTCGTCCCCGGCCCGTTCACGCGGGGGCGGACGAGTGGACCTTTGCGAGCGCGCCATCGGTCCGAACGAGGTGGCGGGAGAGGCCGAGCTCCTCGGGCGATGCCCCGAGCGCGAGCGCGACGACCTGGGGGAGGTGGAAGATCGGCATGTTGAGCGGGGCGTGCACTTCCTTCGACGCCTTGTTCTGGTAGGCATCGAGCGACAGGTGGCACAGGGGGCAGGGTGTCGCCATCGCGTCGGCCCCGTGCGCTCGGGCATCGAGGATCTGTCGGCCGGCGATCGCGCTCGCGGTGGACGGCTTGACGAACTGGATCGGGAACCCGCAGCACATCACGCGCCCACGGTAGTCGACCGGGGTCGCGCCGATCGCGTCGAGCAGGTCCTCGAAGGAGCGTGGCTCCTCGGCGCTCTCGCTCCCCATCTCGTCGGCCGGTCGGAGGAGGTGGCAACCGTAGAACGCCCCGACCTTCATCCCGTGGAGCGGCCGGCGCACCTTCGCCTTCACGGCGGGAAGCCCGATGTCCTCGGTGAGGACCCGGAGGAGGTGCTTCACCTGCGCCGTCCCTTTGTACTCGATACCGATCGGTTTCAGCGCTCCGTCGACCCGCGCCTTCACCGTCGGGTCCTGCATGCGGACCTTGGCGAGCGTGAGCATCCCCTGGCACGTCGAGCAGATCGTGAGCACGTCGAGGCCGGCCCGCTCGGCGATCGCGAGGTTCCGCGCGTTGATGGCGATGTTCAGGACCTCGTTCGCCTCGTCGATGAACCCCGAACCGCAGCAAGAGAAGTTCGGGAACTCGACGAGCTCGATGCCGAGCGCTCGGCAGACCCAGCGGGTCGCCATGTCGAGCTCCTTCGCCGACTCTTGCGCGACGCAGCCCGGGTAGTACGCGATCTTCATGGGCCTTCCTTGGGGGGCGGGTCGAGAGCGGCGTAGATCTT
>DASWZL010000037.1:0-10701 GCA_036404475.1 Thermoplasmata archaeon
CGCCGAGTTCCTTCCATTGTTCTTCGGAGAGGCGGCCCGTTCCTTCGATTCGGAACGTTCGGCCTGCCGGTATCGTACCTATCGGTCTCTCGTGGACGCGAACGGCGAGGCCGGAATCTCCGGGGTTCCGGGAGTTGATTAGGTCCATGAGCGTCGGTGCCGGCATCTAGGTACCCCGGACCAGCCGGCCGTAGATATCTAAGGTCGTGAGTTTTTCTTCCGGCATCTTGATATCTTGATAGTGGCGTGCTCTGCTCAGTAACTGACCCCGAGATTCAGGGGTCGTGAGTTTTTCTTCCGTCACCGAGACCCCCCTACTCGGGCGAAACGAGTAGACCGGACGCGGCTTCGATAGCCGCCCGCTTTCGCGCCGAAATCTCGTCGGCCGCCTCGAGAAGAGCGGTAACCGCCCGCTCGTATCCGGGGTTCTCCCGAATCGGCGCCGTATCGAACGTCTCGAGGTACCCGTGCCGGCACCAGTAGATTCCTGCCCGCTCGACCTCGGGATACGACGGCTCGTCCTGCCGGTAGAGTTCGCCGAGCGCGTAGTACCCGACGAGCTGCGGGAAATGCTTCTCGATATCGTTGTACTTCGACGTCTTTAGGTCGACGAGCGTCGACCCTACGACGAGGTCGGCGTCCGCGCCGTCTAGCCGACGGCTCCAGACCCCGTAGTCCGGGTTTAGTAAGACGGACGCGCCGCGAGCACCGCCGAGGACCTCCCACGGAGCTATCGAGTAGAGCGTCTCGATATCCTCGACGTCCCGCGGGTCGAAGACGTAGACGTCGGGAAGAACAACCCCGGCCCGGTAGAGGGGGTCTATCTTCGCGAGGCAGAGAACGATTCGCGCCGCTTGGATTACGTCGTTCGGGGTCGGCTCCCGAAGCTCGAGCCATCTACGATGGAACGCCTCGGCTTCGTCGTGAACCCGTACGTAGAGGCTCTTCGTAAACGGGTCGATTTTCTCCGGCCCGAGAAGCGGGAGGAGCCGGGTAACCGTAGTCGTCGCGACCCATTCGCGGTCGACCGCGGACGGGTTCCGGCGCTCGAGTTCCCAACGGAGAAGATAGTCGAACGCCGTCCCGACGAGAGCGTAATGGTCGCTCCGGGGAAAGGCTTGAATCGGAGGGCGGTCCCGGCTCGGCCGGTAGTCTACGAGCGCGGCGAGGGCGTTTGCGACGTCCTCGCGTTCGCGTAGGATAGCGGTAAGCATCGGTAGTTCTCGGGACGGACGACCTAGTATAAGTAAGCTAACCCGACCGCCCCGGAAGAGGGCGGCGGCCGGTCTACCGCCGCCTCTATTACGTATTATGGAGCCCGGTCTACCGGCCCCCGGTCTACCGGTTCGTTTAGCGCCCGGAGTACTAGGAACCGCCTCTTCCGCCACCCCTTCTCCTTTAGATGGGGGCGGGTGCAGCACCAGCGGCCGTGGGCTCCGTTAAAGTCCCGGTAGAACCCGACCGGCTTCGGCCAGCCGCGGGAACGGCGGTACGGGTCGAAGTCCCCGGGGAGTCCGCCCCGAACGTTCCAAAGGAGGTAGGGCGCTACGAGGCGGGCGTATCGGCGACGGGCGATTCTCTTCGCGCGGCGGAGTCGTTCTCCGAACATTTACGACCTAATCGACTACGTCGATTCGGGTCGCGCCGCTGCGCCATCGGGACGAGAGAAGGAGAACGAGTAGAAAAAGGTAAGGAGGAAAGGGTTCGCCTTCGCCGCGCGGAGCGGCCTAGAGCCCGAGCTTGCTCTTTAGGCGGAAGTAGACGTAGCGGTCGAAGTTCCCGCCCGCTTCCTCGTACTTCTTGATTTCCGCGACCGCGGTCTTCTCGACGTAGACGCCGCGCCCGACGAGCGGTTGGGCCATCTCGGACTCGCGGGGGTTCTCGGGCCGGTCCTTCCAGACCGTCCGGACGAACTCGCCGAAGTTCGAGCCGAGCTTCGCCCGGTCCATGACCTTCGGGAGGTCGGCCTTCGGGACGTAGACGAGGACGACTACCTGTTTGCCGTCCTTCGAGACCCGGTCCTCGAGGACCCGACTGCGGACCTTCGGGGCCTTCTTCTCCCCGGCGGCCTTCGGCGCTTTCGGCTTCTTCTCCTTCGGCTTCGGCGGAGTCGCCTTCTTCTCTTCTGCGGGCATGGTTTTTTTCGGAGCCTCGGACGGAGGTTCTACTGTAAAGTGAGACTGAAGGTGATACAAGAACGTATCCCTCTCTTCGGGAAGGACGAATCCGGTCCCGCAGACGGCGCATCGAGCGGTCTCCGGCGCGAGCTTCTCGACGAAGTAGGCGCTTACGGGAACGCCCTCGAAGTGGTAGTCGGGATGGCTATGCTCGGGCCCGAACGCCCCGCAGATACCGCACCGCATCGACTTCCCGCCGTCTCTATCGGGGCTCCTACGCCTCATCGAGCTTCTCTTCGATATAGAGCGCGGCGAGCCCGGTCATCGAGCGGCTCTGCGCCCGAGCCCTCGTCTTTAGCTTCTCGTAGCTCGCCGGGACGAGGTAGACGGTAATCGACTTGCTCTTCTTCTCCGAGGCGTCCTTAAGCGGTTGCGGCATCGATAGGCTCCTCCCGGACCTTCGCCTTAAACGGAGGGGGCGGCGCGTCCCGCCACATCGAACAACCGTGGTCCGCGTTCGGGTCGAACGGGTCGATTAGCGAGTCAGACGTCCCGCATAGTTCCCAACCGTGAATCGGGCAGAGATGAAGGTAACGCTTTACCTTCGCGGGCTCGGGCATCAGACGAGCCTAAAGGCTACGAGGACCGCGAGCGTTCCGGCGACGCCGAGCACGAACCCGAAGAGGATAAGGAACCACGGTTCGTCCGTCATCGTCCCCCGATTACCGTCCTAGTATAAGTAAAGTTACGCCTAGGGCCGGCCGACCGCGACTCGGCCCGGCGGAGCCTAGTATTCTATTAAATATACTAGGACGCCGTTAGCCTTCGATGCGTTTCCTCCTCGCGGACGAACCGGGAGAGCGGGGTTGAGCGACCTTCTCCTTCTGCTCCTGATTATCGCCGCCGTAGCCGGCTTCGTCGTCGGCGTCTTCTTCCTCGTCGTCTGGTGGCTCGAGGACCTAGACCGCTACGTCTACGAACAGATGCAGAGCGGCGACTGGCCGTGGGACGACTACCCGTGAAGGTAGCTATCGCCGTCCTCGACTACCTCCCCTCGGTCGGGGGAAGCGTACGGGTCGTTCAGCTCCTCGCCGAGGGCGTAGCGAAACGGGGGAACGAGGTAACGGTCGTAACCCGGGAGAAGACCGGGTGCCCTACCGAGGAATCTATCGGAGGCGTCCGCGTACTCCGAATCCCGATGCGGCATCTCGCCGGGTACCGGCTCCCGAAGGGATACCTCCGGACGCTACGGACCCTCGACGCCGACGTCTTCCACGTTCACGGGAACCGAATCTGGAACGTCGACTACTACCTCCCCTTCGCGGGCTCGTTCGACTGGCCGCAGGTCATTACGCCCCATGGGTTCTACCACTACTGGATGCGCTCGGGCCCCGTCCGCTACCTCTACTATAACCAGTACTTCTCGCGGCGTATCCGAAAGTTCGACCGGTACGTCGCGCTAACGGCCGGCGAGGCGAACCACGTCCTTAGCTGGCGGTACCCTCCCGAACGACTCTCGGTAATCCCGAACGGTATCGAGGTCGAGGAGTTCGATACGCCGCCGTACCTCGACACGAAGATTACGCGGGAATGGCTCGGCCTCCGAACGAAGAAGGTCGCCGTCTACGTCGGCGGGTTCTGGGATAACAAGCGGGTCGACCGGCTTATCGAAGCTATCGCCCGAACGAACGGCGAGTGGGGGCTCGTCGAAATCGGTAACGACCGTCCGGGGCACCCGTACGACCGAGAGCACTGCCTCGCCCTTACCCGGTCCCTCGGGACCCGAGCGGTATTCCTCCGCGAACTAAGCCGGAGCGCGCTCCTCGATATCTTCCACGCCGCCGACGCCTACGTTCAGGGAAGCGCCTTCGAGGGCTTCGGGATTACCCTCCTCGAGGCGATGGCCGCCGACCTCCCCTTCGTAGCGTTCGACTCCGGAGCCGCCCGGGAGCTAGCGGCGACCGGGGCCGGTCGGGTCGTCGCTACCCCCGAGGAGATGGCCCGCGCGCTCGGCGATATCCCGAGCTGGTATACCCCGGGGACCGGTAGGAAGGCCGTTACGAACTGGACGGCCGAGAAGATGGTCGACCGTCACGTCGCGCTTTACGAATCGATTCGGAAAGAGCGATGAGGATACTCCGGATTAACGGTTGGGAAGGACCGACGTACGGCGGAGCCGAGACCTATATCCAGCGGCTTTCGGCGACGCTTAACGCCCGAGGGCATACGGACGTCGTAGCGTCTATCGTGACCGCGCCTCCCCCTCCGAGCCTCGGCCCGATGCGGACGTTCCTCCTCTCCCCGTCGGAACGAATCCGCGCGCTAAAGGCCCGTCTCGGCTACGGTACTCGCGGCCTCGAGGAATGGCTCGAGTCGCTCGCCGGGGAGGTCCGGCCCGACGTTATCCATCTACATCATCTCCGGCATAGCTTCCTCGACCTCGCCCCGTGGATAGCGAGACGGAAGGAGCCGGTCGTCTTTACGGCCCACGATACCGAGCTAGTCTGCCCCGTCGCTACGCTAACGCTCCCGGACGGAACGTCCTGCCCGGGCGGTATCTTAGACCGTTGCGCTACGACCGGTTGCCCGGTCGGTCGGGGTCTCGCGCTCCAGCTCCTCAAGCGAATGGCCTTCGATACCTGTATCAAGCCCCGCGTCCGCTCGTATATCTGCGTTAGCGAAGCGACCCGGAAGGTCTTCGACGACCTCGGGTACCGCCCGACGACCCTCCTCCGACCGATGGTCCCGGTTCCGGACTCGCCCGCCCCTCCGGCGACGACCCCGTTTACCGTCGGCTATCTTGGTCGGCTCGAGAGGCAGAAGGGTATCGGCGTCCTTCTCGACGCCTTCGCCCTTCTTCGGAAGACGCTCCCGAGCGCCCGGTTACGGCTCGCCGGCTCCGGTCCGTTCCCGATTCCCCCGACCGAGAACGTAACCCTCGACGGGTGGGTTACGGACCGGCGGGAATGGTTCTCGGGAATCCACGTCCTCGCCGTCCCCTCGCTCCCGTGGGAGAATCTCGGTAACTCGCCTATCGAGGCGCTCGGCTACGGGGTCCCGACCATCGTAACGGATGCCGGCGGGCTCCCCGAGACGGTCGGGAAGTTCGGTACGGTCGTACCGCCCGGGAACCCCGAGTCGCTCGCCTCGGCGCTTACGGTCGTCGCCGGCTCCTATAACGACGAACGGGCCCTCGCCCTCGAAGGACGCGAGTGGGTCCGGGAGGAGTTCTCGACCGAGAAGCACGTCGAGCGGCTCTTCGGAATCTACTCGGCCGCTATCGCGGGCCCGAGAGACCGCTAAGGTACTCCCTTACCGTCGTCTTCGCCTCGGTCCCGAGGACCCCGGTCGTAAACGAATCGTCTATCGAAAGAGAGGTCTCGGCGACCTCGCCGACCCTCGGGTTCCCCGTCGGGAAGAGGTTAGAGGTCGACTCCGTCGCCTCGAGGACTACCTTCGCTACGGCGTTCACCGAGAGGTTCTGCGGGCCGGCGAGGATATACGTCGGGACGGTCGATATCCCGTCCTTCCGTTCCGCCTTCCGAATCGCGCGGAGCCATAGCTCGACCGCGTCGCCGATATAGAGGTAGTTCCGGACCTGCTCGCCCGTACCGTAGACCGGAAGGTTCATCCCGGACCCGGCGAGGTCGTAGAACTTATCGACGAGCGTCCCCTTCGCGACCCAACGGGGCAGGCCGGCCTCCTGCCCGTTCGCGAGGTACCGGCCAAAGACGTTCGTCATCCGGAGGATAGCTCCCCCGGGGCCGCCGCGCCCGAGCGTCTCCCGGAGTATCGTCTCGCCGAGGAGCTTCTGCTCGGCGTACGGCGAGACCGGGCGGGGCTCGGTACGCTCGGTTACGGTAAGCCCGTTCGTCGGGCCGACGACCGCGAACGAACTCGCGAAGAGGACCGGGATACCGATTTCCTTCGCGAGCGTAGCGATACGCCGCGTCGAGTCGACGTTCGTCGCGAGCGCCGCCCCTCGGTCCTTCGCGACCCGTTCGATGCCGGAGACCGCCGCGAGATGTACGATAAGGCCGCAGGGTCGGAGGATACGCTCGAGGTCCCCGTTCCGAATATCTACGGACGGATGGTCGTCCCCGAGGAAGCCCGCGCAGGCCCGAACGGGGCCCGTATGGTTATCGACTACGATGACCCGACTCCTAAGCGCCGAGAGCCGCCGAACGAGAAGCCCGCCGATATACCCGCACCCGCCGGTAATCCCTATCGGTTCGTTCATATCCCCCCTTTCCTCGCTATCTCGACGTGCCTCGCCGCGACGACCCGGCTATCGAACTTCTCGACGGCGAGCCATCGCGCCGCGGCGCCGATATGCCTCTGCTCGACCCCGTAGTGGACGAGGTCCCCTAGCCGACGAGAGAACTCGCCGACGTCGACCGCCCCGTCCTTTAGCGGGACGCGGAACCCGCTAACGCCCGGAATAACGGAGTCGGCGAGACCGCCCGCATCGGTCGCTACGACCGGAAGCCCGCAGGCCATCGCCTCGACCGCCGCCATCCCGAACGGCTCGTCGAGGCTCGGCTGGACGTAGATATCGAACCGTCCGTAGTACGCGGGTAGCTCCTCCTCGGGGACGACCGAACCGTCGAAGACGACCCGAGAACCTAGGCCTAATTCGTTCGCTACGGCCCTAAGCCGCTCGTACAACGGCCCCCGGCCCTTCAGGGTTAGCTCCGCCCCCTTTATCCCCGCGAACGCCCGGAGGAGGGGTTCCTGTCCCTTCTGCGGCTCGAACCGCCCGACCGAGAGGATACGTACGGGACCGGTCGGAGGCGGAGGACGCTCCGGGGGACGAAATAGGCGGGTATCCACGCAAGCCGGAATGTAAGCAAGTTTACTTTCCGGCACTCCGATACGCCGATGGAACTCGACCGACGCGGTCGAGTGGCAGGTTACCGCTACCGAATCGTCCCAAAGGTCGGCGTTCCCCGTCCGGTCGCCGAGCTTATGGAGGACCGACCGGATAGGACCGGCAAAGTACCCGGCGCGTTCCGAGGTAACCTCGAAGGGGATTCCCCAGAGCCGGAAAGCCGTACCGAACGCCCGGCTTAACGGCCTCCAATCCTCCGCGATAATACCGAAGTCCCACTTCTCGGGTCTCGTCGGGTTAAGAAGGCCCCGGGCGAGAAGCGGCTCCCGATACGGTTTCCAAGCGTGGAGCCGGATAATCTCGATACCGTCGGCCTCGGTCGAACGGACCGCCGACCCGACGGACGTACGAACGGCTTGGTCCGTCGTAAGGACCGTTACCCCGTACCCGAGGTCGCGGAGGCCCATCGCGAGGAACCGCTCGGGAAGGTAGAGGTCGGTCGGGAACGTCGGCGTCGCGATAACGAACCTTAAGGCCCCCACGAACGGACCTCCCGGCGAATCGCCCAGTAGATTAGGAAGAGCGCTACCGCCGCGGGTATAGCGATAATCGGAAGGGCCCACCAGTCCATTACCCCGCCTCCCGGAGACGTTCGTAGACCGCGAGATGCTCCGCGACGACCTTTGGCCAAGCGAACCGGCGGCGCGCCTCGGTACGCGCCTGCGCTCCCATCGAACGCCGAAGGAAATCGTCCGCGAGGAGCATCGACGCCTTCTCTCGCATCTTCTCGACGAAGACCAGTTCGTCGCCGTCGTAGAGCGACCAGCCGGTCTTATCGTTCTCGACGACCCAATCGACCGCCGACCCCCCGATGACCGGGAGGCCCGAGGCGAGCGCCTCGAGGACGGTCGCCGAGAGTATCTCGACCGCGCTCGGGTGGATAAGGAAGTCACTCTCGGCGTAGAGGCGAAGAAGATAGTCCTTCGGTATCTCCCCGAGGAGGGAGACGTCCTCCCCGCCGGCCCGTAGGACCTCGTACGCGTAGTGGGTCGAGGGCATCGGCCCGGCGATACGGAGGTGTATCCCGAGGCCCTTTAACGCTCGCGCCGCGAGATGCCACCGCTTTAGCGGAAGTACGACCCCGACCCCTAGCGCGTAACGCCCCGTACGGCGCTCCGGGACGGGCCGGAACCGCTCGGAGTCGACGCCGAAGGGAATCACGCTTACCGGAGGGAGCGGGGGCTTTACGGTCTTCGCCATCGTCTTCGCGAGGGTCGGCGTAAGGGCTACGACGGCGCTCGCCCGCCGGACGGCCCTCCGTTCGAGATAGTAGCCCCAATCGTGCGTTAGCTTCTCCCGGTAGAACCAATGCCTCGAGTGCGACGTATAGACGAACGGGTATCCCTTGCCGGCGAGACGGTTCGCGACGACCGGGGTATTCGCGTGGAGGACGTCGTAGTCGAGCTTACGGAGAAGCCGCGGTAGCTCGAAGGCGAACGGATACTCGTCCCGCATCCTCTTCTTCCGGACGCGGTTTACGACCGTCGCTTCGTGCCCCGCGGCGACGAGCGCCGCTTGGAAATCGGCGAGGATACGCTCGACCGCCCCGTACCCGGTCGGGGGGATAGGTTGAACGCCCCCGCCGATTAGGACGACCTTCATCCCTTCCCCCGCGAGCGCCAGTAAGCTCGGAGCCCGTCCCGTACGAGGTACGGCTGATGACGGCGGAGAACGATTCGGCGATAGGCCCTCCACTCCGTGGCGGTCGGCTTCCGTCCCCCCGAACGGGCGAGGGCGATAGGATTCGTCGCGGCCATATCATCCCGTAAGTAGCGAGCGAGCGGCGAGAGCCCGATACGCTCGAGGTACGGGACGAACGACATCCAGCGCTCGAGGTCCGAACCGGTAGCGCGGCCGTCGGAGGAATGGGTAACGTTCGTATGGAACCGGTAGTACGATAGCGGCTCGGGCGAGAAGAGAACGTTCCCGGCGCTGACCGCGGAGAGGAGAAAGAAGGCGTCGTGGAAGGCGTTGAGCTTCGGTAGGATTCCCCGGACCCGCTCGAGGACTTCCCGTCGGAGCGAGTAGGTCGAGTTATTCAGGTACGAATGACGGACGAGCCAAGCGTAGTCGGAACGGGCGTTCGCTTCGAAGCCGACGATACGATGGCCGGAGTATATCGGGTGCGTCCGGTCCCAACCCGGTACCGGGGTCGCGAGGTCCTCTCCGACCGCGACGTACCGGTGCCGATAGCCGACGATATTCAGGTCTATAAGGTCCGGGTCCGAGAAGGTCGCCCGTACCTGCGCGACCTTCTCCGGCGCGAACGTATCGTCGTCGTCGAGGAACGAGACTACGTCCGCCGTCGTCGCGTCGAGCCCGGCGAGATACGCCTCGCCCGCCGTCGTCCCGACGGGAACCTCGATAATCCGGGTCGCCCGTTCGCGATAGTACGGGTCGGTCGAGGCCCGTCCCGGCGTCTTAACGAGAACGACCTCGTCCGGTTTATCGGTCTGTACCGCGAGCGAGAAGAAGGCGTCCGGGAGGTACTTCTCCCGCTCGTAGGCGGTAACGATAACCGCGACCTTCATCGCCCTCCCGCCGGCTTAACGAGTACCCCGAAGACGGAACGGGCCGAGACGAGCGTGGCCGGCCGGACCCTAACAGAGCGGGCGAAATCGATGAAGGCGAAGTTACTCTCGACGTCGTCGGAGAGGAGGAGCCCTCCGTCCGGTAGTCCCGGCCACGCGAGCCAGTACTCTCGGAGCATATTCGCGTAGGTATGTAGCGAATCGTGGAAGAAGAGGTCGAACCGCGAGGGAGTATCGAAGACGCCGCGGACGAGGTCCCAACGGCCTTTCCGAAGCTCGACGGGAACGAGTCGGCCGGTATCCGGCGCCGGGTCGAAGCTCGTTAGAAAACCCCCGTCCCCGGGATGCTCGACCTCGTTCGCCGCGAGGGCCGAGAGGATAGCGTAGGACGAGAACCCGTTCGCGACCCCGGTCTCGAGTACGTACGTCGGCCGCCGGCTCCGGGCGATAGCGTAGAGGACCGAAGCCGCACCCCGGGCTACGGCCCACCGACCGGAGAACGGAAGCCCCTCGACCCGGACATACGGGTTCTGCTTGAGCGCCGTCTCAAGCTCGGTATCGTAGGACCGAGCCGCTCCTTCCGGGATACCGAGCGACGCGAGGAACTCGTATCGGTCGGTCGTCTGAACTCCGCCCCACTCGACTATCTCTCCGAGACAGGGACGGAGCGCGGGACGGAGGAACCGTTCGAGCCCCCAACGAATATGCTTCGCGAGGTCGTATCCCACCGTACCCTCCCCCGGACCTAGAGCGGGGCCACCTTCGCCGAGGAGGGAACGCAGTCGAACCGATGCCAGAACCGTATCCCGTCGGTCGACGCGACGATTCCTTTTCGCATTAGCCGTTCGCAGATACAACAGAGGACGCTTTCCTCGAGCTTTACGAACCACGGCATTAACGCGCCGCCTCCTTCGGGAACGTCTTCGCGAGGACCTTCCACGCTTCGTCGGCCCAGAGGCTCATAACCGTACCTAGAGAGTTCGTCCGGAGGAAGTCCCGGACGACCTGCTCGCGGTCTTCGGCGTTCCCCCGGTGCTTCGGGCAGTAGCGTATCTCGACGTCCCCCGATATATTCGAGTACAGGGTCGACCCGGTCTTCCAGCCTCGGGTCCAGACTTGGCACTTGTAACAGGGCTTATCGAGCGCGGGGAGCGGGCCGACG
>DASWZL010000038.1:0-14660 GCA_036404475.1 Thermoplasmata archaeon
GAGAAAGACTACGCAGCGGTGCTATCGCCTCGGTATAGGGTAGACCAAGTACGAATCCCCTGTATTGTCCCCAAGGCCGCGCATCCCAGCCCTAGGGCCAGGCTCGCTGCTCCCGCACCCCACGCCAGTCCGATCCCACCGGCCGCGATCAGAATCCCATCGACGACGGTCACCGCGCTCGCAAGAGCAACTGCGCCCATGGCCGAAGGGCGCACGATATACGCCCCAAATGTGCCGAGGATAAGCTCGAGGAATCCCAATGCGATTACTTGGGTCCCCAAGGTCTGGTAGCCCATGGACCGAGTAAGCCCGGCGAGAATCAGGAGGCTAAAGGCCACGGTGAGCGCTCCAAAGATTGCCACCGAAACCCATAGGTCGACCCGATCCTCGACGTCCTCGAACACCCCTGCCTCGAGAGACTCTGGACCTTGGTCGGGGCTAGAGCTGGTCGGTAGACTAGCGATGCTGGGGTTGTCAGGCAAGGCCTGTACGACCAGCGATCGACCCGACGGCATACGACGACCCGCTGAAGTACTATAGACCCGGGGGGATTTGTCTCTGCCGAGATGCCGTTCCGCCGCCATAGTGCAGAAAGTCGCGGCGACCTGCCCGTGGGAAGCGCACGCGGCCGATGACCGACCGCGACAAGCGCGGGGGCGAGGTCACGGCGTGACTGTGCATCGCGCCGGACTCCCGTTACAAAACCCCTCTCTTAGCAAAGGGTCCGAGCGGTCGACTGCGAGGCCCGTCGTTAGGGAACGGGCGCGTTTCGTGAGTTTACGAAGGCCCCGCGGCTTGGGCCGACAACGGTAGGGGCGCAATCTCGCGAGCCCTGGCATTACGTCTTTATAGGAGACGCTGGTGGCTCGCGCATGGAGTTCGTAGTGGTCTGCGATCACACGCCCACCGACTGTCCGAGTTCGAACGCGAAAGTGCGAAAGATGATGGCGGAGGCCGCCGGCAAACTCCCTGCACTCGCGAAGTCGCTCGGGGTGGAACCGGTCTACATGGGTGCACCCATAGTGGATCACAAGCTCTTCTTCGTCCTTCGGGCGCCGAGCTTCGAAGCAGTGCGGGACTTTCTGGTAAAATCCGGGATGGTCCAGACTCAGACGTCCCACATCTATCCCACACTTTCTGTCGAGGACACGCTGAAGATCGCGGAGGAACTGGCGCCGATTCACTGAACCGAGGCCAACGGGCGACCCGGCCGACCGTGACGCCGGGGAAGAGGAGGCCCGGTCCACGGACCGAGCCCCCTCGCGGGCCCGCTCAGAGTCGGCGTTTGTCTCCTCCCTTGGGAACGCCGAATCTGTCCTCGGAGCCCGCTCGCCTGAGTCAACGGTCGACCGCGAGGAGCCCAGGGCACGACGCCTTCTGGGCGAGCCCCGTGCGGGGGCCCGCAGGTTTTCCAATCCGGCCAATCTAAGGGACCGTCGCGCTCGACGGCCGCCGTGCCCGAGGGTAGGAACCGTCCCCGGAAGGACAAGCCCGAAGCGTTCCTCTGGCCCCCGCTAACTGGCGCCCACTGTTGATGAGGCGACCGCGAGACGCGCACGGGGCGCTCGCAGCGCCTCACTACCCACCTCCCGTGCAGAAACGCGCCCCATACCGGACGACACAGTTGATTTCGCGAGGTGAAGAGATAGTGGACGCGGGTTTGAAGTAGGACGCGCGGCCGATGACATGACCGCAATCAGCGCGCGGGCAGAGAAACGGGCGCGATTCGCGCACTTGCGCATGTAGACCGCCCGGAGGCTTCACGCTGGCAGCCTGGCGACGCGTACGGTTTACGGTCGCGAAAACTGGTGGTTGACGGAGACGTTAACCTATGGAGAAGCGGCGTCGGTTCTGGCTGACCGCGCTCTCAACTCTGGTCGGCGTGATGACCGCCCTTGTTCTGGTGGGGCTCACTGTAATCCTGCCCGCGACATCTGCGATCAGCCAGACATGGTCCGGGCCGATGGTCTACCATGGGGTAGGTCCGAGAGGGGTCGGCTTGGGAGGTCCGGACGGACCAACGGGCTGCACGTTGCTCCACGTCCAATTCAACGGGTCCGGCCCGATCGATTCGTGGGTGGCGCCAGGGAGTGCGACTGTGTACCAAAATGGCACTATCTCGAAATACTGGGCTTCGGCGGGCCCCGCAGCTGCAGGGGATTTCGTTGTCCAGGTCCCTTCCTCGATCACAGGCTATCGAGTTGTGCTATTCAACCCCAGCTGGACTGTTACACTTCCTTCGATGCAGTTTGAGACTGCCGAGGCGGCCTGCTAGCTCAGAAGCGCCCTCGCATGGGGGTCGCGCTGACGCGCGACTGCGGGTTTGAAGTTGGACGCGCGCGGCCGATGACGGGACCGCAATCAGCGCGCGGGAGAGCGATTCACGAAATCGCCGTACTCTCCCAATTCGTCCGAAAGGGATGAAGGACGGGTCTGGCTTAAGCCGAGGGACGCTAACGGTTTCGGGACGTTCATGACCTACTACGAATGTCCGGTGTGCGGTGGCGGTTACATCTTTGACCCGGCGCCAGCACACCCGAAGTGCGACCGCGATGGGGCGGCACTCAAGCGCGCCAGCGAGGCGTCGTATGAGCTCGCAGCCCGTCGGGACGATTACGAGCCCCAATCGGTTAAGCGGAAGTCACACAGTAAGACCAAAGGTCAATGACCGGACCGCGAGGAGCGCGCGGGGAGCCGCGGCCGCGCAGGCTTCATGAAGGACGCGCGCGGCCGATGACCTGACTGCAATCAGCGCATGGGGCGAAGACCGACCGCGCGGAGCGCGGCGCGCCGGGTCGGGTGATAGCGGAGATTTCCCTTACACAATTTGTCGAACTGGAGGATGTCTCTGCCCCGCTGACCCCCTCCACGTTTTGAATACAGAGTACCATGGACACGTTGCCGACGACCTGGTCTCGAGTCGTCAAGGACCCTAATTCGCCAACGCGGTTCGGTTGATTGGGCGTCAGGATAAGAGAAAAGGGAGTGAGACGAACGGCGACGAATGTTCCTGATTACGGCAACTGGGTCGGGCCGGGATTACTCTACTTTCCAGGTGGGATTGGAATCGCATTGCTTCTGCTTTCCCTCGAGTTCTTCCTCCTGATTATCGGTGCCGCGATTTCGCTGGCCGTGTTCTGTTACTTCGCGTACGCGCGTTATGAGTTCTCACCGGTCGGAGGGGATCTCCAGGCTCGAATCCGTACCCTGGTGCTGAACCACCTAGAGTGGAATGGGCAAGGGAGCTCGCTCGACATTGGATGCGGAAACGGAGCGTTGACTATCGCGGTGGCCCAGCGGTTTCCTCGCACTCACGTGACCGGCGTTGATCTGTGGGGGGGAGGTTGGGGGTATTCCCGGCAACGCTGCGAGAGCAATGCGAAGATCGCGGGAGTGGCGGACCGAGTGACGTTCCATCAGGCCAGTGCAGCCACACTCCCCTTTCACGAAGGGTCCTTCGACTTGGTGGTCAGCAATCTCGTATTTCACGAGGTACGGGCGGTCAGAGACAAGCGAGCCCTTCTCGAGGAAGCCCTACGAGTCGTCAAGAAAGGAGGCGTCTTCGCGTTCCAGGATCTCTTCCGTATTCGAGAAGCCTACGGCGACCTCTACGACCTCCTCGAAACCCTGAGGAACAGCGGTATCGAGAGAGTGGAGTACCTCGACACTGGAACCTCGGACTTCATCCCTAGGCCACTAAGACTTCCGTTCATGGTCGGGACGATGGGCCTGCTTTACGGAAAGAAGTAGGCGGCGCGTTCGATGACCGACCGCGAGGAACGCGCAGGGTGGTTGGAATGCTTCACCCATCGCCGAACGTCGCGTAGGCCGCCGGCAGGCTCTCCTCGGCAGAGAGGCGGGCCACCCGACCGTTCCGGAAACGAACGATGAGCGAAGCCTTGGGTGAGTAGTCGAAGAGCAGTTGCCGACACGTGCCGCAGGGTGACAGGACCGGATACCTCCTCCCGCGACGACAGACCGCGACCATCGAATCGATCTCCCGGTCGCCCGCGGTCATGGCGGCTCCGATAGCCACCGGTTCGGCGCAGGGCGTGTGAATCCCGTCCAGGTTGAGGCCGGGAAATATCGCTCCCGAGCGCGTTCGTACCGCGGCCGCGACCCCGTGATGTTTCGCATCGAATCCCCGACGCAGTGTTTGCTGAGGCGCGCGAATCAGAGCGCGATCTTCGGCCCTCAAGGGCCGACCGACAGGCGTCATGGCTCCCCCCTTCAACGCTTGCGAGTTAAACGCTCCTCGGTGCCCTCCATCGCATCTCGAACGAGGGATTCGATGCCCCGACCCCGCCGGCTTGATGTGGGACGCGCATGGCCGATGGAGGACCGCAATCAGCGCGCGGGAACGACTAGGTCACGTGAAGAGGTCTTCGAGAGGGTTCTCCATCTCGCGGGCCTCACGGATCTGGACGCCTTGAGCCATCAGTTCACGAAGAACCGCAGGCACTTCCTCGGGTCCAGAGAGCTCCCGGAGGTAGTACTCCCCTTCATGGTCGTAGGCCCCGAGTGCGGGGGAAGGCTGGAGCACCCGAATCCCAAGTATGTAGCGCGAACCCCGCACGTTCTCGATACGATCGAAACGGGAGATCTGGCCTGACTTGATCACCAGAACGTAGCGGCCGATCTCGCGCGCCTCGAAGAGGTTGTGCGAAGAGTACAGCACGATCTTTTCGCGGCTCAGTTTCAGGATAAGTTCCCGGGTCTCGCGCGCCACTTTGGGGTCGAGATTGGCGGTCGGCTCGTCAAGGAGATAGATCGACCGCTCTCGAAGGAACACGCGGGCAATCGAGACTCGTTTGCGCTGTCCGGCGCTCAATTGAGACGGGAACTTCGCACTCAGATCGCGGATCTCGAGCTGGTCGAGCACGCGGTCCACATCTCGGGCCTGGGCCCCCTCGGCCCGGGCGAAGAACTCGAGGGCCTCGCGCACCGACAAGCCATCCGGCAGCCCGTCCATGTGGGTGAGATAGTGCAACCGGTCGCGGGACGACTGGCGATCGACCGGTTCTCCGCCGATATACACCTCGCCTTCGTAGGGCCGTAGGATCCCCGCCAAGGTTCGAAATAGCGTGGTCTTTCCGGCGCCGTTCGGCCCGAGAACGACGTAGATCGACGGCTCCGTGATCCGAAACGAGATCTGGTGCAGAACCCGAGAGCCGAGGTACCCCGCGGTGACCGACCGACAGTCGATTCCCACGCCATTCCCGGCCGAAACGGACGAATCCGGCACATTCGTAGCGGATCCCATGGACGACCGACCGCACCCCCTACGCCGGCGAGAGGAACCGCTCGCGCCGAAGGAGCCGTCCCATGCTCACGAGCAAAACGATCACGACGATCGCGACCAGCCCCGTCCCGGACCCGAGAATCAGGAGGAGGGTCGTGGTGGAGACAGGGCCGGAAAGGGCGATCGCAGTGATTGCGAAGAGCGTGACTAGGGCCGGGAGGATCCCGATGAAGGGAATGAGTCCGACCGGACTGTTGATTCCTTGCCGGGGAGAGGAAAGCGTCGTCCAGTAGACCCCGACCGTGGACGCGAACGCGGCGCACGCAAACGCCATGGGAACCGCGTAGACCCCCATACCGATGGTCAGAGTGCTGGTGACGGTGTGACCCTCCGCGAAATAAACTCCCAAGCTCACGGAGACGCCGATGCCCACGACGATGCTCACGAGGACCAACGTCGTCAGCAAAACGTCCGCGAACAATCGGCGGGGCGAGTACCCATAGGCGATCAGGTACTCGAGCACGCCCTTTGTCCGGTCGCTCGTGAAAACGGTGAGCCCACCCATCGATCCAACGACCCCGAAGATCGGGACGAAGAGGGGGTACGAGCTCGCGAACGAAGGGCCGGAGAAATACGCTAGGAGACAACCGAGCAATAGGCTGATCGCGGTCCCGTAGACCAGGAAAAAGCGGCCGGTGACGGAGGCCCTGCGAACCGTGATCCCGAGCAACGATGGGGGTCCCTCGGAGGTGGTCGCACCCGCTGACAACGCGAGGGTTAGGCAGTTGGGAGGATAAGGCGGTCGTTTCGAGTTGGATCACCTTCACATGACGGAATCGGTGAGATGTGACTCTGCTCGATACACCTTTCCTCCGAGTGGCCGGCTGTGTCAGCGCAGCCTTTCCGGATGATCGGGACTAACCACGCGAGACTTGGCCGCGCCGGCTTCATGAAGGACGCGCGCGGCCGATGACATGACCGCAATCAGCGCGCGAGAGAGCGATCACGAGACCGTGACGAACTGCCCATCGCCGGAACCTCGTCCAAGATTGGCGACAACAAGCCCGAACTTGACGTTCGCAACAATTAAGGCGAGGTAGTGCGCATCTATACACACTCGTAGAGCAGGAGCCGACCGCTCTCCGTCGTGGAACTATGAATGGAGCACAAGGCATAGAGGTGTCCCCGTGAACGCGACCGCAGCGGCGCTACTCGCGGAAGCCGAGCGGCGACGGCGAATGGGGGCGTTACAGTCAAAGCGAGCACCACCGGTGATTGTAAGAGTGACACGTCCCGAGCGGTCGCCCCGCGAGCCCGAAGATCGTTAGGGGGATCTGACGCTCCGCAAGGAGCACCCTCCCCAAACCCCAGGCGATCTGGCGTTTTTCGGGGAGAATCTACTATTTGGGTGTAACCGTGGAGCTTCCATACACACTTCGATGACCGACCGCGAGGAGCGCGCGGGGAGCCGCGGCCGCGCGGGCTTCATGAAGGACGCGCGTGGCCGATGACCTGACCGCAATCAGCGCGCGAAAGACGGACCATCACGGGATGGGTACATCGTTGATTACGGAATCCCCTCGGAGATTACCGGTGACTCCTGGCTCATATCACGAGGTGCGCAGTAGAATGACGCGCTGGTTTGGATTTGGAAATTCGATCCCGACGAGAAAGTCCCGGAAATCGTCCAGTTGTAGAACGAACCACACGTCACAAAGTACGCAGGTCCAATGACGATTCCATACGCCGATACGGACTGTCTCGGTGCAAATGGGGACGCCGCGCTCACGCTGGGAAAGTCCATCACATACGCATACTGGAGCTCAAGGGATGCCGACAGGTTTACAATCGAGGAACTTCCCGTGTTCTCCACGGTTAGAATCACCCCCGGGCCCGCGGGCGTGAGGAGGGACTGATTAAGCTGGAACGACACGATCCAAACGGGTGGTTGATTGGGCTCGAAAGCCCCCAGACCCCACGGCGAGGGTAGGGCGAGAACAAGCAGCAGGATCCCGATCACGACAGCGCAGACGATTGCGGTTGGGTGTTTCCTCCACCCGGGATTCCCACCGCGCCCAAAGCCGGTGGCAGGAGTCATACGGCTCTACCAGCGCCTGCCGCTAAGGCCCCGGCCCGAGATATCCCTTCCTGAGAAGAGTCCCATCGTCAATATTGCGAGAATCCCTGACCCTCCTGACCCGTGCGCGCGTTCGATGACCGACCACGATCAGAGCGCCCGTATAACGGTCAGCAGCGGCCGGCTCGCGGCCGACCCATTGCGATCGATCCCCCGCCTCAGGCCATGTCCATGAATTCCTCTACGGAGACCCCCGCGACCCGGATGATCTCCCGGAGGGTTCCCCGGGCGACGTCTCGCGTGGGATGGATGGGTACTGTGACCATCCGTCCATCGGGGTGAGCGTAGGAGGCATGGCTCCCCCGCTGGCGTTGAAACTGGAATCCCAGCTTCTCCAGCGCGCGGATGACCCGCCGTGCCGGAAGCGGCACGAGGTGCGGCACGGTTTCACGCGTGAGCCTTTTCGACCCAGACGACCTTCGGCAGATCGCGTCCCGCGTCCCGGGTTTCCAGGTAGAGCAGGATGGCCTCCTCCATGTTCTCCAGGAGTTCCTTCTCCGTGATTCCCTGGCTAACGCATCCTGGCAGTTCCGGAACCGTTCCGACGAAGACGCCGTCCTCGTCGCGCTCGACCTTCAGATGGTACGCTTGGGTCGCCATCCTCTTTGACATCGCCCCCCCTCCTCTTGACCCTTCCGAACGAGCCCTCTCACGCCGCGAGAGGGATCTCTCGAAAGGAGCGCCAGCGGCAGCTCCACGCGTCGCGGGGACGAGTCCGCGCGCGGCCCGTGGATCGCGGGCAGGTCGGGGAACGGGTTCGCGGTCTCGGGGGTCTCGGTCGCGCTCAACGCGTTTGTCGCGGTCATCGGGACCGCAGGTCAGCGCGCAGGCCGACCGATCGGCGGATTGAGCCGCGAGGTCGGCCGACCCCCATCATGCTCGCCGAGCGACCGAAGGGAGCGAGGGGACGGTCGAGCGCAACGAGACCGCGAGCTTGATGCGGGGGCGCGCGGCCGATGACAGTGACCGCGACAAGCGCGGACGGCGCGGGCGAGCCTACTTGGGGGCCAAGCGAGCCAGCCGGACCTGATCTAGCCAGTTGCGGCCAGACCGCACCCTCTCCCGGAAGCGGCCCTCGTGGCGGAGGCCTGCCTTTTCCAACACGCGGATCGAAGCGCGGTTTCGGACGAACGCTCCCGCCTCGATCCGGTGAAGTCGCAGAGTGCGGAATCCTACGTCGCACATCGCGCTTGCTGCTTCTGTCGCGTAACCCTGACCCCTCTGCCCAGGGGCGATCCAGTAACCGAGTTCGGCGCGTCGATCGGTCGGTGAAAGCTGGCTGAGCTCAACCATCCCGACTAACGATCCGTCCTTGCCCAGGGTGATGGCAAGTGCGAGGGACTCCCGCTTTCGAAACTGGATTCGCTTCCGCTTGACAAATTCGACGGCGTGATGTCGGAGATACGGTCGAGGAAGGAAGTGTATTCCCCATCTCGTTGAAGGGTGAGCGCCCGCTCTACGGATGGTCCCTACGTCACCCATCTCAGGAAGACGCAACACCAGCCGTGGGGTCCGAATCGGCAGTTTGGGCCATCTGCTCTTGGGAAACGTTGATGGTGACCTCACGCCGCAGGCTAGCCTTCCGCGGGATAAGTCCCTTTTCCGGGTGGACGCGAGCGAACCGAGGGAACGTTCGCGCACCGCGCGAACGCGACTTTGAGGAGGACGCGCGCGGCCGATGGAGGACCGCAATCGGCGCGCGCGGAGACCGGGGCGGGGACGCGGCGTCGAAACCTAGACGACGTGAACCGTCATGTTGGCCTGTAGCCACAATCCCCCCGGAGACTCGGGGACAGGGTTCGGCATGGAGAGTGTAACCCCCCAACCACAGAGAATGCCCGCGGGGACATCGTCACTCAGGTTCCAACGGAGGGTCGGGGATGGGAGCGGACCACCATAAACGCAAATTGTCGCAACCACCGGGAAAGGGGATTGCAGGGAAATGTTTGCAAACACGAGGGAGACATTGTTGGGCGCATACACCTCGAAAACATCGAAGTTGTACTGCCTTCCCGCGGTCAGGTTCGCCGGACAATTAGGGCCTTCATTGAAAGGTGGCCCGTGAGGTTGAAGACAAGCGTTCTGATGGGAGGGGCCGAAGATTCCCGGCCACGCCCCAGTGTAAGCAATGGTCAGGTTGACACCGTGAAAGGCAATCGTCCCCGGTGCTTGGTTTTGGGGAACCCACCCAAGACCACCAACCACCAAAACTACACCAATCACGATCCCGATAGTCCCGAACACAACGGGGAATGACGTATGCCGAGGCCCGCGCATGGATCGCGACGCTCCTTCGACATTTGAGAACGCACCTTGGAGCGAATAACTGTATCCTGACCTTCGTCTCACGCGGCCGCGCAGGCTTCATGAAGGGCGCGCGGGGCCGAGTCGGGGAGGCTTACCAGCCTCCACGAGCGGACGAATTCGCGGGGTTCGTCCAGAGACGGGACCGCAATCAGCGCGCGGGAGGCCACGAGGTAGACGCGACGTCGTGTCCCGAGCGGGAACCCCCCCTTACAAAACCCCGCGCTTGGAAAAGGGTTCGAGCGATCAATTATGACTCTTCGTGTTACGGAACGGGTCCGTTCTGAACCCGCTCCCATGAGCAATCCCGACGAACGGGGGCTCAATCTGACAGAGGGACTGGGCAACGACCCTTTCTCCTCTACTTTATCTATAATCTCTCTTGTGAGCCTCGTTGAGGTCCAGCCATGAGTGCGGAAGGCGCGGCGAGGTCGATCGTCAGCATCATCTGTTTGGTGATTGGCATCATTTTCCTTTTGGTCGCGGCGCTCGACTTCTTCGAGGGATTCGGGTTGCTTTACTGTCTGATCCTGATCATTCTCGGAGTCGTGTTCCTCGTCATTTCCGGGCGCTTTTAGCGGGCCAACGCCCGAAATCGATTCCCAGGTCTAGGTGCCGCGAGGTCGGCCTAGACCGGTTTCGCCGAGGGCGGTTCGTCTCTCCAACGTGATAGCCTCGTGCGAGTGTGCGGATCGACGTGGACCAGCAGAGTCGCATATCGGACGCACCCCCAGATATCTCGCCCCGCGGTCAAGGTAGCTCGTGAGATCCTACCTCCTCGCCTTCGGTCTGGCGACGATTGGACTGGGGCTGTTCCTGCTATTCGCTGGGTTTGTCCACATCGGATGCACAGTCGGCGGCCCCAGCACAAACCCGACCCTTTCTCAACCCTCCCGTCCATCCTCCGAAAGGGGGCAGAACCGTGACGCGCCGTAGTCGACATTAAGATTGGTCGAATGTGGGGGGCAATGTCAGCCTGTCAGAAGTCCGGTTGCGAACACCCGGTTCCGCTATCACCGCCCCGATTCTCCGAATGGCCATCGTTTCCCGGCCCACCTTGTCCCTACGAGGTGGCATCGCTACTCGGCAGATTCTCCGGTATTCTTCTGAGTGCGATTCCCCCGTCGCCATCGCCTCCCACTCCACCACCGGCTTAGGTCGATTTCGTAGCCGATCCGTTTTCAAAGCCCGGCGGACCCCGGGTCTTAATACCGTGAGGCCGTTGTCCCCGGGGGGCAGACTATTGACGATTGAAGAGGACGGGAAGAAACTGGGGAAGAAGGTCGCAAAAGACTCAAGGACCCTTGGTCACGACATCGAGCGGTCCGGGAAGAAAGCCGGACGGGCGGTTGAGAAGGTCGGCGCGGACGTCGGAGAGGGGTTGCGCCGCGTCCGCGACCGCTTGAAGCCGAACCTGAAGACTAAGTGAGGCGGTAGAGAAGCCTGCGCGATCCTCCCGCTATCACGAGAGAGCCCTTTAGACACACCGACCCGACATCCGACACACGGGGCTCCTTCTGACACAAAGCCGTCATGGCCGAGCCGGTTAGGTGGCGTCGAGAATCCTGGTTCATACAGCTGAAGTTACCACTGCTTTGAAAAGGGACCCCCTTCCGGCCGCGGGGGCTGATTCCCCGGAGCGAGGGAAACGCGCGCGCCTTCGATGACCGACCGCGAGGAGCGCGCGGGGCGGCAAGTGATGGGGCCGGAGACCTGTCCAATCCTTCTTGATGCTTGGATTGCCCCAAGCTAGAACCCTTTGATGGCCCGCGGGACCCGTCGGAGCGCCGAACACGATATCGGTGTCCCCCGATCGAGCCGCCCGGCGCCGCTGGAAGCTTGGGAACGACTCCTCCGATCGCTCCACAGGGGGGGCGGTCGTCGGATGGAATGAGGATGACGATCCATCGAAGGCCCTGGGGAGACCTCACACCGACGCCCAACTTGGAGTCCGCGGCCTTCGATGTGTCGTGTCCGATGGACGTCACGAGTCATCGGGAAGAATAATGCTCGACGTATAACACAAGGTTCAACTAGCAGAAGCTGGTTCTGCTGCCACTCCGCCGCGAGGTAGCGACGATGGAAATCGGGTCCGAACCAGTAGAAACGCCCCACTTTGAGATAAGCCGATCGAACCTACCGCGATCCCGGCGGCTGCTCGCCGGTCTGGTTCTGACAGTGCTCGTGGCGAGTTCGTTCGCCGCCCTCCCGGCGGTCATGAACGTTCGGACGAACGGGGTCGGCCCGGCCACGCCTAGCTCGGCCGTGTCCGGCACTGACGTCTCTGCCATTGGGTCCTCCGGGGCCGCGCTGCTCGCGCAAGCTCGAGCGAGCCTCTCGACCGCCGGACCGCTGAGCGGACCCACTTGGACGATCGTCGCCCAAACTCCCCCAACGACTCGCATCGGCGAGTCGATGGCTTACGACGCCAAGGACAAGGCCTACGTGCTCTTCGGCGGATGGAACCCGTACATTCAGGTCCTCGGCGACACCTGGGAGCTGAAGGCAAACGGCATCTGGTCGAACGTCACTTCCGGGACCTCGCCCGCTCCGCGGTGGGGTGCTGCAATCGCCTACGACGCGGCCGACGGATACGTCGTCCTGTTCGGCGGGCAGGGATCGACCCTGAGCGGCGCGCTCGCCGACACGTGGAAGTTCTCTGGAGGCGCGTGGACGAAGCTGAACCCGACGACGCATCCCGGTGGGGTTCAGTTCGGATCGATGACGTACGATGCTAAGGATGGGTACGTGGTCCTCTTCGGCGGCACCAACGCCGCCGGCGCGACGGTGCGTACCACTTGGGAGTTCAAGGCGGGCATCTGGACCCAGCTCCATCCCGCCGTTTCCCCTCCCACTCGTACGGAGTCCGCTATGGCCTTCGACGCGAAGGACAACTACACCGTTCTGTTTGGGGGAACCGGTGCGAGCGCCGTCCTAGGAGACACCTGGAAGTTCGTGGCGGGGGCATGGACGAACATCACTCCGGCTAAGTCACCCCCAGCGCGGTTTTGGTCGACGATGGCGTACAGCGCTACGGACTCGCGGGTCGTCCTTTTCGGCGGCGAAGGTTCGAATCCGGCCTTCCTCGGTGACACTTGGACCTTCGCGGGCGGGGCGTGGACGAAGCTGGCTTCCCTCGCCCACCCCTCCAAGCGGACACTTCCGTCGATGGCGGACGGGCCAAGCGGAGGCGCGGTCACGCTCTTCGGCGGATTGACCACCACGGGGGTCGGCAACGACACGTGGAAGATCTCGGGTAAGGTGTGGACGACGGTGTTGCCGCAGGCGCCAATCCCTCGCTTCGATTCGGCCATGACGTACGATGAGGCAGACGGGTACGTCCTCTTGTTCGGCGGCACGGTGGGCAACGGGATCGCCTTTGGCGACACCTGGAAGTTCGTCGGAGGTGTGTGGACCCATCTGCATCCGTCGCTGTCTCCTTCGCCGCGGTATGAGGAGGCGATGACGTACGACGCGGCGGATGGCTATGTGGTGCTCTTCGGCGGGTACGGTTGCGGCTCCACCTGTGCCGACACGTGGACCTTCGTCCATGGGACCTGGACCGACGTATCCGTCCCCGGGGCCCCCAACCACCCGTCGCAGCGAGAGGGGGCTGGCCTCGCCTACGACTACAAGGACGGATACGTGGTCCTCTTCGGCGGGCACAACTTCACGGTCGACTACGGGGACACGTGGGCGTTCCTTGGCGGCGTCTGGAGTCCACTATATCTCACGTACGCGCCGTCGGCCCGAGAGTGGATGGAGATGACCTACGACTCGGAGGACGGGTATCTTCTCATGGTCGGCGGTCTGTCCACGGTTCCCTCGGTCAACTACCTCTCCGACACCTGGGTCTACTCGTCAGGGAACTGGACCAACCTTACGGCTTCTCTCAGCGGGTTTCCTCCGACCTATAACGCCCTGAGCGCGTTCTTCGACGACACGTACGACGGCTACATGGTGCTCTTTATGGCCAGCTCGGGAACCACCTACGAATTCGATGGATCCTCGTGGTCCGTGATCACCACGAGCAACTCCCCGCCTCCCTCGTACACGCTCGGGCAGGGCGGGGCCTACGATCCCATCGACGAGGTAGGTGTGGTCCTCACGACGCAAGGGTCCACGTGGGAGTATACTGGCTGAGCGAGGACGACCCCACCGCGATCTCCTCGCCTACCTCCCGTCGTCGCGAGGTCGGCCGAGGTCACGGGCGCGCGCGGCCGATGACGGGACCGCGAGGAGCGCGCGAGACCCGATGACCCCGACCGATTTCCGCCCGTCCGCGTCGGTGAACGTCCGTAGCGCTGTTCTCGCGGACCTCCACGGAATGGCTCGCGTCCACGTTAACGGCTGGAAGACGACGTATCGCGGGATGGTGCCCGACGAGCTCTTGGACCGCCTCACCGGCGAGGGCGACATCGCCAGGGGCTTCGGAAGCGGGCTAAAGGAACGGCGCCCGGGGGCAGAGCAGTTTGTCGCGCTTACCCCCCCCGAGGAAATCGTCGGATACGCGCACGCCTGCCCCAACCGGGAACCGGATTCCGACTTTACCGGGGAGCTGGAGGCAATCTACGTGCTGAAATCGTATCAGGGCCGCGGAGTCGGTACCGTGCTCGTCCGGGAGGTCGCACGCCACCTCGTGAATACGGGAAAGACGAGCATGATCGCATGGGTCCTCCCTCAGAACCCATACCGGCGGTTCTATGAGCGCTTGGGTGGGGCCCTGGTGGGGAAGCGGGTCAGCCAACCCCATCGCCTGGGCGTCGGGCCGATGCCCGAGGTCGGCTACGGCTGGAAGGATATCCGAGGGCTTGCGGACTTGTGACGTGAGGCGCCCGCGTTCGATGATGACATGCTGAAGGCTCCTCGCCCCAGTGAGGAACGGGGGCATGAGGATGTACGCCGGAGTGGACGTCCACCGCGGATTCTGCCAGACCACCGTGATGGACGAGCAGGGAGCGATCGTCGAACGCGCCA
>DASWZL010000039.1:0-1502 GCA_036404475.1 Thermoplasmata archaeon
TCATCCACGCCGATCGTCGCCGTGGCCTGGCCGACGGTGACCCTGGATGAGTCCCCGAGCGTGGCGGCGGGCCATGGTCCGTCTCCCTCGAGCTTGAGAACGCCGAGGCCGGACTCGGGGTCGAGGCCGATCAGCTTGCCGGGGACGACCCGGCCGTCGCGGAGGGCGACCTGGATGACCTCCGCGTCCGACAGGACGTAGCTGACGGTCAGCGCGTACCCCGCAGGATCGAAGATGACCCCGCTCCCCCACCGGACCGGTCCCAGCGTGAGGGCCGAGGGCCGGTCCAGGGGAACCCGGACGCCGATCCCCACGATGGCAGGTTGGACGCGCTGGACGTAGGCGGGGGTGGCAGGCTGTTGCGTGAGATTGGACCCGGCTTCGGTTTCCTTCGGAACGGGCCAGGCCAACTGCGGTATCGCGAGGCCAACGAGCAGGAACAGCAGGATCGGTCGCATGGCTGGTTTCCTCCCCGCCAAGAGTGTACCGCATCTCCGTCGAGCGCGCCAGACATTCGGATGGTCGGGGGATGGGTTCTCGACCCTCCAACCCATGGGCGGACGAAGCTGTTCCCGGGCGAGGGCCTGATGTGTTGCAGGGGCGTGGCCGGTTCGGCCCGGGCCCTCCTGGATGCGGGGGCACTTCGTGAGCGTCCCACTTGACTTCCGTGCGGCCCCTGAGGGATGTTTTCTTTCGGCCGGGGCCGGGAGAACGGCTCCGCGCAAGCGCACCTGCGGACCGTCTCATGTGAAGGGGAGGCCATATCCATGACCGCGCAAACGAGCTTCGACATCCTGATGATCGGCCACTTCGCCAAGGACGTTCTGGTCGTGGACGGCAAGGGCGAGAGCGCCTCGGGAGGCGGCGTCTTCTACGGGAGCGTGGTCTTGCGCCGCCTCGGCGTCCGGGTCGCCGTCGTCACTCGGCTCCATCCGGACGACTTCCCCCGACTGGAGGAGCTTCGGCGGGAGGGGGTGGAGGTCTTCGCCGTGCCCGCCCCGGAGACCTCGGGGATCGAGAACATTTACCGCTCGGTAGACATGGAGCGGCGCATCTGCAAGCCGCTGGGGTTCGCCGGACCCTTCCAGCCGACGGACATCCCGGCCGTATCGGCCAGGGTCTATCTCATCTCGCCCATCATTGCGGGAGAGGTGGACCTGCCGCTCCTCAAGATTCTGGCGGGCCGCGGGCCGGTCGGCATGGACGTGCAGGGATTCGTCCGTGTGCGCCAGGGAACCGAGCTGGTATTCCGGGAGTGGCCCGACATGGCGGAGGGCCTATCCCACGTGACCTACCTCAAGGTGGACCGGGCCGAGGCCGAGCTGTTGACGGGGGAGACTAACCTAGAGGCCGCCGTGCGGAAGCTGGCGGCCTTCGGCCCGCGCGAGATCGTCCTCACCCAATCCTCCGGGGTGACCGTCTACGCCGAGGGCCGCATCCACCAGGCCCCCTTCACCCCGCGGTCGCTGGTGGGCCGCACCGGCCGCGGCGACACGTGCTTC
>DASWZL010000040.1:0-34751 GCA_036404475.1 Thermoplasmata archaeon
TTCCCGCACTCTCGGCAGTACATCGATTACCGGGAGCTGGACAGCTGACACGCTTACTTACCCTTGACGAACGCGACGATTGGGCCAACTTGCCCGGGAGCTCACGTCCCCGCGCTGTTCTCGAAGCGACGGGCGCGCTCCTCGCGGTCGGTCATCGAACGCGCGCCCCCGATTTGGGGTCCGTGAGCTTCGTCACGGGGTGGGCAGGAGGGACCCGACCGAAAATCGCCCTCCCCATAGGCCTCCCCTTTTCAGTGCACGGAAGCTGACTTCTCTCGGTCTCCTCGTCGAGCGATACTTGTTAGACCCGAGAACGTCGTTTCGCGGTCGAAGCACGTAAGTAATCTCTGCGCCTCAACGCTCGGCGGAAGCGACAGCGAGGGATCCGAGGAACAGACGATGGCACGCGGCGACGAAATCCGGCGCATAGCCTATAATCTGTGGGAGAAGGAAGACCGGCCTGAGGGACGCGCGCTCGACCATTGGCTTAGAGCCGAGGCGATATGGGTGTCTCAACATGGGACTCAGCCACGGTCTGCCCAGGCATCGGGACAGGACAGACGGCTCGTTGTGTCCCAGCCTCCGAAGTCGACTCGAGGGACCACACCTTACACTCCGTAGGTCGCTCTGGGTGGGAGCGACTTGAGGGACTTAGTATTCGAGCGCAACGGTGGTCGGGAACTTGCGGCGCAAGGGCCCGCCAGCAGGTGCGTGGACCCGCTCGGGGGTCGCCTCCCCCGGCTCGACCGTTGTCCCGGTTGTTCGTGCTACACGGACCCCGCCGGGACTTTCGCCTTCGCGCGGCCTCCCGCGGACGAGCCGCGCGCGCGACAACTGACCACGCTAGACTGCTCTTCGCTATCGCGCGCTCCTCGCGGTCGGTCATCGAACGCGCGCGTCCTCTAGCAACGGGCCCGTTCTGCGACGGGCGGCTCTGAAGTCGACGGTTCGAACCGATTCCTAACGACGGGGTTGAGTAAGGGGGGCATGTCCTTCAAGAGTCACTGATCGCCCTACGGCCGCCATGTGGGGGATTCGAAGAATCCAGTAGTGTCCCGTCACGACTCCCCAGATGTCACCCTGACGGAGCACGCTCCCCGGACCGCCTCGCGTCCAACCGCTACGTATCCACCCGTGGGCCCTTGGCCAGCTCGAGCAGGTGCTCCATCGTTTCCTCGAACGTGTGGATCGGTTTGTATCCCAGCCTCGAGGCGATCTTGCCTACTTGGCAGACCGTAGAGATAGGAGCTCGATCGGGAGGCTTGACGGGTTGACCAAGGGTTCGCGCGATGGGACCAAAGAACTCGCTCACCGCGACGTTCCGGTCGATCGCCAGGAAGGTCCCGTTCGCGGCCTCGGGATGCGTGAGAGCGAGCCACGTCATCTCGGCAAGGTTCAACGTGTGGACCCAGGGAAGAACGTCGTCGGGGTGGAGGTCGTTCGGCCAACCCCGGGCGCGCAACCGATCGACCATCTCGTCCCCCCACTGGGACCTCACCCAGTGGCAGATCATTCCAGGACGCAAGATCACCGTCTCCAGGCCGCGGGCCCGTGCGTCGCCCACGGCCAACTCGGCCAGGGCCTTCGTCGCACAGTACGGTTGAGGGTCGGTGGTAGCCAGCCCGGTCTCTTCGTCCACCCGGCGGGGAAGGGGGTCTCCGTGCACCGAAACCGTGGAGATGTGCACGAAACGCTTGACCCCCGCCTCAATGGCCTGCTCCGTCATGGCTCGAGTTCCGTCGACGTTCACGAGCTGGGACCGGAAAAGGTCGGGTCCGCCGTACGCGGCGCAATGGACGATCAGATCCACGTCCTCGAGTGCGGCTTTCAGGGTGACCGGCTGGGTGAGGTCTCCGAAGACCGGCGCCCAGCCATGGGCCTTGGCGGCGTCGGATTGACTGTTCGACCGGACCAGCGCGCGAACATTCATCCCACCGGCACTGAGCCGCGCCGCGAGCTGCCCACCAACGTGCCCGCCCACCCCGGTGACAAGGACGGTCGTCACGTTCTCGTCCAACTCCGGTCGTCACTTAACCCAGATGTTCGACACTGGGAGTAGTGAGTTGAAGTCGACGAGACGCGGCGGCAGCGACCTTTGGGCGTCTAGAGTAGCGCGCTCTCCTCAGGGTCGGCCATCGGTCGCGCGCGTCTTTCATGCTATGTACGTTTCGTCTTCCCGCCGAGCTAGGATTCGCGGGACCCCGTGGACTCTCGATCGAGCTACATGAACCTCCGAGAGTAGGTCGTTGTTCGCGCACGCAGTATGCTATCGGCGTCGTTCATGCACTTGGAGGTGGCTTGGCAGACCGCGGGCTTCGTGCTAGCGGTGGTCAGTCTGCTCTTGAGCCTAGGAGCAGTGATCACAGGGAACAAAGTGGTCAAGGACCTGGCTATAAGTATCGCGGGTACGGGGTTCGCCTTGGATCTGTATTCGGTAGGTAGAGACCTCGCCAAAGGTAAGGGCGTTAACCCTTACATCCGAACGCTCGATGGGGTAGTGCTTGTCCTCGACGGTTCCAGTTTCGCGGTTTCTTGGTTCGTCGGATAAGATAGCGAAATCTGAGGAAGTCGATGAAGGAATCCAGCACAACCTTCGACCTGTCCGCTGAGGCGACGAGATTCAGACGCAACGTGAGTCTTCTCCGCTACCTATTCGCGGCAGTTCTTGTGATAATCGTCGTGAGCATCGTCGACTCGATAGTCACCGGGATAATCCTTGAGGCGAGTCAATTCACACGATGGCTCACAGTTGGAATAGTCCTCTTACTGGGCGCAGTCGCTGCGTTTGGGTATTGGGGAGTCTTCTACCTCATGTCACCATCAACCGCTTCCCTCGAGCTAGGCTCTGACGCGCTAGTCCTCTCATACCCCGGTGCGAAGCGAATCAGTCTCGCCTGGAACAGCCCGAAGTTCAAGCTCTACCTGCGCCGTTTCCGTCCCCCTGACCGTGGGTTCGGCAACGAACCTCAGGTGGAACGAGCTACCCTTTGGGGGCCACACTACAAGTTGAACAGGGTTACGATCAGCGCGTTGGAGGCAATCCTCGACACAGGTCGGCAGAAGGGCTTGACCATAAGTGAACACCTTTCGGTGAAAGACGGGGAGACGGTGACGAGATATGTCCTCCGTTCCAGGAATGCGTCCTCCTCCAAATCGACCACAAACTGATGGCCTGGCCGACTGAATCTGTTTCTCGCCGAGATTGAACCGCTCGACTACGGATGGGGGCGGCGCGGGCGGTGGTCGCGACCCCCCCGGGGCTGGTGTAGGAAGGGACTTGGACCGCTTAGGCTTGGAAGGTCTGTGAGCTCGCTCGTGCACTGGCACTGTCTCGCGCATGGACACGTCCAGGGGGTCAACTATCGGGCGCGGGTGGCGGAGGCGGCCGCTCGTCACGGCGTGGTCGGCAGCGTCGCGAACCGGACCGATGGCACGGTTTTCATTGACGTCCAGGGCGCCCTCGAGTCCGTGGAGGCTTTCATCCGCGACGTAAGTGGTCCTCGGGGGGCGAGCCACGCGCACGCGGTGCAGCGCGTGGCGGAAGTGCCGGTTTCTCCCGACCTTCTCGGTTTCGAGATCCTCCGTGACTGAAATCGCGACCACCCCGGGCATGGCCGAGATGCTCGCGCGCGACGGGCTCAAGGCGGCGAGGTTCTACGCGCGGTTCGGAATCACGGAAGAGATGTTCCGGGACGGGGTTTTTGACACCTGTCCGGAGGACACGGACCTCGAGACGTGCGGTCAATACTTACCAGGACCCGAGGCACGAAACGGTCTCTCAAAAGTGCGAAACAAGCCACTCGTGAACCGAGGGATACCGACCGACCACCGACAGGTGACCCTCCTTCGGCTCCAGGTGAACGTCCGCCTGGGGCAGACGGGTCGCGAGCCACTCGCCGTGGGCAAACGGAACGAACCGGTCCTCGGCTCCATGCCAGATCTGCGTGGGGACCTTGATCTCGGAAAGCTCGAAGCCCCACGGATGGACGAATGCCAGGTCGTCGTCTCGCCAACCCATGATCCCCTCCCTGAGGGCCTCGCGGGCGTCGAGCACGAAATAGGCGGCCAGCTCCCCAGCGAAGGCTTTCGAATCAACGGGAGACAACAGCGAGCCGAACGCCGCCGAGACTCCCTCCGGAGTTGCCGATAAGAACCCGGCTCGTTGCGGCTCAAGAAACTGCTCCAGTTCGGTTTCCCCTTTCAAGGCCGCCGAGATTTGGGCAAGTTCTCTTTCTCCTGCCCCCGGAACCAGTCCAGACCCTCGGCCGGGTACGGGGCGGGCGATGACACCGAGGCGACCGCTACCACGCGTTGTGGAGACAGGGTCCCGCAGGCGAGGGCATGTGGACCTCCCCCCGAGTGACCATAGACTGCGAACCGGTCAAGTCCCAACGCATCGGCGATCGAGATGACGTCGGTGGCTCCGTCCGCAACCCGTCGGCCGGGCTTCGGAGTGGACCCGCCGTAACCCGGGCGATCGTACCCAACGAACCGAACGCCGCGGCGACGCGCGTCCTGAACTTGCCTGTCGTAGAGCAGACGGGAGCCCGGCGTGCCGTGAAGAAAGAAGATGGGTCGCCCATGAGGGTCCCCATCCTCGAGAACGCGTAGGGTTCGACCGTCCGCGAGGTGCACGTCGCGTTGCAAGGGTGTCATGCGGGGCCACAGAAGGTTGTCACTGAGCCAAGACACTTCCGCGCGGTCCGCCCAGGCCCGGATTCACACCTCCCGCTATGGGAGATGGGTGGATAGAGGCGCTTTCACGGGAGATGCGAGAGGGCATCTGGAATCAAGCTGGAACGAGACCGCGGACTCACTGGACCGGCGCTGTCCTGATCGCCATCGGGCTTTCCGTTCTGCTCCTGGTGGGTGAGTGGTTCGCCGCGTTCGAGGGGGACCCCCTGCCGAGGTTCTCGTACCATCTTCTCACGTCAGGCTGGGCAAGAAGTTCCCTCGATGAAGGGGCTTTTGATCGCACGTGAAAACGTGGGGAAATCGTACTATCTAAACCCGTATGGAAGTGGACTGGTCGGGATTTGAACCCGAGGCCTCCGGTTTGCAAAACCGGCGATCTTCCGGACTGATCTACCAGCCCATCCTGGGTCGGAGGGAACGACCCCCGTCTTATCCTTTCGGAGGAGCGGCCGTGACGGATTCCCAGACCCGGTCGAGCTTCGGGACCGTCGGTCGTCGTCGGATCTCGGACGGCTCCACCCACTCGGCCCGGGTATGCTCCCAGTCGAGGCGGATCTCCGTGCGCCGGGCGCCGAACCGGAACGGGTACACGATGAACACCCGGAATCCGTCCCGAGCGAGCACCGGGGCACCTTCGCTCAGCAGGTCGATGTCCTCGGCGCCGAGACCCGTCTCCTCGAGGATCTCGCGGAATGCCTGCTCGATCGGGGTCGAGGCTTCGAGGAAGCCCGAGACCCCCGCCCAGTGACCTTGGAACGAACCGACCTTCTCGGAGCGTTCGAGGAGGAGAATCCGGCCGTCGGACCGCTCGAGGAACGACGTGACCACCCCGACCTCCTCGACGCCTTCGATCCGAAACCGCCCCAGGGTCCCGTTCACCTCGACGGTCTCCCCTTCCCGAAGAACATCGGGGTCGACCCGGGCGACCGTGGGGACCTCCCCGACGTGAGCCGACTCCGCCGGGACCCCGTGCAGAAGGACCGCTACAACGCCCGACGGGAGAGGGTGCTCGGGGGGCCACCAGAGGGACGGGAGCGCGAGAACCTCAGGTGGAGGTCGCTCGGACCTCCAGCGGGTCGGGTTGCCCACGAGATGGACTGTCCCCGTCGCCCGGCCGGGGGCCACACCGATCGCGGGCAGCGTCATCGCCCGACGGATGTCGGCCCCGCTCTTCGCATTATGGGAGGCGGCGGCCCGCCGCGACAAACGCCTTCTACTCGGGGTCCGTCGGACCGCCGTGCGGCTCAGTGCTTTCACGGTCGTCGACGAATACCCGTCCGACCCTCCGACGGACCGGCTCCTTGACGTCGTCCGTCTCGCGGAGGCGGCCGAGGACGGCGGTCTCTCGACGTTGTGGGTCGCCGAGCACCACTTCCACTCGGGCGGCGTCTCCCCCTCTCCGCCGGTCCTCCTCGCGGCCCTCGGGGCCCGGACCCGGCGTCTACGCCTCGGCGCGCTCGTGAGCGTCCTCCCGTTCCACCGGCCGATCGAGCTCGCGGAACAGTACGCCATGGTCGACCGGCTCGTCGAAGGTCGCCTGAACCTCGGGGTCGGCAGCGGCTACATTCCCCTCGAGTTCGAAGGGTTCGGGGTGGACCCCTCGGAGAAGCGGGAGCTCTTCGACCGCGCGCTCGAGACGATGCTCGCCGCCTTCGAGGGGAAGGAGGTCCGGGCCGACGGGCCGCACGCCGCCCCGGTTCGGATCAACGTGCGTCCGGTGCAGCGGCCGCATCCACCTCTCTGGGTCGCCGTCCAGCGCCGTGAGGCGATCCCCTACGTCGCCCGTCGCGGAGCTTCGGTCGCGCTCGTCCCGTACGCCACGCTCTCCACCCCGGCTGAGCTCGCGGACGAGGTGCGGGAGTACCGTACCCACCTTCCTCCCGGGACCCACGGCGAGGTGGCGGCCGCGCTGCACCTCTACGCGGGTCCCCATCCCGACCGGGCTCGCCACGCCCTCCAGCGATACCTCGACAGCCGGCTCGCGACCCAAAGCGCGTTCTACCAGGAGAAGGTCCGGCGGGACCCGGCGCACGCGAACGCCGCGACGATCGAGAAGAGCGGGTGGGCGATCTTCGGTTCTCCGGGGGAGGTCGCCGAGCGCCTGCGCGCGTTCGGTGCCACGGGCGTGGACGAGGTCCTCGGCATCTTCGATTTCGGGGGCCTCCTGAGCGACGAGGTCGGCCGGTCCGTTCGCGCGCTCGGGGCCGCGTTCACCTCGGGTCGGCCCGCGGCCGAACCGACTTAACCGACGAGCTCCTGGGCTTCGCGAGGGAACCCATGCCCGAAATCCTACCGGGAGTCCACCTCGTAGAAGGAGTCGACCCAGCGCCGGACTTTTCGACGCACGTCTACCTCGTGAAGGACCCAGGAGCGTCCTGGACGCTCATCGACACCGGCCTGCCCGGCGCCTCCAAGGCGATCCTCGCGTACTTCGCGAAGGTCCACGTCGAGCCGACCTCGGTGAAGAAGATCCTGATCACGCACCTTCACCTCGACCACACCGGCTCGTTGAAGGCCATGCTCGAGAAGACCCATGCACGCTCGTTCGCCCACTGGATCGAGGCCGCGTACATCGCGCTCGACCCGAAGTACGATGGCCCCGGGAGCCCTCCGGCAGAACCGGTGGTCGTCGACGAGGCGTTCAAGGACGGGGACCCGATCGACGCGGCCGGTGGGCTCATCGCCTACCACACGCCCGGCCACACCCCCGGGCACGCGTCGTTCTACCAGCCCGAGCGCAAGCTCCTATTCTCGGGCGACCTGTTCTTCGTGGACGGCGAGACGGCGTCGCTGACTCCCCCCGAGTTCACCCACCACATCCCCACCGCCAAGATCTCCGCCCGTCGGATGGCGCGCCTCTCCGTCGACTCCCTCCTCAGCTACCACGGCGGTCCGATCCTGAGGAACGGCGGCGGGGCGGTCCGGGCGCTCACCCAGAAGCTCTAGGACCGGGAGGACGGCGGTTCACGGACCGCCGCCCGACCACGACGCGCGAATGGGACTGGCCAGATTTGGACTGGCGTCTCGGAGTCCCGAACCCCGAAGGATGGACCAAGCTACCCCACAGTCCCGGACGCGGAGCTTGACGAGCCGCCCCCGCTATTTGAACGTAAGGGCGTGGGCGGGACCGAGTCCCACGCCACGGGGCCGGTTCACGCCCGCTCCCACCGGCTTCCCCGTTGTCCTGTCAGCAAGGGACGAAACTCCCCTTCGGACCGTAGATTCACCTCCCCGGAAGGGGTGCCTTCCAGCACGGGCGTTTCTTCCCGAGGAGGGGAGCGCCAGGCGTCGAATGGATCGGAACGGACATCGACGATTTGCGAAAGGACCCAGCCCGCGCCTATGCCTTCTTGCCTACGTCACATTCGGAGGACTTCACCCCACTGATGAGGTGAGAGGAGGCTTCCGTTCGCGACGCCGATACAGGAAACTTCCGACTCCGATGCCAGCTACAACGATGCAAAATCCGCCCACTACGGCGGCGCCCTCAAACAAGGGCAGGCCTAGGAATGTCGGCCCGCTGTTGGATGTGCGAGTGAATGTGACCCACTCGGTCCAGTTCGATCCGTCTACCGTAACATTCCCTCGCGCAGGGGTCTCAGTGTATTCTTCTACAGTATGCACCAAGAACGGGTGCGTTCCATCGGATATTTGGAACGTCATCGCTGATTCGGAGCTATTCTGGGAGAGTCCATCGAGAGTGACAGTCCAGTTCGTTCCGGCCTCAAGACCGGTCTCGATGAAGGTCACGAGATAGGTTGGGGCGACGCCTTTTGAGTAGGTTACCGCCACGGCCTGCGGAGTCCCCGCGACATCTACCGTCCCGTTCGCCGGGCTGGCAAGGAAACCTTCCACCGCTCCGACGAAATAGCTCCATGCCCCATTGGTCGCGTCGAAGACGTTCGGTGAACCTACCGGGGCAGACTGCGAAGCGCCCGCGAAAGAGACGGACCAGCTTCCCGACGAGAGTCCAATTTCAGTGAACGTTACGGGGTAGCCGCCTGCGATGACGCTCACGGTTGCCGTAAGGGCGTTCGACACAAACACTTCACCGGTGGAGGGGTCGAAGGCTGGTGTGTACGGAGTGTTTCCTACGTCCACCACCGCGACGACCGTATTCGTTGACCCCGACATGACGCTCACAGTTCCCGAGCCGGAGTTGGGAACGTACAGATTCCCGTTCGAGTCGTCCACCACAGGGGTGGAAGGATTGCTCCCGACCGGAACCGTCGCGACAGCGAGGTTCGTTTCTCCAGAGATGACTCTCACAACTCCCGTGTTGCTCGATACATCACACGGGAAGTACAGATTTCCGTTCAACTCGTCGTACGCCGGGGTGAATGGAGATCCACCGACCGCAAATGTCGCAACGACCGTGTTGGTCGTTCCATTGATCGCGGTGACCGTGTTGTCAAAGATATCGGGGAGATAGATCTCCCCGTTAGCGCTGTCATAGGTCGGAGGCATCGGGCCACCACCGACCTGAACCGTAGCGATTACGGTGTTCGTGTTACCTGAAATGACAGTCACGCTGCTTGAGAGCCAGTTCGGTACGTAGACGTCCCCGTTCGCGGTGTCCACCGCCGGAGCCCAAGGATTTGTTCCGACCGAAATCGTGGCGATAACGCTGTTGGTCGCGCCTGAAATGACACTTACGGTGTTCGATTCGGCATTCGGTACATACAGGTTGCCCGTCACGTTGTCGTACGCTACGGGGTTCGGGTCAGATCCCACTGGTATTGTCGCAACGACTCTGTTCGTCAGCCCCGAAATGACGCTGACGTTCGCAGTACCTACATTCGGCACGTAGATGTTCCCGTTCCCAGGATCAAACGTCGGTTGGTCTGGCCCTCCTCCGACGGGCACCGTAGCTACGAGTGTGTCTGTCACTCCCGATATTACGCTCACGTTTCCTGGGACGCCATTTGGCACGTAGATGTCCCCGTTCGAACTGTCATAGGCCGGCGTCATCGGATCGGACCCCACGGCAACCGTCGCGACCACCTTGTTGGCGAGATTGACTTGAGAAGCGGGCTCGAATGTCACGGATTCCTTGGTGAGCCCCGTCTCCGGTCCAGAGTGAGCCTGACGAATCCCCCCGTCTCCCGGAGCAACGTGAGGCGGAATGTTCCCGACTCCTTTCGAGGACGTGTAGCCGACAGGAACAATCATCACGGCCACGACAGCCATCACGACCGCGGCGAGAGCTGCTCCGCCGAGGGTCCGACTGAAGGCACACCTGTGCGCCTTCATTGACGATACCAAAGCGTCCCACTCAAGATTACCCTATCAGGCAGCCACTTCACTCATGTATCGAGCCACCTCCAGCAAAGTGGCACGACGCCAATCCCCAGGAGCGGAGTACTGGACCCCCGTGCTGGGATTCGAGCCACACGGCGCAACCGATGTCCGCACTCCAGTTCGGTCCAACTCGTCTTGGAAGGAGTTTCTTCCTCCATTAATACGCCGCTAACATCGCATTTCTATGCGCGCCTCCCAGCACATTCGGACGTCAAAGCACGGTTCACGAGACAGGTGTCCCCTCTCTCCGGAACCATCCGCAGACCGAATCTGGGCTCCTTTGTCCCGTCATCTCGGGACGATACTACCCCACAGTCCCGGACGCGGCGTTACCAGCCGCCCCCGCTATTTGAACGTGAGGGCGTGGACGGGACCGAGGTCGCCCCGCGGGGCTGTTTCACGACCTCTCCCGCCGGCTTTACATTCGGGGCATCCGATGGAGGGGCCGACCGGAGATGGCCTTTCCTACTTCCGTCCCCCCGATCCCCGGGCTCGCCCCCGTCGGGTCGCTCTCCTGGAGCGTGCCGGGTCTCGAGGAGGACCCGACGATGTGCCTACGATGTCGGTCCGCGCAGCTCCTCTGCGGGAAGCCCGTCTGTCCGATCCTCGTCAAGTACCGGGCGTTCGAGAAGACCCTCCCGATGGTGAACGGGGTCGACCTCAACGGAACGTCGCCCCCCGCGCTCTTCGTCGGGCGGTTCGGCTACCCCAAGGTGTCGGTCGGCCCGCTCCTGAGCCCCGAACACGGGTCGACCGAGCTCTTCGACACCCCCGAAGAGTGGGTCGGACGGTCGGTCGCGGAGGTCGTGTCGTTCCGGACCGGTCTCGTGCGCGGCACCATCCCGATCCGAGTGACGGACGCCGAACGTCCCATCCCGATCTTGGAGGAGCTCCAGCTTCTCGGGATCGCCGGCGAGACGGTCGATAGCGAGGTCCGCTTCCGTCGTCCTCCCCGCGGTCATCTTTCCCTGAGCGATTCGACGCCTCCGTTCGGGCCGTCGGCGCCGATCGAGACGATACGCCTCGACGTCCGACGGGTCGACCCGCATCTCGACCGCCTCACGTCCGACGTCCACGCGAACGCCCGGGTCGCGGTTGAGGAGCTCTACCATCGGGGGGTCCGCGTCAGTCGGATCCAGCGAGCGTTCAGCGTCGGGACCCTCGGTCGACGGGGCCGCCGACGGCTCGTTCCCACCCGCTGGAGCATCACCGCCGTGGACGACCTCCTCTCGAAGATGAACCTCGGGCGGGTCCGCGACCTTCCCGAGCTCTCGGAGACGTTGGTCTACCGATTCACGGCCCTCGATAACCGCTGGGTCATCGCCTTCCTTCCCGGGGCGTACCGGTACGAATCGATCGAGGCGTGGTACCCGAACACCCTGTGGAACCCGAACCCGAGCCGGATCGTGATGATCGGGGACCATGAGGGGTACCGGGGTCGGACGACGTATGCGTCGATCGGAGGCTGCTACTACGCGGCCCGCCTCGCGACGAGCGAGGCACTTCTCAACCTCGGTCACCAGGCCGGCGTGGTGGTCCTCCGGGAAGTGCACCCGGGCGAGATCCTTCCCCTCGGGGTGTGGAACGTTCGGGAGCATGTCCGCGCCGCCCTGACCCACCCTCCCGAGAAGGTCGCCTCGCTCGCCGGACTCTCGGAGCTCATTCAGCAGTCGTTCGCCATCCCGCTTCCCCGCTGGCTCACGGCCAGCGCGCTCCTCCACGACGCCCGGACCCAGCGTCGCCTGGAGGAGTGGCTCCCTACGGGATACTAGATCCGGCCCCCCTACGGGAACCGAGACCCGCACCGACCGCAATAGGGCTCTTCCTCGCCGCGCGGCGACCCGCAGGTCGGGCAGGTCAGGGGCGTGCGGGGACGTCCGCATCCCCGACAGAACGCATCTCCCGAGAGCGCGGGATACCCGCATTCCGAGCACCGCTCCCCACCGGCGGCGGCTTCGGCGGTCTGGGCGGGGTCAGACGCCGCCGAAGTCGCGCTCGCCGTTCTCCCCGGGGCCCCAGTCGTCGAGCTGCCCGGCGGGGGGATGCTCTCGAGGGTTCCCCCCAAGGTCCGGCGCCCCCGCAGAGCGAGGCGGAACGCTCCGGTGTAGTCCCCCTGGTCAAAGGCGGCCGACGCCTGGTTCCTCAGCGCGGAGGCCCCGGTCACGGAGGCCTCCCGCGCCCGACGCGCCGGGATTGCGGCGAGCTCTTCGCCGAGGAGCTGGAGCTGGAACTGGGATTCGGCACGGTTCTTCGGGATGGCGGGCCGTTCGGGAGGAGCGGGGGCGGTGACGGCTGCCGGCGCGACCCCGGTCGGTCCCGACGGAGGGGCGGTCGCCGACCCCTTCGAAGGAAGCGGGACGCCCGTGGACCTCGCGCCCTGCTGTCGAGCGTTCACGAGCGCCTCGTGCGCGGACTGGGCGACCCGGTAGGCCCGGTCGTACTGGCGGGTGTCGAACGCGCCCTGGGCCTCGGCGATCAGGTCCTGGGCCCGGCGTACGTCGACCCCCTGTCCGACGAGGATCCCGGCCTCCCGCCGGGCCATCACGAGGCGGTTGAACGCCCGGTCCTGGTTGAGCTCCGGCCGGTCCTCGAGCTCGCTCAGGAGCTTGGCGCGCTTGTTCCGCAGGCCCCTCAAGAGAAACAGGAGGAGAGCCACAACGATGATGGCGAGGACCACGACGAATACGATGGCGACGATCTCCCCACTGGTCAGGTCCGTCATCGGATCCTCCGTCGCCCCCTCCGGCCGGGAGAGGACCGAACCGACCAACTAGGGGTCGGTCGGGTATTTAGAACGCGACTAGAGAGGGGTTCCGAGCAGATAGGTCGACCGAGCGCCGTCGACCCGAAGCTCCACGTCGGACCCGAGCGGCGGCCGGCGGTCGAGTACGACGGGAAGGTAGTTCCCGAGACGGGCGACCGAGCTCCCCGCCGGTCCGTACTCCAAGACCCGGCCGACGGCCCGGGTACCAATCCAGCTCTCGAGCCGTGTTCGCGAGATGCGGTGCCGCAGCGCAGCCAGGGCCCGTGATCGCCGCTTCGCCACCCGGGGGGGGAGCGCCGGAAGGCGGGCGGCGAGCGTTCCGGGGCGCGGCGAGAACCGAGTGACGTTCACCGTCTCGGGGCCTACCTCCTCGAGCAGCGCCTCGGTCGCCCGGAAGTCGTCCTCCGTCTCCCCTGGGTAGCCGACGATGACGTCCGTGGCGAGGTGAAGGTCCGGCAGGCGTTGGCGGGCGGCATCGACCTGCCGACGAAACAGGTCGGCGCGGTAGCCTCGGTGCATCGAGTCGAGCACCCGGTCGGAGCCGCTCTGGAGCGGCAGGTGGAGGAATCGGTAGGCCGGCCCCTCGGCGAGCGCGTCGAGGTACGGGACCAGGTGCGGTTCCAGGCTCTGGGGGCTCATCATGCCGACCCGGACTCGGAACCCCCCGGGGACTTTCGAGACCGCCCGAAGCAGTTCGGGCAGTCGTTCCGGCCCCGGGAGGTCCTCGCCCCACGCGGCCGTGTCGAGACCAGTGAGCCGGATCTCCCGGACCCCCCGGGTCGTCGCTTCGCGCACCCGGCGCACTACGTCCGAGAGGGGAACGCTCGAGAGGCGGCCGCGAGCGAGGCGGCTGAAGCAGTAGGTGCATCCGCTCGTGCATCCCTGGGCGATGACTACCTCCTCCGTCATGGGAGGCGGAGGGGACTCGGTCGCGAGAGGGACCGCGGGCAACGTCACCGAGGCGTCCCCCGACCACGAGTCGAGCAACGCGGGAAGGTGCGCTTGCTCCCGGATCGGAACGAACGTCGTTCGCTCTCGACCGGGCCCGGTCATGAGGTCGGTGCGGAGAGGGACGAGGCATCCCGTCACGACCACGCGGGGGGCCCGAGCCGAGAGGGCCCGCCATCGGCGGACCATCCGACCCTCGGTCGGGCCGATGACCCCGCACGTGACCAGGATTCCGACGTCGGCGTCCGAAGGGCTTCGGGCGAGCCCGTGCCCGTGGGACGAGAGGTCCCGGGCGATCCCGGCGCCCTCCCCCTGGTTCTGGGAGCACCCGAAGGACTCGACGTAGACCCGCACGAACGCCCCGGAGGGCCCGACTCCTAGAAGACCGATAGCTTGCCGGTCAGGAGGAGCCGCGGGATCGAATCGATGTCGTCGAACCACTTCTGCGCCACGGTCTCGGCGTTCGGCTTCACCTGGGCGAGCTTCACGCCGCTCGCGGGCAGTATCTGGATCGAGGCGACCTGGGGTTGGTCGGTCGGCTTCCCGATCTGGGAGAGGATGCGGACGTGGACCTCCCGGACGTCGCCCCCGGCCTCTTTCACGATGTCGTTCGCGATCAGGTTGCCGAGGAGGTTGTAGATCTTCCCGACGTGGTTGACCGGGTTCTTACCGGCCGACGCTTCGAGGCTCATTGGACGGCAGGGCGTGATGAGGCCATTCGCGCGGTTCCCTCGCCCAACGGACCCGTCGTCCCCCGCCTCCATCGAAAGGCCGGTGACGGTGAGGTAGTAGCGGCCGAGCTCCGGGTCGTCCGCCGTGTTGACCTCGATCGTCACCTTGCGCCGGGTGAGCTTCGCGGCCTGGTCGGCGAGCTGGTCGTGGATCTCCTGGCAGGCGGAGGCGTACTCCCGGGCGTCCTTGAGCTCGCTATCGACGAGGGCGGCGGCGACGGTCAGGTGGATCGCCTCGCCCTGGCGGTATCCCATCACCTTGACGTCCTCCCCGAGGGCGTGGAGCTTCTTCTTGAGCTTCAGCGTGAGGAACCGCTCGCTCTCGAGCACGAGCCGCTCCGTGTCCGACAGCGGGGCGAACCCGACCCCGAACGAGGTGTCGTTGGAGAGGACCGACTTCTGCTCGAAGACGCCCCGCAGGTCGACCGACCCCTGGCCGATCTTGCAGTCGAACTCGACGTGCTTGTCGATGTCGAGGTGCGCACAGACCGACTGGACGTACTTCCGGGCGGCCTCGACGGCGACGTCCCGGTACGGGAGCTTCTCGCCGTTGACCTCCGTGGTGGCCCGACCGACGAGGAGGATGTAGATGGGGCTCGTCACGCGGCCCCCACCGAACTTCGGCTCCGAGCCTCCCCCGACGACCTGGGTCTCGTCGGTGTTGTGATGCAGGATCTTCCCGAACTCGTCCAGGTAAAGGCGGCAGAGCGCGCGGCTCACCGATTCCGAGACCCCGTCGGCGATCGAGTCGGGGTGCCCGAGCCCCTTCCGCTCGACGAGTTCGATCCCTTGGTCCTCGATGTGGACGGTGCGCAGTGGCTCCACCTGGATGTTGCGGTCCATGGAGGGTTCCTTCGGTCGGCGGAGCCGGGGGTGGGTTTAAGGGTTGCGCGACCGGCGGGAGGCGAAACCGTCGCACGGCTCCGTCAGGGGTTGTGCCCGGCGAAAACACTCTTCGCCATGTGCGTTCCCGCCCGTTCGTACCCCCGGCGACCGTAGTACTCGCGGGTGCCGACCGCGCTCGTCACGTAGACGCGGCGGAACCCCTCCGCCCGGACGCACTCTTCCGCGGCGGCGAGCAGCCCCGCACCGAACCCGCGATGCTGGTACTCGCTCGGCCGCGACCCTTTGTGCCCAACGGGGACCTCGTTCCCCACTACTTTGAGCTCTCGGATGACGGGGGCGTCGAGCCCCCCCTCGGTGTCGCTCGAGGGGAAACGGAGCCGCAGGAACCCGGCGACGGTGTCCGTCGTGGGGTCCTCCCACGCGAAGAACCGTTCGCGGCCTCCCGCGGCACCGTACTCGGTCTCGGTCAACTCGAACGCGTCGGGCGGTGGGGTCGCTCGACGGCCGGCCTCCCGACAGCGCAGGCACCGGCAGCGGGCTCCCTCCTTCCCGAGGCGGTCGAGGGCCTTCTCCCGAAGGTTGCTCGACCGAACGCCGGCCGCGATGAGTCGTGCGGGGATGTCCCGTTGGATGCGCTGGATCCGGACCCACGGTGGGAGGAGTCGCTTCATTCGAGCGAGGAGCTCCGACGCCACGGCGGTGTCGTACGGTTGGTAGCGGCCCGCGCGCCAGTCGTCGTAGAGCCGGGTTCCGGGAAGGACCAAGGTCGGGTAGATCTTGAGGAAGTCGGGCCGGTAATCGGGGTCGGTCCACAGGCGCTCGAAGTCGGAGAGGTCCGAATCCGGGTCCATGCCCGGTAGTCCGAGCATCAGGTGGTAGCCGACCTTGAGGCCGCGGTCCCGAGCCTCCCGGGTGGCCCGGGCCACGTCCCCCGACGAATGGGCCCGGCCCACCGCCTCGAGGACGTCGTCGTGCAGGCACTCGACGCCCACCTCGACCCGGGTCACCCCCCCTTCCAAGAGGAAGGGGAGGACCCGACCGTCGCACCAGTCCGGGCGGGTCTCCACCGTTAGGCCCACGACCCGGTGGAGCGCGACCTCGTTCTGGGCTTGGGCGTCCGAAAGCGAGGTGGAGGACGTCCCGTTGAGGCCATCGTAGATGCCGCGGAGGACCTCCTCCTGGTACGGTCGGGGACGGGAGGGGAACGTCCCTCCCATCACGATCACCTCGACCTTCGAGGTCGGGTGGCCGATCTCTTCCAGCGTCTTGATCCGATGGCCGGTGATCGCCCGAGCATCCCAGTGGAACTGGGCCCCCCGAAGGGCCGACGGCTCCTCGCCCGTGTAGCTCTGAGGGCTCCCGTTCTCGAGTCCTCCCGGGCAGTAGGTGCACTGTCCGTGCGGACACCGAGCCGGGGCGGTCATGACCGAGACGATCGCAACGCCGGAGAGCGTGCGAGAGGGCTTGCGGCGAACGGAGCCGTCGTAGCGAGCGCGTTCCTCGGGAGGGAGACCTGCGATCCAGTCGACGTTCGAGGGTAGGGGACCGGCCGAGCCCGTCGTCCGCAATCCCGCGAGCTTCGCCCGGTGGATCTCCTCAGGGGTGGGAGCGGCTATCGACGGCGCCACAGGCGACTCTCCCCGGTAAGGAGGTAGGGTGCCTTCTGGAGGTCCGCGACCGTCCTCGACCCCGTGAGGAACATGGCGACCTTGAGCTCGTGGACGAGGAACTCGAGTTCCTTGCGGGTCTGCGCGTGGTCGGTGGCCGCGGCCCGCAGCATCCCGCCGGCGGTCCCCGCGGCGGTCGCCCCGAGCGCGATCGCACGGGCGACGTCCAGGCCCGAGCGCACGCCTCCGCTCGCGATGACCGGAAGGCCCAGGGGAACGACTTCGAGCACCGAGACCGGGGAGGGAATCCCCCAATCCCAGAAGGTCTTCCCGACGCGAGCCTCCCGTTCGGCCCCCTGCTCGACGGCGCGATAGTGTTCGACTGCGGCGAACGAGGTACCTCCGGTGCCGCTCACGTCGAAGGCCTTCACCGAGCGAGCGCGAAGCTCCTCCGCGACCTCGCGCGAGAGGCCGGCCCCGGTCTCTTTCACGAGGACGGGGAAGCGTGCCGCGAGCTCTCCGATCCGTTCGAGGCAACCCTTCGCTCGTCGGTCGCCCTCGGGCTGCACGATCTCCTGGAGGAAGTTGAGATGGATCGCGAGGGCGTCGGCGTGGATCAGGTCCATCGCCGCCCGGACATCGTCGAGTCCGATGACCCGGTCACCGGGTTTCTGGGGAATGATCTGGGGGGCCCCGATATTGGCGAACTTGAGGAGGACCGCGTGACGAGCCACGCACGAGTAGCTCTCCGGGTACTGGCCCTTGAGGATCGCGGCGCGCTCGCTCCCGACCCCCATCGCGACCCCGACCTCGGCGGCGGCCTGAGCGAGGTTCTCGTTGATCTTCACCGCGTCCGGGAAGCCCCCGGTCATGCCGGTGATGACGATCGGCGCGGCGAGGCGGCGGCCGAGCAACGTCACGGAAGGGTCGATCTCGTCGAAGTCGACCTCGGGGAGGGCGCGGTGGACGAGCTGGACGTCGTTCCAGTATCGGTACCGACCCTCGACGTCCTTCCCCAGGACGACCTTGACGTGCTCGGCTTTGCGATGGCTCAAGTCCAGGCCGCCCGGTTCGGACGGATCAGGAGGATCTCGCACGAGCCCAGCTCCCGTACTCCATTCCGCCCCGAATTGCGCGCGAGACAGCTCCATCCGATAGTCCGCTAATAAGTCCTGCGTCCGCGCCGGCGGCCGCGATGGCGAGCATCACGGTCGCCTTGCCACGGATCCCGCCGGTAACGTCGGTCGCTCCCTCGGGGGGACGGAGCGCGGCGACCGTGTCGGGGGTGACCTCCCGTACGACCGACCGCCGACGGCCGGGGGGTCCTTCCAGGATTCCTTCGACGTCGCTGACGAAGACCACCCTCTCGGCCCCGACCGCCGGGACGAGCGCCAGCGCGATGGTGTCGGCGCTCAGGATCGACGACCCCCACACTTCGTCGGGGACCACATCCCCGAAGGAAACGGGGAGGAACCCTCCGTCCACGGCGGCTTTCACCGGGGACGGGTCGAGGTAGACGAGCTCGCCCGCCCGGTTACGGGCGTGGGTCGACATCGGCACGGAGGCCGGGGCCCCTCCCGCGCGAACGAGCTCGCGGACGACCGCAAGGTGCAGCCGGCGCACCTCGGCGGCAACGATCGCCGCGCCTCGGACGCGTTCCGCCCCCGAGGTCCCCTCCTCCGGCGGAACGGCCAGCCCGAACCTCCTCGCCCCCGGGTGTCCGAACGAACCGGCACCGTGGAGGACGACCACGCGGCGATCCCCGACCTCGACGACCTCGCGCGCCAGCCGGGCGAGGACCTTCGGGCGAATCCGCTCGACCTCCCGTTTCCGGGTGACGATGCTTCCGCCGAGTTTGACGATGACGATCGGGGCCGATGGGTCGGCTACGCGTACCATCCCTGCCACCTCGAGGTTACGCCCGGTCCGAGTGCGTCCTGCGGGTGAACCGCAGGTACACCCCGAGGATGAAGGAGAGCGTGGAGAGGGCGAGAAACGGCGCCGACGGCGGCTTCGGGGCCGGAGCGGGGACGAAACGGTCGTCCGACCTGTGGCCCGACATCCTCCAGGCGACAGCGGCGCCCCTTCAAATGGATTCGGTCGAGCGAGACGACCGCCCCGAGCCGATTCGACGGCGTTCGACGCCTTCGTCGCGCTTTCCGGAGCGCGCGTCGGCAAAAGGTACATATGGCTCGCCTTCCTCGCACCGCTGCCCGAGGCCCGGGCAGGCTTCGACGGTGTCACCTGCTAACGAAGATCGGCCGGTCGACGCTCCGGAACCCCTCGACAACAGCCAAGCCTCGAATCCGGCGGTCGCTCCCGTCAGCGACCGCCGCCCGGGCGCGGACAGCGCAGGAGTGCCCGTGCCGGTGCCCTCGCCGTCCGCGCCCGGGAACCCTCCCGCCTCGACCGGCGGGATCCTCGACGCCATCCTCTCCTCCAAGAGCGAACTGTTCCGAGGCAGCCGGGAGGTCCTCCGGGATTCCTACGTCCCGAGCCGGCTTCCGCACCGGGAACAGCAGATCCGTCAGGTCGCCGAGGTCCTGGCGCCGTCCCTGCGCGGGGACCTTCCGTCGAACCTCCTCATTTACGGCAAGATCGGGACCGGCAAGACCGCGGTCGTCGCTCAGGTCCGGCAGGACCTCCAGCGACGCACCGAACTCTCGTCGCACATCTCGTTCGTCACGCTGAACTGCGGCAACATCGACACGCCGTACAGTCTGCTACAGACGATCGCCAACAGTTTCGCGAAGACCGAGGCCGACCGCATCCCGACGGGCTGGTCGCTCGACCGGGTCCAGGGCGGGATGCGCCGGCTGATGGACGCGAAGGGAGGCATCCTCCTCCTGGTCCTGGACGAGGTCGACCGGCTGGTAGCGCGGAGCGGCGACAACATCCTCTACACCTTGAGCCAGATCAACACTGAGCTCGAGACCGCGCGCCTCGCCATCATCGGCATCTCGAACGACCTCAAGTTCACGAACCATCTGGATGCCCGCGTCCGCAGTCGGCTCAACGAGGAGAAGATCCTCTTCCCGCCCTACGACGCGACCCAGCTCCAGGACATCCTGCGCGACCGCGCCCACGAGGCGTTCCGAGACGGGGTCGTCGACCCCGGCGTCGTCGAGCGGTGCGCGGCCTACGCGGCGCTCGAGAACGGGGACGCACGCCGCGCGCTCGCCCTCCTCCGACTCGCCGCCGAGATGGCCGAGCGGGACCACGCAAGGCGGATCACCCCCGACCACGTCGTGAAGGCGAAGAACCGGCTCGAGCAGGATATCATCATCGATTGCTGCCGAACGCTCCCGCCCCACTGCAAGGTGCTCCTCTACGCGATCCTCCAGTCGTTCGAGCGCCGGCGGACGGGGGTCCTCACGGGCGAGGTGTACGACAGCTACCGGCGGCTCGCCGAGCGGCTCGGCCTTCAGCCTCTCCACGCTCGCTCGATCTCGAACTACGTTTCCGAGCTCGAGTCGCTCGGGTTGATCCGCGCGACGATCGTTTCGCGGGGCCGTGGCGGACGCACCCGGGAGATCATCGTGGACGTCCCGATCTCCGAGACGATGCCGGCCCTCGAGGAGGACCCGCTCATCGCCCCGGTGGGGCGTCCGAAACCGCGAGGTCAGATGCTGCTCACGAACTTCGACAACCCCGCGGGCGCCGGTCCGTTCTGAGCCCTCGGGAGGGCTTCTCGCCGACCCGGGACCCTCTCCCGCGGAGCCGGCGAGGCCCGACGCCCGGTCAGCTCTCGGAGGCCGGCGCCTCGGCCGGGGCCGGTGTCTCCGATGCGATCATCTCGGCGGCACGAGCGGCCCGCCGGGCCCGCTCCTTCCGGAGCTCGCGCAGGTCCTTGTCGATGTCGTTCAGCTCGGCGCCCGCGCGCCGGAGCCGCACCCGGCCGAGCCGTTCGAGCGCGGCGATCTCCCGGTCGAGCTGCTCGTCGGTGGCGCGGTAGCGGCTCATGGGGAGGGCTCGGTATCGATCTGGGCCTTCTGCAGCTTGGCCGAGAAATCGATGAACACGGTCTTGATCTCGGTGAACTCCTCGATCGCCACGCTACCGGCCTCTCGGCCTCCGTTCCCCGTGTTCTTGATCCCTCCGAACGGGAGCTGGACCTCCGCCCCGATCGTGGGGGCGTTGATGTAGGTGATCCCGGCCTCGAGGTCGTGGATCGCCCGGAACGCCCGGTTCACGTCCTGGGTGTAGATCGACGAGGAGAGCCCGTAGTCGACGTCGTTCGCGACCCGCACGGCTTCGTCGTAGTCCTTCACCCGGATCACGGAGAGCACGGGACCGAAGATCTCCTCCTTCGAGATTCGCGTACCGTGCGACGTTTCGAAGATCGTCGGTTCGAGGAAGAACCCACGGTCGTACGCCCCTCCCGAGAGCTTCCGCCCGCCGTACCGGAGCTTCGCCTCCTTCTTCCCGACCTCGATGTACTCGAGGATCTTTCGCTCCTGGTCGGCCGATGCGACCGGTCCCATCCCGGTCTTCGGGTCGAGCGGGTCACCGACCGAGAACCGGTCCAGGCGGTCCGTGAGCATCTGAAGGAACCGGTCGTAGACCTTCGTGTGGACGATCAGGCGACTGGTCGCGGTACACCGCTGACCGGCGGTGCCGAAGGCGCCGAAGAGCACTCCGTCGAGCGCGAGCGGAAGGTTGGCGTCCTCCATCAGGATGACCGGGTTCTTCCCGCCGAGCTCGAGGTGCACCATCTTGAGGCCCTGGGCCCCGCGGACGTAGACATCGCGCCCGGCCTCCACCCCGCCGGTGAACGAGACCGTGCGGATCCGCGGGTCGGCGACGAGCGCGTTCCCCACGACGCTTCCCGACCCGGTCACGAAGTTGAGGACCCCCGCGGGGACCCCCGCCGCCGTGTAGATCTTGACGACCTCAGCACCGCATCGCGCCGTGGCCGACGCCGGCTTGAAGACCACGGTGTTCCCGGTGATGAGCGCGGCGGCGATCTTCCAGTTCGGGATGGCCGTCGGGAAGTTCCACGGCGTGATGCACGCCACGACGCCCTTCGGCTGCCGAACCGTCAGGCAGAACTTCGACCGAAGCTCCGAGGGGACGGTCTCGCCCGCGAGGCGGCGTCCCTCCCCGGCCATGTACTCGATGAAGTCAATCGATTCCTGTACGTCCCCGAGCGCCTCGCCGATCACTTTGCCCATCTCTTGGGTGACGACCCGCCCGAGGGCCGGCTTCGCCGCCCGCATCCGTCGGGCGACCTCGAGGAGGATCTCGCCCCGCTTCGGAGCCGGAGTGTCGCGCCAGGCCGGGAATGCCTTCGCGGCCGCCGTGACCGCGGAGCGCACATCCTCCGGCGTGCCGGCCACGAACGACCCGACCTTTTCGCCCGTGGTGGGATTCACGGTCTCGAACCGCTTCGCGCGGGCCGGGACCACCCACTTTCCGTCGATGAAGTGACCGAATTCCTCGACCTTGACCGCCATGGCTCCTCGACCGGGGCGGAGGAGAGCGGGGCGGCTAAAAGCGTGGCTGGCGAGACCGCCCAGCGGAGTTCCTCGCCCGGGTCGCTTTCGGGGACGGGGTGCGTCGAGGGTTATAACCCGCCCCCCGGTCGTCGTGCCGATGGAGCATCGGCTCGAGGCCGAGCTGACCCTGAGCGGGAGCCTGCCGTCGACCGTCCGTCCCGACGAGCTCATCCCCCGCATCGCGAGCGAAGCGGTCGCCCACACGATCGGCGCCCGGGGCCAGGGCCGTCTCGCGGAGTGGAAGCTCGAGGGGGACCAGCTCCGCGTCGTTCTCGAGTCGACCGGTCCCCGGCCCCACCAGGCGCTGCTCGCGTTCGTTCGTCGCCTGGGCGACGAACTCGGTCGCACGGCGAGGGTCGGGGTCCGATCGTTCGTCGCGGTCCGATATCGCACGGAATTCTCGCTCGACGCGTCTCCGAAAGCGGCGATCGCTCTCCCCCTGCCGCACCACCTTACCGTCGACGGCACCCTCGCTACCCTCTCGCTCACGGCCCTCTCCGAAGAGGGGCTTCGGGACAACTGGATGGACCGTGCGGTCGCGCTCGTCCAAGAGAAGGCGCGGCGCCAGGGGTACGAGGGAAAGGAGCAGTTCTGGTCCCTCCTCTCCTCGAGCCCCGCCCGGGAACCTCTCTTCCGAGGTGACCCCACGGAGGAGATGCTGAAGCGTCATTGGGTGCGCTCGGGGCCGACCAAGGGCAAGTGGTTCCTCGGACCAACCGCCGCCCACCTCCTCCGGACGATGGAGCGGGTCGCGCTCGAGGAGGTGCTGCGCCCGCTCGGGTTCCAGGAGGTCGTCCAGCCGCACCACGATTCCTTCGAGACCCTCCTCAAGACCGGCCACCTCGAGGGGCTGCCGGGCGAGTTCTACTACGTCACGGAGCCGAAGACCCGGGACCCGGCCGCCTGGGAGCGGTTCACCGACCTCGTGAAGATCACGCGTCGGGTTCCCGAGGAGGAGCTCGCCCGGATGGTCACCCGACCGACGGCGGTCTCTTGCTACGCCCAGTGCCCCACGACCTATTGGTGGCTTTCGGGCCGCACCCTGGCCTCCGAGAGCCTGCCGCTCAAGATCTTCGACCGAGCGGCCGTGTCGAACCGCTACGAGAGCGGCGGCCGCCACGGGCTCGAGCGGGTGGACGAGTTCCATCGGATCGAGCCGGTCTTCCTCGGAGCGCCGGACGACCTGATCGCCCTCCGGGAGAAGCTGCTCGCGCGCTACCGCCACGTGTTCGACGAGGTCCTGGAGCTCGAGTGGCGGACCGCGTGGGTCACCCCGTTCTACCTGCAGCAGAGCGGTCGCGTCGGCGTCGAGGACGCGGAGGCGCGCGTCAAGGGAACGATCGACTTCGAAGCCTACCTCCCCTACCGCGGAACGCGGGAACAGTCGGAATGGCTCGAGTTCCAGAACCTCTCGATCGTCGGGGAGAAGTACACGAAGGCGTTCTCGATCAAGGCCCAGAAGGGAGAACTCTGGTCGGGCTGCACCGGCATCGGGCTCGAGCGGTGGCTGACCGCGTTCCTCGCCCAGAAGGGCCTCGACGCGGCGGGGTGGCCGACGGGGTTCCAGCGCTACGTCGGCGAGTTGCCCACCGACGTTCGCTTCCTCTGACGCACGTCCGTGTGGGGGAAAGCCACTAAGGCACCGCGGTCGCTGGACATGTCGAGGTAATCCTCCGTGCCCCGACAGCGACTCCTGGACGACTTCACGAGCGGCGCGGGCCCGGTCGCGGTGGAATCACCCGTCGGACGCCTCCATCCCCCCGCTCTCCCCGGGACCTGGCAGGTCGTCGAGGGCCACGTCGTCCACCCCCTGCTAAAGCCCGGGGCGGTGCGAGCCCTCCCGTTCCAGCTCGACATGGCCCGGATCGGGCTCGAGGAGGATCTCCTCGTGGTCCTCCCCACGGGCCTCGGGAAGACCATCATCGCCGCGTTGCTCGCGGCCGAAGCGCTCCGAAGGTCGGACGGGAAGGTCCTCGTTCTGGCGCCGACCCGACCGCTCGTGCATCAGCATGCCGATTCCTTCGCCCGTTGGCTCACGCCCCTGCGGTTCGCTCGGTTCACCGGAACGGTCCGACGGCCCGTCCGGGAGGGAGCGTGGGAGACCGCCGACGTGGTCTTCGCGACCCCCGAGATCGTAGTGAACGACCTCGCGGCCGGCCGCTATGGGCTCTCGGAGACGACGTTGGTCGTGTTCGACGAGGCCCACCACGCCGTGGGGAAGTACGCCTACGTGCCTCTCGCCGCTCGGTACCGCGCCGACCGGCCCGAGGGCGGCCGGGTCCTGGGCCTCACCGCCTCCCCGGGCGGGAAGGACGAGCGGATCGAGGAGGTCGTCGCCAACCTCGGGGTCCGCCGTATCGAGGCGCGGAGCCGAGAGGACGACGGCGTCCGGGAGTACGTCCAACCCGTCGAGATCGACTACCGGTGGGTCGACCTACCGCCCGAGGCCGTGCGGATCCGCGGGCTCCTCGAGACCGCCGCCATCGCTACGGCGCGCAAACTGCAGAAGATGGGCTACCTGCGGAAGAAACCGATTCGTTCGCTCTCCGTGAAGGACCTCATCGCCCTGCGCGCCGAGATCTTCGCCCGTCCGGGACCGATGGTCCGCCGGTTCGGACCCCTCTTCCACCAACTGGTCCTGCTCCACCTCCACCACGCCCAGGAACGTCTCGAGACCCAGGGGATCGCCCCGTTCGTCCAGTACCTCGACCGGGTCGCGGGCAAGGAGAAGCCGAGCCGAGGGGACGCGGCCGTCCTCAAGCTGCCCGAGGTCGTCACGGCCCGTCGGGAAGCGGAGGAGCTCCTGCGGACATCCCGCGAGTCCTCCCATCCCAAGCTCGACACGCTGGTCGAGCTCGTCCGGGAGACCCTCGCTCGCCCCCGGGAGCATCCGCCCCGGATCCTGGTCTTCGCCCAGTACCGGGACACCATCCAGACGATTCAATCGATCCTCGAGCTCCAGGGGTGGACGACCGGGCGGTTCGTCGGCCAGGCGACGCGCGACGTAGAAGACAAAGGGATGAACCAGAAGGAGCAGGGCCGCATCCTCGCCGGGTTCCGGGAAGGCCGTTTTCCGATCCTGGTCGCGAGCAGCGTTGCCGAGGAAGGACTGGACGTGCCCGATGTCGACCTAGTGGTGTTCTTCGAGTCGGTGCCGAGCGAGATCCGGGCGATCCAGCGACGGGGAAGAACGGGCCGCAGCTCCCTGGGCCGGGTCACCGTTCTCCTGACGCGCGAGACCCGCGACGTTCGCTACCAGGTGGCCGAAGTGCGCCGGGAGCAGGCGATGCGGCGCATCGTCCGCCGGCTCTCGCGCGAAGCGAGGAAACGGTCGTCCGAGGCCGCTGAGGGAGGCGGTCCCGGAAAGGCGCCGGGCGCGAAGGACGCCGTATAAACCTTCGGCCACCCGGCGTGACGTTACCTCCCGGTCAACGAGGCTAAATAAGGAGTTCCGGGTCCAACGCCTCAGGGCGTCCGATGGGACCGCTCGGTTGGGTCGTGCAAAACCTGGGGCTCGTCATCCTGACGCTCATCTGCGTCGGCCTTACGTTCTACCTAGTCTACTGTATGATTCACCCCGAACGATTCTAACGAAGGAGGTCGATGGCGTTCGACATCCAATCGCTCTGGGACGTTCTCTTAGTTCTGGGCCTCGCGTTGGCCATCGCTCCCTGGTTCGGGAGCTACCTCGGACGGGTCTACATGAACCGACCCGTGTTCGGGGACGCCATCTTCACCCCGATTGAGTCGGCGGTCTACCGTCTCCTCGGGACCTCTCCGAGACATTCGATGAAGGCCCGCGAGTACATGCTCGCGCTCCTGCTCGTGAACGGCGGGATGCTCACGTTCATGTTTTTCTGGTTCTTCTACCAAGCTCAGACGCCCCTGAATCCCCTCGGGATCCCGAACATGGGGTGGGACCTCGCGTTCCACTCCGCCTCCAGCTTCACCACCAACACCAACTTCACCCATTTCACGAACGAATCCCAGGTAAGCCTGGGCTCGCTCACGGTCGCCTGGCCTTTGGCGCTCTTCCTCTCCCCTGCGACGGGATTGTGCGTCCTCGCGGCGATGGTGCGAGGCTTCGTCCGCAAGGACGGAACGCTCGGGAATTTCTACGTCGACATGACTCGGTCGCTCACCCGGCTCCTCCTGCCGCTGGCGATGCTCGGCGCTCTCGTGTTCATCCTTCTCGGGGTTCCTGAGACGTTGACCGCCTTCGTCACCGCCCATCCTCTGACGGGAGGCACCCAGACGATCTATCTCGGACCGGTGGCGAGCTTCCAGTCAATCTCCCTTCTCGGCACCAACGGGGGCGGCTTCTACTCGGCGAACATGGCGTCCCCCATCGCGAACCCCTCCGCGATCTCCAACCTCTGGGGGACCGGGCTCATGTTGGTGTTCCCGTTCTCGGCTCCCTTCGCGTTCGCCGAGATCGTCCGACGGAAGAATGAGGCATGGCCCTACATCGGGACGATCCTGATCATCCTAGGCGTCGCGCTCGCGCTGTTCATCGTGTTCCAGGCGGTGACCAATCCAGCGCTGTCCACGGTCGCCGGGCTCGGACCACAGACGAACGGGTATCCGATAGGCCAGGAGACCCGGTTCAGTCTGCCAGAGGCCTCGCTCTTCCAGGTCGTGAGCGTGTACTGCAACGTTGGCGCGAACAACCTCATGATTGGTTCGACCTCGCCGATCGCCCAGCTCGACCTGCTGTTCGGGATGTTCACGCAGAGCACGCCGGGCGGCGTCGGCACCGGGTTCGGGATGCTATTGCTCTTCGCGGTCCTCGGGATTTTCATCGCCGGCCTGATGGTCGGACGGACCCCCGAGTACCTGGGGAAGAAGATCGGCACATCCCAGGTGAAGTGGGCGGCCGTAGCGCTCATCAGCCACCCGGCCGGTATTCTGCTTCCATTCGTCGTCGCAATCGCCGGTAACTTCGTCGTGGTGGACGCGTCCACGATCGGCGCGACCTCTCACAATTTCACTTCGGTCCTTTACGAGTTCACCTCAGAATCCGCCAACAATGGGAGCGCGCTCTCCACCGGCGCGTTTAACGACACAACGCTCTACTTCAACATCGCCGGGGCACTGGTCATGCTCGTCGGCCGGTTCGTACCGATCTGGGCGATGCTCAAGGTCGCGGACCTCTTCTCGCACCAAGATATCCTTCCCGCTGGGGCGGGCACCTTGCGAACGGCGAGCGGCACGTTCACGATCTACCTCACTCTGTTCCTGATCATCACGACGGCGCTCATGTTCCTGCCCGTGATGGCGATGGGGCCGCTCGCCCAGATATTCGGAGGGAAGTAGCGTGGCGGGCGAGCTCACCATGGAACCGGGCGCCCGCGTCTCGGTTCGAAAAGTTCCGCACACCTCCTGGCGTCGGATTCTCTCGTCGTCGTTCCGGGGCTTCGACCCTCGCCGTGAGATCCACAACCCGGTGATGTTCTCGGTCTACCTCCTGTTCCTATTCCTCATCGTGCTCACCCTCGTGCCGTGGGCGTTCCCGGACATCGCCCGCGCCTACGACCCCGACTACTACCTCGCCGTAACGATCATCCTGTTTCTGACCCTGTGGTTCGCTCACCTTTCGGACGCCATCGCCGAGGCCCAGGGAAAGGCACGGGCCGACAGCCTCCGCGAGATTCGCAGCGGAGTACGGGCACGCCAGATTCGTCCCGACGGTACCTCGGCTTGGGTGGCATCTGACGTCCTTCGGGTGGGAGACACTATCGAGATTGGCCCCGGCGAGCCGATCCCAATCGATGGCGACGTGATCCACGGGGCAGCGCTAATCGACGAGTCGATGATGACCGGAGAATCCGAGGCGGTCACCCGCGAGAGCGGCGGGGACAAGACAAGCGTCCTTGGAGGAACCCGAGTTCTCCAGGGAACCATCCGGGTACGGGTCACGACCGAGGAGGGCGAGTCGTTCCTCGACCGCATGATTCGCTTGGTCGAAGGCCAGGGACGGGACCGGACGCCGAACGAGCTTGCCCTCGGGGTATTGCTCTACGCGTTCACGATTACCCTCTTCACGGTGGTCGTGACGTTCATCTTCCTCGCCGACTTCACGGACATCATCTACATCGACATCGCGACCATCGTCGCGCTGTTCGTTTGCCTGATGCCTACGACGATCGGCGCGCTCCTCCCCGCGATCGGGATCTCGGGAATCAACCGGGTTGCCCGGGCGAACGTCATCGCAAAGTCGGGGAAGGCGGTCGAGGCAGCCGGCGACCTTGACGTCCTAATCCTCGATAAGACGGGAACGATCACCGTCGGGAATCGCCTCGCAGTTCAACTCGTCACGGCCCCCGATGTCTCGATGGCCGAACTGCTCGACGCGGCCCTGCTCAGCTCGAGCCTCGACGATACACCCGAAGGGCGCTCGATCATCCGACTCGTCGCACGTCGCGGTACACCGCCCCGCCATCTCGAACCGGGGACGTTCAAGATCCTTCCGTTCACGGCTGAGCGGCGCATGAGCGGAATCGTTCTATCGGACGGCCGGGAGGTGTACAAAGGGTCCCTCCAGGCGATGGAGTCGTACGGGGCGATCCTTCCCCTCGAGCTCCGGCGCAAGGCTGCGGAGGCATCCCAGCAGGGGATGACGCCGCTAGCGATCTCGAGCGGGAGACGGACGATCGGGCTCGTGTACCTCAAGGACGTCGTGAAGCCGGGCATCCGCGACCGCCTTCGCGAGCTCAAGACGATGGGCATTCGCACCATCATGTGCACGGGCGACAACCGGCTTACCGCCGCGGCGATCGCTCAGGAGAGCGGCGTCGACGACTTCGTCGCGGAAGCGAAGCCCGAGGCGAAGCTTGTCCTTATCCAGCGGGAGAAGGCGCAGGGGCGACTCGTCGCCATGACAGGGGACGGAACGAACGACGCTCCGGCTCTCGCGCGGGCGGACGTCGGTCTCGCCATGAACAGTGGGACGAGCGCGGCGAAGGAGGCGGGCAATATGGTCGACCTTGACAGCGACCCCACGAAGCTCATCGAGGTCGTCTCGATCGGAAAACAGCTCCTGATCACCCGTGGGGGCCTCACGACGTTTTCGATCACCAACGACGTCGCGAAGTACTTCGCTATCATCCCAGCGGTCTTCATCGCGGCGGGTGCCGGAACCTTACCCGGGATCGCGATCATGAACGTCCTCGGCCTTTCCAACCCCGACCTCGCGGTGATCTCCGCGCTCGTGTTCAACGCCCTCATCATTCCAATTCTGATCCCTCTGGCGCTCTACGGGATACCGTTCCGGCCCCGTAGCGCAACCGACCTACTGCGCCGGAACCTTCTCGTCTACGGATTCGGAGGACTCCTGAGCGCGTTCGTCGGGATCAAGCTCATCTACCTTCTCCTCTCGTGGCTCGAGTCCCTGCCCTGGGTCCAGTACCTCGGGCTCGTCGTCACCCATCTCTTGCCGCTGGGGGGGCTATGAGCGCGCCGTCGGTCACCCCCACGCCGACCCGGAAGGAGCCGACCGTGACGGGACCGGTCGCGTCCCCCCCGGCCCACTCCGGCCTCCAGCACGTCCGGGCGACGGTCATCTTCCTGGTCCTCGCCGTCCTCGTGTCGGGGGTGTTCTACCCCGCCGTCGTCACGGGGATTGCCGAGCTCGCCGACCGCTCTGTGGCGAACGGTTCACTCCTTCGCGACCCGAACGGAACGGTCATTGGTTCCTCCCTTATCGCCCAGAACACGAGCGCTCCGTACCTCTTCTGGGAACGACCGTCCATGACGGACTGGAATACGACGCTCGGGGCCGACACGCCACCGGGACCGAGCGACCCGCAGCTTGGCGCGCTGCTCAACGAAACGATTGCCTACATGAATGCGGCTTGGAACTTCAGCGCGAACCACACCCTACCGTTCTGGCTCGTGGCCCCGTCAGGGTCCGACATCGACCCGAACCTCGTCCCGGAGGCGGTCCTTATCCAGGTCCCGCGGGTCTCGGAGGCCACGGCCAACAACTCGACCCTCCATTTCGTGTCGATTGTCCGCCTCACGGATCTCGTCAACTCGTATATCACGAACCCGGTCATCCCATACATCGGGGTCCCGTACGTGAACGTCCTCGAACTCGACATCGCCCTTCTGCCGCTCATCGGGAAGTGAACATGTACCGTCAGATCCTCGTCCCCGTGCAGACCCCCTCCGAGGTCGAGCCGATGCTCCGGTTCGCGTCGATGCTTCTCGATGCCGACGGCGAGATTCGGGTCCTGCACGTCATCCCGACGACCACCCTTCCCGAGGTCACCCGGGAGTGGCGCGCGTCGATCAACATCGTGGTGCCCGCGCACGAGACGGGGGCAGCGCTCGACGTCCGCGTCGATCCGGAGGTCCGGGCCTCCACGGACGTACCGGGCGAGATCCTCGAGAGCGCCGAATCGCACAACGTGGACGCCATCCTCCTCACCCTTGGGGGCGACCGTCGGAGCTCCCGGTTCTTCGTCGGTCACACGGCGACCGGCATCCTCCAGCACGCCCGCGCGGACGTTCTCGTCCTGAACCGCCTCGCGCTCGCCGCCCCGAAGATCCCGCGCATCCTCGTGTCGACGTTCCGCGACCAGCCCGCCCCGAAGCCGATGCTCCTCGCCGAGGAGCTGGCCGTGCGCAACCCGCCCGCGCCCGTCATCGCGCTCACGCTGGGGTCGCGCGGCCGGCCGAGCGGAGAAGCGGAGGAGGACCGCGAGGAGACGAGCTCGCGAGGGATCCGGATCGTGCACCGCCACTCGCTCTTCTCCGAGGCGATCCTGGGCCGCCGGCGGCGCCTTCCCGACCTGCTGCTCCAGGCCGCGCAGCGCGAGCGCTACGGTCTCCTCCTCGTGGGGGAGGAGGAGCGGGCGGGGAGCGCTCTCCTCACCCGCCGGTTCCTCGAGGAGCTGTTCCGGGCCGCCCCGTGCCCCGTCCTCGCGTTCCGCGACTAGGAGTCGTTCCGTCGATGGGCGAGCTCGCCTTCGTAGGCCTCGGACTGACCGACGAGCGGGGGGTCTCGGAGCGCGCGCGGGAGGTGCTCTCCTCCTCCGAGGTCGTCTTCGCCGAGGAGTACACCGCGGTCGCGCCGGACGGGACGCTCGAGCGGCTCGGCCGTCTCGTGGGGAAGTCGATCCGACGGCTCGACCGGCCGCTCCTCGAGTCCGAAGGACCGATCCTGGGCGCGCTCGCCGTTCACGCGCGCGTATCCCTGGTCGTGGTCGGCGACCCGTTCGCCGCGACCACCCACGTCGCCCTCCGTCTCGCCGCGGAGCGCGCGGGCCACACGTGGACCTACTGCCCAAACGCGAGCATCCTGACCGCGGCCGCTGGATTCCTCGGGCTCATGCATTACCGATTCGGACGTACCGTCTCGCTGCCGTTGCCGTCCGAGAACTTCGCCCCGACCTCCCCGCTCGAGCACATCGCCTCGAACCGCGCGCGAGACCTCCACACCCTCGTGCTCCTTGACCTGCACCCTCAGGAGGGACGATACCTCACCGCCTCCGCGGCCCTCGCGGTGATGCGGGAGCGCGACCCCTACGGGGGGTTCGTCGCCGACACGGACCGGGTGGCGATCGTCGCCCGCGTGGGGCAGGACGGTGCGCACGCCTGGGTCGCGTCGTTCGCACGCCTTCGCACCCTCGACTTCGGACCGCCCATGCACACGATCGTCGTGCTCGCCCCCACGCTTCATTTCGAGGAGGAGGCAGCCCTCGGACGCTACGCCGTCCCGGACGAAGCTCCCCGACCGGCGTGACCCTAGCGGGGTGTCGGCAACCCACCGGCCCCGGCCGGGACGAGCGCTTCCGCGAACTGTCGGATGCGGAACGGTCGTAGCAGGATGGCGTCCGGGCGCTGGGTCGGGTCCGTGGGGAGGGTGGGGGGCCGCGACGCGGGCGCGACCAGGATCACGCGAAGTCCCGGGACCAACGCTCGTGCCTGGCCGACCAGCGGGCTCGAACTGCCCTCCGCGAGGTTGGCGTCCACGACCAAGAGCGACGGGCGATGGACCCGCACCAGCTCGATCGCCTGGGTCGCCCCCTCGGCCTCGCCGTCGACCCGGAAGTGATGCAACCGGAGGAGGCCTCGCAGAAGAACCCGCGTTTCCTCGTCACCCGCCACGACGATCGCGCTCGACGTGGAGCCGGGGTTGCCGCTCAAAGTACCTGCGCCCGATATGGACCGGGTTCGCCCTCCCCCAGTCCGGTATGGGAGTGACTTGGACCTATTTCTCATTACGTTTCGAGCGCCGTGACCCGCCGAGGCCGGGATAGGGGGTTCCCGCCTCACCCCGAGGGAGGTTCGCTCTCGCCCCAGTCGGCCACACCGGCGGCCTGCAGGAGTCGGTCGAGCGCGTCGTGGTACTGAGCCGAAGGAGCGGCGAGCAGCTCTCGAGCTCGGTCGCTCAGGGAGGTCCCGAACTCGCGTTCGGTGGCGGAGAACTGCCAGGCGTGGGCGTTCTCCCGGCCCAGGGCCGAGAGGAAGGCGAAGGCCAGTCCCCGCTCCTTTCCCTCGCTCGGCAGGGACTGCAGGATCGCTCGCTCCGCCCCGGTCTCGTGGTGGGTCCGGAACGCCCGCGCGACGCGGTCCACCCAGGCCGCCTCTCGAGCGAGGCGGGAGTAGCGCGGGAGGGCCTCGAGGACCTCTTTCTCCTCGCTCGACCGCTCTGCTCGCTTCAGGAGCTCGGCGACCCGACCGGGGGACGAACGGGTCTCCTCGATGAGCCGACGGGCTTCCTTGGGGTCGGGAACGATCGTTCGGACGATCGTCTCGGCGTGGTCGCTCCAGAGCTTCTCGAGCGCCCGGCTCGCGCGCGGTTCGTCCACCTCGAAGAGGCCCTCCCACGACCGAAGGACCGCGTCGAGGGCCCGACGTTCGACCGGGGTCGGTTGGAGCGCGTCCAGGAACGGTTTCAGCTCGTTTCCGTAACAAACGCCTCCCGCGAGGAAGGTCGTCCGCCCGCTCCGTTCGACACGAGCCGCGAGCTCCGAAGCGAACGTGTCGAGGAGCCCGGTGTCCGAGAGCTTGCCGAGCTCGTAATCGCGCTTGAGCCCGCGGGGGAGCGGCGGGAGGGAGGCGTGAACGCACTCCGGGCCACCGAGGCAACGAACGTTGAGCTCAGCCGACACCGGAAAATCGGCCGAGGGGTCCGGTCCGGCCGTCCCGTCGGATACGCTCGAGAGGAGGTGGCGGTCGCTCTTCGCGCATCGTCGGCAGACTCGAAACCCGGTCCCGGCGCCGGGCCAGCCCACCTCGAGGAACGGCCGCGGCTCGCCGGCCTGGAGATGGGAGCATTCGAAGCGCTGGTGGGTCGGGTTTTCGATGAGCCGGTACGGGAGGTCTGCCACCTTCTCCGTCCGGAACTCCGGAGGGGGGAGGGCAGATAGGCCGGAGCAGAACAGGGTCTTGCGCGTCGCGAAGAAGTGGAGGCCCTTGCGGGCCCACTCGAGGTAGCCGAGGAGAAGTCGGTCCGGGTCGTCCGACTGCTGCACCGCGACCTCGGCCTCCCGGTCCGTGCGGGCGAACGGGGCGTAGGAGACCTGTCCTCCCGGGAGCGCGAAGGCGACCACGGAGAGGGGCTTCGGGTCCAGGTAGAAGTGCAGGAGTCCCGCGTACGCACGCGCGAGCGGGTCCCCCCAGTGCGAGAGCCTCTCAAGGCGCCGCGCCTCATCCCGCGCCTCGCGGACCTCCTCCAGCTCGGCGCGCCGACGGTCGAACCGCTCGCGCGGACAGTCCGGTCCCAGCCGGGGCAAGAGCGGGTCGACCGACCCTCGCAGGACCTTCGCCCGGGCGATCAGGTCGTGTTCGCGGACCCCGGACGCTCTGCGGACCCGTGCCACCCTTCGCCTCGTTCCACGAACGGGCGGCGGTACTTATTCCCGGGGGTCACCGGTGGCACGTGTCCAGGAAATGCCGGAACATCTCCCGACCGCCCTCGGTATGCTCGACCTCGGGATGGAATTGAACGCCCCAGATGGGCAGGGACGGGTGCGCCATCGCCTGCACCGGACACGCCGCCGAGTGGGCGAGGACGCTCCACCCCGGCGGAGCGACCGATACCTGGTCGTTGTGGCTCGACCACACCCTCAGGCGCGAGGGCAATCCCGCGAAGATCGGATGGTCGGCGCGGTCGACCGTGAGCTCGACCGAGCCGAACTCGGGGGCCGCGGCCCGGTCGACCCGGCCTCCGAAGTGGCGGCCGAGGAACTGATGGCCTACGCAGATCGCCAGCACGGGAACCTTCCCGGACCCGATCCATTCGCCGACCCGACCGAGGGGTGCGTCCGTTCCCTCGAGGCTGAGCGCGCCCCCGGAGAGGACCACGCCGTCCGCGTCCATCTCCGCGAAGGGGGTCGTGTTCGGAAGGATC
>DASWZL010000041.1:0-1938 GCA_036404475.1 Thermoplasmata archaeon
CCTTCCAGCGGACGGACTTCACCCGGGAGGAGCTCTTCACGTCGGACGAGCTGTTCTATACGGGGACGGCCGCCGGTGTCATGCCGATCCGGGAGGTCGACGGACGCCCAATCGGGACGGGGATCTACCCCATCACGAAACGCTTGCGTCTCCGCTACGAGGCCGCGATCCACGGCAAGGCCCCCGAGTACGAGCCCTGGCTCACGTACACACGCTGAGCCGGGCTCCCTCCCGCCGCGGCGGCAGGGACCCAGGCCGCGAAGGGGGCGGACCCACCACACCTGTGAGAATCCTCGGGTCCATGACGGGAACGATCGCCGTCACCGGAACCCCCGCTCCCCCATTCTGTTGCCCTCCTCGACCGTCGTCTCTCAGGAAAAGGAGTTAATGGGGGTTCGGTTTCGCTACCCATCGTATGGCTGGACGAAGGGCATTGGTAACCGGCATCTCCGGACAGGATGGTTCCTATCTCGCAGAGCTTCTTCTCGGGAAAGGGTACGAAGTGTACGGTCTGATCCGACGGCAAAGCAATCCGACCCTGTCGAATCTCGTTAGCCTCCGTGGACGCATACAAATCTTAGACGGGGATCTCACGGACCAATCTTCCCTCGACCACGCGGTCAAGGTGGCCAACCCGGACGAGGTCTACAACCTTGCGGCGCAATCGTTCGTAGCGACGTCGTTCGCACAACCGGTACTGACGGGGGAGGTGACCGGCTTGGGTGCGCTTCGCCTGCTCGAAGCCGTACGGTCACAGGCTCCCGGCGCGAGATTCTATCAAGCGGCGTCCAGCGAAATGTTCGGCCTAATCAGCCAGGAACCTCAGAATGAGACTACCCCCTTCCACCCTAGGAGCCCATACGGTGTCGCCAAGGTTTACGCGTACTGGGCGTGTGTGAATTTTCGGGAGGCCTACTCGATGTCCGTCTCGAACGGGATCTTGTTCAATCACGAGTCCCCTCGACGCGGGCTGGAGTTCGTGACCCGCAAGATCACCGATGGCGTAGCCCGCATCGCGCTCGGCAAGGCTGACTCTATCACTCTCGGGAACCTCGATGCCCGGCGCGACTGGGGGTACGCCCCAGATTACGTCGAGCTGATGTGGCGGACGCTGCAGCACGACCCGCCGGACGATTACGTGGGCGCGACCGGGGATGCCCACACGGTTCGGGAATTCCTCCAAGAGGCCTTCCGAGTCGCGGGAGTCGAGAACTGGGAGGGACGTGTGATGGTAGATCCCAAGTTCAATCGACCCTCGGAAGTGTATTCCTTGCGAGGCGACGCGGCGAAGGCGAAACGAATCCTCGGCTGGGAACCCAAAGTGCGGTTCAAGGACCTGGTCCGGGTGATGGTCCGGGCCGACCTCAAACGCCTATCCGAAGGAACATCGGCGGGATAGGGTTGCTCACCGCCGTGAGTCCACCCCTCCTACCGAGGAGGGCGGGAGGCGAACAGCTGCAGACTGCGTGCAACATCCATCTAGGCGGTGGACCTCCCGGAGGTTTCTGGGGCTTCGCAGTCGTTCTTCGAATCTGGCCGTTGGCCCAGTGCCGAATGCTCCGCGCCAAGGGTATTTGTAACGACCCCGGTTCTCGTGTACGGTGCCCGCCTCCGCAGTAGAGTCTATCGCCGACCTATGTTTCCTGTTCGTTGCGATCCTTCCCCTTGGCGCGGTACTCCTCCGGTTGGCCGAGCGGGTCCTCGGTCGACCGCTCGGCCTTACCCCAGTGGAACGAGGGCTGGTCGCATTCTACGCGGTCGGCGCGATCCTCTATGTTCTCGCGTCGATCCCTTCGCCTCTCTACGGCTACCCGCTCTTGGTGGGTCTGCTGGCAATCGGTGCGGTCACCTATGCCGCCATCGCAGTCCACGAGCGCGCACGCGACTTTCGCTCGGCGCTGACGTTCCTCTGCCAACCGGTGGGGCTGGCCCTCGCCC
>DASWZL010000042.1:0-31981 GCA_036404475.1 Thermoplasmata archaeon
ATACGGCGGCGGCCGCTATGGTGGCGGCGGCGGCGGCAGTGGCGGCGGCGGGGGCGGAGGGCGCGAGCGCTCCGACTCCTACAAGCGCTACTAGATTGGACCCCCGGCTCCGGCCCAATTCGAGCGAACCCTTTCCCCCGCCCGGAAGGGCGGGGGCCTTTCGCCGGGTTTGATTAAATAGCCCCGCCGATTCTTGCATCGACAGCCATGCCCGAAGATTCCCACGAACTGACGCTCTACGTCCAATCGAAGAAAGCGGTCACGACCTTCTTCCGCCCCGCCGTCGCGCAGAGCCAGGAGGCCGCTTTGAGCGGCATGGGCCCGTCCACCTCGGCGTCGTCGTCTTCGGGCGACGCGATCGGCGAACCGGTCTTCTTCCTCTCGGACGACCAGGCTCGGTGCCAAGCGATGGTGGAGGAGATCGCCGCCCAGCGGGGCTACCGGCTCCGGGTGATCGACATCGAACGGGTCGGTCGGATCGAGCGCCTCGTGGCCGAACACCTCCGGGGCGTCCAGAAGTTCCCGGTCCTCATCTCACCCCTCGGGCGTCGCCTCGAAGGGGTCGAGCAGTTCACGGAGGACGAGCTGGCGGCGATCATGCCGGCCGACCTGAAGAGCGTCCGCGCGTTCTCCTACCTCAAGGTCCGCGGCGGCGACCTCGACAAGATCAAGCGGCTCCTCGAGACCCTTCACGAGGTCAAGGAGCTCCACTTCCTCACGGGCGACTGGGACATGCTGGTCGTGCTCGACTTCGAGCCGAGCGCGGCCAACAAGCGTCGCGTCCTCGACTTCGTGACCGAGCGGATCCGGGGCATCCCCGAGGTCATCGACACGTCGACCATCATTCCCGAGTATTCGCTGACGAAGTTCCCGCTCTAGTGAGTCCCGGGCCCCGTCGCGCGCGGCGCGGCCGAACGCGCCTTCGGCGCGGCACGACGGAGGTCCCCAACGATCGTCCCCCGGTCCCCGTTCCCGGCTCCGGGGTTCCGTAGAGCGCGTCCACGGTGAGGGGGTGCTCCTCGAGCCACGCGACCCCCTCGACGTACGCGGCGAACGCCTCGAGGCTCGTGAAGAGCGGGATCCCGAGCTCGACCGCCCGACGCCGTAGGACGTACTCGTCCTCGAGCATCCGCTCGAACTTCTCCTGGGTGAGCGAGAGCGGAACGTCGAGGAGGAGGTCGATCCCGCCGTGGTCCAGGGCCTCGAGAACGTTCGGGTGCCGGTCGGGCTCCGAGACCTTGTGGAGGACCCGGACGCCGGGAACCCCCCGCTCGGTGAGGAACGCCTGCGTGTCCTCGGTCGCGGTCATGCCGAGGCCGAGGGAGCGGAGGCGCTCGGCGGTGGGCAGGAGCTGCTCCTTGAGAGCCGGGCCTCCGACCGAGAGGAACGCGGTCCCTCGTCGGGGGACGAGCTTCACGCCGGTCGCCACGAGGGCCTTCACGAGGGCGTCCGAGAAGGTCGGTCCGAAGCAGGCGACCTCGCCCGTCGACTGCATCTCTACGCCGAGGAGGGGGTCGGAGCCGGAGAGCTGGAGGAAGGAGAACTGAGGGACCTTCACGCCCCAACGGCCGGGCGGGAGCGGGGCGACCCCCTCCCGCGAGAGGGGTCGGCCGAGCATCGCTCGCGCCGCCTCGCGGAGAAGGGGCACGCCGGTCGCCTTCGCGAGGAACGGCAACGAGCGGCTCGCCCGGAGGTTGAGCTCGATGACCTGGTAGCCCCGGTCCTTCACGAGGAACTGGACGTTGAACGGACCGCGGATGCGCAAGGTGCGGGCCAGCTTGCCCGCCGCGCGGAGGAGCTGGCCCTGGACCTCGGGCGACGTGTGGCGCGGGGGAAGGCAGAAGATCGCATCTCCCGAGTGGACCCCGGCGCGCTCGACATGCTCTAGGATCCCCGCGACGAGCACCCGCTTTCCGTCCGAGACCCCATCGAGCTCGACCTCGTCGGCGCCCTCGACGAACTTCGTGATCACGACGGGATGCTCAGGCGAAACGCGCGCCGCCTCCGAGAGGAAGCGGCCGAGGTCGTTCCGGCCGGCGATGACCCGCATCGCCTGCCCGCTCAGGACGTACGACGGCCGAACGAGGACCGGGTAGCCCACCTCGTCGGCGAACGTGCTCGCCTCCTCCACCGTCGTGAACGCTCGCCAGGCCGGTTGGGGGATCGTGAGCTTCTCGAGCAGTCGAGCGAAGCGCGCGCGGTCCTCGGCCGTGTCGATCGACTCGGACGCGGTCCCGAGGATCGGGATCCCGCACATGTGGAGCAGCGGGGTCAGGTTCTGGGCGAGCTGGCTGCCGACGCAGGTGACGACCCCGTCGAACGATTCGAAGTCGAAGATGTCCCGGACGCGCTCGAGCGTGATCTCCTCGAAGTAGAGCCGGTCCGAACGGTCGTAGTCGGTCGACACGGTCTCGGGATTCGAGTTGAGGACCGCCACCCCCGGGACGCCCTCGGCCTTCAACCCGTCCACGAGGTTCATGGTCGACCAGTCGAACTCCACGCTCGAGCCGATCCGGTACGGACCCGCGCCGACGACGAGCAAGGAGCCGTTCGGCATCGGAGCGACGTCGTCCGCGTCGGCCCGGTACGTGAGGTAGAGATAGTTGGTCCGCGCGGGCCATTCCCCGGCGAGCGTGTCGATCATCTTCACGCGCGGTCGGACCCCGGCGGCGAGCCGCCGACGACGGACCTCCTCCTCGTCGAGCCGCGCGATACGGGCGACCGCCCGGTCGGAGAGCCCGAGCTCCTTGCCCCGACGCAGGAGCGAGGGAGAGAGCCCCGGACCCCCGGCCGCCGCGATCGCGCGGTCGACCGATTCGATCTCCCCGAGGGCATCGACGAACCAGCGGTCGATGTAGGAGAGGCGGCTCACCTCCTCCGCCGGGATCCCCGCGCGAAGCGCCTCGAGGACCCGGAAGAGGATCTCGGGCGTGGGGGTCGCGAGGTCCGCGCGGATCTCCTCCCGACGCCGCGGCTCGGCGGGGGGCACGAGGTCCGCCCGCGGGTCCCCCATGCGGACCGCCTTCGAGACCGCCTCGGGGAACGACGCGCCGATCCCCATCACCTCCCCGACCGACTTCATCGCCGGGCCGAGCCGGCGGTCGGCGCGTTCGAACTTGTCGAGGTCCCAGCGCGGCAGCTTCACGACCACGTAGTCGAGGGCCGGCTCGAACGCTGCGGTCGTCACCCCCGTGATCCGGTTCTTGAGCTCCGGGAGGGTGTAGCCGAGGGCGAGCTTCGCGGCGACGTAGGCGAGCGGGTAGCCGGTCGCCTTGCTCGCGAGCGCGCTCGAGCGCGAGAGGCGGGCGTTCACCTCGATCGCGTAGTACTCCTCGCTTCGGGGGTCGAGGCAGAACTGGATGTTGCATTCGCCCACGATCCCGCACGCTTCGGCCGCCCGCAGCGCGGCCTGGCGGAGCAGCTGATACTCGAAGTCGGTCAGCGTCTGGCTCGGGGCGATGACGACATTGTCCCCGGTGTGGACGCGCATCCCGAGGACGTTCTCCATATTACAGACCGTGAGCGCGTTCCCCCGGGCGTCGCGGACAACCTCGTACTCGAGCTGCTTGAACTCGCCGACGTACCGCTCGAGGAGGAGCTGCCCGACCGGGCTCGCCCGCAACCCGCGAACGACGACCTCGTGGAGCTCCTCCTTCGTCCGGGCGACCCCCCCTCCCCGGCCTCCGAGGGTGAACGCGACCCGAACCATGACCGGGAACCCGAGGGCCTCCGCGGCCTCGAGCGCCTCCGGGTAGGAGTAGACCGCACGGCTCGGCAGGGTCGGGACCCGCGCCTTCGCCATCGTCCGCACGAACTTCGCGCGGTCCTCGGTCGCCCGGATCCCCGCGAGGGGGGTCCCGAGGACCTTCGTCCCGGTGCGGCGGAGGACCCCCCGGTCCGAGAGTTGCACGCCGCAGTTGAGCGCGGTCTGGCCCCCGAACGAGAGCAGGATCCCGTCGGGCCGTTCGGCCTCGAGGATCGGCGCCACGAACTCGGGCGTGAGGGGCTGGAAGTAGACGCGACCCCGCTTCGGAGGGTCCGTCTGGAGGGTCGCGATGTTCGGGTTGACGACGACCGCGTAGACCCCCTCCTCGTCGAGGGCCTTCAAGCACTGGCTGCCGGAGTAGTCGAACTCGCCGGCCTCCCCGATCTTGAGCGCCCCGCTCCCGAGCAGGACGACCTTCGAGGGCAGCGAGACCGTCATGCGCGCCGCTTCACCTTCCCCACAAAACGGTCGAAGACGAAGCCGGCCTCCTGGGGACCGGGGTGGCCCTCGGGGTGACCTTGGAGGGCGAGAACGCGTCCGGCCCGGTCGCGGAACCCCTCGAGCGTTCCGTCGTCGGGGTTCGTCGCCCAGAGGTCGAGGCCCGTACCGTGCAGCGACCGCGCGTCGACCGCGTAGCCGTGGTTCTCGCTCACGATGAGGGCGCGGCCGTCGACGAAACAGACGGTCTTGTTCTGCCCCCGGTGACCGTACTTGAGCTTGAACGTCGTCCCGCCGCGCGCCAGCGCGAGGAGCTGGTGACCGAGGCAGATCCCGAGAGTGGGCAGCGCTCGGGTCGACGGCCGCCGGAGCTCGGAGACGGTCGCCGCGAGCTCGGCCGGGTCCCCGGGTCCGTTCCCGACGACCAGCCCGGCGATGAGCCGGCCCTCCCAGTTCGCCGGGACCGTCTCGTCGAACGGCAGGCGAAGAACGCTTACCCCGCGGTCGAGCAGGGCCCTTAGGATGCTCGCCTTCACCCCGCAGTCGAGGACCGCCACGAGCGGCCCGCGCGAGGGGCCGAGGAGCTTCGCACGCTTCGGGGCGACGTCCGCCATGTAGTTCTCCTCCGCGTAGCCGGGGGCGTTCGCGATCGCTCGCCGAAGCTCCTCGTCGCTCGGGACGTCGTCCGAGTCCGCGACGTGAAGGACCCCACGGAGGACGCCGCCCGAGCGCAGGTGTTGGGTGAGGCGTCGGGTGTCGACGCCCCGTATCCCCGGGACCCCCTCGTCGGCGAGCCACTCTTCGAGGGAGCGGTGGCTCGACCAGTGGTTCGGCGCGGTCGTGCCCCGCAGCACCACGCCGCGGACCTGGACCTCCTCGCTCTCGAGCCCGGGAAGTCCCCAACGGTCCCGAACGTCGGTCCGCGGGACCCCGTAGTTCCCGATCAGCGGATAGGTGAACGTCAGGACCTGTCCCCGGAACGACGGGTCGGTGAGCGACTCCGGGTACCCCACCATCCCGGTGGTGAACACGACCTCCCCGACGTGACGGGTAGGCGCCCCGAACCCCTCCCCTTCGAACCGCGTCCCGTCCTCGAGAAAAAGGGTCCCCCGGAGACCGGCGGTTCCGGGGCGATTCGGCACGGGCGTTGGTAACCCGAACGGCCCCGAGAAAAGGGTTCGGCCTTAACTCTTACCGTCGCCCCGACGTCGAAATCGCCCCGGGCCGGCTCGGTCCGCCCGGCGAGGCATCAAATCCCCCCGCCGACTGCTCGAAGAGATGCCCGGGTTCCCTCGCCTTCAGGACCGCTACGATTTCGTCGTGGTCGGGGGCGGACACGCCGGCCTCCAGGCGGCGGTCAAGGCGGCGCTCCTCCAGCACTCGGTGGCGCTGCTCGACCGGGGACCGAAGTACTCCCGTTCGTACTACGCCCCCCACATGGCCAACATCCCCGGCTTCCCCGAGGGGGTGTCGGGGCATCGCCTCTTGGACCAACAGATCGCGGCCGTCCGCAAGCTCGACGACCGGGTGGGCTACTTCACGCCCGCCACCGTGACCTCCCTCGAGAAGACCGCAGAGGGGTTCGCGGTCACGTTCGAGTGGCTGAAGCAAACCCAGGTCGCCCGGGGCCGGGTTGTCGTCCTCGCAATGGGCGTCGTCGACCGGATACCGGTCGTCGGAGGGAAGATCGACCCGATATTCCCTTGGGCGAACCAGGCGATCGTCGACTTCTGTCTCCTCTGCGACGGGCACGACCTCGTCGGAAAGTCCGTGGCGGTGCTCGGCCACGACGCGTTCGCGGCCCGCACGGCGCTCGACATCCTGCACTTCCGGCCGAAGTCGGTCGAGCTTCTCACGCACGGCCGTCCCCTCTTGGATGGGGTACCCGAGCCCGACCGTTCCACCCTCGCGGCCGCGCTCCGGGAGCGCGGGATCCCCGCCGTCACGGCCGAGATGGTCGGGTTCGAAGGGATCCGGGAGAAGGTCTTCGGGGTCCGGTTCGCCGACGGGAGCCACCGGACCTACGACCGGGGGTTCAGCGGCCTCGGCTGGTACGATATGCACGACGCGATCCCGCGGTCGCTCGGATGTCGGTTCGACGCCGACGGGTACGTCGTCACGGACGAGGACTGCCGCGCGATCGCGGACGCGACCGGCGAGCCGATCCCTGGCCTGTATTGCGTGGGCGACCAGCGGAACGGCTGGAACCAGATCCCCGAAGCGTGGGCGACCGCGGAGCGGGCGGTCGTCCACGCCTGGGCGTCGTACCTGTAGGGTTCCCTTACTCCGCGAGGGGAGGGGGGGTCGCGATGGTGAGGTGGTGGGCGAGCTCGGGAAGGTCCTTCGCGATTGCGGACGCCCCCGCCGCAAGGAAGCGGTCCTCGCTCATGGTCGAATGGGCCGCCTCGGCCTCGCCCGGGTCGGGCATCACCGCGTAGAAGCGCACGCACGCGCGCGCGGCGCACTCGGCGTCGAGGAGGTGGTCCCCGACATAGAGCGCCCGGTCGACCGGCACCCCCATGTCCTTGAGGAGCAGGAGAAGGGCCTCGGGTGACGGCTTCGTCGGTCCCGCGGCGCTGCGGCTCCGCAGGTAGTTGAAAAACGGAGCAAGCTCCGTGCGGACGAGGGCCTGTCGGGCGAAGCTCTCCGAGCTCCGGGTGAGGAGCCCGAGGCGGAACCCTCTCAGGGAAAGGATCTGCAGCAGCTGTGAGGCGCCCGGTCGGGGGACCGTTCTCGGCAACGCCTCGAGCTCGATCGCATCGATGGCTCGCTGATAGTCGGCCTCGAACCGGTAGAGGACGCCGTCCGCCGCGCCCGCGTTTCGAAGCTCCTCGCGGGCGGCTTCGACGATCCGATGGATCGGTTCCTGCACCGAGAGATGCCCGGGCATGACGCCGTAGTGTTCCGCGGTGCGGATCACTTCCGAGCGCATCCTTCCGAAATCGTGGTGCGAGAGGACGAGCGTTCCGTCAAGGTCGAACACGACCCCGAGCAGTGGCTCCAAGAACTTCGGCTGGGACCCTGGGGGTGGCATCTCCCCTCCGTGGCTGGGAAGCGAACGCGCGGCGCGATACGTTAAGTGTTTGCCTCGAGCGGCAGGGTCGGCCCCGCTCGTCAGGGAGCCAAGTGGTAGGCGAGCCCGTACCAGGTGCCCTGCTCTTTATCGAACGTCGTCCCGCATTGGAAGCAGAAGAACACCCGGGGCGGGGGTTCCTTCGGTTCGACCTCCATCGAGCCTCCGCAGACGGGGCAGCAGAGCCTCTCTCGGACCTCGGGAAGACCGTGCCAGGCGTCGCGCTTTCGATCGTAGACCACCCCGTCGTGGCCGCAGACGAACATCGGGAACGGAACGTTCGGGGCGGGGGGCCCGTTCATGACCCGACCGCAGACAGGACAGAACATCGGACGACCGTAGCGCTTCCCCGACCAAAGAACCTAGCGCTGCTCAGCGAGCGGCCTTGGGACGCTCGAGAGTGACGATCGACTCCCTCAGTTCGAAGCTCCGCCGCTGACCGCTGCGCCGGCGTCGGGCCACCTCGACCGAGACGATCCGGAACCCCTGCGATGCGCCGAGTCGGGCGAGAAGGAGGTCGCCCGGCACGTAGGCTCCCGCGAGGAGCGAATCCCCGACCACCACGACGAACCGACCTCCCGGCACGAGGGCCCGGAAGACCCCGGCCAGCACGGGCCGCAGGTCGGAAAAGTATCGGTGGACGACCGCGTGCATGTCGTCGCGACGGTACGTTCCCTTGCGCGCCAGGTTCTCCCGGATCCGGGGCAGGATCTCCGCGAGCCAGGTGTCGGTGACCGCGCTCGTATCGAGGTACGGGGCGGTCTCCCGTCGCGGAAGGTTGTCGCACGCCACCTGGGCCCGCCGCAGCGCCGCGAGGTCCGCATACGACCGGGCGTAGCCGAGCCAGGCGAGGTCGACCTTGTAGTTCATCACGTAATCCAGGCCGTTGACGTACGGCGGGCTCGTGACGGCCATGTCGACCGAGCGAGAGGGCCAGCCTCCGGTGCGCGCGTCTCGAAGCGTGACCTCGGCAGGCGGGCCCCAGCGCGAGCGTTCCGAGGAGAGCTCCTCCAGGTCGGCCGCCATCTCGAGCGCCGCGGTACGGAACCTCTCGAGCGGGGCCACCGGACGGTCCGCCCCCCGCTTCCCGTAACCGAGGCACGGGGACCGGTGGAGACGGCTCGAGGGGATCAGGATGCGGCCGAACGCGAGTCGGAGCGCGTCGGAGAGCGGTTCCCCCTCCGGGGGCAGCGCATCCCGAAGACGAGTGAGGTCGCGAAGCGCCTCCGGGGCGAACTGACGTCGTGTCTCCCGAAGGAACGGAAGCGCCCCCGCGCTCCTCCGCTCCGTCCGCCTCAGGACCCGGTCCGCCCCGCGGACGAGCTCGCGCGGGTCGAGTTCGAAGTGCGTCTTCACGCGGGTCGCGAGCACCGCCGGGGCGAGCAGCTCGGTACCGACCGCCCGGGCCCGCGCCCGGCGCGCTTCGACGAGGGTCGTGCCGCTGCCGGCGAACGGGTCGAGCACGGTGGCTCCGTCCGGAAGGTCTGCGGCCGCCAGGAGGCCCGCCACGAACTCCGCCGAGTACCCCTGGACGTACGGCCACCAGCGGTGGATCGGGAGAGCCTCGTTCGACCGGAACGTGATCGGCCCAGCGTAACGTCCCAGGGCCACACCGTTCTCCCGCTCGAACCGCTCGACGAAGGCCGCGGGGTCGACGAAGTCGTCGCGATCCGCGAGGCGCTCGAAGTCCCGGAGAACGAAGAGCCCCCGCCCCATCCGTAGGACGTCCCCCCGGCTCCGGAGCGCATCCAGGACCTCGGCGACGCGGTCCGGGTGGTCGTCCAAGCGAGTGGCGATCTGGCGGACGGTCGCCCCGATGGCCCCGGTCTCCCCCAGCACATCGCGCACGGCCCCGGTAAGGTCGTTCATTTCCGAGGTCGGCACGCGTTCGGGAGACCGTGGTAGGGTAATAACGGAACGATGCGAGGTCAGCCGGTCCTCGCCCGAGGCGGCCCACCCTCCACCGGAATCCGCGACGGCGACTCGAGCACCTTCAGGATCTCCCGCCGACGTCGGCGTCGTTCCTCTCGGAGCGCGTCGGCCCACGCGGTCCGGCGGACCTCCTCGTCCAGCCCGACCAGGACCAGGTCGAGGTCGTGGAGGTCTCCGAGGTCCTTCTGAAGACGGGCCAGGGAGCTCGAGAACGCTCGCTCGTGCCGGGGGTCGAGCGCGACGGCGAGGTCGGTGAACTGTCGCGCGCGTCGGATACGAATCCGGAGCCGGTGAAGCCGCTCCATCGACGGGCGACGGAGGGCCTTCCGGTGCGCCCTCCTCAGGTTCTCGTGAGTGCGAGCATGGGCAAGCGCGACGGCTCGGTGAGGGTCGCGAAACGACCCCCGGCGTGGCAGGCTGCGCAGCCTCTCTCCGACGTCGTCCAGCAGTCGCGCCTGCCGCTCCGAGCGAAGGAACGCCCGCAAAAGCTCGCGACCGGTACGCGCGTCGTCCTGGACCCGGGTACGGAAGCGTTCGAGCCGCTCGAGGTCGCGGCGACCGGTGCGCTTCCCGGCGAACCGCTGGAGGAGTGAGAGCGAGATGTCGCGGTCCCGGATCCGACCCACAAGGCGCGAGAGGCGCTTGATCCGTACGTCGAGCGGGTGGAGGAGCTCGCGCTCCGCGCTCGGGAGCAAGGCTTCCCACAGAGCGAGTCCCGTCCGGAGCCGCCGCATCTGGCGATGCAGGCGATGGAGGCTCTCGGGGGAAGGGTGGGCCGAGGCGACGACATAGTCGATCGCTCTCGTCGCTTCTTCGAGGATCCCCGCGATCTCGCGGGCGACGCGCTCGGGTCGCACCGTGCGGCCTCCGATTGCCCGAGCCATCCGACCTCCCTCGGGGGGCAGACCGGGCCCTCCACGTAAATCATTCGGAGGGAGCGCCCCGTCCGCCGGAGTCCACGCGAGTCCTATTAGAGACGAGAGGTTCTCGGAGGGCATGCACCGCCCCCGGCTCGCGGACCTCGAGCGGGACGGGCCTTCCAACCGGGCGGTCTCCACGATCGGAGTGATGGACATCGGGTCGAACACGGCCCGGTGCGTCGTGTTCGACACCTCCAGCGCCGGGGCCGTGCGGGCGGTCTACCAGACCAAGGACTCGCCCCGCCTCGGGTTGGGGACGGGACCGGACGGCAGCCTCTCTCCCGAGGCGATGGTCCGGGGGGTCGCGTCGGTCCGCCGGTTCGCCCGCACCGTCCGCGTGCTCAAGGTCCCGAAGACCCTAGCGGTAGCGACTAGCGCCGTACGGGATGCGCCGAACGGGCCGGAGTTCGTCCGGGACGTAGCGCGGTCGACCGGAGTGTCGCTCCGGACCATTTCGGGGACCGAGGAGGCTCGCTACGCCTACCTCGGGATCGCGAGCGCCTGGGAGCTCTCGAACGACCTCGTCTGCGACTTGGGCGGCGGCTCGCTCCAGCTCGCCGAGGTCCGGGACGGCTCGCTCCGCAACTCCGTCAGCCTGCCGCTCGGCGCCCTTCGGCTCTCGCAGCGGTTCTTCGACCACGACCCGCCCAAACGACGGGAGTCCGACGCCCTCCGCGAGCACGTGCGGGGAACGCTCTCCTCGGTCCTCGAAGCGTTCGGCGGGGGACCGTACCGTATCTTCGGCATCGGAGGCACCGTCCGTTCCCTGGCCCGCGCGTCGATCGAGTTCCGGGAGTACCCGGTCCGCCGCGTCCACGGCTACTTGCTCTACGAGAACGACATCGATGCGTTGGAGGAGCTCCTGGGCGAGATGCCGGCCGCCCGCCGTCGGTCGGTCACCGGGATCGGGGGGGACCGGGCCGATGTCGTCCTCGCGGGCATTGTCGTCTTCTCCGAGCTCCTGCGGGCCGTGAAGGCCGAGGGGATCGTCGTCTCGGGGACGGGAATCCGGGAAGGGATCGCCCTCGAGTCGCTGGGGGCGAAGCTCCCCGCCCCCGCAGAGACCCTCGCAGAGCGTTCGACGACCGCCGCGTCCGAGTCGCTCGCTTTTGACCTCGAGCACGGCCGGGAGGTCGCCGAGACCGCCATGGGCCTCTTCCGAGTCCTGGCGGACCGGTTCGACGGGGGTCCGAGCGAGGCCCTGGCGCTCCGGGTGGCCGCGTGGATGCACGACGCCGGGGTCGCGATCGACCTGTGGAACCACGCCCGTCACTCCTCCTACCTGATCCAGAACTACCCGATCTGGGGGCTCGACCAGCGGGAGGTGCTCCTCGCCGCGATGGCCGCCTACCTGCACGAGGGGAAGAACGTGGTCCCCTTCGAATGGAAGAAGGGGTTCCTTCCGATCATCGGCCCACCCGACCTCGAGAACGCGGTCCGTCTCGGCGCGATCCTGGGCGTCGCCGAGCTGCTCGCTCCGGTCCGGCCGAAGTTCGCCCTCGCCGCGGACGGGAACGTTCTCTCGGTGAGCTTTTCTGCTACCAGGGATACGACCCTCCCTCCCCGCTGGGCCGAGAAGGTTCGAAAGCCGATGGAACGCGTTTTCGATCTCGAGGTACGCCATCGCGATGCCTGAGACGCCGTCCCCGAACCACGGCTTCCCCGGCCGGCTGCTCGTCTTCGAAGGTCTGGACGGCAGCGGCAAGTCGACCCAGGCCGCCCTCCTCGGGAAGTGGCTCCAGTCGAACGGCTACCGCGTCTTCTTCACGGAATGGAACTCGTCGGAGCTCGTCTCGAGCACCATCCGACGCGGCAAGAAGAAGGGACTCCTCACCCCGACCACCTTCTCGCTCCTCCACGCGGTCGACTTCGCGGACCGGTTCGAGCGGAAGATCCTCCCGCCGCTGCGAGCGGGCTACCTCGTCGTGTGCGACCGGTACACCTACACGGCGTTCGTCCGGGACGCGGCCCGCGGCTGCGACCCGGCCTGGGTCCGGACGATCTATTCGTTCGCCCCCCGACCGGACCGAATCTTCTACTTCCGCGTGCCGGTCGCGGTGACGCTGAAGCGCAAGCTCGCCTCCCGGCTCAAGATGAACTACTACGAGGCCGGCATGGACCTCGGGCTCTCGGACGACCTCGTCGAGAGCTACACGCGGTTCCAGGGCCGCTTGAAGCGTGAGTACGACCGCCTCTCGACGGTCGACGGCTTTCGGGTCCTCGACGCAACGCGCTCGGTCGAGGCGATCCAAGCCGAGCTGAGGGCCGACCTCAAGCCGCTGCTCGTGAAGTTTCCGACGGGGGAGCGACTGACGCATGACGGATAGGACGTACGGGACCCGGCTTCCCCGGATGCCCGAAGAGGCGCTGGTCGGGAAGCTCATCGTCGTGGAGGGGGCGGACGGCTCGGGTCGGACGACCGAGGTCACGTTGCTGCGGGAGTGGCTCGAGGTCGAGGGCCACGCCGTCGTCGACACGGGCCTGCGCCGCTCCGACCTCGTGAGCGACGAGATCGACCGGGCGAAGCAGGGGCATACGCTCGCATCCACGACCCTGGCCCTCCTCTACGCTGCGGACTTCGCCGACCAGCTCGAGAACAAGATCGTCCCGGCCCTCGCGGCGGGCAGCACGGTCCTCGCCGACCGGTACATCTACACGCTGATGGCGCGAGCGATCGTCCGCGGCGCCTCCCGCGAGTACGCCCGACACCTCTACGGGTTCGCGGTCCGTCCCGACCTCATCGTCTTCCTGGACGCGCGGCCCGAGATCCTGCTCCACCGCTCCATCGGGAAGTACGGCTCCCTCGACTACTGGGAGTCGGGCATGGATCTCTGCCTCTCCCGGGACCTCTTCGAGAGCTTCTTCCTGTACCAGGAGCTCCTCTCGAAGGAGTTCGAGTGGATGACGGCCGAGTACGGGTTCCACTACGTCGACGCGAACCGCATGCCCGAGCAGGTGCACGCGGACTTCCAGCGCATGGTCGCCCCGCTCTACGGGGCTCGATTTGTCGCTCCGGGCCGTTCGCCCCGAGGACGCTCCCGCTCCCGGGCGGTCAGTCGCGTTCCGCGGCGAGCTGCTTCCGCGTAAGCAGCCAGACGAGGCGACCCGCGCCCGGGCGGACCGAGCTCGAGAACTCGAGGCAGACGGCACCGCCCTTCGTCAAATGGACGACGGACAGTCCCTCGCCCGTCAACGCCTCCCCCACGAACTCCGCGAGGGTCGGCTCATGGCCCACCAGGACCACGGTCTCGCGAGGCCGTGCGGAACGGCGGATCCGGTCGAAGATTGGGGTCGCCATGTTCCCGGGGGCGAGCTCCTCCCAGGTCTCCGGCGAGGGAGCCCTCTCCAGCTCCCGACGGATCAGCTCGGCCGTACGAAGCGCGCGGTCGGCCGAGCTGGTCGCGAGCCGGTCGGCGGACCGAACGACGTTGGCAAGTCCCCGGGCGGCGCGTCGGGTCTCCGTCTCGCCCTTCCGCGTCAGCGGTCGAAGGTCGTCGTCGGGCCAGCGGGCGGGGTCCCGGACCTCGGCCGGCCCGTGGCGTACGGCGATGACGCGAATGCGGTTAGGTCGGGTCTGTCTGCGCGGCACGGATCCTTGGGGGGGTCAACCGCAGGCGTCGAAGTAGAAAATCTCTCCGCCGGCTATGGAGTTAGCGCCGGATATACGCTGGCGCGCTGCCCCGGGACCTTTCCGTCGGTCTCGGCTCTCGGCGCCCACCGATCGAGCGTAACCTGGGCGATGTCCTGCGCGTAGGCGACCGTGCGACCAATCGATTCGAGGATGCGCGTGACGGCGGCCGCCGTCGCGGGGGGCATCGTGCCGACCCCGACGGCCGGAAGAAGTCGGTCGGAGAGGGCGCGGCCCGAGGTCTGGAGCGCGTCCCCGAGGTCGAGGAGGTCATTGGCGGCGGCCCCCTCCCTCGCTTCCAGGACCCCCTCGAGGTGCTCCATCGCTTGTCGGTGGAATTGCCGCAGCGGGGTCACGGGACCGGCCCCGTTCGGGAGGTCCACGAGGCGCCGACCAAGCTCCCCAAGAACGACCGCGTGATCCGCGATCCGCTCGAGGCTACGGGCGGTCGTCCAAAGACCGAGCCATTCGGATCCCCTACCCGCTGTCCCGAGCCGTATCGCGGCGACCCGCTCGACGTACCAGGCGTCTCGGTCGATCTCATCGTCCCGGCGTTCCCAGTACCCCTCCTCCAGGAACGGAAGGTGGGACCAGCTTTCGACCGCTTCGCGGTGGAATTCGACCACGAGCCGCCCCATTCGGGCGATCCGATGGTCGAGGGGAATCGGGCTCTCGAACGCGAGGTCGCGCAGGTGAAGAACCCCGGCCTCGTCCGAGATGATCTCGGGCTGGCGGGTCCTTCGGCAGAACGTACGGACCACCTGGCGGGTTCCCGCCGTCATGTTCGGGCGTTCGCGGACCGCGAACTCGCGGGCTCCGGCCAGGTAGGCGCCCAATAGGCGACGGAACAAGTGTTCGGGCGGTTCTCTCCGACCGACATCGAGGGTCGCTCCTTCGAACGACCCGAAGGTGGGCGAGTCTTCGTCCCGCCGACCGGGCGGGATACGAGCCGTGACGATTGGGTCCGCTCGATCTTGCTTCGGAGGAAAGGACGATCGTGCCGGGGAGCCGGAGACTTCTCCGCCCGTTCCCGCACCGTCCCCGAGGGGGTTCTTGGTCTTCATCGAGTCGAAGAAGCAACCTGGACCATATATAGAGTTCCAATTTAGACTATAGTTCATGCTATAGCTATGGTACGGAGCAGGTGTCGACCCTCCCTGCGGGAGATGGGGTGCGTGCGGACCCGTCTTTCCAACTTTCCGGGGTTCGCGGGCGTCCTCTCGGCAGGCCCGTTCTGGAAGGATACTCCATAAGAGTGGGGAACATTCCCCCGTCGCGTGGCCGTGACCTCCCCCCGCCGGTTCGCGCGTTATCGCCCCACGGAGGGCGAGGTCGCGGGCCGTCGGATGTGGGCGGTCCCCCGCGCGGGGCTCTGCCTCTCCGTCTTCGTCCTGGTCGGGGACCCGAAGAACCCGAACCTGGTCGTTCTCGGCCGCCCCTCGGCCTCAGCGTCATGGGCGGAGATGGGGAATCTTGAGCCCGTGTCCCTCGAAGCTCTCCAGGAGCACTGGGTGTTGCCCGCCTGCCACCTCGTCGAGTTCGAGAGCCCCCGGTCGGCGGCCGAGCGTGTCGTCCACGAGCAGCTCGGGCTCGAGCACCTCGAGCTGCGGGGTCCCGAGGTCTTCTCCGAGGCGTACCCCTCCCAGGTCAGCCCTGAGAGCGGAAACCACTGGGACCTGCACTTCCTTTTCCGGGGCGACTGGCCCCACGGCCGTGAGCTTCACTCGCCGGCCTTCAAGGAGCTTCGGCTCATCGACACCCGGACCGTCGGCGCCCCCAACCTCGGGCGAGGGCACGGGGACATCCTGCTCCTCGCCGGTTACCCGCTCGGTGCTCGCATGGCCTGAACCGTCACCGACCGAGCCGAGTTCTACGAGCGGAGGTAGAGCACCCGACCGCCGCGGAGGGTCGCATGGACGCGCGCGAACGCGAGGAGGTCGTCCATCGGGTCTCCCTCCAGCAGCACTAGGTCGGCGCGTCCGCCCACGGCGACCGACCCTGTATCCTGGCCGACCCCGAACCGCTCGGCCGGTGCCGTGGTCAGCATCCTCAGCACTCCGCGCGCGTCCATACCGGAGCGAGACAGCGCTCGGAATTCGTCCTCCGTCGCGTAGTCGGTCATGTAGCCGACATCCGTGCCGAAGAGCAACTGGCCGCCGAAGATGTGGAATTGGCGGACCACCTCGTAAATGGGGTCAAGGTACTCGGGACTAGCGCTTGCGGTGTCGGCGAACATCTTGAGGGTCGGGATCATCGCCATCCGACGGTCGACCATTTCCTGAAGGACCGACCCGTCGACCCCCTCGGTCGTGTCCGGAGGATGGGCGAGGACATCTACGCCGGATCGAATCGCGATGTGAGTCCCCTCGAGGTTCGAGGGGTGGCTGTACACGAGCTGGCCGTGCGCGTGGGCGACGTCCGCGGCCGCCCGCGCGATCGGCTCGGGCATCGTCGTGACCTTCCCCCGCGCGACGTACGAACCGGTGAACAGTTTGAGGAGGTCGGCGCCGCGAGCGATGTTCCGTTCGGTGATTCTCTTCGCGGCCCGAGCGGTCGAGGGCTGCGGCAGGAAGGGACGGAACCAGAACGGGAGGCTGTCCCGGAGGTAGTACGGGATCCCTCTCGGAGGGAAGATGCTTAGGCCCGCGGTGTAGATCGAGGGGCCGAGCAACTCCCCGGACTCGATCCTCCGACGCAGGGAGAGCGTGGCCCGGGGGTCGGAGCCCGCATCAACGACCGTGGTAAACCCTCGGCTCGTGAGCATCTCGCGGAGCTGCGCGTTGAGGAGGGCCGGAGGCTTTCTCGCGGACGACCTCCACTTAGCCTCGGTGAAGTGTACATGCGCGTTCCAGAAACCCGCGGTGACGACCCGGCCCTCTCCCGGCATGACCCGGGCCTCCGAAGGGATGGAAACCCCGTCTCCTACCGCGACGATCCGACCGTTCCGAACGAGGACCGTTCCCCGGTCGATCGGAGGTGCGTCGGGAGACGGGTAGAGCTTGGCGTCACGGATCGCAAGTGGGTGCCGACCAATCGTTCCGCGGACCTCGGCGACGGGCGTGTTGCCTTCCGCCTCGGTTCGGGAAAACGACGAAGGGGACTGTCCCACGGACCTTCCGAGCGGGGGTTCGTCTATATCCCTTCCCGCGGCCGACAGCTCTCCGAGTCGCACGAAGGGGCCTCGGGAAATCCGGCTCCGTGTCCGGGGCCCTTCGCCGGCTCACCTCGCTCCCTCGGTCGATCGTCGAGACCACGATTGATACAACCCCCGTCACGAGATGGGCCGGGGCGGATTCGAAAGGCCGGGCGGTTCGAATATTGTGAAAAGTGCTTCCGGCGGGATGTGAACTATAGTTGGTTCACAACCCACCGATTACGCCCCAGCCACGAGCCTGGTAAACTGGTGATTGACCGAAGAATTGGTCTAACTACGTTGAATCTGCTACCGTCTTATTCGAGTGCTCATTCTACTGACTAGTGCCAGAACAGGGCCTGGCAGCTCAAATCACCCAATTGGTCCGCCGGAGTGCCAAACTTCGGGGAAGCGGCAGAATCGGCGTGGAAGAAGATAGACTCGTTGAGCGGATAGCAAGAGTGTGCCGAGCTGAACTCCGGGATCTCTCTCGGAACCGACCTCTTCGGGACGATGTCCTGTGGCCGCAATGGACACAGATGTACCAACTCCTAATCCTGGACGTTGCGGACTTGTCAAGTCTGATTCAAGGTCTCGAGAGGCCCTTCCGTCCGGAGCCGGCCTACTCGCTTTTGCTCGAGTTACTGAAGGCACTAAACCCGGACGCGACCTCAATTAGGGCACATCTCGTATTCAGTTCCCGGGCTGCTCCTGCCCCTTACACGGTCCCTCATAGGGCCCGCGAGATTGTGTCCGTAGTGTGGCTGCCTTCCAGGAGTTTCGCCCGATCACCATTGAGCGGGCTCCTTGCCCACGAAGCAGCTCATTCGGTTGAACTGTTGCCGCACGACGGTCCTCAAGTCGGCTTGCCTGCAGGTCAGACCACCGAGACACTTGCCGACTCATTTGGGGCCGCATTGCTTGGCCCGGGGTTCGCGTGGGCGGTTAGCGCGTACCTGGGACAATTGAAGTCAGATCGTCAGCCCGCAGGCGAGTATTCCGCTAATCATCCGTCGTGGCCGATTCGAGTGGCTTGTTTGAAAGGGATAGCGGGAGAACTCTGGGAAAGCGCATTAATCAAGGACTGGTATCTCTCACACATTGAAGCCGCGTCGAAATCAGCGGGACAGCTATCCTCAGACAATCAGAGCCGGAGTCTGGAGCTCCGCCAGGCCGTAAAGCATAACATAGGGCGGCTGCGGAAGGTTTCAGTAGACGAGCGGGGTTTAATCGATATACGGCAGGGTAAGCGGGATAAGCGAGCCAGATACTCTCAAGTCCTTGCCTTCAATCTGGATTGCCCGTACTGAGAACCATGGAGTGGGTGCCTGAGAAAGGACAGGCCTCGAGGAGGCTCCTCCTCGATAGGGAGGATCTGAGAAGGCGGTTATTCGAAATCGCCACTGGATCAAAGATTACGGAAGCACAGCTTGCGGGTTGGATCAAGTCTTTCAATCAACTGGTGGAGGAAGCAGGCCTATCAGGTGACGCCCACGAGCAGTTCCGTGCGATTGTCCCAGACCTTCGAAAGGGATCTCCACTTAATGCGGATGAGCTTGCCTTTTTGTCGGGTCTTCTTGAACAAAGCTTCCGAAATCTCGAGGGTTACTTCCGTTCCGAGTTCGCAACCCGAGGTGCAGCCAATCCGTCGTCTCTCAGACTAACGCGCCACCTATCGCGCTTGCTTGACACTGACTTGTCGGTGACGTCCGGGTTCGGGGGACGCACCAAATTAGAGGTTTTGGAAACCTACGTTCGATCAAATCCCGGCCTGTTTATCCATGCGGTCTATCGGCGTTTGAACAGTCCAGTTCGGCGGGCCGGCTTTAGTTATGCGAATGTCTGGAACCTCGTCCAACACCTGGTGAACGAACGCCGACTCCTGACAGTCGGCGGTCCTCGAGGCCACAACCGGTATTGCTTTCCACATCCCGACACGATTGAAGATCGAACTCAGTACTATGGACAGCCATACGCCATTGACTCCGTTCTGACGAAGAAGTGGACCGACTCCTTCGACTTAGCCAAGATACGGAAGTTCTGGGACATTTTCGAAGGAAACTCGATTGCGAGGAACCCTGTCTTGATAGTTGTCGATTACGGTCGACTTGAGTCTCTCCAGGGCCAGAAGATTAGATCGTTCGGTTGGCTCGAGCCTTTCGGGCATCTGGAAGCCAAACTAGGCCTCCTCGCTCAGAGGTCCGTTCCCCGCAAGGACGTACTCTTGGTCGGAGGAGTGTCTAGAATCGATCGGGAGGGCAGGGAGACGCCGTTCTGGGTCTCAGAGGACGTGCAAGAGTCCCTCAGGATTTCTCCGTCTCAACTAGTGGGGCCACAAAGTAGCTGACCATCCCGAGCCTCCCAAAATCGAAATTGAAGTGACAGATGCCGTCGTCAACGACGGTGATTCGAATCTTTTGTAGGGTGGCGAGTTGACCGATTCGAGAGGCGATACGGAAGATTCGATGGTGAACCCTCGATCTGCTGCTCCCGGAAGTTTCTGCCTTGAGTGTCAACGCATCTTCATTCGAAGCCTGAACTTGTAAGTGCCCATCCTTCAGCGAAATCTCGAGATCGGCGGATTCAGGAAACGTTGTCGAAGCCAACGTCAAGCGTTCCAGTCCGCCTAGCAAGGCTGACGGAGCAGAATCCACCCCCTTCAGTTTTGGGGTCGTGAAGTGTGCATCCGGAATGTCATGCATCAATTTCGACCGAACGAGCTCGTCACCCACCCGAAAGTTTACCTCAAGTCCGGAGGATCGAAAACGGAGTCTTAGATGCGCGTCGGCTTGATCGAATTGCCCTAGAAATGGATTGAGGACAGATTCGAGGTCTCTGGTGGTAACAGCCACTTCAGTGGGGGTATCCACAGAGTGGGTGGCGGCCGCGCTCTTCGAAATCTCCGCAGTCATGATCATGGTGCGCGATCCGTCCATTGCTCGACACGAGAGTCCCGATTGCCCCAGCGAAAGTACAGTTGTCTCGAAAGATGTGTCAAGGGCGTTTACGATTAGCTGCGGCGCATCTTTGGTTGTGAATTCGATTATCCCGGTCATGCGCGATCCTGTGATGTCTCTTCCATATGCTATAGCAGTAATCGCATGGCGGGGTAAAGCCTAGCAGGCCGCAATCGGGCCTGTCCAGAGGATTATACCGCGATTGACCCGATACCTTAGGCCCATCCGAGATAGGCCCGCGCCCTCGTCGCGCATCGTTCATTCCCCTCTTCGCGAGGAATGAGGGCTGCAGACCAGCGTTTGGGTGCACCCCCAATCCAACGAAGGTCCTGGTCTTCATCGACCGCCTCGGGGGAGCAGACACCCTGGCGCCTCTTTCTTTCGCCCGGTGCGAGTGCCCGGCGCACCGCAGGAGGGGCCGGCCATTCCGACATCGTTGTTCCTCGGGATGCCCGTGATGGAATTCGCACATTTAGATTGGCTTTCGGATTCGTTCTATCGATAGAAGCGCGCCCCCGAAAAACGAGATTAGCTCGCTTGGGGATCCGTCAATTACGGAAGCCCTGTAACTTAGTTTGGGGTCCCTTGTCCTCGGACGATACTAGTCAAACCAGACCCTAAGACACGAGATGCGGCAAGTCACCCCAGACCCCACGTCCGGTCGAGTCACTCGCCATTCGGGCCCCCCGCAGTTCTATCCGACCCTGACGATTGAGGTTTGGAACGGTTGCGCTTATGACATTGCCTTCGACCCCACGCGAACAACAGCCCATCCCGGGACACTTGCTCGCCTACGCCATCGAAATTCGAATACAGGGCTCCGCGGCAGAAGCGTCGTTCCAATCACTAGAGCGCCATCTCGCAGAACGCAGGACCTTGGGCAAGAGGATTTCCCAAATCAATCGAGACGGAGGACCCCTTCCGCTCCAACTTGAGAGGGCCGAGTTCGAGAAGCTATTTCGCGATTTTGGGAACCTAATCGGGCCGATCCTCGGGGATATCCAGTCGTTTCTAGCCGCTGTCGGGATCGTTGCGTCAATCCTCTGGCCCTCGATCCAGCCTCGAAGGGGCGTAACCAAGGAAAGAATCGCACATCGGATGGGGAGGGCTCAGGAAATCCGTCAGATCCTTTCGGTATCAGAAAACTCGCCGATAAGGACCCGCACCCGAGGTCGGGATGACGCCCGTGGTGGACTACTTCATTTCGATGAAATGGTAGAGGAGTTCATCGCGACGCACCCGTCTAGGAAGGTAGTCACCTTCGACATAGGGTCAAGTCGGGCGGGAACCGATTCAGGGCGTTCTGACGCAATCAGGTGGCTCGACGAGGATACACTCGATCTTTGGGTAAACGGGAGAAGGAGTAACCTGAGGGAGGTTCGCGAGGGACTCCAACAAACGCTTAGCCATCTCAACATTAGCGGGAGGGTCGACTACATTTTCACGAATGCGCCGTTGCCCACGGGAGACGTTCCAATCGGGTTTAGCGTCGCGGCCGGTGCTGAGGACACCCCGTCGGTTTCGAAGCGAAGAAGTCCTCGGCGCTCCGCGTAGGTCCGGCAACTTTGACGATGCTGCCCCCGCTTGGCCAGAAGGACCGCTAATCCGCGAGGAGTCCCTCGACGACGACCCGGTAGACCCTCCCTTGCTGATAGGCCCGAGCAATCCACTTGGCCACACGATACCAAAATCGTCGCGGCCTCCCCAGGGTTTCTGGGAGGGGACGGAATGGGCTCCGCCGGGCCCAACCGACGGGTTCATACCGCCGCCCGGGACTACCTTTCGGTTTCAAGTCAAACGCACGGAGGAGTACAACGATGGGAGACAAGGCAACCACAGAGAGCGGGGGTGGGAAAGCGGGTGGCCGGGCCCCACCTGTCCTCAACCCCGAAGCCAATACAGCGGTGCGCAACTTAACTCAAGAGGCAGGGGCTTTCTTGGGACTCGCGTTCGCCTCGTACGCCCTTCAACTCGCACTTGTGGCGTCAGGAAGACATGTTCCACTGCCACTGTGGGTCCTCCTTCCAGCCCTGCTAGTTTCCGACTTTCTCACGATGGTCTTTGCCCTTGCCACTATGGCCCGATTCGATCTCGCGGGCGGAATCGCGAGGGTCTACAAACCGTGGCCATCAGCGAGAGAGGTCGTCGAACAGCCGGGCCCAGACGATGAACCGGGACCGGGAGGGGGGATCGCTCCCCGGTGGTTCAACTGGGAGGACGCGCTCTTCCGACGCTCCTCCCGAAAGGAGGACGATTGGGTCGCACGTCGACTTCGTCGGATCTCGCCTTACCGGTACATTCCATTAGTGGTAATCGCCCTCCTTGCGCTCGGCCTTACGAACTATCTCGTCCTAATCGGTTGAGGCCGCCCGCGAAGGACTGAACTCAGTCGAGGTTCCGTGCCTGGCGCAGCATCTGACCGTCTTCAGTCGATAGGCCACCTGGGAATGGTCGAATCAATCCGAGAGATCGTTCGCAGTGTCGCCCTGATTGCGCTGACTATCTTCGCGAAGTGTGTTTTGTCATCGAAAGAGAGTTCCCGGCCCTGTCGATCTTTCAACCACTTCTCACATGGGCGGTAACCTCCAACGGAGAACTCCCACACTTCCGATTCGACTGGCCTGAAGTACTGATGGGCGTTGATACTGACGCGACCCTCCTCGGCGGGCGCGCTCGAGGACCCTGCGTTCGGGGTTGACTTGCGGAATCTCGGGTAGGGCGCGTCCACAACGTCGGTGCCCGCCACCGGAAACCCGACTGGATTTGGGTCTGTCACCGGCCTCCGGAGCAGATGAAGTTCTGTCAACTCCTCCCCCGCAGACGCGAGGGCGGCGAACAGTTCTTGGCTTGATGTCAACGGAAGCCGAGGAAAGCCCGTCTTCAGGAATTGCCCATAACGAGTTCTGTATCCTGTGGAGAAGAACACTGCGTACATGTAGTGAAACAGGTCCTCGGGACCGAATGTTTTCACAAGGTCTCCCCGTCCTGTATCGACGAATTTGAGCCCCACCTTCTTACTGAGCGTTGATACGAGCCCCGGGTCCAAATTCGGCACCCTTCCACCGGGGCCGGGGGTCCAGGTGAGGGTTGACTGAGGTGTACCACCGGCAAGAACTTCCGGATATAGATACAGCGGGAATGCATAGCTCTGGGTCGTCGATTCTCCTGTCTTGGCCTCGGAGGGGCAGTCAGCGCAGAAGAAGTGGTCAGGTACCGGGGATCGGTTAGAGCGGGCGGAAATCAGAACCAGATTCTCGTGCCCGATCATATTTTGGGTCACTTCGGTGCGAGGGCGGCAGATGAAGCCACGAGAGTTACCCGTGAAGTAGGTGTAACGCCAATCAAACGGGCGATAGAGCAGGCGAGTGATCTTGCTTCGATCAGGTCCAGACGCTCGGACGTCGGCTTGAGCTCTCTCAACGCTCCAGTCTTGGACGTCGCGTCCCAGATTGTACTTGGTTCGCGCCCCCTCAACGCTTTCCCTTACGAAATCCGATGCAACCTCCCACACCCTATCGGCCGTGAATTGAACAGTCAGATCATCACGGGCGGTGAGGATTCCGACGGAGCTCGTGGGAAAGATATTGTCTATCGAGGGCCAGCTCAAGAACTCGGCCTCCAACGCCTCATCTCTTGGCTTTAGAATGAACTGGGGAGGCGACGGTGTTAACCTTGTCCAATTGACAGATTCAAGGTTCTCCTTTGACAGGAATCCGTACTTATGCTCCCTCGTTCCCCAGACTTCTGCATGGAAGACTTCACAAGATTCTAACGGCGTTTGAAGCTTGACGAAGATTCCAATGGCGACGCCCTTCTTGATATCAAAGACGTTCTCATCTTTCCCTCCACCAGGCACCTCATCCCTATGACCGACATCGCCGTGTAGGTCGAGAATGAATGCTCTGTCGAATGTTTCCATCAAATGCCATCTCATTCCCCTAAAAGTTAGATTCTCTAGGTACCCCCGGTTCGTGATGAAGGCCAGAATGCCTGATCCGGTCTTGTTCACTCGCCACTCTGCCCAACGAATGAATTTCACATAGTCGTCTTGAAGCCACCGCGGGTTCGTCTCGCCAAGAGGTTGGCCGTCCACCGAGTAGTAATCTTCGAGGAGTCGACCGATGAAATTTGGAACCTTTCGGGGCCTCCCGTTGGGTCCGATTTTAATCTCCCAGGATCGGTTCTGCGACTCGGCTTGGTAGGGGGGATTGCCTACTACGACCATAATTGGTAGCTCGTCCTTGATGGTGGAAGCTTCAGTTGCTTCGTCGGAGAGTACTCGGCTGGCACCGGGCAGCCGAGTCCAAGCTCTTCCGGGCTCATCCAACGAGTTCGTGAGGTAGACCCTTGTACGTTCGTTTCCACTGAAGTCGAAAGCCCAATTGGCCCGATCAGCTGGAGGCAGATCGCGGGCGCCAAGCTGGAGTGCGAGCTTGATGTGAGCAACTGTGTAGGGGGCCATGAGAACTTCGAAACCGAACAGGCGGGGTAGCAGATGGTCCCTGACGTAGCTGCGCCACATGCCGACGTTGCCGCTTTTCTGGAAACGTTCGCGTATGACGTCTGTTATCCCGTAAAGGAACCCGCCGGTCCCACAGGCGGGGTCAAGGATGAGTACCCTGTGCTCCGTCGCATCTGCCCGAGCTTCCGCCTCCGGGGCAGGATCTCCCTCCTCGTCAACTCGGCGTTTCTTGACGTAGGACGTTGTCGACGCATCGGCCAAACCTTCGGCCAGGCCGAATGAACCTCTGAGAGTGTCGTCAGCGGCTCGAACGATGAAGGAGACAACCGGTTCTGGTGTGAAGAACACCCCTCTCTTGCTTCTGAGGGAAGGGTCGTATTCCGCCAGGTAAGTCTCGTAAAAATGTATGAGCGGATCCTCCTTACGAGCCCTCGCACCGAATCCAGCGAGGACCTTGTCAACATCGGAGATAGCAAGAACCTGAACCAAATCTTCAATGAAGGGAAGGTACGGCTCGTCTTCGATGTCCACCCCAGTGATGGCGTCGAATAGCCTCCTTAGGAACGGATTTGTTTTGGGGATTTCCCGTGCGGCACCGGCTCGAGAGAACGTCCCGCCTCGATGGTTCGTCCAGGCGGCGAAGAGTCCGTAAACAAGTGACTGTGCGTAGATATCGGCAAACTGAGTTGTCTTGTCCGGTTGGTCGATGTCCGGAAGGAGGACTTTAGCCATTCCTTTCCGTAGGTCCTTGACCATCTCTGAAGCCACGCCGCGCGCGAATGCTTCTCCGACAGTGTCTCGAATTATGAGTGTGATTCTTGCCATCTTGCTCGACAACTCATGAGGGCTGGTCAGGGGTTGAGGAGCCCGAGATGCAAATTCCGTGAGAATCGTCTCCAGATTCTTGGCCCCCGCAACATCAATCGCGATTCGCCCGCTCGCCGAGAGAGTCCCAACGGTGCATTCTTTGAAGAACGCCCCGTCTACGTACCACCTGAAGCGGTTGTAGTCAGTTAGCAGCAGATTTCCCAGCGACCGACGGTACCGAGTCAGCTGTTCGCTCCTTTCCTCGACTTCGAGAGGCGTACCGAGGTCCTTCGCCTCTACGTATCCAGTAGTGAGTCCTTTCACCTCGACCACGAAATCCGGGGCCCCGCACTCTACCCTGGTCGGCTCGTTTGTCGCAAGAGAGCCAGGGATCAATGACTGCAGAAGGGTCTTGAGGGCTGGGCGATGGGTATGTTCAGTAGCTCTGCCCGTCCTAAGATTCGTTTCTAACTCCCGGGCGTACGTCGTAATTGCGGGGTTGACTGACATGGTGCCTCCCCTGTTGAACCCCGCCTAACGAGTAATCAACAACGGGAGATTCATGCGACTGGAATGCCCCGTCTCTATCACCTTTTCTCAATCCGACCTGTCCTTCCGAGCGAAATCTGAGGTCGTCCCTTGTAATCTTTGACCCAACCCTCGACGATTCGGATCTTGTCTCCCTCCGCGACCATCGCGACCTCGTCGCCCCACAGAACAAGCGAAATCTCACCGGTTCCGTCCTGGAGGATCCCGTTTCTAGCTTTCTTCGTCCCACCTGTACGCTGGTCAATCTCCCGGACCGGCTCGAGCTTCGCAATCGTTGTATCAAAAGTCGCGAGTCGGCCGGGCCGTAAATCGGAGATGTAAGTCCTCGGAGGAGCACTCGCGGCCATCGGTGTCCCCACTCCTCCCACCGAAAAGACTCTTCGCCTAAGGGACCTCACCCCGCGCATCGCTCGTTCCCCTCTTCGCGAGGAACGTGCGGGGAGTTGACGGGTTGTCAGTCGACTTGTTCGTAGACGAAACGATCAGGGGATCCTTCCCTTTTGCCCAGAACGACGAACAAACCAGCGAGTAAAGGGGCAATTGCTGCGAGACCGAGATACCAGCCGATAGAAGGTCCCCACGACGCGCTAATCGTCTCCCCTGGCTCGAAGGACGAGCCACACCCGCTTCCCGCACATGACCCGAAAAACGAGCTTCGCGGTGACGAACCGCCTGAGGACGATCCCTGAGAGTTGAGGACAGCCGGTTGGGCTGCAAACAGAAGGGTAGGCGCCAGCACGACAAGAATAATCGCAATTATTGCGAGACCCCCTGCCCACCCTGATCGTTTCCGCCCGCTCGTGAACGCAAGGCTCGCAGCGGCGAGCCCGATGATAACGCCACCAATGACTAAGGCGGCGACCAAGTTATAGAGCGTACCGAGACTGTTGAAACTGCCTTGTGCGTAAGGGCCACTGTAGGTCGAGTTTACGAGGTAACAATAGCTCGATCCCTGGCACGTGATAGTTTCGGTAAGCTGGTTGAGGGGGTAGTAAGTTGCAGTGCCGCTTATTGTAAAGGAACTGCCGGAAACTGTATCTGCGGCAGATGCCGATATTCCGTACCACCCCACAAAAAGTGACACGAGTAACAGGGCTACCCCGACTAGAAGGAGCGTTCCACCGACTATTGCACGTTTCGAAGCAGGGGTTCTCCTTGCGGATTGGGTCGAGAACCCTCCGAGTTGCTCCCGAATGGAGGCTACCGGGACTGTGACTGACTCGGCCGTGGTCCCAGGTTGGTCTGCAGACTCTGGATGCGCAGGAATGAACGGCTCCCTCCCCGTCACCAGTGGAAGCCCACATTTCCAGCAAAAGGAACCTGTCGTGTCAACCGCAGCCCCGCAGTTTCCACACACGGGAATTGAGCCCGGAGGGGCCGTGGAGGCAGGACTGTAGACAGCGTGGGCAGGAAGAGTGACAGAGGATGAACTGGGATTCAGGCGTGATCCGCAGTGACTGCAAAATGGCCAGTCGGGATGCACCTGGGCTAGGCACTCAGGGCAGAGGGGAACGTCGTCGGGCACTCCACACCGACGTCTCAATCTGTTCCTTCTGAGCTATAAATGACACTGCAGCGTGGCACGCGCACCGACCGAGGTGGAGGAAGAGGTTCGCTCGTTAGCGATTACGGTGGAACCACAGTTCCGCAGTTAGGGCAGAACTTCGGAGGAGGATTCGGGAGCATGAGGCCGCATCCATGGCAAACGCGCGAATAAGTGCCGGGAGGTGGTGGCGGTGCGTGAGTGATCCGCCAACGTGCGTCAGACCGCGCAATCCACGGATTAAGCAGAACTATTACGAACACGATAGGAACGACCACAATCAACCACCATAGCCACCAGTTGCTGGTCGCCGAGAGTGCCAGAGCCGAGAGGAAGACGTACCATCCCACCGCGATAACGATCCCGATAACGGTCCTACCTCTCCAACGCGTTTTCAACGGCGGGGGCGGAGACGGCAGGGCCTGTGTGGCCGGTTGCGCCATGACCGTTGGTACCCCGATTCGACTTACTTGGATGTATTGTCTGATGCCCCTCTCTGCCGCGCATCGCTCGTTCCCCTCGTCGCGAGGAACGAGCGATGCAGCAAGCTAGCATCCAGTACCCAACCGCCGAACTTCCCGACCCGACCGAACATGCCCCCTCCCGTCTCCGCACCGTCACGGGAAACCGTTTCCCGCGCAAATGCTCGTGCGGATTCGGCCGCGAGATCCCCCGCGACCCGGAGATCCGCCTCGTGGTGGACTTCGGCGCGCAGCGGCCCTACCCCGCCTATCTCCGCGAGCACTCGCACGACTTCGGGAGCTACCGCGGTCGGACCCGCGACCGCATCGACCTCGCCTCTGTCCCCGGGTTCGTCCCCGCGAGCGCCCTCGTGGCCAAGCCGGCCGAGTCGAAGCCTCCGGTTGAGCTAGACTTCACGACCGACCCCGCCCACTCCGAGGCGGACGCCTCTCCGAGCGTCGAGGCAGGTCGCCCGTGGGCCTCCGGCCAGCTCGTCTTCAACGCGGGCTCGTTCGAGTCCGCACGCAGCGGGTTTGCGGACTACACGCGGGATGGCGAGACGGGAGAGCAGCTGCGCACGCGCGTGAACCGGATCATCCTCGAGGACCTCGAGCAGAAGGTGCTCGCGCTCCGGGCGCTCCACGCGAAGCTCCGGGACATGGACGCGGGTGCCTCATTCGGGGCGGTCGTGGCGCGGTCGAAGCCGGTCTGACGCGGTGCCGCGGTCACTGGGAGGTCGCATGTTTGAGTTCCGCCTCCGAATCCTGGATGTGGGCGAGGGCTCCTTTCTCGGGATCGTGGAGGGATTCCCCGAGATCCTGGTGCATGCGACCTCCCCCGCGCAGGCTGAGGCAGACCTGACGTGTGCCCTGGTCGACCAACTACAGCGGCTCCAGGACCGCGAGGCGACGCGGATCGACTGGGACGACTTTCCGACAGTTAGGGTAACCCGCCTACTCCTGGGTCCCCTCGCGGAGAAGTTGGCCTGATTGACGGTCGAGCCGAACTGCTCCATGCCTAGCCTCGCCAGAAGGGTCGACCCATATCATGCCCTCTAGCAGATACCACGTGGCGAAACACAGAGCGAGCCCGAACGAGGTCGCTGGCATCGCAGTGATGTAACAGGGGGCAGCTGTGATGATGGAAGCCACCAGACCTACAGAGCTGAAACCTCCGAGCCATTTGACCAACCCGACCCAAGTGGGATTGGGCAACGAAGCCGGGAAGACGATCCTTCCATCGGATAGAACCAGATACTGGAGCCGCCGGCGACCAACCCGGACCACGTGTGGGGAGACAGTCGGTCTTCCCGTAACGACGGGAGTGTAAGTCGTCGGCTCGCTTCGTTCGATTCTGGCCCGTCGTCGAGTCTCGCGTCGAGTGGGTTCAATTCGCACGGTGTGGGAAAGCGCGCCCGAAGGAAGTAAGTTCGAAGCGAAAAGGGGGGTTTTCGAGCAATCATTTAGACGGAGGGCGGATGAGCCGTCCGCCCCGACGTCGTATGCCTAGGGATCGGCGTACGCGTTCTACGCCCGAAGCGGTGACGGTACGAACCTCTGCGACGCCTCGATTCAGGTCGTTGAAGTTCCAGGCGATTTCCGCGTCCGAGGGCGAGAGTTCGGGCCTTTCGCCCCACTTCGAGCGCTGCGGCCCGGCCAGCCGAGTTACGTACTCAGACAGTCCTGGCGGTGGTCCTGGGGGTCTGCCTCCCTTTTTGCCCTCTACTCGGGAATCAATCCACGCTTTGACGGTAGAGTACTCGGTCGGGATTCTAAGACGACGTGGCCGCGTGCTCTTGTCTCCCCCGTACATCATGTAGACCACTTCGATGCCCGGATCGTAGTCTGGACGGTCGCCCGCCACGTAGACCACTTGATTAGTGTCCGGGAGCGAGCCCGTATTACCGAAGGTGCAACCCGCGGGGCAGGTCCCATCCTTCCCTTTAGGCGAGGGCCGGCCCCAGCAAAAGGGGCAAGGGGCCGGCCGTGTGTGGGGAATTGAAGGAATCGCCTTTCCTGTCGCGTCCTTCAACTCGAGACCGAGCGTCACGGTCTTGCCAGGGAGTACGAAATCGGAGATTCCCCCGGTCTCGTCCGCAATGGGGGGAACGCCAGAGTACAACATCCCCTTCCAAAGCCAGCCGAGGGCAGGGTCCTCGAGCAGCAAGTGGGGGTTGGCATTCCAATCGTAACTGAAACCCGCATGGATGTGTTCAACTGATTGGGCATCAACTGTCGTTGCCCGTACGACGGCTACAGTCTCGATTCTTGGCGCAGCCCGAAGCGCTTCGACGGCCCAGTTGTGAAGGACAACTAGATGAATCCAATCCCTCCAGAATCCCGATACATCGGCCCCACTCGCCGCCAAGCGCTCGATTGCTCCCGCATTGAGATAGGAGAGTGCCCATCCAGCTTCGATGTCAGCGACTAGTTCCCCACCGACGTCGTCTTTCCAGACTTCCATCATTTCGTCCATCGATCCGCCGGTCTTCATGAAGTGCCATTGAATGTCACCCGAAGACTCGGCGAGCACCCAGTCCATGTTGTCAACCATGGAATCAATGAAGTCATGTCGCCAGCGTTTGGCATGCAGCTTCCTGAACAGAGACTTGCCCGCGGCTAGCGCCTGGTCAAGGGTCACAATCTGACGATTGGGAGACGTCTTGCGAGGCATTGTTCGCGATTGGGAGCAACACGGATGCGCTTTGCGGGTGTGTGACCTCGGCCTGGCACTGTGGGAGAAATCGAACGTATCCTATTCATCGACGAATCTGGAACCCCCGGCAAGTCTAAGTTACCGGCCCGGAAGACAGTCAACTGCCTGGCATTCTGTGCTGGTGTCCTCCTTGAATGGAAAGCGTTGCCTCAATTTGTTGACCGTCACACGCGACTCGTTTCCGAATGCTTTCGGCCCAATCTCCCGGAAATCAAAGGCGCGTCACTACTCAATGATTTGGCACCCGGGGTCGACGAAGCGGCCGCTCTCAAGCGGATCGCCGCGATGGTCGGCGATTCAAACCTTAGGATCTGGGTTACGGGATGCGAGCTCGGCTGCGACCCTCATCCGAGGTACCCCGGAGCGGGCAAAAAGCCGGCGGTTATCGCGCGGAATCTCCTTGTTGACCGGGTCAACGGAATGGCGAAATCTCCAGCCTACTCTGATTACAGCTGGCTATTCGTGTGCGACCTCTCTTCCGGTGGAGATCTTGCCCAGTTTGGGACCACTGTCGCGTCCTTTCGAGACGCCCTTGTCGGTCGAGCTCGCGCCCACTCAATTCATGCCGAGGTTCTCGGAGGTGACTCTAGGAGATGGCCAGCGATTCAGATTGCAGATGTGTACGCGTTCTACGCTCGACATGCGTTCGGAGTGAAACGCGGCCTCGCAGGCGCAAGTGTCTCGAAGGGGGAGGCCTTTGTCGATTTCCTGTACCCGACTTTGCAGCGATCTGCGACCAAGAGCGTAGTCGGTTGGGCCACCTGGCCAAGTAAGATTGGTGTTTCTACTGGGGTCCTGAAGACGCCGACTTACACGCAATTGCACAAGTTTTGGAAACTCTGAGTTCAGCACATCGAAGGACCTGACTATGGTATGCAGTGTCGGCGTGAGCCATAGTAGGCCGCGGATCTATCGCAGGGGATCGAACAATTGTTCCCTGCTCTCAATCGAGACCGGTGCTCCCACACGCTCCTCGCGGTCGGTCACCGCGCGCGGGCGCGGTTTCAAGGTCGTGACCGTGAATCGACCAACCCGGCCGCTGTGGCAAAGTGATCTTGCACGGAAGACTCTGCAAGGGGTCACAGGGCACAGTCGCGTCCGAGCCACATTATAAGGCAAGGGTGAGAGATGCGCCCTCATGGCCGGTTCTTATTGCCAGAAGTGCGGGACCCCAAACCAGGCGGGGGCCCAGTTTTGTTCCAAGTGCGGAGCGGCGCTTTCCGTGGTCCCCCCACCGAACCCTCCTCCACAAGCTCCAGCCGCCTCAAATCCTCCAGCCTGGGCCCCTGTTGCTGCCCCTCCACCGCCGAAGAAATCGCGAACCACCCTTATCATCGTAATCGCAGTTGTTGTGGTTCTTGTCGTCGTTTTGGTCGGCCTGTGGGCCGCGGGAATTTTCAATTCGAGCAGTTCCTCGGGATCTGGGAGTACGCCGCCAATCACCATTACCGGGTTCACGTTCACCCCCGATTACACGGGGACGACATCAGGCTACCTTGGCTCTTCCTACACCTGCGGTGATAGCTGTCCTCTTCAGGTCGCGGTTGGAGGTAGTGTGACCATTACTCTGGGACTCACGAGCACTGCGGCCCTCTT
>DASWZL010000043.1:0-2155 GCA_036404475.1 Thermoplasmata archaeon
CTCCTTCTCAGTTCTGCGTCCCGGACAACGTCAACGGTTACCTCACGGACCCAACGATACTAGCCGAATCGGACAACTTCAGCAACTACCCCTGGACGACCTCTCCGCTCCAGTCCCAAGAATTGTGGCACAATCTCTCGGGGCAGTGGCTGCCGATGATTGACGCCGAAACCAACCTGAACAGCGCTCAGGCCCAGGGGACCGACCCGCGGATCCCGACGCTCTTCGATGCGGCGTGGTTCATCTCTCAGCTAGTCGATGGGGCTGCGCAGAACGTTTCGAGTATCCTCTACCTCACCCTCGGGGAGGGATGGCCCCCCTGCCCGTCCCCAACGGAGCAGTACGGGGGTTGGGGATTCGGGCTGATTGCCCACAATCAATCCGACCAGGACATCAAGTTCGCATCCTACTGGGCTCTCGAGCTATGGGCAAGCGCGGTCCCCCTCGGGTCGAGAGAGCTACCAATCACGGACAGCAACGCCGGCGTGGTCCGGGCCTTTGCCGCGGCTTCGGGACCAAACATCTCGGTGATCGTGGCGAACCGAGTCGATGCGGACGTCACGATTCCGATCGGCTCGACGAACGCCTCGTGGGTCGCCGTCAACGCCTCCACGCTTGACTCCAACTCGTATCGGATGGTCTACAACCCTTCGACTCAGACCGAGGAACTGCTCACGTCAGGCCTCGGGTACCCCGCCGCGTCGGGCCGTTCCTCGATGTCCCTTACCCTCGCGGGATACGGTGTCGGGGTAGTGACCTTCTCGGCAGTGAGCAAGGCGACCTACACCACCAAGTTCTCCGAGACCGGTCTCCCCACAAACACGATTTGGTCGGTGACCGTGGGATCAGCCACCCACCGCTCCAACAGCAGTGCCATCACCTTCAATCTCGAAAACGGAAGCTACAGCTTCTCCGTCGGAGCAATCCCGGGATACACCCCCTCGCCATCGGGAGGGACGGTAAAGGTGGCTGGTATGGGACAGACAAAGGCCATTACCTTCACGGCGAACCCGGCGAGCAAGTACAACGTCACTTTTGACGAGACTGGTCTTCCCTCGAAGACTAATTGGTCGGTGACCGTGGGATCGGTCGAACGATCCTCCGCGAGCAGCATCGTGGCTTTAGATGTCGGAAACGGGACTTACAACTACTCAGTGGGACCGGTCCCGGGGTACACCTCCTCCCTCACGGGCGGAGTGGTCACGGTGGCCGGGACTGGGCAAACCATTGCCGTCACTTTCACGGCGGATCCGTCGTCCCAGTTCAGCGTCACCTTTGAAGAGACCGGCCTCCCTTCGCGGACGAACTGGTCGGTCATTCTGGGGACCGAAGCTGGGTACTCTTCTTCCACCGAAGTGGTCTTCCTTGTGACCAACGGGACGTCGGCCTACTCGATTCCATCGATTCCGAGCTTCACCGTAACCAGCCCGAGCGGTTCCGTGACTGTTTCCGGCGCAAATCAGACGGTAAGCGTCACGTTCGATGCCATCCCCCCGGGGGAGTACACCGTGACCTTCGTGGAAGCGGGACTGCCGAGCGGGACCAGCTGGGCGGTAACGATGGACTCCGTGAACCGACAGTCGACGACGGCTTCGATCGTCTTCTTGTCGACCAACGGCTCCCGCCCATACTCGATCGGGGCCGTGAGCGACTATACCGTTAGCCAGAGTTCGGGGTCAGTGGTCGTCGCCGGAACCTCGGTATCTATACCGCTCGTTTTCACCGCCAGTTCGGCGGGCCCTCCGCCTGGAAGGTCCGGGAACAACACCACCGCGGCCAGCGGCAACCCCCCAGCGGGGGGGCCGTCGCTGCTGTCGTGGCTGTCCCTCGACTTCCTGGGTCCCCTGCTGGGGGCTTACGTGCTCATCGCCGTGCGCATCGCTTTGGTCACAGTGGTCCCGACATCACTTATCATCCTGGTCACGCGGCGATCCCGCCGTAGAACGATCGCTTCTCGCGCCACCGCGCGAATCGTCCGGGTTTCTGGCCTCACTCTGCCAGGGTGGAAGCCGCCACCCGACGCCCGTCCGGGCGCCCCTTCCCGGGCAAGCGTCGGTGGGTTCGATTGGCGGTCAGCGCCCTACCAGCGGTGATCCATTCGCGGATTCGGGGGGCTATAGGTAACCCCAGGCCCGCAGCCGTGCTTCGGTCTCGT
>DASWZL010000044.1:0-15042 GCA_036404475.1 Thermoplasmata archaeon
CAGGTCAACAACTCGCTGATCTTCCCGGCGGTCTTCCGCGGGGTCCTGGACGCCCGGGCGCGGTCGATCCCGGACGAGATGGTCCTCGCGGCGGCGAGGGAGCTCGCACGCGGCGCCTCGCGGAAGGGGCTCTCGGCTCGCCACCTTCTGCCCACGATGGAGGAGCCCGAGGTGTTCCCGCTCATCGCGGCGGCGGTCGGGGACACGGCGGTCCGCCTCGGCATCGCCCGCCGGAAGCTCTCCCACGACGAGTTCCTCGAGCGGGCCCGGACGCTGATGGGCCGGCCCGCGCGGCTCGTCCGAGCACTCGCCCGCGCTCGTCTTACGCCTCCGATGCCTCGGCGCCGGCCACCCCCGAGGGGGACGAGATGAGCGGCCACAAGGAAGGAGGGGGCCGGTCCAACGGACCGGGCGGGACACCGTCCATGCCGGTCCACCTTCGCCCCGCCCGCGACGCGGACCTGCCGGCGCTCATCCCGCTGCTCCTACGGCTCAAGCGCCTCAACGAGGAGTTCGACCCGCTCCTCAAGGTCCGCGACGACGTCGAGCCGCAGGCGCGGCAGATCCTGAAGGCGGACCTCGCGAACCCGAAGGCGGTCGTCCTCGCCGCGGAGGGCGTCGGGGCGGAACGGGACAAGGTCGTCGGGTTCGTGCGCGCGCTCGTCCGGGAGCGACCGTTCTACGCTCCCGAGCACGAGGGGGTGATCCTGGACATCTACCTGCTGCCGCTCTACCGTCGTCGCGGGGTCGGCGAGTACCTCCTACGCGAGACCTCGAACGCGCTCAAGGCCAAGGGAGCGGGGATCGTCACCGCCGAGTTCCCGGCCCAGAACGAGATCGCGAATCGGTTCTACACGAAGCGCGGGTTCCGACCGATCATCGCGGTCCAGGCCCGGTCGCTCTAGGCGCGCGTCGGCGGCCGACCGCCCGGGGCGCGGGCGGTGACCTTAAACTACCCGGAGCTCCTCGCTCGCCATGGCGAAGACCCCGAGCCCTGCCTCGACCTCCGCCCCCCGGTTCCTCCGCCGAGGGAAGGTGAAGGAGGTCTACGAGATCTCCCCGACCGAGCTCGAGTTTCGGTTCACGAACGATATCTCGGTCTTCGACAAGCACATCCCGAGCGAGATCCCGCACAAGGGCGAGACCCTCGCGCGGACCGCCGCGTACTGGTTCGAGCTCTGCTCGCGCCTCGGCGTCCCGCACCACTACCTGAGCCTCGCCGGGCCCACCGCGATGCGGGTGAAGCGGGTCCAGATCGTACCGAAGCCGGCGACCCTCGGTCCGCACCCGAAGAACTACCTCGTCCCGCTCGAGGTCATCGTCCGCTACTATCTCGCCGGTTCGATGTGGGACCGGGTGAAGGCGGGCAAGGTCTCGGCGGAGGAACTCGGCTTCCCGAAGGGGAAACCGCTCACCTACGGCGTGCCGCTCCCCGAGCCCCACTTCGAGGTGACGACGAAGCTCGAGCCGGTCGACCGTCTCCTCTCGACCGCGGAGGCGCTCTCGCTCTCCGCGCTCGAGCCGAAAGAGCTCGACGCGATCCGGGAGACGATCCTCAAGGTCGACATGGCGATGCAGAAGGAGATCGGTCCGCGCGGCCTCATCCACGTCGATGGCAAGAAGGAGTTCGCGGTCGATGCGGAGGGCGTCCTCATGATCGTCGACACGTTCGGGACGGCCGACGAGGACCGGTTCTGGGACCAGGCCGCCTACGACCGCGGTCGCCAGGTCGATTTCTCGAAGGAGTTCGTCCGCCAGCACTACCGTCAGACCGGCTACTACGAGGCGCTTCTGAAGGCCCGGGAGGCCCGCGCGCCCGAGCCGCCGATACCGGCGCTCCCGCCGCTCCTCGTGGACGAGGTGAGCCGTCTGTACACCACGGTCTACCAGCGCCTCACCGGCGAGCCGTTCGCCCCGCTCGCCCGGTCCGGTTAGGCCGCAGCGTTCACCGTTTCGCGACCCCTCCCGCACCCTTATCTTCCCGCGTCCCGGTCGGTCGAACGTGCCCACGAAACCGAGCCCGAAAGCCGCCGACGCGGAGGAGACCCCACCGGCCCCGAAGCCCGCGGTCGCCCTCGAGGACCTGCCCGGGATCGGGGGGATCACCGCCGAGAAACTGCGCGAATCGGGGTACACCGACCTGATGGAGCTCGCCGTCGCCTCCCCGGGCGACGTCGCGGAGGCCGCAGAGATCGGCGTCGCGATCGCCCAGCGGATCATCGGCGAGGCCCGCCGGAAGGCGGACGTCGGAGGGTTCGAGAGCGGCACGACGCTCCTCGAGCGACGCAAGAGGCTCGGGCGGGTCACGACCAACTCGAAGGCGCTCGACGAGCTCCTCGGCGGCGGGATCGAAACGCAGGCGATCACCGAGTTCTCCGGGGAGTTCGGGACCGGCAAGACCCAGATCGGCCACCAGGTCGCGGTCGACATCCAGCTTCCGCCGGCCCAGGGAGGTCTCTCGGGCGAGGTCGTCTACATCGACACGGAGAGCACGTTCCGTCCGGAGCGCATCGTCGACATGGCGAAGGGCGTCGGCCTCGACCCGGAGGAGGCGCTCGGTCACATCCACGTCGCGCGAGCGTTCAACTCGAACCACCAGATGCTCCTCGTCCAGAAGGCGCAGGAACTCGCCCGCGAGAAGCCGATCCGCCTGCTCGTGGTCGACTCCCTCACCGCGCACTTCCGCTCGGAGTACCTCGGGCGGGCCGAGCTCGCGCCCCGGCAGCAGCACCTGAACCGTCACCTCCACGAGCTCCTCCGCTTCTCGGACACCTACAACGCGGCGATCGTCGTCACGAACCAGGTGTCGGCCCGGCCGGACATCCTCTTCGGCGACCCGACCCGGCCGATCGGAGGGAACCTCGTCGCCCACGCGGCGACGTACCGTGTCTACTTGCGGAAGTCGAAGCCCCCGAAGCGGATCGCGCGGCTGATCGACTCCCCGAACCTGCCCGAGGGCGAGGCGGTCTTCTCGCTCACGACCGAGGGGATCCGCGACTAGCGCCCCCGCGAATCGCGTTCGCCGACCCTTCGGAGCGCGGTCGCCTTCACGTAGAGCCAGACGGGAACGCCGGGCCGCAACCCGAGCTGGCGCACCGGCTCCTCGGTCACGGCGACCCGTATCCGGGCGCCGCCGCAGCGGACGACCAGCGTGACGCCGAGGCTCCCCCGTTCCCGCCGGAGCGCCTCCACGGTGGCCCGGAGGACGTTCCGGGCGCTCGACGGGAAGCGACGTCGAGCGACGACCACCGCCTCGGGGTCGAGCAGCACGGAGACGCCCTCACCGTCCTCGGCGACGAAGGCGACCCTCAGGCGCAGCGAGCGGGTCACCCGGACCTCGGGGTTGGGCGTCCGATGGTAGACCCCCCGTAACAGGTTCGGGGAGGTGAGCGGGGTGACCGGGCGCGCGTCCAGGAGCTCGACCGAATCGAAGCCTCCCCGCACGATCCGGTCGCCGAGGGCGGTCAGGGTCGTCCTGCCGTGGCCCGCGCCGCCGCGCACACTGCGGACGACCGGACCGCCGAAGGCGCGCTCGAGCCGCGCGATCCGGTAGACCGCCCGGTCCCGAGAGATGCCGACCCGGCGGCTCGCGCGGACCAGCGAGCGTTCGGGAACGAGCGAGCGCAGGAGCGCGACGTCGGTGTTCGTGACGAGGTTCGCTCGGCGCGTCATTCTGGGGGACCCCGAGGTCCGGGAACGGCCGGACCGAGCGCATGGACGCTCTTCTCCTCTATGTCGAAGCGCACCCGGCTCCCGACGGAAGGGACCGCTCCCAGGGGGGGTGGGGGGAGCCGTAGCGCGACCGATAGGTCGTCGACCCGGACCGTCACCGCGAGGCCCTCGGGGGTCGGGCGGGCGCTGCGCACAACGCCGTCCCAGGCCCCGTCGGGATCTCCCCCGGCACGAGGGGCCGGCCGGGCGAAGGCGACGCCGTCCGTTCCGGCGCGTCCCGAGAGCCAGGAGGCGAGCGAACCCGGTCGGCCGCGCTCGAGCGCCGTCCGGTCGTAGACGTTCTCGAACCCCACGAACCGCGCCGTGAACGCGTCGGACGGGTGCGCGAGGAGCGTCGCGGCGTCGCCCCGGAGCCCGACCTTCCCGGCGCGCAGGACGAGGAACGAATCGGCGACGGAGAAGGCGAGCGACGGGTCGTGCGTGACGACCACGACCGGGACCCGGTCGGTCTCCCGCAGCTCCTCGAGCACTCGACCGAGCTCGTGGCGCGCCTCGACATCGAGCGCCTGCCAGGGCTCGTCCCACAGCACTAGGTCGGGCTCGCCGGCGAGGGCGCGGGCGAGGGCCACCCGCTCGAGCTCCCCGCCGCTCAACCGCGCGGGGTGGCGGTGGGCGAGCTCCGTCAGGCCGAACCGGGCGAGGAGCGCCCGGCTGCGCGCGAGGGCATCCGTCCGGCCCCGGACCTCGAGCGGATAGCTCACGTTCCGCTCGACGGTGCGGTGCGGGAACAGGCCGAGACCCTGCGGCACGTAGCCGAGGCCCCGCTCCTCGGGCGGCCGGTCGGTGAGGTCGACGCCGTCGCGCACGATGCGGCCCGCCCGGGCCGGTAGGAAACCGGCGAGCGTGCGGAGGAGGGTGGTCTTGCCGGCTCCGGAGCTTCCGAGCACCGCGACCACGCGCCCGGGGGCGAGCTCCAGGTCGACCGGCCCGAGGCGGAAGCCGTCGACCTGCGAGACCAGCCCCTCGACCGACCAGCCGTTCATGGGAGGAGTTCCCCCCGGTGCCACGGGACCCAGCCGGAGCGCTCGCCGAGCCGAACGAGGAAGAACAGCACGAACGCGATCAGGAGGAAGAGCGAGCTCACCGCCGCGGCGTCGGCGAGGTCCCCCGTCTGGAAGAGGTTGTACACGTAGACCGAGAGCGTCGAGGTGACGGGCCCGCTGTACGGTCCACCGGGATAGACCGCGTAGGCGAGGATGAGGATCCCGCCGATCTCGCTCACCGCCCGCGCCCAGGTGAGAAGGAGGCCCGCGACAATCCCCCGCGCCGCGAGGGGCAGGGTCACGGTCAGGAACGCCGTCGCCGGGCCGGCGCCGAGCGACCGGGCGGCCTCGAGGACCCGAGCATCGACCGCGCGAAAGGAGAGGTCCGCGGCGAGGACCGTATAGGGGGCGCTGACGAACACCATCACGAGGACGACGCCCCAGATCGTGTCGTAGATGGGGAAGCCGATCGCGGTCGTGAACCGGTAGAGGGGGCTCCCCGGGAGGATCAGGAAGAACAGCCCGACCCCGACCAGGAGGTGGGGAACCACGACCGGCAACGCGACGACCGACTCGACAACGCTCCGGCCCCGGAACGCCCGACGGGCGAGGAGGTACCCGAGCGGGATCGCGAAGAGCACCGCGGCGAGCACCGCGATGCCGGAGGCGAAGAACGTGAGATAGAGCGCCGCGGTCACGGCCGGGTTGGTCGCCGCGGCTAGGATCCGCCCCGGGGGGGCATAGGTGAACAGCGCGACGATCGGGAGCAGGAAGAGCAGGAGCAGCGAGCCCGAGAGCACCAGCTGGAGCGCGAGCCAGTACGGCCCGGTGTGCCAGCGGCGTCGGTGGGGGGGCGCGGACCCCAGGCTCATGTCAGCAACGCGCTGGCCCAGGACGGCAAGGGCGTCACGTCGGGGGCGAGCACCGACGGGACCGACGCCGGGGCATCGACCCATCCGGGGAAGATCGGCGTGAAGGCGCCTCCCTCGGAGAGGATCGCGGCGCCCTGCGGAGACAGTAGCAGGTGGAGGAACGCCGCCCCGAGGCCCGCGCTCGGGGCGTTCGAAGGCACGGTGACGGCGAACATCACGGGGGCGGGGACGACCTTCGCCGTGCCTCCGCTGGAGGTCATGATCATCGTGGAAAGTTTGGCGTAATCGGCGAGCGCCGCGGAGTTGTTGGCGAGGAGCCCGACGACCGGGTCGAGCGAGACGAACGACATGTGGTTCACGACCGCGTAGGAGCGGTAGGTGATCACGGCCGAGACGACGCCCATGGAGACGAGGGAGGCGGCCTGGGATTCGTGCTCGATCCGGGTGGTCGTCGGGTTCGGCACCGCGAGGCTCCCCGGGGCTCCGCTGTAGAAGTGCGCGTAGACGGCGGAGATGTTGCCGCCGTCGTAGAGCATTCCCTCGAGCATCATGCTGAAGACCTCGTTGTAGCCGTTCGGGTCGGTCGAAGCGTTCCAGACCCCGAGCGGCGCGTTGCCGGGTGTGGTGACGTCGGCGATCAGCTTCGAGGCCCAGTTCGTGGAGTTGATCCCGTCGAACGCCGCGATGTTCGGGTTGTACGCGAGCACTTCGGGCGTGGTGCCGAACACGACCTCGTAGCTCGCGTAGGTGGGCTCGAGCATCTGGGGGATGAGCCGGTAGTCGGCGACCGCGGCGACGTCGGCCTTCGCGCCGAGGGACGTGATGGCGGTCGTAATGTCGATCGACCCTTCGTACGTCTGGGCGGCGGAGGGAGCGGTGACCCCCGGCGTTTCGTTCGCGAGCGCGTTCGCGACCTGAGGGAAGAGCGTATCGAGCGTTCCGGCCCCCAGCACCGACAGCGTCGAGTTCTCGACCGTCCCGGGGGAAGCGGCCGGGGAACCTCGGTACTCGTAGCCCGCGAGGAACCCGACCCCGCCGACGGCGGCGGCGACCCCGATCACGACCACGACCCACACCGCGGTAGCGGCGGCCATCGATGTGGGGAAATGCCCTATCGCTTAAGGGTTTTCATCCGCGGGTCGCGAGGCTAGAGCTCCCGGCGCCGATCGGCCGGGAAATAGCAGCGATAGACCCGACCGACGACCGAGCGCGTCGGCACGGGCCCGAACCGTCGGCTGTCGCGGGCCACCTCCGTCGCGTCTCCCCGGACCTCGATCGACCCGGCTGAAGCGTCGACCTGCGCCACGCGCTTGAGGAGCCATCGCTTCGCGTCCTCGGGGTCCACGAGGACCACGACCTCCCCGACCCGAGGAGGGCGGTCCCGGTAGGCGCGCCGGTCGACCAGCAACCGGTCCCCGGGCCGCAGCGTCGGGAGCATGCTCTCGTCCCGTACCACGACCCGGCGACTCCACCAACGACGGAACCGCGAGGGCGGGGGCTCAGACGAGAGGGCCGTACTCCCCTCCGGCGGCTCCGGCATCCTTATCCACCCCTAGGACTCGCGGGGGCATGCCCACGAGCAGCCCTTCCCTCGGATTGGTGGAACGCCTGTTGGACGCCGTGAACCCCCCCCGCGCGGTCTACGCGCACTGCGACATCCCTTGCGGTATTTACGACCCGCACGAGGCGCAGATCGCGGCGCTCACCGTCCTCCGGATGGACCAGCTGATCGGAGAGCTCGCGCATCCCGGCCCCGACGCGAAGCCCGAGGAGCGGTCCGCCTACCTCTCCAAGATGTCCCGCTACACCACGGTCAAGGAGCAGCACGCCGAGAAGGTGAAGCAGGAGGTCCGCGTCATCTGGGGCGACTACTTCACTCCGGACCACACGAAGCAGTTCCCGCAGACCCACGAACTCGTCTGGAAGGTCCTCAAGCAGGCCTCCAAAGCCCGGCAGGGGACCAATCTCGCCGATGCCCAGGAGCTCCTCAAGCTCGTCCAGGAGTTCGCGGAGATCTTCTGGCAGACGAAGGGCGCGAAGACGAAGCGGCAGCCCTCGATGCAGAAGTCCGGGGGCGAGCTCGTCGTGCCGGTCTCCGCCTAGTCGGGAACGGGCCACGCCCGGTCGGGACACGAGCGCTCGTCCGCGAGAGGTTCAGGCCCTAGTTCGGTTCTAGGCCGGAGGGGCCGCAACGGGAGGGGTCCGCGGCTCCATGGCCTTCGGGAACCGGACGCTCTGGCCGCAGCTCGGGCAGACGTACTCGCTCAGGGCCCGGTGGCGCAGCGGGGTCCGGCACTTCGGGCACGGGATAGGCTTCGCGCTGACGTACGCGGCGAACATCTCCTGCGACCGACGGTCATCGAGGCTCGCCGGCCCGGCGCTCCCGGTGGTGGGGAGCGGGGGTGGGGCCACCGCCAGGGTCGGGTCTGCGGTGTGTCCCTCCCGGGTCGAAGAGAGCCGGCCGCATTGCGGGCAGACCGCGAGGCTCTCGGTCCCCGTCGACTGCAAGGCGACGTGGCAGTGAGGACAGAGCGTCTTGAGACCGACCGGCGTGAACACGGGCGCAGGAGCCCGGGGAGCGTGCGGGGGCTCGGGCAGAGGAGGCGCGCTCGGGGTGGGGTCGGCCGCCGGAGGCGTCGGGACCGGAACCGCCCAACGGACCACCCGTCGGCTCGGTTCGTAGACGATCGGACTGTCCGGTCGAGCGAGCTCGTGCGCGAGGAGCTTCTCGGCCTTTCGTTCCCGTATCGACAGGGCGGCGGCCAGGCCGGGGACGCTCGTGGTCCCGAGGGATTGTACGGTGGATCGAAGGCGCTCGAGGTCTTGCTGCGAAGGGCCGAAGAAGGCGACCATCGCGCGCCCTCCACCGTCCCGTACAAAGAACCTATCGCTCCACACGCACGGAACAAGGGAGGCACCGGCGGGGCGACCCCTGGCCTCTTGGACGGTGCCACCAAGAGACGCTGCCGCCGATGCCCGAGGCCAAGGAATGTACAACCACGAGAGACTATATAGTTATCCGGGGGGCCGGAAGGTGGGCGATGAGCGCGTTTTCCAGCTCACCCAGCCCAATCCGAGTGGTTGCGGTTAGCTCTTTTAGGAAGCGCGGCTAGAGGTTGTCGGGTCGGCCCGGGTCCGCCCAAGGGGTGTCGAACATTCACGCCTTACAGACCGCATCCGAAAAGGCCGCCGGGGGGTCGACGGCCTCGCCGGTGTCCCCCCCTCCCAACACCGCCCCCGCGATCCTTCTCGGGGGGAGCGAGGACACACGGCTACTGCTGCGCGGCCTTCTGCGCCTCCACCGCCACCGGGTCCTCCTGGAAGCCCCCACGCGGGAGGGGCTCGACCGCCTGCCCCCCTCACCCGAGACCAAGGTCCTCGTCCTGGACGCCGGGACCGACAAGGGCGATCGGTGGGCGGAGGACCTCTCGATCGTCCTCCAGGGTCGCCCCGAACTCCACGCTATCGTTATCCTCCCTCGCGCCGACCCGGCGCTCGAGGCCCGCGCCCGTCAGGCGGGCGCGCAAGCGATCCTCGTCCGTCCGTTCGGGATCCACGACTTCGTCCAAGCGGTGGACACCGTCGGGACCCCATCCCCGCTGCCCTGAGCCCTCCGGTTCGCGAGCGGTAGGCCGTGTCGCGGATTCGTCCTTCCGTGCCGGCGGATGCGACCCGGTCCCTCCGGGCGGCGATTCGGGGTCGCCTCACGACCGACGTGGCCGGCATCGCCCCGTTCCGGCACGACGCGTCCCACCTCACCGGCCGTCCGCTCGCGGTGGTGGCCCCGGCCGACCCGGACGACGTCGTGGAGCTGGTCCGGTGGGCGCGCCGTACCCACACCCCGCTCGTGCCCCGGGGCGGGGGTACCTCCCTCGGCGGGGAATCGGTGCCCCCCGACGGGGGGGTCGTCGTCGACCTTTCCGGATGGTCCCACGTGCTCGAGGTGGACCCCGACGGTCTCTGGGCCCGGGCCGAGCCGGGCCTGGTGAACCGGGACCTCCAGCGAGCCCTCCTTCCGCACGGGCTGTTCTTTCCGCCCAACCCGGGGTCGTGGACGCTCTCGACCATCGGCGGGAACGTCGGGACGAACGCCTCGGGCATGCGGTCGTTCCGCTACGGCCCGACGCGCGCCTGGGTCCGTGAGGTCGAAGCGGTCCTCGGTACGGGGTCCCGGGTCCGTCTCGGCTCCCGGGTCGCCAAGCGCTCCGTCGGACCGGACCTCCTCCAGTTGTTCGTCGGCAGCGAGGGTACCCTGGGGATCGCGACCGAGGTCACGGTCCGACTGGCGCCCGTGCCGGCCGTGCGACACGGTGTGATCGTCCCGGTCCCGCGAACCGCCTCCCTCGGCCCCCTGGTCGCCCGTCTCTCCCGGATCCCCGATAGCGGGCTTTCCGCCGTGGAGTACCTCGACCGGGGGTCGGCCGCGGTCCTCGCCGAACGACGAACGGCCCGTTGGCCGCGAGACTCCCCGCTGCTCCTGCTCGAAGTGGAGGCGGGGGGTCCCGAAGAGGCCGAGCGCAGGCTCGCACGACTGCGCGGGGCGCTGGGGGAGATGGGGTCAGCCGACGGGTTCACGGTCTTCGAGGACGCGGACGAGCTCTGGACCCTCCGAGGGGCGAGCGGCGACGTGCTCCTCGAGCGGTACGGCCAATACGTTCGGGAGGACGTCGCGGTCCCCCTGGCCCGCGTGGACGCCCTCGTCGCCGAGCTGGAGCGGATCGCCCGTGAGGAGAGGGTCCCGTTCTTCCTGTTCGGCCACCTCGGGGAGGGAAGCCTCCACCCGAACTACGCGGTCGACCCCTCCACGTCGGCCGCCGAGCGGATCCGCGCCGCCGTGCTGCACGCCTCGCGTTCCCTCGGGGGAACGATCAGCGCGGAGCACGGGGTCGGGCGGCTGAAACGGTCGTTCCTGACCGAAGAGCTCGGCGCGAGCGCGGTCGAGCTCCTCTGGGCCGTGAAACGGGCGTGCGACCCGGACGGAATCCTGAACCCCGGGAAGCTCTATCCGACCCCTTCTCGGCCAGCGCGGCGACCTTCTCGGTCGCTTTGGGAACGGGAAGGCGGTCGAGCTCGGACCGGGTCACCCAGCGCCGGTCGGCCCCCGTCCCCGCTCCGGAGCTCCCCCGGGGGCGGCCGGCGAAGGCGTGCAGCTCCACCGTGAAGTGGCTGTAGGCGTGCCGGACGGTCCCGAGCGGGAAGAGGTGGCGGACGTAAAGGCCCGTCTCCTCCCGGAGCTCCCGCCGGGCCGCGGTCTCGGGCCGCTCGCCGGGCTCGACACGGCCGCCCGGAAACTCCCAGAGACCCGGGAGGAGACCGGACGGCGGTCGCCGCTGAACGAGCCACCGACCGCGGTCGGCCAGGACGACGACCGCGGCCCGGACATGCGGTCGGCGGCTGCGGACCGCGCGCCTAGGTAGCGCCCCCGGGTCCTCGAGCTCGCGATGCGCACGGCACGCGAACGCGGCCGGGCACTTCGGGCAGGCCGGTCGGGCCGGCCGACAGACCGTTTCCCCAAGCTCCATGACCGCCTCGTTGAACGTGCCGGCGTTCGTCCGGGGCAGGATCGAAGCGAGGGCCTCCTCGAGGCGAGCGCGGACGAGCGGGTCCTGCAGGTCCCCTTCCTCGCGGGTCCAGCGGGCCGCGACCCGCAGAGCGTTCGCTTCGAGCGCGACGACGGGGCGGCCGAACGCGATCGCCGCGACGGCTCGGGCGGTGTACGGGCCGACGCCCGGAAGGGTCTCGAGCTCGCGGACGGTGGAGGGGAACCGACCTTCCCGCTCCCGCACGAGTTGGCGAGCCGCCGCGTGCAGGTGGTGGGCACGGGCATAGTAGCCGGCGCCCTGCCAGGCCTTCAGGACCCGGCCGATGGGGGCCTGCGCGAGGGCGTCGACCGTGGGGAACGTTCTCACGAACCGCTCGAAGTACGGGGCCGCTTGCGCGACGCGCGTCTGCTGGAGGAGGACCTCCGCGACCCAGACCCGGTACGGGTCCCGGTCGTGGCGCCACGGCAGCGCTCGACGGTGGAGACGGTACCATCGGAGGAGGGCGGTCGCGAGCGCGGCCGGGAGCGGCGCCACGGCAGTCGGAGCGGAACGCACGGACCTCGAACTCGGGACGGAGCGGAGACTTAAAGCGGAGCGGGAGTTCGAAGGCCCATCGTGGGCGGGCGAGCGGAACCGGTTCGGGTCACGGACGCGACGTTCGAGCGCGAGGTCATCCGTTCGTCGCTTCCCGTCGTCGTCGACTTCTACGCGGATTGGTGCACCCCGTGCCGGGTCGCGGAGCCACTGCTCCGGGACCTGAGCGCGCAGCTCGCCGGCCGCGTCAAGTTCGCGAAGGTGAACGTCGATGAGGCGGCGCTCGTCACGCGCTCGTACGGGATCCACATGATCCCGACGTACGTCTTCGTCGAGGCCGGGCAGGAGAAGGGCCGGGAGGTCGGGGCGGTGGACCTCGTTGCGTTCCGCCAGAGCGTGCGGAGGTACTTCTCGAAGGCGCGCTTTAGTGGCGGAACACGCGCCAGCCCGTGAAGTACATCGAGATCCCGAACCGCTCCGCGGCCGCCACCACTTCGGGGTCCCGGAGGCTCCCGCCCGGCTGGAGGATGGCGGCGACGCCGGCGCGTCCCGCGACCTCGACCCCGTCCGAGAACGGGAAGAACGCGTCCGAGGCGAGCACCGAGCCCTTCGCCCGGTCGCCGGCGACCTCGCACGCGAGCTGGGCTGCCTTGACGCGCGTCGGTTGACCGGAGCCGATCCCGACGGTCGACGACCCCTGCACGAGGACGATCGCGTTCGACTTGGCGTGACGGACGACGCGCCAGGCGAAGTCGAACGCTCGCAGCTGCTCCGCGGAGGCCTCGGGCCCGGTGACGTGCTTGAGCTCGGTGGGGAGCAGCTGCCGGACGTCCACCTCCTGGAGCAGAAGGCGACCGAGGGAGCTCTTCGCCTCCCAACGGCCCGGTTCGGGGGTCGGAGGAACGGTCCGGACCAGCTTGACCTTCGCTCTCCGTCCGAGCGCCTCGAGCGCCGTCGGGTGGAACTCGGGAGCGGCGAGCAGGTCGACGAAGACCCCTTTGAAAGTGGCCGGGTCGTCCGGCCCGAACGGTCGGTTGACGGCGACCGCACAGCCGTACCGAGCGACCGGGTCGGTCGCAATCGCCTTCTCGAGCGCTTCCGTGAGCGTCGCCCCCGAAGCGACGCCGCAGGGGGTGGCGTGCTTCACGACGGCCGCGGCCGGGGCCTCGAACTCGCCGACGGTCGAGAGGGCGGTGTCGAGGTCGAGGAGGTTGGTGAACGAGAGCCCATCCCCCTTCAGCACGGTGAACGGTCTCGGAGCGAGGCCGGCCCCGGGGGGAGAAGCGGCACCGTAGACCGCGGCTTTCTGGTGCGGGTTCTCGCCGTAGCGAAGACGGACCGGTACTCGACGGAAGACCACCTCTTCTGGGAAGAGTTCCGCGGGCCCGGCCGCGCGCCCGAGCCCCCGGGCGATCGCCGCATCGTACGTCGTGCATCGCTCGAAGGCCCGTACGGCGAGCTGGCGCCTCGTCTCCGCACCGACCGTGCCCCCGTGGGAGCGGAGCTCCGCGAGCAGCGCGTCGTACTCCGAAGGGTCGGAGACGACCGTGACCCAGGCGTGGTTCTTGGCGGCGGCCCGCGCGAGCGTCACCCCGCCGATGTCGACGAACTCCTCGAGATCGTCGGCGCCCGGGTGCTCGGCCAGGTGGCGTTCGAACGGGTAGAAGTTGACGGTCACGAGGTCGAACGGGAGGAGGCCTCGCTCGGCGAGCTCCTTGCGACCGTCCTCGGTCCGAGGGGCGAGAATGCCCCCGAGGAGTCCCGGGTGCAGGGTCTTGACGCGTCCCCCGAACCAGGCGGCGATCCCGGTGAGCTCCTCGGCCGGACGCACCGGGACGTGCTCCTCGGTGAGCGACCGACGGGTCCCTCCCGTCGCCCATAGTTCGACGCCGAGCTCGGCGAGCCCGCGAGCGAACGCGAGGAGGCCCGACTTGTCATCGACGGACAGGAGCGCCCGCTCAACACGGGTCCGAGACGCCTGTTCGGCCGTCACCCGCCGTACCCGGGACGGGGAGGAAGGCTAAGAGATAAGATTCGCGGAGGCGGGCCTACCCTGCAGGTCTACCCCCTGGGTCGACCCAGGCCGGCCCAGCGCAAGTATTAATACGCCATCCCCGGCTAAAATCATCGTTCCTAAGGCGAGGACGGGGGTTCGCGATTCCTATGCCGCACGATCATCGGTCGGCGGGGGCGCACGTCGTTCGACCGCCCCGACGGACCGCCCGAACGGGTCGAAGGGCGTGGCGTCTTCGGTCCCGCCGGGCCCAGGTGTCGGCGGTGGCCACGATCCTCGGCCTCCTCCTCGTCGTCACGTTCATCGCGAACTACATCACGACGACCTTGCCGAACACGATGGGGCAGAACGACCTCCAGCACGAGGTGATGGTGGAGAACCAGGTTGCTCAACTGGGCGGGGTCCTGCAGGAGGCCGCTCAGCAGGGAGTGGTCGGCGCTCAGATCTCCGGACCGGTCACCCTCGGTTCGGCCGGAGCGCCACCGTTCGCGGGTCAGGACCCGTCGACGATCACTCCGCTCGCCAACCGGTCCCTGTTCACCGTCAGCTTCACCCTCACGGGTCCTTCGGCGTCCTCGTTCGGCGTTTCGTACTCGACCCGAAGCACGTCGTGCGGCACGTCGTTCTGCGCGGGGGCCGGTTTCGTGGTGCACCTCCGCAACACGTACGCTACCTCCGGCGAAGTCGCCTACGAGCAAGGCGCCGTCGTCTACGCGCAGTCGGGGGGCATTCCGGTCTTCATCTCGACGCCGAGCATCACCAATGTGAGCGGGGTGCTCACGATCTTCCTGCCCCAGTTCTTGAACAACACGGTGAACACCGAGGCGGGCGTCGGAACCGCGGACGTGAGCCTTCGTCTCCTCTCGGTGGTACCCCTCACGGTCCCGGCGGGCGGGTTCTCCTTGAAGAGCGGTACCCCCGTCACGGCCACGATCACGACCCCGTACGCGGCGGCCTGGGCCGCCTACTTCCTGTCCGTCCCGGCGCTCAAGTCGTTCGTGTCGTGCCTCCCCACGAGCTGCGCCACGCTCGCCAACACGATCTACATTCCGGGCGGCTCGCCCGGCACGGTCACGCTCACGGTGCCCGCCGCGAAGATCAGTGCGTTCCACCTCGTGGTCGGCGTCTATTCGTTCGCCCTTTCCTGATCGGGTGTCGACCCGACCCCGGTGCAGGTTAGGTTCCGCCGAGCCGATTCTACCGTTAGCCCTGGGGGGGACGTCCGCGGAGCCACGCCTTGGCTCCCACGAGGGTGCCCCACGTCCGTCGCGGCACGAGCCCGACCTCGTTCGGTCCGGCGGGTCCCGCGCTCCAGGCCGCCCGCGCCCGGGGGGCGGCGAGGTGGTCGACCTCGACGATCGCGC
>DASWZL010000045.1:0-17885 GCA_036404475.1 Thermoplasmata archaeon
CGACACGCTGCTCGCCCGGGCCGAGGAGAAGCCGGACGTCGTCTTCTCGCTCCTCGTCCCGTCGTCGCTCCGCGGCTACGTCTTCGCCGAGGGGATGAGCTTCGAGGGCGTCCGGGAGATGCTGAAGGGGATCCGCAAGGCGCGCGGTCTCGTCGAGGGCGAGACGACCTTGAAGGAGGTCGAGCCGCTCCTCGTGCCCAAGATCACGGTCGAAGGGTTCGTCGAGGGGGCCATCGTCGAGCTCATCTCGGGGCCGTTCAAGGGAGAGAAGGCCCGCGTGAAGAAGATCGACCAGGCGAAGGAGGAGATCACGGTCGAGCTCATCGAAGCGGTCGTTCCGATCCCGGTCACCGTTCGCGGCGACCACGTGCGCATGCTCGAGAGAGGAGGCGGGAAGAGTGGCAATTGAAGTGAGCATCCTCGTCGAAGGCGGCAAGGCGGCGGCGGGCGCCACGCTCGGCTCCGCGCTTGGCCCCCTCGGCGTCAACGTCGGTCAGGTCGTCGCGAAGATCAACGAGCAGACGAAGGAGTTCGCCGGGATGCGCGTCCCGGTGATCGTCCGCGTCGACCCGAACACCCGGGAGTTCACGCTGGTGGTCGGCCGTCCGCCCGTCGCGGCGCTCCTGCTCAAGGAAGCGAAGAAGGAGAAGGGCTCGGGAAAGCCGAAGACCGAGGTCGTCGGCGACGTCTCCTTGGACGCGGTGAAGCGGATTGCCGAGGCGAAAGGGGACGATCTTCACGGACGGTCGATGGAGGAGAAGATGAACCAGGTGATCGGCAGCTGCGTCTCCCTCGGCGTCACGGTCGGCGGCGAAGACCCGCGCGCGCTCCTCAAGGCGCGCATCGCCGCGCGGGGCGCCCGATGATGGGAGCCCCGGGGGCGCCCCCGCCCGACCTCTCGAACGCCGAGATCGTCGATTACTCGATCCTCGAGGGGGACGGAAAGGTCCGCCTCAAGCTCAAGGACGGCTCGGTCGTCGAGATCCGCCTCGAGATCATGAACATCCTGAGGGCCGGGAACGACCCGAACACGGGTCTGCCGGCGTACATCGTCCAGTCCGCGCCGCTCGTGCGGTTGGTGGAGTGCCCGAAGGAGCTTCGCAAGGCGCCCCTTCGCCCCGGAACGGGGCGCGACGGAAAGTCGATCCCCGGGTTCGGTTGACCCCGAAGACGGGGGCCCCGGGCGGTCTCCCGGGGCGGGGGAGGTCGCCGACCTACGAGACGGAGACCTTGACCTCTTCGTCGGAAGGGGTGGGGTTCTGCTTCGGCAGCTCGAGTTCGAGAACGCCGTCCACGACCTTTGCGCGGGCCTCGGTCGCGACCACGGGTTCGGGAAGCTCGAGGGTCCGATAGTAGCCCGAGTACGTCCGCTCGCGGCGGAGATAATGCTCGTCCTTCTCCTCGGTGTCGGTCCCGCTCTCGCCGCGGATCTCGACCGTTGTGCCGCGCACGCGGACGTTCAGCTTCTCCTTCGGGATCCCCGGGATCTCGGCGACCACACGGTAGGACGTTCCCGTGTCGGTGACGTCCGTGCGAGGGGAGCGGAGGCCGCTCTCGGTGTCGAACGGCCCGAGGGGAAGGATTCCGAACGACTCGGCGAAACGGCGCCGCATCGCGTCAAAGGCGCGGTCGATCTCGGTCCATGGGTCGGCGGGGCTCTCTCTCTTCTGGATCTCGCTCGTCATCGGTCCACCTCAATGGATTACCATAATAATTGGTTATCACTTATATAAAAACGTAACACCTCGCTCCGTTGTGGTCGGACCGCGGCCGAGCCGATCCCCCGGCGGGGGCGGCCATCAAAGACGTTCCGGTCGGGCGGGGTGACCACGTCAAGGTCGTTTGACCGCTCGTTCATCCGCCCCTGCGCTACGTCCCCGCCGGGGACGGCGTTGAGCTCTCGTCGAGCACGCGTGCCGGTCGACCGGGGTCGGGCAGGTCATCGACAGGAAGATTACGACCCGGGCGTATCTCGCCGCGACATGGGAGCCCGTTCGCCCTCCTGAGCGATACCATGGATCCACTGAAGGTCGGTGATCGTCGGGTCCTCGAGCGGCACGACTTCCCTTCCCTCTTCCGTGCCCTGCACGCGAAGGGGTACCAGGTGGTGGGACCGACCGTTCGCGACGGGGCGATCGTCTACGACCAGCTCTCGGGCGTCGACGACCTACCGGTCGGCTGGACCGACCGTCAGGAGGCCGGAAAGTACCGCCTGGAGCGCCGGCAGGACGAAGCGCTCTTCGGCTACACGGTCGGACCGTTCTCCTGGAAGAAGTTCCTCTATCCCGCCCACGAGCGGCTGTGGACCGCCACCCGGGACGGAGCCTCCTTCGTCGTGGCTCCCGAAGCGACCGACGGGCCTCCGCTCGCCTTCCTCGGGATGCGGGCCTGCGAGCTCGCCGCCGTCGCCGTGCAGGACCGCGTGTTCCTGGGCGGACCGGCCGTCGACCCGGGGTACGCCGCGCGACGCCGGCGGATCCTGCGGGTCGCCGTCCAGTGCGGCCAGGCGAGAGGGACTTGCTTCTGCGTCTCCATGGGGACGGGTCCGGGGGTCCGGCAGGGGGCGGACCTGATCGTCACGGAGGTCCTCGAGGCCCAGCGTCACTACTTCCTCGTCGAGGTCGGCTCGCCCGAAGGGGCGGCCGTGCTCCCGGACGTCCCGCTCAAGGCTCCCGCGGCGGACGACCCGGCGAAGGCCGAGACGATCGTTGCACACGCGGCCGCCTCGATGGGCCGGACGCTCGACACGGAAGGGATCCACGACCTCCTCCTGAACAACCTCGAGCACCCCCGGTGGGAGATCGTCGCGCGGCGGTGCCTTTCGTGCACCAACTGCACGATGGTCTGCCCGACCTGCTTCTGCAGCAACCAGGAGGAGGTCCCCGACCTCGCGGTCGAGAAGGTCGAGCGCTGGCGGCGTTGGGACTCTTGCTTCAACCTGGGGCTCACGGAGATGCACGGCCAGGCGGTCCGGAAGACGAACCTGTCCCGGTACCGCCAATGGCTCACGCACAAGCTCGCCAGCTGGCACGATCAGTTCGGCACCTCGGGATGCGTCGGCTGCGGCCGCTGCATCACCTGGTGCCCCGTCGGGATCGACCTCACGGAAGAGGTCGCGGCGATCCGGACGGTTCCGCCTACCCCGGCGACCTCGGAGGGAAAGAAATGACCGCAACCGCAAGCGAAGCAATCGCCGACCGCGTCCTGCGCCACCCGTTCTTCGTCGGGATCGACCCGACCCTCGTCCATGCGATGGTCTCGAAGGCCGAGGAGAGGTCCTACGACGTCGGCGAGATGCTGGTGCACGAAGGGAAACCCGCCGAGGAGTTCTTCCTGGTGCTCGAAGGGAAGATCGCTCTCGAGGTCGGGGGCACCGACCGCCCCGGCATCACGGTCGAGACGATCGAGCGAGGAGAGATCCTCGGATGGTCGTGGCTCGTCGCCCCCTATCGGTGGCGGTTCGATGCGCGGGCCAGCAAGCCGACCAAGGTCGTCGCCATCAACGCCGCCGCGGCCCGGTACGCCCTCGCCGCCCACCCGGCGTTCGGCTACCATTTCCTGATGAAGCTCTTGCCGGTGATCGCCGACCGACTCGAGAACACCCGGGTCCAGCTCCTGGACATCCATGGCCACTGACGCGCTCTCTCGCGAGGGACATTCGCACGGGGCGGGGAGCGCCGGCGGGCACCCCTACGCTCCGCGGCCGTTCGTCGTCCGCGACCGGACCCAGGAGACGCCCGACACCGTCACGCTGCGGTTGGCGCCCCACCGGACGGGGGACCGCCTCTCCTTCAAGGGAGGCCAGTTCAACATGGTCTACGTCTTCGGCGTAGGAGAGTCGGCGATCTCGATCAGCGGTGACCCGGCCCATCCCGAAGAGCTCGTCCACACGGTCCGTGCGGTCGGAAAGGTCACGAACGCGCTCGCCGCCCTGACTCCCGGGGCGGTCGTCGGCATTCGAGGACCCTACGGTCAGGGGTGGCCCCTCGATTCGGCTCGGGGCCGCGATGTCGTTGTCGTGGCCGGGGGCCTCGGGCTTCCCCCGCTGCGACCGACGCTCTACGAGATCTTCCGGCACCGAGAGTCGTTCGGCCGGGTGGAGATCATCTACGGCGCCCGCACTCCGAAGGACCTGGTGTTCGCCGATGAGGTGCGGGCCTGGGTCCAGCGGAACGACCTGCGGATCCAGATCACGGTGGACGCGGCGGGCCGCGACTGGAACGGGGATGTCGGCGTCGTCACGGTGAGGATCCCGGACGCTCGGTTCGACGCCTCCAACACGACCGCGTTCGTCTGCGGTCCCGAGATCATGATGAAGTTCACCGCTCAGGCGCTGGTCCAACGGGGGGTGCCTCCGGAAGCGATCTGGCTCTCGATGGAGAGGAACATGAAGTGCGCTCTCGGATTCTGCGGTCACTGCCAATACGGTCCGTCGTTCGTCTGTCGGGACGGCCCGGTGCTCCCCTACAAGACGCTCGCGCCGCTGCTCGCCGTCAAGGAGGTCTAGGGACGATGCCGGAGGCCCGCAAGCCCCGTCTGGGCGTCTTCAAGTTCGCCTCGTGCGACGGCTGCCAGCTCTCGATCCTCGACTGCGAGGACGAGCTCCTCGCGGTCGCGGGCGCGGTCGACATCGGCGACTTCCGAGAGGCTTCGAGCGCGGTCCTCGAGGGCCCCTACGACCTCTCCCTGGTCGAGGGGTCGGTGACGACGGCGCACGACGCGCAGCGGATCAAGGAGATCCGGGCGCAGTCGAAGGCTCTCGTGACGATTGGCGCGTGCGCGACGTCGGGAGGGATCCAGGCGCTGAAGAACTTCGCCGACGTGGAGGAGTACCGCCGCGTCGTCTACGCGCGGCCCGAATACATCTCGAGCCTCGCGACGTCCACGGGGATCGCCGACCACGTCCCCGTCGACTTCGAGCTCCGGGGATGCCCGATCAGCAAGGTCCAGCTCCTCGAGGCCCTGAGCGCGTTCCTCCAGGGCCGCGCGCCGAACCTCCCGAACGAGAGCGTCTGCATCGAGTGCAAGCGGCGCGGCACCGTCTGCGTCATGGTCTCCCACGGAACGCCGTGCCTGGGCCCGATCACGCAGGCCGGCTGCGGGGCGATCTGCCCCGCGTTCAACCGGGGCTGCTACGGGTGCTTCGGGCCGCAGGGAACCCCGAACACGAACTCGCTCGTGGCCGAGCTCAAGACCCTCGGTATGGCTCCGCCGGCCATTCAGCGCCTCCTGCGGACGTTCAACGCGAACGCCCCCGCCTTCAAGGCGGCGAGCGAGGCGGTCATCGCGGAGGCGAAGGCCCCATGACCGAGCGGACGATCACCGTGGACTACCTCGCCCGTGTGGAAGGCGAGGGAGCCCTCAAGGTCCGCATCCAAGACGACCGCGTCGAGGACGTTCAGCTCAAGATCTTCGAGCCGCCGCGCTTCTTCGAGGCGTTCCTGCGCGGGCGTTCCTACCTCGAGGCTCCGGACATCACCGCCCGCATCTGCGGGATCTGCCCGGTCGCCTACCAGATGAGCTCCTGCCACGCGATGGAGCGGGCGCTCGGGATGAAGGTCGACGGCCAGATCCGGGAGCTCCGTCGTCTTCTGTACTGCGGGGAGTGGATCGAGAGCCACCCCCTGCACATCTACCTCCTTCATGCCCCCGATTTCCTCGGGTACCCGGACGCCATCCACATGGCGAAGGACTACCCCGACGCAGTGAAGCAAGGCCTGGCGCTCAAGAAGGTCGGGAACTCGTTGATGACCCTGCTCGGGGGCCGCGAGATCCATCCGATCAACGTCCGCGTCGGCGGCTTCTATCGGGCCCCGACCGTCGCGGAGCTGCGGGCGTTCCGCCCCGAGCTCGAGGGAGCGATGAAGCTCGCCGAGGCCACGGTGCACTTCGCGACCGACCTCGACTTTCCCAGCATCGAGGAAGATTACGAGTTCGTCTCCCTGCGCCACGAGCACGACTATCCGTTCAACGAGGGCGACCTGGTCTCGAGCCGTGGCATCAAGGTCCGCAACGACCAGTGGGAGGACGTCTTCGAGGAGGTCCACGCCCCGTACTCGAACGCCCTTCAGTCGGTCCGCAAAGGAGGCGGCTCCTCCTACCACGTCGGTCCGCTCGCGCGCTACGCGCTCAACCGCGACCACCTGACCCCTCGCGCCGACCAGCTGGCCCGCGCAGTCGGTCTGGAGAACGTCGTCCGGAACCCGTACCGTAGCATCATCGTACGGGCGGTCGAGGTCGTCTGCGCAATCGAGGAGGCGTTGCGCATCATCGACCAGTACAAGCGCCCCGAGCCGTCGTGGGTGGAGCCGCCCCCCGTCACGCAGGCCTGCTCGGGAGGCGCCATCACGGAAGCGCCGCGCGGGATACTCTACCATCACTACCGCCTCGCGCCGGGAGGCCTCATCGAGGACGCGAAGATCGTCGCTCCGACCTCCCAGAACCAGAAGCGGATCGAGGACGACCTGCGGCACCTGGTCGAACGGTCGCTCGCGCTCGACGAGCCGGCGCTCACCGAGGCCTGCGAGCACGCGATCCGGAACTACGACCCCTGCATCTCCTGCGCGACGCACTTCCTGAAGCTCGAACTCGAACGGCACTGAGACCCGGAGGATGAGCGAACCCACCCCCTCGAACCGCGCGCGTCCGGGGCCGCTCCCCCTCGTGATCGGGCTCGGGAACGACCACCGGGGCGACGACCGCTCGGGGCTCGAGGTGGCTCGGGCGCTCCGTCCCCGCCTCGCGGGGAAGGCGCGGGTCGAGGAGTGTGCGTCCGAAGGGATCGCTCTCCTCGAGCTGTGGGGCGGCTCGGACCGGGTCCTCGTCGTCGATGCGGTGCGCTCGGGAGCGGCGCCGGGAACGGTCCACCGCCTCGAGCCGGGCGATGGCTTCATGCCCGGGTTCCGGACGACCACGTCGACTCACGGGCTCTCGCTCTCCGAGGCGGTGGCGCTCGCGCAGGGGTTGGGATGCTTGCCGCGCCACCTCGTAGTCTACGGCATCGAAGCGGACGACCTCGGGATGGGGGTCGAACTCACCCCTCCGGTCGCGCGCGGCGTGCAGGAAGCGACCGACCGCATCCTCGCCGAGCTGGAGACGGACCCGGCCACGGCCCCGGCCGTCCGGAGGTCCCCCGATGCATGAGGAGGCGATGCTGAAGGACGTCGTGCGCAAGGCCGAGGAGGTCGCCCGGCGGGAGAGGGCGACCCGAGTGACCCGGGTCCGCCTCTGGGTCGGGGCCCGCTCGCATCTCGCCGGCCCCGAGCTTAGGGACCGTTGGACCCACGCCGTGACGGGGACGGTTCTGTCGGGAGCCGAGGTCGAGATCGAGACCTCCCGCGACCGGGGCGACCCGAACGCGGAGAACGTGATGCTCCGAAGCCTCGACGTGGATTCGAGGGAGGAACGACCATGAACGAAGTACGATACGGGACCTGGGAAGCGGGCGACGGCGCGAAGACGAGCGACTCCAGCCGACCCATGAGGTTGAAGAGGGCGGCCCCCATCCCCGCCTCCGAGGAGGGATTTCCATGTGTCTGACGACCCCGGGACATATCGTGCGGATCGACTCCCCGACCCCCGACGTGCGGCTCGCGGAGGTCGACTTCGGGGTCGCGGTCCGGTCCGTGAACCTCGTGTTCACGCCCGAGGCCGAGGTCGGTGACTACGTGATCGTTCACTCGGGGTTCGCGACCCGCACGCTTCCCGAGGAGGAGGCGCGCGAAGCGCTCGCCTACGCCCGCGAGCTCGCACTCTCGGCCGCCGGGTCACCCGAGACCGCCTCGGTGGGAGGGTCGCCATGAGCGCGCGGGGTTCCTGGGTCGGGCCGGGCGTCCTGCTCGTGCTCGCCACCGCGTTCATCAGCGGGGTCTCGACGTTCGTCAACGCCTATGCGGTCCACGGGACGAGCTCGGACGCCTTCGTCACGATCCGCAACGTGTTCGTGGCCGCCGCGTTCCTCCCGGTCGCCTTCTTCGCCACCCGGTCGCTCCGGGCCCCCGCGCTGCGCGCGGTCGACTGGGGCCGCCTCGTCCTGATCGGCCTCATCGGCGGTGCGATCCCGTTCCTGCTCTTCTTCTACGGCCTCCAGATCGCCACCGCGGCCGGCGGCGCCGCCACCGCCTCGTTCGGCTACCGGTCGCTGTTCCTGTGGGCGACCGTGTTCGGGATCGTCATCCTGCACGAGAAGTTCCACTGGCGCGTCGCCCTGGGCGCCTCGCTCCTCTTGGCCGGGAGCGTCCTCATGCTCTCCCTTACGTCCCCGATCTGGACGAACGGGACCGCCTACGTGCTCGCGGCGACGGTCCTCTGGGCCGCCGAGTACACCGTCTCGAAGAGGACGCTTAGGGACCTCCCGTCGGCCACCGTGGTGCTCGGCCGGATGGGGTTCGGCGCGATCTTCCTCGTCGGCTACCTTTCGTTCACGACGCAGTGGGCCACGGTCGTCGGCTTCTCCGGCTCGCAGTGGGAGTGGGTCGGCATCAGCGCGGCGCTCCTGGGTGCGTTCGTCGCGAGCTTCTACCCGGGCCTGAAGCGGGTTGACCTCGGAGTGGCGAGCTCGGCGCTCGTCCTCGGGTTCCCGGTCACCTGGGTCCTCGCGGTACTCGTCCAGGGAAGCTCGTTCACGCTCGCCCAGGCCGCCGGCGTTCTCGCCGTCGTGGCCGGGGTCGGGGTCGTGGTCGGTCTCGCCCAGCTGCGGGAGGCGTGGTCGTTCCTGAGCCGCCTCGGTCGGCCGCAACCCGACCTCCTCTGAGATAGATGGACGGCGTCGCCCTCTGCGCAAGGTTCAGCATCGCGACCAACCGCCTCCAGTACTGCGGCCCGCGGGACGCCGAGCCCGTGCTCTACCGGGCGATCACCGAGAATGCGGAGCTCGACCGCGCACGGGACGCGCTGCGCCGCTTCGAGGCCCTGAACCCGTACCTCGAGGCGATCGCCGCGAAGCACGGCCGCGACCCGTACGACCGTGCGGTCGTGGAAGCGTACTGGGTCGGGAACGACCTTCTGGAGGCGTTCGGCCGAGAGGATTTCCGCCTCCTGCTCGAGGGGCTCCTCCGACGAGGCCTTCCTCGGTCGACCGCGGAACGCCTCGCCCGCCTGCTCCCCGAGCATCCAATCCCCCACCACGCCTTCCACGTCGCGTTCGTCGGCGTGGGCGAGGTCACGGGCCACGTCGAGACGAACCTCGCGAACATGGAGGCCTGCCGGCCGGCGTGGGCCCGGGTCACGGCGCTCGAAGGCACCTCGGTCCGCGTGCGCGGGCCGGTGCTCGGAGTGTCGGAGGGACGCCTGACGCTCGACCACGAAACCGAACGGACCCTTTCGTTCGACCCGGCGATCCTTCCCGGGCTCGCGGTGGGCGACACCCTCGCGGTCCACTGGAACCACGCCGCGCTCTCCCTCACACCGGCCCAGACGGACGCGCTCGCGACGTACACCCGCCGCTCGCTGGACGCGGCGAACGAGGCGTTGCCGAAGCTGCGCGCCCTCGCCTGACCGGGGACGCTCCGGCGTCCTCCGCTCGCTCCCGAGCGAAAACCCCTTTACGGGGAACGGGAGTGGGCCTCTCGTGGTCGACATCCAGGAGACCCCGGCGGTCCCGCCGCTGGACCCGGGAGGCGACGAACGGGTCGGTTACTTCCTGGCAGGGGGGGTCCTGATCGCCGTCGGCTGGGGGCTCGCCGTCGTGGTCAACCTCCTCCTTCACTACCTTGCGGGGAGCGGCGGGATGACGGTCGCCGGCCACGAGTTCACCTCGTCCCTCGGGTCGTACGCTTGGGCCACGTTCGCCTTCGGGCTGTTCGCGGGCGGGTTCGGGGTGGTCCTGGTCGCGCTCGGTCGCGCCTCCCCGAAGGGACCGCTCGTCCTGCCGGGATACGACTACTGAATCCGACCCGGACGCGGAGGTCCCCGGTGGATCCGACGCGACGGCGGCGGTCGGGTCTCGACCGGGCTCTTCGCGCGCTTCTGGGCATCGAGACAGTCCGAACAGGTCCGCTCGTCCGAGTCGAGACAATCCCGGCAGAAGGTCCGGCCGCACACGGTGCATCCCAACGTGGCGGGCGTTCCGCATCGAGCGCACTGTCCGACGAGCAACTTCGGTTCCTCCCGGCGGGAACGGTCAGTCGAGGATGCCGCTCGCTTTAAGCCCTTCGACGAACCCGGCCGCGAATTCGGCCCTCGTCACGTATCGGGCGGCGTGCCGTGCCCGCCGGCTCGCGGAGGCGAAGCTCACGCCGAACCCGGCGGCCCGGAGCATCGCGACGTCGTTGTCGCCGTCCCCCAGGACGACGCAATCGGCGGGGATCCGTCCGAGATAGGAAAGGGCGCGGACGAGCCCCGGGAGCTTGCCTCCGCCCGTCTCCATCAGGTGGAGGGCGTAGCCCGTGGACTCGACGTCAACCCCGTTTCGGCCGAGCACCCGCTTCACGGCGGAAACGGAGACCGTCGGCTCGAGGGCGACCTCGCTCTCCCGCCAGCGGTCCGTGAACAGCCGCCGAACGGGAAGTCCGGCCGCCCGGAGGGTTCGGAACGCCGCGAGCGCGACCCGCCGGTCGGTCAGCCGCTCGACCACGTCCCGTCCACGGTCGTCCCGGTGGTAGACCATCCCTCCGTTCTCCGCGACGATCGGCCCCGTCAGGCCGAGCGAACGGTAGAGCCCGAGCGCGATCGGAAGGACGTTCCCGGTCGCGAGAGCGACCGGGATGCCTCGGCGCTCGAGGTCGCGAACCACCTTGACGGCCTGCGGGTCGAGCCGACGGTCGGCGTCGGTGAGCGTCCCGTCGACGTCCGTGACGACGACGCGAAGGGTCGCTCGTCTCGAAGGCCGGTGACTCGAAGAGCGCGTCATCGTGACCCGTCCCGGCGACCTACGGACCCGAGCGAGCCCGCACGAGAGCGATCTCCGCATGGAGGGCGTCCGAGACCTCGCGACCGTCCCGCCGCCCCCGCACTTCCCGCATCACGTCCCCCATGAGCGGCGAGAACGCGGCCTCGCCGCGGGTCCGGATCATCTCGGCGTTCGCTTCGACGACCGTGCGGATGAGGACGACCAGGTCGTCCTTCGAGAACCCGGAAAGGCCGGCGCGTTCGATCGCGACCTCCACGCTCGGGGCGCCCGCCGCGAGCGCCGCGAGGACCGTGGGGACGCCTTCCTTCGCGATCCGCCCGGCTTCGGCGGCCGCGAGCACGGCGCCCAGGGACTCGAGGGACGGCTCGAAGGGGGGTGCCCCCGCGCCGCCGGCCGGCACGGAGGGCAGGTCCTGGGTAAGGAGGCGAGCGACGAGGCCGGCGGGGTGGCCCTCACGGGCGAGCGACTCGAACCGCTCGACAAGGTCGCCGTAGACGAGCTGCCGGACGACCTCGGAGGGCAGGCCGTGCGACCGGGCGAGCCGCGCCTCGAGCTCCTCGGGCCGTTCGGGAAGGTGGGAGCGCAGCCGTTCGAGGCGTTCGGCGGTGATCGGGATCGGGGGGATGTCGGTCTCGGGGTACATCCGGTCCCGACCGGGGAGCGGCCGGGAGAACCGGGTCCGCCCGTCGGGAAGCGGGTCCCGCGTCTCCCCGGGAACCCCGTCGAGCGCGACGCGCGCGCGCTCGACGACGCGCTTCAGCGCCAGCGACGCGCGCTCGTGCGAGCGGTCGGTCACCAGGACGAACGCGTCCGCCTCCGCGAGACCCGCGCGTTCTCGCACGGCCGCGACGACCACCTCGGAAACCCCGTACGCGGGGAGCTCGTCGGAGTGGACGAGGCCCCGGAGGCCGACCGATCGGGCGTGGTCGGCGAGCTCCCGGCCGAGGCGTTCTTCGCTCCCCGGGGGGGAGCGGAGGAGCCCGGCGAACCCCGTCAGTCCGACCGCGAGGACGACCTGGCCTCCTCGACCGGCCCCCGAGAACGGACCCGACGCCACTTCCCGGAAGAGGTCCGTGACGTCGAGCGGAGGGTCCGCCGGGACGCCGGCGTGCCGGCGTCCCAGTTCGTCCCGCAGCTCGAGCAGGAACTTCTGGCGAGCGACCTCGCGATCCACGTACTCCTCGATCAGGCGGAGCTCTTGGACGCCCTTGACCTCGATGCGGTGGCCGCCCTCGATCGAGACGTTAACGTCCTCCCGAATCGTCCCGATGCCGCGTCGGACCCGTCGGGTCGCCCGAAGGAGGGCGCCGATCTCCTCCGCCACCTCACGGGCCTCCGCGCCCGAAACGATCTCGGGACCGGTTGCGATCTCGATGAGCGGGATCCCTAGGCGGTCGAGACGGTACGTCACCTCGCCGGGGGACTCCCGGACCTTCCTCGCGGCGTCCTCCTCGAGACAGATGGTGGGAATCGAGTAGCGCCGACCGCGTACCTCGAGCTCTCCGTCGACGGCCACGAGCGCGGTCCGCTGGAAGCCGGTGGTGTTCGACCCATCGACTACGATCTTCCGCATCACCTCGATCTCGTCGACCGGGCGGGCGCGGAGCAGGAGGGCCAGGGTCAGGGCGGTGTCGAGCGCCGCCTCGTTCAAGGGATGGGGCGGTTCCTCGTCCATCTCCACGAGACAGGAGGACGGGCCCGCTTCGTACCGGTAGACGAGACCGCGAGAGGCCTGGAGGGCCGCGGCCACATCCACCGCACGGCTCTCGCCTCCCGCCGCCCGGAGGGTTCGCGTGAACGCGTCGGTGACCTCCTCGGTGAGGTCGGCGGGGCACCCGCAGAACAGCTTCCCCACCGCGAGCTGCTGGTGGACCTCGAGCCCGGCCTTCACGCCGTCTCCCTCGGGTCATGCCGGTCGTGGAACTCGCCCGCCCGGTCCCGAGCCAGGAGCTGGGCCACCTCCGCCGGCTCCGAAGAGTGACCGAGCGCCCACACCATCTTCGCGTACGCGGTCTCGGGGAGCAGGTCGCCGAGGTAGAGGACGCCGGCCCGGAGGAGGTCGCGTCCGGTCGAGTACACGTACGGCTCCACGTTGCCCTCGAGGCATTGCGTCGTCATCGCCACGACGACGCCCCGTTCGGTCGCCGCGCGGATCCAGGGGAGATGGTCCGAGCCCACGTGCCCGAGTCCGGTCCCTGCGAGGACCACGCCTCGGCACCCCTCGGCGAAACGAGCCGCGCGTTCGGGAGTGAGGCCCGGGTAGAACCAGAGCAGCGCCGCGCGCGTGTCGATCGGTCCGTCCACTCGCGGGGGCCCACGGGCCGGTGGTCTCACGGGTTGATGGAGTTCGACCTTCCCGCCCTCAACGACCCCGAGCGGGGGACCGTTCCGACTACGGAACGCGTCCCGTCGGCTCGAATGCATCTTCCGTACCCAGGTCCCGCGGTGGATGGCGAATCGGTCATCGGACGGCGCCGCGTGCATCACGACCACGACCTCTCCGAGGCGGGGGTCGTGGGCGACCTCGACCGCCGCCCGGAGGTTGGACGCTCCGTCGGACGAGGGCCGGTCGGGGGACCGCTGGGCCCCGACGAGGACCACCGGTCCGGGAAGGTCGACCAGCAGGAAGCTGAGCGCCGCGGCGGTGAACCCGAGGGTGTCGGTCCCGTGGGCAACGACGATCCCCCGCGCCCCGGCGGCGAAGGTGGCGACCACCTTCTCGGCGAGCACCCGCCAGTCGTCCGGCACGAGGTCCTCGCTCAGTCGGTCGAACACGGGGACGATTCGAACGCGTCCCGACGCTTCGAGCTCGGGGAAGAAGTCGAGGATCTCGCGCTCCTCTTTCACCGGCCGTACCCCTCCGGTCTCGTAGTCCACTCGGGACGCGATCGTCCCGCCGGTCGTCAGGAGGGCAATCCATGGGCCTGCGTCCGCTGCGCGGGAGGGGGAGGAGGGCTTCGAGGACGAGGCGACAGCCGGCGGGCCGGCCTCAAGGAGTCGAAAGTGGAACGTCGGCTCGATACGGACCCCGATGTTGTAGCCGCTATCGAGCTTGAGCTGAAGGACACGGTCTCCCGAGAAGTCGTGACGGGGGACCACCGTGCCGCTCCAGGTGTGGCCCTGAACGTCGGTGAGTTCGACCCGTTGGCCCGTCGGCAAGGCGCTCAGGTCTTTCCAGACATCGTGGTGAGAGGGCTCGCTCATCCGCACTGAACCGGGTTCGGCAGACCCGGGAGCGGCGCCCGGTATAAGATGTCGTTCCGAGAGGAGACCCCGCGACCCCGGGCTTTTATAGACGCCCCCCCCTCGCCGCGCCGGGACCGATAGAGAACCGAGATGCCCGTGTGGGGTAGCTACGGGGCGGGGGCACGAACCCCCTCCCGCTGCAATGGATTATCCTAGAGGCCTGCGGAGCCTCAGACCTGGGTTCGAATCCCAGCACGGGCGCATTCCCCCGGCGGGTGTTCCCATTCCGTCCGTTCGATAGTAGGCCGCGAGGTGCGCACGGGGGGACCGGCCCAGCGGTTGAGTTGCCCCGGGACGGGGGCTCGGCTATGACTTTCAGTCCACGGTCTACTGTTCGGGAGGCGGTGGTGGCGGAGAAGCGGCGGATGGAGGTCGTCGACGGCCTTGCTGGACAACGATGGCCACTACGCCCACTACTATTGCCGCAATCACGATCACAATCACCATGGAGTCCCAATCAGGTATCCCAGCACCTGAGGCGGGGCCGAACCATACCGTGCAGGGTGATGGGGCGGCTCCTCTCACCGCTACGTAGCCCGACGACGGGGTCGCCGCATATCCGATCACCGATCCGATCGAGTACGCAAACGTTCCGTTCGGCTCAGGGAACGTGATCGCTGACGTGGACGAATTCAGCGTCCTCCCGTTCAGAGTCACCGACCAATAAGTCCCCAACGGGAGTCCTGTCTCTGTGAAAGTGACGTCATAGGGCCCAGGAATCAGGACGGAGACGTTGTTGGACCAAAGGTTCGCCACGTACACCGACCCAGTCAGGTTGTCGCAGGCAAGGGCATCCGGTCCGAGGCCGACCGGCAGCGTATCGACCACGCGATTGGTCGAGTCGTTCACCAACGATACGTTGGAGTTAACGAAATTCGCCGACAGGATCTCTTGCGTCTGCGCGGACCATGCGAGAGCGTATGGATACTTCCCCACCCCTGTGGCCGAAGTGGACCATCCTACGGTCGCGTTCAGACCGATGATGCTCCCCCCGATCGTCGATTGGCTATAGTTGTAGCTCTCGACCCCCGCATAGACCGTAGCCGTCGCTCCAACGAATGCGAGCGAAAGGACCGAGTCCGATGGCCCGATACCGGGCGCGCTCGTGATGGTGAGGGCGGGATAGTTGACCCAACCCACGTACCCAGACGCGGTCCCAAACCATACGGCCCCGTTAACGGGGTCAAACGTCAGTGAATCCACATCATAGTCGTAAGAGCCGCCCACGGCGACCGTCGCCGTGATCTCGTGGGTGGCGCCCGAGATCAGATAGATCGTGCCGGCACCAGAAAAGGAGTTGGACGCCGACACGTATACCTGAGCCGTCACCGGGTCGTACACTGCGGCGACGTAGCCTTCCCCCTGGGGGATGGTCTGATTTGGTAGAGTGAACTCGTCGATAATCGTCCAGTTTCTATCATTGAGAATGGCCACGGTCCCTTCCTGTCCAACTACGTACACCTCGGAGGTCACGGGGTCGTAGAGGACCGCGGTGGCTTCGGGGATTCCGTCCACCGTGGCGACAATTCGCTGACTCTCGGTCGAGACCACGGTCACGTTGTTCGCTAGGGAGTTGGCCACGACAAGGTCTCCAGTCCTGGAATCGTAGGCGACCCCCGCTGGACCTCCTCCACCCACGATGACTTGGCTCAGCTGACCGGCCTCCGGGGAGAGAATCTGCAACTCATCGCCACACTCGTCCGGGATGTAAACTCCGCCCGTTTGCGTGTCCGCTGAAATCCCCGCTCCGCAGGTAGTGATCAGCGGGTAGTGCGCCACCACGGTGTTGTTGGCCGTAGCGACGGCGTAGATCACTCCGGCCGAGTCGAGCTCGTAGAGACGCTGGGCCGGCTGGTCCATTGCCATGGAAACGATCGACGTCTCGTTGTTCGGGGTAATGACGCTGGTAACGTTGTGAGTGGCTCCTGAGATAACTGAAAGCTCATCCGGCCAGGTACATGGGCAGTAAGCCGGCGGTCCACCCACGATGTAGACCGTGTCTGTTTGGGGGTCAAACGTGGAGACCCCCCCGCCACCAGACTCTGTCCCGCCCACCGTCGGTAACGCCAGCTCGAACCACTGAATTCCCGCGTACCCGCTGAACCCGGCGGTTCCAGTCAGGTACACCACCTGGCGTACGGTGTCGATCGTCATCGACCCGGCGAACCAGCCGGGAAACATACCAAAGTCGACGACGTTCTTGAGGTTCGTGAGAAGAGGGTACTCCGGGTTCGTTCCGTCCAGTTCAAGGATGTTGCCCCCGACCCAGAAGGTGCCATTGCCTTCGTTGTTGATTTGCTGGACCAGCAACAGCAACCGCCCATTCGCGCTGTCGAAGCTCATCGCCTCCGCCGGGTTCGGGAGCGGGAAAGTTCCCACTAGTTGGTGGTCGAAGGGATCAATCGCGAACAGGTCTATCGATGACGGTCCGCTTGCGAGCACCTCGTGCGTGAAGTTGTCGTACGCGAGCTGGGAGACTTCGTAACCGAGGTTGAACCTCGCAACTACTCCGCCGGTGGCCGCCGAAGTGACCACCAGGTACGACGGATGTACTGCGGAATAAACCTCGTCCGTTTGATTGACGAAGAGTGCGTCCGTCGGGTAGCCGCCCGTCGGTCCGAGGGTGATGTTCGATTCAATCCAATCTGGCACCCCAGAACTGGATGGAACCGTGGAAAGCGTACCCGCCTCACGGGAGATATCGCGCGACACCGTTGCCTGAGAGGAGCCCGGAGGGTTCGTCCCAAGGGGACCTTGGTTCCCAGTGACGAATCCGGAGCCGGCCAGGATCGTAAGCAACAAGGCCACGCTGAGACCAATCGTGATGGCGGTGGTGGACCGCTGAAGTGTGGACATGCTGGAGCAATGACCCAAAGCTCGAGACTCTGTATGTACCTTGGGCGTCGAGCTCGAGGGAGACCAAAGAGCGTCTCGAACCTGGCCGATGCGATTGCTACCACCGCCCGCGCCGTCCTCCCGAGGCCCCGGAATTGACTACCGACGAATCGACAGTAAACGGAACCATAAGGGTTCGAATCCCAGCACGGGCGTTCTCCCCTTCGGACAGACCGACCATCCCCCTTGGATTCTCTCCTGCCGCCCGCACGCGACCCATGGTTCACTGCGCGGTAGAGGATGGTCAGGAGATCGAGTCGTGAGAATCCGTGACCCTGCCTCTCACCATTGCCAGTAAGCGGACTCTGGGGGCTTACGGCGAGGATTTTGCGGCCTTTGGTTTAAGTGGCTGCAAGTCCTCCCGAGTGTCGTGTATCCTCCACTGCACGTTCATCTCGCAGCCAGGCCCACCTATCCTTTGCGGGAGACGGGGTACGCCTTCGTAGCCCTGGGGATCATTCTCCCAATCGTTGGCGTACTTTCGCTTGGGAACTGCAGCTACCTCCCGTTCGGGTGCATCGAGATACTTCCCGTGGCCGCTGTCCTTAGCCCGTTCCTCATCATCGGTGGCTTCCTACTCACGCGGTACCACCGGCCGCCAGACCCGACGCAGATATCGGGTCAGCCGGAGGTGCAGGTTTGTCCCGTTTGCGGCACGATGAACAAGCGGCTGGCGTCGGGGTTCTGTTTTCACTGCGGGACGCCTCTACCCCCTCTGTGCTGAACAAGAAACGACCCGTTGATGGAGACCGCGCGCGTTCGATGATGACATGCTGAAGGCTCCTCGCCCCAGTGAGGAACGGGGGCATGAGGATGTACGCCGGAGTGGACGTCCACCGCGGATTCTGCCAGACCACCGTGATGGACGAGCAGGGAGCGATCGTCGAACGCGCCA
>DASWZL010000046.1:0-12998 GCA_036404475.1 Thermoplasmata archaeon
GGCCAGGATCGCGGTCTCGACCTGGTCGAGGGACGACGGGATCAGGATCTCGCCTTCGCTCTTTCCTTTGCGGCTGTCGATCTCGACCTCGATCCGTCCGATCCGCCCGGACTTCTGGAGGTCGCGGAGGTCGAGCTCGTCTCCGAGCAGGCCCTCGGTCTGTCCGAATACCGCGCCGACGACGTCGGGCTTGTCGATGACGCCTTCGGCGGCAATGCGGGCTCGGATCTGGTATTTCGCGGCGTTAGGGTCGTTGGTCATGTTCGATTCTCCTCATGGCGGAAAGCGCCCCGCTGTGGGCGGGTGCCTCCCCAAGGGACGATCTAGGTACGACCCGGGTCGCCGGACGATGCGCGGAGATTACGACAAAACCGTGGGCGGAACATGAGTCGTGATTCCGGATCTCCTAGCGACGTCGGGAGGGTTCCTCCTTTCGTCCCCGGAGGGGTGCTTTCCAGCGATATGGAGTCGGGCGCGGTATTTAAGCGGGCGGTCCCGCGACCCGGGCCCGACGGAGCCCCGCTCCCACCGGCGAGGCCCACTGCCGAAGCATGCTAACAGTCTTTATATCGGCCTCCTCTACGCGACCTCGGAGCCTTAACTCATGCCCCGTAAATCTGCGCGAAAAGTGCCCGATGTCCCGGAACCCGGGACTCCCTCTCCCGAACCTCCCCTCGCGGAAGATGACTTCGTTTCGTCGCTGAAGACCGAGCTTTCGAAGACCCAAGAGGCGGCGAGCGCCCAGACCGGGGAGGACCTGTCGCACCGGGCGGAGATCAACCGCCGACTCCTCCAGGACCTCTGGGAGGTCCACAATCAGTTCGAGGAGGTCTCGGTCCATCTCACCATCGACCCTTCCCAGACGCTCTTCGCGACGTTCACCGAGTACCCCACTACCTGGACGTTCAAGGAGAACTTCGACTTCGGGGCCGTCAAGACCATCGAGCTCGGCGACCGCGCGGCCGGCTGGGTCGGCTTCACCCTCCGCTTCTGGTACTACCGCACGCCCGAAGGGAAGTCGCACCTCCGTGGGATCTTCGAGTGGTGCGACGGGGAGAGCTACCACCGCTACTCCGGATGGATGCGGATGATGAGCCAGGCCGTGCTCTACGACAGCGCCGAGGACGAGGTGCACGTCGGGGAGCTCCATCGCGTCCTGAAGGACGTCGTGGTGCAATGGTACTCCGCCCACCTCGCGCGCACCCCCGAGGCGCTGGTCGCGCACCTCAAGGAGAAGTACCCGAAAGGGGCCTCCTACGCGAAGGAATCGTACCGCTAAGCGCGCGGACGACGCTCGGCACCGCCCGGGACCCGCCCGGACGCCCCAGTCTTGAAATAAGCCGGGGCTGCTTCGCGGACGAGCTGACCGGTCGTCGGTCCTAGGACCGGGACGGGTGGCCAGGGTAGTACGTGGCGGGAGCGTTGCGCGAGCACTTGGTCGCCTACTTCGAAGAGCACCACAAGCTCCTCGAAGCCGGGGCCCTCCAGCTCCTCCTCTCCGACCGACAGCCGCTCGCGCTCTCGCGGGAGCTTCTCGCTCGGTCCGACGAGAGCTCCCCGTTCGTCACCCGGGAGATGGTGGAAGCTGCGCTGGCCCGTCGGCAGGCTCCCGCTCACCGCGCCGAGGTGGCGGTCGCGGGGCTCGTGGCGAGCGCCAATGCCCGCCGCGCGGCCGTGCCGTTCGAGCTCCTGTCCGAGGGGTTCACAGGACCCCCGGTCGCGACCCAGCCGATCGCCGCGTTCGGAGCGCTCTTCCAGTCCCGCTACCGCGCTCTCGCCCGGATGCTCCGGGGCCGGCCGGACCTCCCGAACCTCCGGCCGATCCGAGAGCTGCGGGCGTCCGAGGGTACGTCGTCGGTCATCGGGATGGTGAGCGGGGTCCGGGAGACGCCCCAGCGGCACCACCTGATCCTCACCGTGGACGACGAGACCGGTTCGCTCGAGGCGCTCGTCCCGAAGGACTCGCCCGGGTCCCGCGTCACATTCCTCTCCGACGAGGTGGTCGGCCTTCGCCTGACGTTCGGGAAGGAGCCGGGCCGGATCCCCCGGGTCGCTCACGTCGAGCGTCCCGACATCCCCTCGACCCGGCCGATGGGCCGGTCGACCACCCCCCGACGGGTGATGTTCCTTTCCGACCTTCACGTGGGAAGCCGGTCGTTCCTCAGCGAGAGCTGGGCCCACTTGGTCGAGTTCCTGCGGGGGCGCGGCCCGCATGCCGAGCTCGCGGCGTCCATCGACTTTGTCGTCATCGCGGGAGACCTCGTGGACGGCATCGGGGTCTACCCCCGGCAGGAGCGGGACCTTGCGATCTCCGACGTGGTCGAGCAGTACGCCGAGGTCGGTCGTCGCCTCGCGGAGCTCCCCGACCGGCTCACGATCGTAGCGATCCCCGGGAACCATGACGCCGTCTCCCCGGCGGAGCCGCAGCCGGCGCTCCCCGCGAACCTCGCCTTCCTGCTGCCGCCGAACGTGCGGGCCCTCGCGAACCCGTCCTCGTTCGCGCTCTCCGGGGTCGTGGTCGAGGCCTACCACGGGAGGAGCTTCGACGACCTCATCCCGGCGATCCCGGGAGCCTCGTATTCCCGACCGACCGAGGTGATGAAGCGGATGCTACTGATGCGCCACCTCGCGCCGATCTACGGAGACCGCACTCCGCTCGCGCCCCTTCCGCGGGACGGTCTGGTCATCGACCCCGCGCCGGACATCCTCGTCACGGGCCACTCCCACACGTACGGAGTCGACCGGTACCGGGGCGTCCTCCTGCTGAACGCCTCGACATGGCAATCCGAGACCGAGTACCAACGGATGCGCAACATCTCGCCCGTGCCGGCCCGCGCCGCGGTCGTCGACCTCTCGACCCTCGCTCTCGCCACGCTCGATTTCTCGGCCGGTCGCCTCATCGTGGGAGGACCCGAGACGTGAGCCCATATCCCCTCGAAAGCGCCCGCGCGGCGGGCCCGATGCGCCTCGTGCTCACGACGTACCCGTCGCGCGAGGCCGCGCTGGCGGCCGTCGAGTCCACCCTCCGGGCCCGGCTCGCGGTGTGCGCGAACATCGTGCCGGCCCATTCCCGATACTGGTGGATGGGCCGGGTCGAATCCGCGGACGAGTCGCTCGTCCTGTTCAAGACGACCCCGAAGCGCGTGGGCGCGCTCTTCCGCCACCTCGAGACGACCCACCCGTACGACGTTCCCGAGGTCGCCGAGATAGACGTGCCGCGGGTCGGGAACGCCTACCTTCGGTACCTGGCCGCGACCCTCGACCCGGGATCCCCCGTGCCGCCGTCCGGCGGTCGTCCTACGCGTCGGGGAGCACGGCGAGCCCGGGGAGCTCGAGCCCCTGCACGAACTCGAGCGCCGCACCACCGCCGGTCGAGATGAACTGGAAGCTTCCCGCCACCCCGAGGTCGTGAGCGACCCGCGCGGAGTCCCCCCCGGCCGCCACGTGGTACCCGGGGACCTCGGCGAGGCGAGCCAGGACCTCCCGGGTCCCGTTCGCGAACCGCGGGTCCTCCGCGAGGCCGAGGGGCCCGTTCCAGAAGACCGTGCGGGAGCGTGCGAGCACCTCGGCGAACCGGGCCCGGGTCTCGGGCCCGATGTCCTTGGCGACGCCGCCCGGCGGGATGTGTCCCACGGCATGGGCCGTCGCCTCCGACGTTCCGGGCCGCTCGATGAGGAGGTCGGAAGGTAGGACCACCTCCGTCCCCGCCGACTTCGCTTGCTGGAAGAAGAGGTCGACCGCTTCCTTGAGCCCCCCCTCGACCTTGGTCGCTCCCAGGCCCGCGTTCTGGGCATGCAGGAACGGGAAGGCCAGGGCGCCCCCGACGAGGAGCGAATCCGCACGTCCGAGGAAGCTCGTGAGCAGCGGCAGCTTGTCCGCGACCTTCGCCCCGCCGACGACGACCATGTAGGGGCGCGCGGGAGCCTCGACGAGCTTCGACAGTTCCCGGACCTCCCGTTCGACCAGGAGTCCCGCGAACGACGGGAGGCGCTTCGGCACTCCGACGGTGGACGCATGCGCCCGGTGGACCGTCCCGAAGGCGTCCTCGACGAACACTTGGCCGAGGCTCGCGAGCTGGGCGGCGAACGCGGGGTCGTTGGCCTCCTCCCCCGGATGGAAGCGCAGGTTCTCGAGCATGAGGAACTGCCCGTTCTCGAGGCGGGTCGCTAGCTCGAGCGGCCTCGCGCCCACGATATCCTCGGCGAAAGAGACCGGCTGACCGAGCAGGACGCTCAGGTGGTGGGCGACCGGCCGCAGCGAGAACCGGGGGTCCCGATGACCCTCCGGACGGCCCAGGTGCGAGAGCAGGATCGTTCGGGCCCCCGCGGCTCGGAGGTGGTTCAGGGTAGGAAGGGCCTCTTGCATTCGCCGATCGTCGGCGATCCGTCCGTCCGCGTCCTGGGGGACGTTGAAATCGACCCGGACGAGGACCCGCCGACCATGGACCGGCGCTGAAGCGATCCCACGTTTCTCGGCCATTCGGAGAGAGCGAGGGTCGGGCCACTATGAGGGTTGTGGCCCCGGGGGGGCACGAGATGAACGCGCGGTGATCTCCGCCACGATCGCGCGGGTCGCCGGAAGGTCGAGGCCGTGGCTCGCCGCCTCGCGCAAGATCTCTCCGGAGATGGCGTCGATCTCCGTCGGGCGGCCCCGGTCGAGGTCTTGGAGCATGCTCGACCGGTTCGAGGCGGTCGCCCGCACGATCCGCTCGAAGTCGCGCGTCACCTCCTCGCTCGTGAAGTCGAAACCGACCGCCCGTGCGACCGCGAGCCCCTCGCCGAGCAATCGGAGGGCCTCCGTGCGTAGGGGGTCTTCGAGGAGCTCCCCGTTCGTGACCCCTCGCGCCGCCGTGACCGGGTTGACCGCCGCGTTCACGAGCGCTTTCCTCCAGACCTCGCGTTCGAACTCGGGGACCGCCTCGACCGGGACCCGAGCCCCGGCGAGCAGCATCCGGAACAGACGCGCGGCTCCCGCCGACGGGCCCGCCTCGCTGGGAACGGGAAGCAAGACCTCCCCTACTCCGGCCTCCCGGACCTCGCCCGGTCCGACCCAGGTCGCCGGGATCGAGTTCACTCCGCGCACCGCATAGGCGGCGGGGTCGATCCAGCCCCCGGCCCTCAAGGCGTTCCGAGCGACCGAAAGGATCCCCAAACCGTTCTGAAGGAAGAGCACCGGATGCGGCGAAAGGGCACGGGCGAGCTCAGTGGTCGCGGCGGCGAGTCCGAACGTCTTCGTCGTAACGAGCACCACGTCCGCGTCGTTCCCGGGCGGGATGGTGACGGCGGCCTCGACCCGGACGACCCGAGGCCGGGAACCCGAGACCCGGAGTCCCTGGCCCTGGAGCGCGGTGACGTGGTCCGCCCGTCCGACCAGAAGGACCGAATGGCCCCCCTCCTGGAGCAGGGCCCCGAGGAGACTGCCGACGGCCCCTGCCCCCACGACTAAGATCTTCACGATCGCCCGAGCGTCACCCGAGGCGACGCACCAGGTCGGTGAGACCCGGAGTGGCCCCAAGGTCGCGCCGGAGCAAGCTCAGAAGCCCCTCATAATAACGAACCTGCTCGCGCGCCTGACGGACCTTGAGGAGGAGGTACTCCTCCTCCCGAGTGAGCTGCTCGATCTCGGCCACCAGCTGGCGCTGGGCCGAGGCGAGCGCCTCCTGCCTATCGGTAGGGGGGAGCGCCCGGGGCATTGTGGGTCACGTCCATTCGGGATCGGTCAAGGACCGCATCGACGGTATCGCGGAGGCGGCTCAGCTCCTTCTTGACGCGCCGCAATCGGGATTCGAGCCGGCGCCGACGGTCGCGGACGTCCCGAAGGGACTGTTCGAGGACCTCCGTTCGGTTCCGCCACTTGTCCCGTTCCTGCACGCCGAGCAGGATCGAGTCGACGTCGACCATCGGGGGCGAACGGGGGGGCCCCTGAATCAACCTTTCGGCGGGGGTGGGGGTCCCCCCGAACGCTCATGTTTAAGCCCGCCGGCGACTGGGTGGGAAGGAAGGGAACACGAATGAGCGCGCTCGGCAAGATCGTGGTGCTGGGGGCCGGGAACATCGGGGGCTCGCTCGCCCAGCGGCTCGCGGAGATGGACGTCGCCCGCGAGGTCGTCTTGGTCGACATCGTGGACGGCCTGCCGCAGGGGAAAGCGCTCGACATCCAGGAATCGGGCCCTATCCTCGGCTTTTCGACCCGGGTCACCGGGACGACGTCGCTGGACGCCCTCCAAGGGTCCGACGTGGTCGTCGAGACGGCCGGGCTCGCGCGCAAGCCGGGGATGAGCCGCTCCGACCTTCTCGAGAAGAACGCCGGGATCGTGAAAGGGCACGCGGAGGCGGTCAAGCTCCACGCCCCGAATGCGGTCTCGATCGTCGTCACCAATCCGGTCGACGTGATGACCTACTACTTCCGGGCGGTCAGCGGCCTGCCCCCGGCCCGCGTGTTCGGAGAGTCGGGCACGCTGGATACTGCTCGGTTCCGTTCGTTCGTCGCCGAGGCCCTCCACGTGGCTCCCCGGGATGTCACGGGGTTCGTCCTCGGAACGCACGGGGACACCATGGTGCCGCTCCTTTCCCTGACGAGCGTCTCCGGAGTTCCCCTAACGAAGCTTCTCCCTCCCGACCGCCTGGCGGCGATCGTGGCCCGGACGAAGCAGGGAGGCGCGGAGATCGTGAACCTGCTCAAGACCGGGAGCGCCTTCTACGCCCCGACGGCGAGCCAGGCCGAGCTCGTCCGGGCGATCGCTCACGACGAGCACCGGCTCCTGCCGGTGGCGGCGCACCTCTCGGGAGAGTTCGGAGAGAAGGACGTCTGCGTCGGCGTACCGGTGGTGCTGGGACGGCAGGGCGTGGAGCGGATCATCGAGGTCGACCTCCTGCCGGCCGAACGGGACGCGTTTCGGGCGAGCGTCGCCGCGGTCCGGGCGGACCTCGACATCCTCGCGAAGCTCCCGAAGTGAGGGGAAGGTAGACGATGGCGACGGCGGTGCCTCTCGCAGCGACCGGAGCGGTCGAGTTCGTCGACGTAAAGCGAAGGCTCGGCACCCTGAGAGTGACCACCGATTCCGCCGACCACGCGCACATCACGGTCAAGCCGGAGATCTGCGCCCGCTGCCCGCACTCGCTCTGCACCTTCGTCTGCCCCGCCGCCTGCTACGAGCGGATCGAGGGACGGCTGGTCTTCCGCTACGAGGACTGCGTCGAATGCGGAGCGTGCGACATCGCCTGCGACCAGGGGTCGGTGACCTGGACGATGCCCCGGGGCCCGTACGGGGTCCGCTACGCGTACGGCTGAACGGCCGGACCGCAGAGCGGAGCGTCGATAGACGCGTCCACCGACCGTGCGAGGAGGCGTTCCCGCCCTCCTCCCGTGCGAGTCAAGGCGCAGCTTAAAACCCCAGTCGTCCGCTCGGCGCTCCGGGAAGGTCGACCACGTCCGCCGCCACGACCGCACCCGAGGTGCCGCTGTTATTCCCGTACCGCCCGCGCCCGGGTCAGGAATCGATCCTCCGCGAGGTCGCGGAGGTCGGTCAGCGGGGCGGGACGCTCCTCGTGAACGCCCCGACGGGAAGCGGCAAGACCGTCGCCACTCTCGCCCCCCTCCTTGAGCACGCGGTGCGGGCGGACCACAAGGTCCTCTACCTCGTCCGGACCCACTCCCAAGAGGTTCAAGTCCTTCACGAGACCCGCGCAATCGCCCTCCGCCTCGACCAGCCGATCCTCGCGGTCGGTCTCCAGGGACGTGCCCGCCGCTGCTTCCTCCTCGAGAACGTCGCCGAGGTCAAAGGCGCGACCGCCGAAGAGCACGGCAAGCTCTGCGCCGACCGCAAGCGGGCGACCGAGCGGATGCTCCAGGGGGAGGCCCCGCTCGCCCCTCCGCCGGAGCTCCCCGAGGGTGGGGAGATCGACCTCACCGACCTCGACGGCTGCCCGTACTACGCCCGGGTCCTCCAATCGGACCTCGACGGCCTCATCGAGCGGTTCCGGACGAAGCTCCCGCTCCCGCACGAGTTCGAGGCATACAGCCGGGAGGAGAACCTCTGTCCGTACGAGCTCTCGAAGAAGCTCGTCCCGCATGCCCGCCTCATCACCGCGCCGTACGCGTTCTTCTTCCACCCGCACATCCGCCGTACCCTCCTCCGATGGATGGGGGTCGGCCCCGAGCGGGTCGACCTGGTCGTCGACGAGGCCCACAACCTGCCGAACCACCTGCGGGAGCTCACGACCGTCGCGCTACCGCTCGAGTCCGTGCGGCGGGCACGGGCGGAGGTCGCCGAGCGGGGGGATTTCCAGCTCCCCGACGGGCCGAGCGCGAGCCGCTTCTTTGACATCGTCGTCGCCGCCGTGGAGGAGCTGATCGAATCCCTCGTCCGGGAGGAGGACGCGATCCTTCCTCCCTCGATCTTCGAGGACGCGCTCCTGACGGCGCTCGGAGGCACCTCGCACCGTCTCGACACCTGGCTCGGGGCCCTCGCGACCTGGGGGGAGAACCTTCGGGACGAGCGTCGGCGGGAGCGTCATCTCCCGAGGTCCTGGGTCCACACGGTCGCCCTCACGCTGCTCTCGTGGCCGCAGCTCGACTCCCCGTCGTACGTCAAGGTGGCCACCCGCTCGCCCCGACCCGCGCTCGAGGCGTTCGCGCTCGACGCGAGCGCCCCGGCTCAGCCGATCCTCGAGTGTCACAGCTCCGTGCACCTCTCGGGCACCCTCTCCCCTCTCACCGAGTACCGCGACTCTCTCGGCCTGGGGGAGAAGGCGCGTCTGCTCGACGTTCCCTCGTTCTTCCCACCGGAGAACCGGAAGTTCCTCTACGACCCGAGCGTCACCACCCGGTTCGAGGAGATCCGCAACGACCCGCGCGCGGTCACGCGGCTCGCCGACCGCCTGGTCGAGGTCCTGGAGACGCTTCCCGTCAAGACGGCGGTGTTCTTCCCGAGCTTCGACCTCCTGCAGAAGGTCCTCGAGGCGGGGCTCCAGTCCCAGCTTCCGGGGAACGTGTTCATCGAGTACAGTCGGGTCCCGATGGGAGACCTCTGGCGGTCGATCGAAGGCTGGAAGAAGGACCCCGAAGGAACGGTCCTCCTGGGCGTCGCAGGGGGTCGGCTCTCCGAGGGGATCGACTATCCGGACGAGGAGCTCGAAGCGGTCGTGGTGGTCGGCATCCCCTACCCCCGACCGACCGCGAAGAGGGAGGCCCTGCGGGCGTACCTCAACGCGACCACGGGCAAGGGCTGGGAGTACACGATGGAGGCCCCCGCCCAACGAGCGATCCTCCAGGCGTGCGGGCGCATGATCCGGTCCGAGAACGACCGAGGCATCGCCATCGTGCTCGACCGTAGGGCCCCCACGTTCGCGAAAGTGCTTCCGGGCCTCGCCCCGGTCGGCGACCTCGCGGCGACCACTTATGCGTTCTACGGCCGCCGGGCGAGGTGGTCGCGGAGCGCCACGCCCGCCCCGGGGGCGGTCCGCCCTCCCGCGGAAGCCGAGGACGACCCCCAAAACCCATAAGTGGCCGTCGTGCGGCTTAGGGGCCGTGATCATCACCCGGACCCCGCTGCGCATCAGCTTCGCAGGAGGAGGTACCGACCTGCCCGGCTTCTACCGGGCCTACGGGGGAGGGGCGTGCACGAGCGCGGCCATCGACCGGTACATCCACGTCCTCGTCAACGAGAAGTTCGACAAGTCGATCCGGGTCGCCTATTCCCGTACGGAGAACGTCGACCGGCTCGACGACCTCCAGCACCCGATCTTCCGAGAAGCGATGCGCGTGACCGGAGTACACGAAGCGCTCGAGATCCACACGATCGCCGACATCCCCTCCGAGGGGACGGGGCTCGGCTCCTCTTCGACCCTCACCGTCGGCCTCTTGAACGCGCTCTACGCTTACCGAGGGGTCCTCAAGGACCCGGCCGAGCTCGCGGAGGAAGCCTGTCGCATCGAGATCGACCGCCTCGGCGGGACCCTCGGCAAGCAGGACCAGTACATCGCGGCGTTCGGAGGGGTCGAGCACTTCGAGTTCCGGGCGGACGATTCGGTCCGCGCGTCCCCGATTCCGCTATCGACCCAGGACCGCGTCGAGCTCAGCGACCATCTCTCGCTTTTCTACACGGGGATCACCCGGAAGGCCCAGGGGATCCTGGTGCAGCAGAACTCGCGGACCGACGAGAACAAGGAGTCGCTCCTGCGGATGCGCGAGCTCGCGGGCACGGCGCGCACCGCGCTCGTGCAACGGGATTGGGCCCGGCTCGGCGAGGTCCTGGACGAGGGGTGGCGGCTGAAGCGGGGCCTGACGAGCGGGATATCGAACGACGAGATCGACCGCCAGTACGCCGCGGCGAAGGCGGCCGGAGCGTACGGCGGCAAGATCACGGGGGCCGGAGGGGGCGGTTTCCTCCTCCTCCTCCACCCCCCGGAACGCAGCCATCAAATAGCGGCCGCCCTGTCGCCGATGACGCGGCTGCCCGTTCGGATCACCCCCGAGGGCTCGCGGATACTGTTCGTGGGACGATGACCGAGCTCCCGACCCTGGCGACGTACATCCAGAACTACGTGCGGGAAGCGCACGCGGCCCTGGACGCCCCCTACCTCCTCGCCGCGGTCGAGCGGATCATGCCGATCCTGCTCCGGGCCCGGGCCGAGGACCGGACGATCTTCTTCTTCGGGAACGGGGGGAGCGCGTCCACGGCGTCCCACTTCGTGACCGACATCGCGAAGGTCGCCGGAGGGACCGCCGGCCACGGCCCGGGCAAGCGGTTCCGCTGCGTCAGCCTCAACGACAACATCCCGGGCCTGACCGCATGGGCGAACGACGTCGGCTACGCCGAGGTGTTCTCCGGGCCCCTCAAGGCGCTGGCCGAGAAGGGCGATGTCGTGGTCGCGATCTCGGGGAGCGGGAACTCCCCGAACGTCCTCGAGGCCGTGAAGACGGCGCGCGCGATGGGACTCACGACGATCGGTCTCACCGGTATCGGTGGCGGGAAGCTCAAGGACATGGTCGATGTCGCGCTGGTCGTCCCCTCGAACAGCATGCAGCACACGGAGGACACCCACCTCATCACCCTCCACCTGCTGACCGCGTACCTGCGCGACGAGCAACCCGTACGGGATTGATGAACGTCCACGTCCGGGACTACATGATCCTGGAGGTCGAGCACATCCGCTCGACCGCGACCATCCGCGAAGCCATCGGAAAGCTGACGAAGAGCCGTCACCACGGGCTACCGGTGACCGACCCTACGGGCCGGCTCGTCGGGTTCGTGAGCGCGAAGGAGCTCCTCCGCCACGCGGACGAGGGCGAGACTCCCATCTCGAAGATCATCCGACCGGGCACGTACACCGCCTACCCGGAAACCGGCCTCGACGACGCGGCCCGGATCATGTTCCGGTTCGGCCTCCGTGACCTTCCCATCATCGACGAAGGCGGTCGGCTCTGCGGGGTCCTGTCGAACCTCGACGTCGTGCGCTCTCACTTCGAGCGCGCGTCGCCGATGAAAGCGGACACCCTGAAGCGCCTCCTCGCCGAGCGCTATGGTCTTCCGTTCTCGTCCCGTCGGGGACTGGTCCCGATCTCCCACCTCACCCCGACCCAATGGAAGGTCTTCGAGGACGAGCTCGAAGGCCGTCGGTACGAGCTCGAGCGCGGGTTCGCCGAACCGGTCCTGGTCGTGCAGAAGGGGGATGTCTGGATCCTCGTCGACGGCCACCACCGGGCGCTCGCGGCGCGCGAGATGGGCCTCACGCAGCTCCAGGCGTTCATCCTGACGTGCGACCGTCCCGAGGAGTTCGCCGCGAAGGAGACCGGGTTCGAGCGGATCGCCCGCGAGCACCACCTCACGACGGTCGCGGACATCGAGATCGACCACTCGAGCCACCACCCGTTGATCGAGGTCACGACCCAGCTCATCCGCCGCTTCGAGGGCGGGAGCTCGTCGGACGCCTCCACCATTCCCTGAGGGCTTCGACCCGTCCCCGACCCGAGAACCACCGGGGACCGGCTTTCGGGCGGGTTCTGAGCTTACCTTCCCGTCACGGCGCGCGCTGACCTTATCTCGGGGACCTGACTGGTCTCCGAAGATGTCCGCCACTCCCCGGGTCGCGTCCACCCCCGAACGGCAGCGGGACGCCGAGAACGTCCTGAAGAAGCTCGGCTACTCGCGGGTCTCGAACCCGCGGCGTGAGCCGGTGGTCGAGCCGTCGTTCTGGGTCCAGGAGGCCGGGGTCCCGCGCCGCACGTTCCCGGTGTATGTCCCGCCCGGCGAACCTGCCGCGGTCGAGGCGGGGATCGAACGATGGGTCACCGGGGTCCGAAGCGCGCGCCCCTCCCAGCGGCGGGCGATCTTCGTCGTCCCGACGGACGAGACGGCCGAGGAGGCCTGGCGTCGGTTCTTCCGGTCCGCGGGAGGGTCGGCCATCGACCACGAGGTCTCGATCCTCGTCGTGCCGTCCCCGGACCGGTCGGAGGACGTCCCGCATTTCCACCTACGGGTCGCCGAGCCCCGGGAGATCCTCGCGATCTCAACGGGGGTCGTGGCCGGGCTGTTCCGGCGGGCCGCCGCGGGCGAGGGCGGCAACCCAATCGATTTCGAGGAACTGCTCACGCTCCTGACGAACCGGTTCGGCCTCGATGTCCACCGCTCGCTCGGCGTCCATTCGGACGAGGACGCGCTGTACATCCTCTACCAGCTCGCGTCCCGGGACTCGTACGCTCCCGGAGACTCCGGCGCGAACCTGCACTTGCTCGTCCTGAAGCCGACCGGACCGGCCGCCCGCCTACCCTGGTTCGCGGCGTAAGAGCCCTCGAGACCGAACCGTTCCACGGGCCCACGCGACCCGGCAGTTCGCCCGCGGACGCCGCGCGTTCCTCCCGGGCAAACCATTATCTAAGTCGGTCGGGTCGATGCGCCACCGGCGTGGCGTGGGGCCGTGGGGTAGCTTGGACCATCCTTCTTGCTTGGGGTGCAAGAGACTCCGATTCAAATTCGGACGGCCCCATCGTCCCGCGCC
>DASWZL010000047.1:0-22266 GCA_036404475.1 Thermoplasmata archaeon
AGGCCGAGGCGCTGCTGGCCCGCGCGACGAGCGCGCTCGAACCGGCGGTCCGCGAGCCGTTCGTCCGCCGATGGCGGGAGCTCCAGACCGAGATGAACTTCGCCCAGGAGGGCCTCCACGTCCGCATCGGTCCGGTCCGGGAGCGCCTTCAGCAGGTCGAGGAGCTCGACCGCTCGGGACAGCTCCTCGACGCGGCTCGCCTCCTCCTGAAGACCGAGGAGGACCTCAACCTGAGGAAGTCGCTCCACCGGGAGCTGATGAACCTCCACTACCTCATCGACGCCGCGCTCACGAGGGCCCACGAGCTCCGGGTCAACACCTCTGAGGCGCGCGCGCTGCTCGCAGAATCGCTGAGGCTCCGCGAGACGGACTACGCTGCGGCCCTCGAGAAGGCACGGGAGGCGCTCCGAAAGCTCCAGAGCGAGGGCGTCGGCACCCCCGAAGGGGCCGCGGCCACGCCGGCACCGGCGGCCAACCCGTTCTGGCCGTTCCGCCGGCCCCCGTCCGAGCCGTAGCCCCCTAGGAAGAAGAGAGGTACCCCGAACCGGTCCCCGGTGGAGGCATTCCGGGCAGGCCGCGCGGGGGACCGAGCGGGAGACGGTCGTACTCGACCGTGTGCTTGATTCCTCGCCGCCGGAGAAGGGCCGAGACCTGCTCGGTGATCTGGACGACCTCCTGGCATCGCGCGGGCTTGGCGAAGTAGAACTCGGCGCGGCGCTCGTCGGCGATCGGGAAAATCAGACGGAGACCGAACACGTCCTGACGGTTGTAGCCGACCGGTTTTCGGTTCCCCTTGAGGTCCCTCAGGTTCTCGTCCAGGAGGACCTCCGGGAGGAGGGGGTCGGATTCCTTCACGAACGGGCGGTTCATCTCGACGACCCGCTTGTGGATCTCGGGGTAGACCCGGACGAGGTCGCGGTACGACCTCTTGGGGTCCAGCAGGATGTGGCCGCTACGCGCCTTGACCGGGGGAGTCACACCCGGGAATCGACTGCCGGGACTTAGGTGCTTCGGGCCACCCGTTCCCCCCGGTTATCCCCCGATGAGGAGTGCCCCGGCCATGCCGGCCACGCCGCTGCCTTCCCAAACCTCCGTATGGGCACCTCCGACCGATTTTCCCATCGTGACCACACCGTACGTCCCCGGATACCGAGTGACGAAGGTGATCGGCCTCACGTACGGCCTCATCGTGAGGTCCCGCGGGCTCGGACGGAACATCGTGGCGGGGTTCCGCTCCCTTGGCGGCGGCGAGATCACCGAATACACTCAGCTGCTCGAGCAGGCCCGCCACGAGGCGCTCGCTCGTCTTCAGGACCACGCGAGGAAGCTCGGCGCGAACGCCGTACTGTCCGTCTATTTCGACACCTCTGAAATGGGGGAGGTCATGACCGAGATCATGGCCTACGGGACCGCCGTGGTCATCGAGCCCGATCCGGCACCGGCACAGCCGGTCGCCCTGCGGTGAACGGCCCCGCCGTCGAAAGGCTCAAAGAGGCTCCTCGCTACGGGCCCGTGGCGCTCCCGTAGTCTAGTGGTCAAGGATAGAGGCCTCTCGAGCCTCTGACGCGGGTTCAAAGCCGGCCGGCTTCGCCCGGCCGGGGAAACTCCCGCCGGGAGCACCTATCCTCTCAGGGGAGGTCGCCGGGCTCGTTGAACGTGTTCCTTTGCCGCCGGGGTGAGGGGCCCCTTCCCCGGGGGCATGAGGAGACCGAGCGGACCCATTTGGCGAACCCTGGGTAGAGGATACCTCGCCCTCCGAATCGGATGACCTACCCGGTGCCCGAACGTCCGGGGGACATTCTTAATCCTCTGCGGATACCCCTGGTCATGCCCGGTCGAACGCCCGCCAAACCGCGTACCCGCACCCCCCGCCTTCCCCCTCCAGTCCTAGCGGACCGACGGCCCGTCGTCGACACCTATCACGGGGTCTCGGTCCAGGACGACTATCGTTGGCTCGAGGAGGGGAACAGCCCCGACGTGCGCCGTTGGACCGCCGCGCAGAACCGTCGAGCCCGCACCTTCTTGAACGCGCTGCCCCAACACCCGACGATTACCCGCCGATTTCAGCAGATCTCGAAGCAGGGGTTCGCCATCTACAACCGGCTCCAGTACGCCGGGGGCCGTCTGTTCGCGCTCAAGTTCGACTCGCAGCGAGATCGCCCGCGGCTTGTCGTCTTCGATTCCGTGAACGACCTGAGCCGAGAAAGGGTTCTTCTCGACCTGGAACGGCTCGCCCGTCCGGGAATTACCACCGACATCGACTTCTTCGTACCGTCTTGGAACGGCCGCGTCGTCGCAACGAGCCTGTCGGAAGGCGGAAGTGAGGAAGGGGACCTCTATCTCTTCGATACCACTTCGGGAGCCCGGTTGGCGGACGTCGTACACCGGATCAATGGTGCCGGCGGAGGTTCGGTCGCCTGGGCGCCCGATGACCTCGGATTTTGCTACGTTCGCTATCCCCTGCCGGGAGAGCGCCCTCCGGAGGACGTGGACTTCTACCAGCAGGTCTACTTTCACCGGCTCGGGAGCTCGGACAAAGACGACACCTATGCTCTCGGGAAGGAATTCCCGCGAATTGCGGAGGTGAAACTCGAGAGTCTGCCGGACCGGGAGCGATATCTCGTTGAAGTCGCCCACGGTGACGGGGGTCAATTCGAATACTGGACCGGGGATGGGAAATCCTCATGGACCCGCGTGAGCGATCCGAAGGACGAAATCGTCCATGCCACGATAGGCCGTGATGGATGCCTCTACCTCGTGTCCCGTAAGGGGTCGCCGCGGGGGCGCCTGCTTCGCGTGAAGGCCCCGAACGGGACGGTGGCAGAAGCCGAGCCCCTACTTCCCGAAGGCGAGTGGATCGTTGATGGCATCGTCGCCACTCCGAACTATCTCTATCTCAATCAACAACTGGCCGGCGTAGGGCGTTTGGCACGGTTCGACCTACTTACCGGAAAAGTCAATGAGATCCCAATACCCCCGGTTTCGGCGATCCGCGAAATGACTCCCCTCGACGGGGACCGAATCTTATTCGGGGTCAACACGTTCCTCGCTCCTCCTTCGTACTTCCTTTCGAAGGGGACAAACACTCCGTTGCCGACCCCCCTTTCCTCTCCCTCGCCGACGGATCTCTCGGGCTGGGAAGTGGTCCGGGACTTTGCCACCTCGAAAGACGGGACCCGGGTCCCGATGAGCATCATCGTGCCCAAAGGATTGGCACGGGACGGGACACGGCCTCTGCTGCTCACGGGATACGGCGGGTACGGGATTTCGCTCTCCCCGCAATACGTCGTATGGTGGATTCCTTGGTTGGAGAACGGGGGCCTATTGGCCGTAGCGAATCTGAGGGGTGGCGGTGAGTATGGGGAAAGCTGGCACCGGGAGGGCATGCTCACCAAGAAGCAGAACGTCTTCGACGATTTCCTCGCCTGCGCCGAGCACCTTTGTCAGCAGGGGTACAGCTCGAGGGACCGGCTGGGCATCTTTGGTGGCAGCAACGGAGGGTTGCTCATGGGAGCGGTCCTGACCCAGCGGCCGGACCTAGCCCGGGCCGTGGTGGCCGATGTCGGCATCTTCGACTCGCTGGTCAGTGAACGCGACTCGAACGGACAGTTCAACGTGACGGAGTTCGGAACGGTCAACGACCCCGAACAGTTCCGGGCCCTCTACGCCTACTCCCCGTACCACCACGTGAACGACGGCACCCGGTACCCAGCGGTCCTCCTCTCTACGGGGGAAAACGACCGGAGGGTAAACCCGCTTCACTCGCGAAAGATGACGGCTCGCCTCCAAGCTGCGACGGCCTCGGACGAGCCGATCCTCCTCCGGGCGAGCGCGAAGTGGGGACATGGACCCACCTCCATGGGCGAGATCATCGGTCTCTTTTCCGATCATCTGGCGTTCTTCGCGGACCGTCTTATTCCTTCACGTACGCCCACGGCTCGTCCCACCACCCCCAAGGCACTCCGACCGCGGTAGTCCCCGAAGCCGATCGAAGGGAGCACCGGCCGCCCGGCCTGACAGGGTCTCACCGGACGATTGGTTCTCTTCGGGGGTCCAGCCCCTCCCCCTGATAGCCGGCTTCCCGTGGGATGGCGACCGCCGCCGGTCGTCGCAGCGAGCTACTTCTTCGTACCGGAGAGGTGAAGGTCGAACCAATCCGCCGTCCTTTCGGCTACCTGCTCCAGCGTACCGGGCTCCTCGAACAGGTGAGAGGCGCCTGGGATGACGACGAGCTCGTGCTTGCATTGCAAGAGCCGCATCGTCTGCGCGTTGGCGCTTCGGATTGGCGCATCATGCCCGCCGACGAGCATCAGCGTGGGACAACGTATTCGGGCCGCGGCCGAGTCGCCGAGGTCGCTGCGCGCTCCCCGCAGGACGACGGCGCCTACGACCTCCGCCCTGCCGGCCGAGGCGACCATCGCGACCGCGCCTCCAGTACTCGCGCCAAAGTATCCGAGCCGAGCCCCCTGTGCTTCGGGCCGGGCGATCAGCCAGTCGGTCGCCGCGAGGAGGCGTTCCGTGAGGAGCGGGATATTGAAGCGGTATTCCGCGCTGAGCTCATCGACCCGGGCCTCGGACTCGGTGAGGAGGTCGAGAAGGAGCGTGCCGAGGCCGCGGGTGTTGAGGAAGGTCGCCACCTGTCGGTTGCGCGGGCTCTTGCGGCCGCTCCCGCTCCCGTGAGCGAAGATGACCGTCCCTCTCCCGGGGCGGGCCGGGACGAGGTCCGCGTCGAGCCACACCTTCCCGACCGGGATGCGCACCGCGAGGGGGACGGGGTCCATGGGTCGTGTCGCCTCGCTAGGAAGCGGCGCGGGATACGATTTCCGGTCGTTTCTCCGGCACGCCGGCGTGCGCATCGGCCGAGGTTACGCGGTCGGGTCGGAGCCCTTCCCCGGACGCGAGGAGAACCGACCCAACACCGTTCTCACGAGCCCGTAGACGCCGAGGAACGCTCCCAACCCTGCGCTGATGGCGACGCCAAGGCCGTAGGGACCGAGGAGGACCGCGACCACCGCACAGAACGCAGCGAAGCTGAAGAGGCCGTACTGAAGGCCACCGAGGAAGACGAACACGGGCGCGGGCCCCTGGCGGGAGTGCGTGAAGATCACCAGTGTGATCGTGAAGACCGGAATCGGGCTCAATAGACCGCTGAGTCGAGGTCCCAGACTCTCGGCCGCCGTCGTGATGGCCAGGACGAGGAGCGCCGCGGTAAGCATCCGAAGCGGGATCTCCCACCGGGGGGCCGGAGCCGACGACATGGGTTCGGCGCATCTCGGTAGGAGGGCCAGCACGATCCCGACCGCGAGCACCGACCCGACGAGATCGACCGCAACCATCTCGGGCGCTTGGCTCAAGACGATCGTAGCGAGGACGAATCCGGTCGCCGCGATCCCGAGGCACACGGGCCAACGGTATCGCATCGCGGAGCGGGCGTATCCGATGGCGAACACGGAGAGCGAGACGATGCCCAGCAGCGCCCCCAGCGCCGCCGTCGCCGCGAACGCCGTTCCTTCCGTCAGGACCAGGATGAAGAGGATGGTCCCGGTGTTGATCGGCAGCGCGACGAGCCAACCGGCGGCGCGGTGGCCGTAACGCAGCGCGATGAGACTGACAATGCCGATGAATGCGGGCGCGATGGCGACCTTGAGCAGGAGGAGTTCGAAGCTGACGTCCACGTCCGGCCGACCCGGGTCGCGGTAGGGAAAGCCCATAATAGCCCGGCGGTCCCGAGCAGTGCTTCCACGGTGGCGAACACGGGTGCCGAGGCGGTCAGTGGGATTTGGACCGATGACTCGAACGACACCCTTTCAACCGCGGGATCCCTTCGAGCGGAGCCGGCGGCGGAGCGTCGTTCGGTGCCGTGGAACGAGTGTCTCGAGACCCAGGAGGGTGAACCATCGAAATGATCGGACGTAAGTCGACGAGCGGGACGCGGTCGCCCAGGGGGAGTTCCGCGAGAGAGCGGGCGCAATGGCGGATGACCTACGAGAAAACGTCCTACGACCAGCTCCCCTGGTTCGAACCGGGGCCGAGCCCCTGCGTCAAGCTGGCCGTCGACGAGGGTTTCCTCCCGAAGGGCGGGGTCGTGCTCGACATCGGTTGCGGAGCGGGCTCGAACGTACTGTTCCTCGCCGAGAACGGATACCGTGCCCACGGGGTCGACCTATCGCCCGGGGCCGTGGCCGCCGCCCGCTCGCGGGCCGCCCTCGCGCATCTCACCGCGGACGTTCAGCAAGGGGACGCCTTGGCCCTGCGGTTTCCCGACGAAAGCCTCGACGCGTTGGTCGACAACGGTTGCTTCCACACGCTCCCCTTCTCTCGCCGCGGACGATACGCGAAGGAGGTTCATCGGGTCCTCCGCCCGGGGGGATGCTTCGTCCTCTCCTGGGTGGCCCGCGAGCACACCGGCTCGACGGGTCCGCGGCACCGCCCGTCTCTCGGGGAAGTGACCGCGCTCCTCGAGTCGCGGTTCTTGTTCGTTCGGACCGGGTTTCAGTTGGGCCGAGAAGCGGGCGAGCCTTCCACGTACTTCGCGTTCCTCTCGCGACGATCGGCTCCGCATCCTCCGCGTCGGTAGACGGAAGGACCTCGCCGAGGGAGCGCGGGTCGACCGGAAGGAATTCCGGACAGTCCGAACTGTCGGGGGTTACGCGAGTCCGGGCGGGGGTGGAGCATGGTATTGTGCTCGCCCGTCCTGGGGCGGGAGTTGACCGCCGAGCTCGTCGTGGTCGTCTCCAACCCCGACCCTGTGGCCGACGCGGTCGCGACCGAGTGGGGAACCCTTCCCGTTTCGGAGGGCCATGTCGATGGCGCGACGATCCGTCGGCTCAACGAAAGGGTGCTCGTCGTGCGTCGACCCGGGCCGCACATCCATGACGAGGACGTGGACCTCCGATTCCCAGCGACGCTTCGCGAGGCGCGGCCCACGTTGGTCTTCCCGTCCATCCATCGAAGCGAGAGGAACGTAGCCTCTCTGACCGTTCATCCCCTCGGGAATCCGGGACCCCGGGCAGAGCTGGGGGGTCGTCCCCGCACGCTCGTCCCGACCGACCCCCGACGGATGGCGAGGGCGCTTCGACTCCTCGACGAGGGGGCTGCGACCCTGGGGATGGGAGCCACCTACGAAGCGACCCATCACGGCCCGGCGATGGCCCTCCCCTCCTTCTTCATCGAGATCGGCTACGGAGCGCTTCCGCACCCGCCGGCGGAGGCGGTTCGTCTCCTCGCGGACGTGATTCCCCGGATCACTAGCGGTCCCGGGGACCGGGTCGCTCTCGGGGTGGGAGGAGGTCACTACGTTCCTCATTTCACCGATCTCGCCCTGCGCCGGAGCTGGGCGTTCGGCCACATCCTATCGCGCCATGCCCTCGAGGAACTCGACCGAGCGACGGCCGTCGAAGCGTACGCGCGGACGGAGGGCGCGGAAGGAGTGGTCTACGCGCGGGCCGAGGACGCGCGTCATCCGGCGCTGGAGGGGGTCGGCCCCCGACTTCGGGACCAGGACGCTCCCCCGCGGGAACGAGGACCTGCCCGGACGCCTACGGGCGGCGTTCGTTCGGCTTCTGGAACATGATCGCGCCGGACCGGTAGACCGCCTTGCCGAGGCGGAGCGACTGCGTGGAGGCCACGCTCGGCGACCTCTCGGCCAGCATGAGGCTCTCGACGATCTGACGGAAGAGCGCACTCTGGTTGATCTCGGGGTGGCGGTTGAGGAACTCGCTCTCCTCCGGGGTGATGGTGATGTTCTTTCGCGTCATTCCCTGGGCGATGATCTCCGGCTTCGGGCGCAGCGCCATGCCTCCCGAAATCGATTACACGTATATGTGCGTATTGGTGAGGGAGCGTCGGGGCGCGGCCGAGGAATGTTGCACCCACCCGGAGGGAGTGGGAGCGCCCACCCGCCGTTGAGGTAGCACTAGGACCGGACCACCGGGCCGGCGAGGACCGTCACGGCGCGCCGGCGGTCCATGGCGCGCTCGGCCGCCGCGCGCACTTCCTTCGGGCGAACCGAGCGAAGCAGCGCGGGCCACTGAGAAAGGTAGTCCCCCGGCAGCCGATGGTAGGCGACCTCGACCGCGAGTTCGTGGGCGTCCGCGGTCGTTTCTAGGGCAAGAGGGATCTCTCCGATCGCGCTCTCCCGGACCTCGCGGAGCTCCGAGGCCGAGACCTCGCGGCTCTCCATTCGTTCGAGCTCGTTCGAGAGCATCGCGACGACCTTCTCCCACCGGTCGGGTCCGGTCCCGGCCCCGACCGTCCAGTAGCCCCCGAAGCGCATCGCCTCGAGCTCGCTCGAGGCATGGTAGACGAGGCCCCCGCGCTCCCGGACGCGTTGAAAGAGGCGGCTCAACTGGGCCCTCCCCCCGAGGACCTCGTTCGCGAGGAACGCGGCCGGATATCCTGGGTCCGAACGGGCGAGCGAGTCGCCGCCGATACGGACCTCGACCTGCGAGCGGCCGGTGAGCTCGACCGTGAGCGTTCGAGGGGCCCGGGGCCGGACCGAGGGGAACCGGAGGGAAGGTCCGCGGTCCTCGGCGAACCCCGAGAAAAGGGCGCGAGCGGCGGTCTCGACCGCCGCAAGTCGTGCGGGTCCGGTGACAACCAGGACCGCATCGCCGCTGGTGTAATGCGTCCGATGGAACCGGCGAAGCTTCCCGGGGGTGATCCGCCCGACCGACCGCCGGTCTCCGAGGCCGCTCGAGCGGTACGGGTGCGCCTCCGGGTACGTCGCTCGGAAGAGTTCCCGGTCGGCCCGGCTCGCCGGCTGGGCGAGCTCGCGCATCTGCCGTTCGAAGAGCTGCCGCTGGACCCGGACCAGGTCGTCGGGCGCGAACCGGGGCCTCAGCACGACGTCGGCGAGCAGCGCGAGCAGCTTCTCCCAGTCGGCCGCCGGGCCCCAGATCGTCGCCTCACCGGACTCCGGCGCCGATTCGGTGGTGAGCGTGGCCCCGGCGCGGTCGAGGTGCCGCGCGAGGGCCATCCGGTCGTAGGGACCCGCGCCGCTCGAGAGCAGCTGGTTGACGACCCGAGCGGTGCCGGCCTCTCCCGGTGGGTCGAAGCCCCAGCCCGCGGGGCCAACGTACGTTGCGGAGAAGCTGGCCGCCCCCGCGGGGGACGGCTGGCGTACGACGGTCAGTCCGTCGACCTCCCGACCGTACTCGAGGTGCAAGGGGTCCGCCGCCCTACTCATCGCCGGCCGCCCCCGTCGGCTCGTACCGGACCACGACCCGGGCTTCCGGTCGGAAGAGCGCTCGGGCCTGGTCTCGTACCGCCCGGGACGAAACGTGCAGCAGGCGGTGATAGAGCTCGTCCTCGAGGGCGAGCGAATGCAAGGTCGAGAAGTACCCGATCCGGAAGCCGGCGCTCGTAGCCCCTTCATAGGCCAACGCCGCCCCCCGTCGGATACGGGTCCTCACGTCGGACATCTCTCGGGAGGACGGCCCGTCCCGAGAAAGCCGGTCGACCACCGACTCCACCGCTCGCTCGAGGCGGTCGAGGGAGACGCCGGTGGCGGCCTGGGCCTGAACCGTGAACAGGCTCGGGTAGAACCGGGGGCTCCACCCGCTGGTGGCCCGCACGGCGAGTCCCTTCTCGACGAGCGCCCGGTAGAGGCGAGCGGTCGGGTGCTCCCGCCGTCCGCGCCATCCCATGCCGGCCGAGAACACCCGACTTTCTCCGCCGAGGATGGTATCGAGGACGAGCGTCGCCGGGGTCGAAGGGTCGGTGAGGGTCGGCGAGCGCCACCCGACCTGAAGATAGGGTGTGGTCCCCGGCCCGGTGAGCGTGGACCGGCGTTCCCCCACGGGGGCCGGTTCCACTTCGTGGACCTCAACATCCTCCCCCCACGGCGGGAGCCTCGAGAAGCGGCGTCGTACCTCGGCCTCGGTTCGTCGGGCATCGAACCCACCGGCCACCACGAGCACGGCGTTCTTCGGTCCGTAGAAACGACGGTAGTACTCCCGCAGCTGTTCGGCGGTCATCTGTTCGATGTCCCGCCGCCGGCCGAGCGCGACCCACCGATAGGGGTGCACGCGGAACGCGAGCTGGTAGAGCTCCTCTTCGACTCGGAACTCGGGCCAGTTCTCGTTCCCTTCCCGCTCGGAATGGATGACCGTCCGTTCCCGGGCGACCTCCTCGTCGGTGATGGCCGCCCGGGTCATCCGGTCGGCCTCGATGTCCAACGGAACGGAAAGGTGGTCGCGAGGGACGGTCGTGAAGTAGGCGGTGAAGTCGGTGTCGGTGAACGCGTTGAGCTCCCCGCCGACCCGGAGGACCGCCCGGTCGATCTCGCCCTTCGCGTACCGAGGCGAGCCCTCGAAGAGCATGTGCTCGACCCAGTGCGAGGCGCCCGTGATCCCCGGCCGCTCGTTCTTGGAGCCGACCCGGTACCAGACCCAGACGCTTGCGGTCGGGCTCGTGACCTCCGGGGCCAAGAGGACCCGAAGCCCGTTCGCAAGCGTGAGCGACCGGACTTCCGGGCGCCGGACCCCCGACCGAGGCATCGAACCAGCGCGAGCGCTCTCCGCATATAACGCGCCTCCCGGCGGGGGGGTCGTCCGGGAGGGGCACTTCCGCCTCCGGCACAACCGTTAAGCGAACGGCCCGACCATCGGCCCCCGTGCATCCAGCGCTCCGTCTGGTGCGCGCGGGCAACCTCGGGGTATCGTTCGTCGGAACGCTGGTCGGGGGGCTTGTCGCGCGAGGGGCGGGCATTTCCGTCCCGGTATCACTGTGGCTGGCGCTCGTGCTGGCCGGATTTTCGACGGCGTTCGTGACCGGAGGAGGGAACGTCCTCAACGACCTCCTCGACCTCGAAGGGGACCGGACCAACCACCCCGACCGTCCGCTCGTCACCGGTGAGGTCTCGGTCGGCACCGCCCGGGGGCTCGCCGCGGCCCTGTTCGTCCTCGGAGCCGCCGTGGCGGTGCCGGTCGCGATCGAGGAGCCGCTCGTGGCGGTCATCCTCGCCGGGGCGGTGGCGTTGTTGCTAGCCTACGAGTTCCGATTCAAGAAGGCCGGCTTCGCCGGCAACCTCGTGGTGGCCTTCCTGACGGGCGTGGTCTTCCTCTACGGGGGGGCCGCGGCCGGGAACGCCGTCGTGCTCCTCCCGTTCGCGGCCATGGCGTTCCTGGCGACCCTGAGCCGTGAGGTGATCAAGGACATGGAGGACATCGCCGGGGACGTGGGACGGACCACCCTGCCCAAGCGGTACGGGCTCGGAGCCGCAGCAACCTGGGCGCGCGGGGCCGTGGTGGGGGGGGTCGCGCTGAGCGTCGTTCCCCTCGCCTGGTTCGTCACCCTCGTTTCGGGGGTCGGGATTATCTACGTCGTCCTGGTCGGGGCGGCCGACGCGATCTTCGGGGTGTCGATCTGGCACCTCCCCGACCGTCTGCACTACGAGCAAACGATGAGCAAGGTGGCGATGACGGTGGCGCTGTTCGCGTTCCTGGCGGTGGCGTTCCGGTGATGACCCGTCCGCCCGTCGGCCACGTCGAGCAATACCTTCGGCGCCACCTCACCGGGGGTCCTCTCCACTTCACCCTCATCGACCCGGACAAGTCGCCCGGGGAGAAGGCCGCGGCCTTGGCCCAAGGCGCCGTCTCGCTGGGCAGCCACGCCATCCTGCTCGGGGGTTCCACCGGGATCTCCCGAGAGGTGATGAGCGGGGCCGCCCGCGCGATCAAGGCGACGGTGGCGGTTCCGTCCATCATCTTCCCGGAGGGGCCGGGCTCGCTCACCCCCGACGCCGACGCGGTCCTGTTCATGAGCCTCCTCAACTCCCGGAACCTCGACCTGGTCATCCGCACGCACGCTCGTTCGGCCGCCACGGTGCGTCGGATGCAGCTCGAGGCGATCCCGATGGGCTATCTCGTCGTCGCGCCCGGGATGCGGGTGGGGGAAGTCGGGGCCGTGGACCCGGTAGCCCGCGACGACCTTTCGGGGGCCACCGGCTACGCCCTCGCGGCCGAGCTCCTCGGCATGAGGTTCGTCTACCTCGAGGCCGGTTCGGGGGCACCCGCGCCGGTGCCGGTCGAGATGGTGCGGACCGTTCACGACGCGATCGGCATTCCCCTCATCGTCGGCGGGGGGATCCGCTCGGGTCCGGAGGCGAAGGCCCTCCTGGACGCCGGCGCCAACATCCTCGTTACGGGTTCGATCACGGAAGAGGAGGGTCTCGGGGCGTCGTTCCATCAGATCCTCGAGGAGGTGCGTAGGGCCCGTGGCGGCTGAACCGAGGGTCGGCACGGGCGACGACTACCACCAGGTCCGACGGGGGCACGTCCTCTTCCGCGCGCCCTCCCCGACGGTCACCTACGGGCTCATCCTCGTTGCCAGTGCCGCTCTCGCGGCACTCCTCTGGCTCCCCGACGAGACCCGATTCGCCGAGGGATTCCTCGTCGCCGGCGTCCTGCCCGCGTTCATCGCGTCGGCCGCTTCCACTCCAATCTGTTCCGCGCTCGGCGGCCGGCTCGAGTTCCACCGCAGTGCCTTCCTGGCCCTCACGGTCATGGTCGTCCTGGTGCCGCTCGCGGCGCTGTGGCGGCTCGCGTTGTGGATCGACCCCGCGGTCGTGCCGGGACTCGCCTACCTGGGAGTGTTCCTCGCTGGCCCGGCGTTCTGGTTCCGCCATGCCAGCCTCTACGGGGTCTCTCGTCCGAGCCACGCCCGCATGCTGGTGCCCTCGCTCCTCCAGCCGGTGCTCTACCTGGCCGGGTTCTTCGCGCTGGTGCCCCCGACGGTCACCCTCGTGGAGCTGGCGGCCGCGTTCCTCGCGCTGGGATTCGTGGCGGCCGTCGCCTTGGTCCGAGCATCGGACCGCCCGATCCGCCGGGAGTTCGGCTTCTCCGGGGTCTCCCTCATCCGACCTCTCCTCGACCACGTCAGCCGGCGAGACCCGGATGCCTCCCGAGCGCTCGAGGCGTTCTTCCTGAAAGGGGCGATTCCCGGGAACATCGAGGCGAGGGTTCTCGCGTTCTCCCGGGGAGGCTCCATCAAGGCCACGGTGGCCCTCCCGACGGTCCACCCCGGGCCGTTCGCCGCGCTCGGGTCGAGCGACCTTCCCCGCAAGCTCTCCGAGAAACTGGGGCCCTCGGCCGGGACGGTCTTCGTGCCCCATACCCCGTGCGACCACGACCTCGACCTTCCCTCGGACGAGGAGGTCGACCGGGTCGCCTCGGCGATCCGCGAGCTCCTCGCCTCGCCTCCCACCCCGGGCCGCGCCCGGGCGAGCCCTCTCGTCTCTCCCTACGAGGGTAGCCTTGCCCGTGCGCAGCTCCTGGGGAACGTGGTCCTCGTCCTCGTCACCCAGGCCCCGAAGCCGACCGATGACATCGCGTACAGCGTCGCCGACCGGATCGTTCGGGAGGTCGCTCAGGAAGGAGGACCCCGGGTCGTGCTCGTGGACGCGCACAACTCCTACGTGGAAGGACTGGGCGACATCCTCTACGGAACGCCCATGGCCGAGAAGCTCGTGGCCGACACGAAGGCCGCGGTCCGAGCGGCGGTCGCCGCCGCCCGGGACGGGCCCATCGAGGTCGGAACCGCGGTCCGAAAAGGGTACTCCATCGGACGCGACGGCATCGGACCCGAGGGGTTCCGGGCGCTGGTGATCCGCGCGGGGGGGAGCACGTCCGGCTACGTGCTGATCGACGGCAACAACCTCCTCCTCGAGCGGCGAGACCCGATCGTCCGCTCGCTCCTCGAACGGGTCGACGTGGCCGAGGTCCTCACGACCGACAACCACGTGGTCCACGAGGTCGATGGCGGGATCAACCCCGTCGGGGAACGATTCCCTCTGGCGGCGTTGATTCGGGAGTCCCGCGCGACCCTCGAGGAAGCGCTTCAGAACCTCGAGCCGGTCTCCGTCCACTTCGGGGAGAAGAACGTCTTCGGCGTCAAGGTCCTGGGGCCCGGCTACACCGCACGGCTTTTGACCTCGCTCGGCGACACCCTGTCCATGTTCACGCACATGTTCGTCGCGACCCTCCTTCTCCTCATCACCAGCTCCCTCGTGATCCTTCTCGCCATCCGCTGAGGGTCTCATGTCCCCGTCCTCTGCCGGACCGAACCCGTTGAAGGCGAGCGGCGCCATCGGGGGAGAAGAGAACCTCCGGCTGCTCACTCAGCTCGTCTCGATCGCACCGACGAACCTGGAGGACATCGGCCACGGACGATGGGAGAAGCCGAACTACCTCCGGGCCGCGGAGGCGATCGTCCGCGCGGCCCGCACCGCGGGCCTCGCCACGCGGGTCTACGACCCCACGGTCGTGGGGGACGTGAAGGGCGACTGGCACGGCGCCCCGCGACCGAACGTCATCGCCGAGCTCGACGTGGGGGCGAGCGAGACCGTTCTTATCCTCGCCCACTACGACGTCGTGCCGGTACCGACCGAACAGCTCGGCCACTGGAAGAGCCCCCCACATACCTTGACCTACCGGGCGGACGGGCGGCTCTACGGCCGTGGGTCGAACGACGACCTCGGCAGCGGGGTCGTCGCGTCGATCGCCGCGCTGCGAAAGCTCTCGGAGGAGACCGACCTCCGAAGGAACGTTCGTCTGGTCGTCTGCTGTGACGAGGAAACCGGAGGCGAGGGGGGCGTCGAGGCGATCAAGGTCCATGATGCGCGGCTCCCTCCCGACGGCCCTGAGCGCATCCTTCGGGGGGACGTCGCCCTCATCCCGGATGGTAGTCCGGAGGCGACCGCCGGTTCGAGCGGGGTCGCGTTCCTGGAGGCGTCGTTCCAGGGCCCGCCCGAACTTCGCGAGGCGCTCGCCTACGGTCAGGCGCTCGTCGACCTGCATGAGGTCGCGCGGAGGTGGCGTTCCGTCTACGCTTCACCGGACTGGCCGGACCGTCACGCTCCGGAGCCGGTGATCACGGGCCGGGCGAGCGTGACGCGCTTCGATGTGAGCGATGTCCCGCCGTCCGAACGCGGCGTGCGCCTCGTCGCCGCCCATGCCGAGACCGACGCGGCCAACCAGTCGGCCGCCGCGGTGACCCTCCTGTTCCGCGGTGGGCCCGAAGAGCTCCGCTCCCTCCCGGCCCGTCTCACGCCCCTCGTCGGCCCCCCGTTCCGCCTCGAACCCGCCCGCGCCACCTCGCTCCCCGTCGCCCCGGGGACCCTCGCGCTCCAGCTGATCGGCGAGGCGACCCACGGGGGTTACCCGCACCATGGCCACAACCCGGTGCCCCCGACGCTCCGCCTCCTTCAAGCGGCGGTCGAACGGAACCTCCTCGATGGGCACGCGAAGGGGGCGGCCACGTTCACGGTCGACCTTCGTCTCATCCCCGAGATGGAGCTCGCCGACGGTCTCGACGCCGCTCTGCGGTACGTCCGCGCCTACATCGAGAACCGTTCGCCCGCGGCCCGGATCGCCGCGCCCCCCGCCCGGTGCCGGGCCGGCTACTCGCTCCCGGTCGACCACCCGGCCCTCCTCCGCCTCGAGCGGATCCTTCGGGAGACCCTGGGCGCGAGCGGGGTCCGTGGCGAGTACGGCGGGACCGACGCGAGCGCGCTCCGGGACCTCACGACCCCGAAGGGCGACCCGTTGCCGGCGCTCGTCTTCGGGAGCATGGACCCGGAAGCGCACATCCACGACGCGGAGGAGAGCGCCGACCCCCGGAAGATCGCCGCGGTCGCCTCCTCGATCGAACGGTTCATCCGCGAGCCCTAGACCCCGGAGACGTGTGTGGTGGACCCCTGGCTCTCATCCCTGATGGCGGTCCTGTGGGTCCTTACCCCGGCCTACCTCGCGAACGCCCTCGCGACCCTTCCCCGGGGACGGGGGCCCCCGATGGACTTCGGGCGCGTGTGGCGTCGCGACGGGCGACGGATCCTCGGTCCCTCGAAGACGTGGTCCGGGTTCCTGGTCGGCGGGTTCGCCGCGATCCCGTTCGGCCTCATCGAGGCCTGGGCGATCCTGGCGGCGCCTCCGAACCTAAAGCTCGTTCCGGTCCTGGCTCCGAGCGTCCTCGCCGCGGTCTGGGTCGTCGCGCTCCTCACGTTCGGCGCGATGACGGGCGATGCGCTGGGCTCGTTCGTCAAGCGCCGCCTGGGGCAGGAGAGCGGCTCCCGCGCGCTCCTCCTCGACCAGCTCCCCTTCGTCCTGGTCCCGATCGGGCTCGGGTTCGTGCTCTATCCGAGCGTGTTCCTGCCGGTATTCATCAACGGATGGGGCGTCCTCTGGCTCCTCGTCGTCACCCTCGGGCTCCACACGCTTTTCAACTGGATTGGGTACAAGGCCGGTTTGAAGAAGGTGCCCTGGTGAACGCTCCGGTCGCAGACCCCGAGCCCGGCCACACCGAGATCGTCCGAACGTTGCTGGACGCCGGCGCCGTGCGGTTCGGCGATTTCACCCTCGTCTCGGGCGAGAAGAGCGACGTCTACATCGACGTCAAGCGAGCCTGGACCGACCCGAAACGCCTCGACCTGCTCGCGCGGGCGCTCGCGAACCGGGTCGGTCCGGTCGACCGGCTCGCGGGCATGGAGCTGGGAGCGGTCCCGCTGGTCGTCGCCACCGCGCTCCGGACCGGCCTCTCTTACGTCGTCCTCCGCAAGGCGGCGAAGGAGCACGGCACGCGTCAGCCGTACGAGGGGGACATCTCGCCCGGGCTTCGGGTCCTCCTGATCGAGGACGTCACGACCACCGGCGGCAGCACGCTGCGGTCGGTCGAGATCGTGCGCGGGGCCGGGGGCATCGTCGACCGTGTCCTGGTCGTGGTCGACCGGGAGAGCGGGGCCGCGGCCCGGCTCGCCGCCGCGGGGGTCCGGATCGAACCTCTCGTCACGCTGTCGGAGCTTCGCGGGGCCCGTACGTGAGCGGGGCCGTTCGGGCGGACGGTACGGTACGGTTCGACGACCCGTCCGAGGCGGGCCAGGTCTACGGGAAGGGGTTCTTCGGAACGCCGTCGTCCGACGGCAGCCTCACGCTCGACCGGTACGAGGCGGTCTACCTGGCCGAGATGGGCCGGGTGGGCCTCCGCGGGACCGGGGGACGAACGGTCGCTTGGTCGATGGTGTTCCGACGCGCGGTCCGGGCGGACCCGGGGTTCGCGGTGCGATACCTCGTGTACCGGGATTTGCGGCAGCGGGGATACGTGGTGCGCGCGAGCCCTCCGCCGGTCGCGTTCACCGTCCTGCCCCGGGGCGGCACGCTCCACAAGACCCCGTCCCGGTACTGGGTCGAGGCGATCAGCGAGCGGGTCCCGTTCGACCTCGCCCGCCTGTTCGACCTCGCCGAGCGCGCCCAGACCGCGAAGAAGCTCCTCCTGCTCGGCCTCGTCGACGAGGAGTCCGACCTCACCTACTACCGGGTCCGGCGCCCGACCCCGACGGGCGCGCTTCCTTCGCGGGCGCTCTCGACCCCCGCCGAAGGATGGCTATCGGAGGACCGCGTGACGGTCCACGGCTCGGCCGCGGCGACCGAGCTCGGAAAGGAGCTCGCCTACGGAAGCCGCGTCGGGGACCGTCTGGAGCTGAGCCTCCTCGAGGCCACCTACCTTTGCTCCGAGCACCAGCTCTCGCTCCGGGATTCCAAGAGCGGTCGGCCGGTCCCGCTCGAGTCGCTCGAGCGACGGGCCCGTCGGCTCGACCCCCTCTTCTTCGAGCGGCTCGCGGCGTATCGAGAGCTGCGGGGGCGCGCGCTCGTCGTGAAGACTGGGTTCAAGTACGGAGCCCATTTTCGAGCCTACCCGAGGAATCCGGAGCATTCTCACGCCCGGTACCTCGTGCAGGCCGTTCCGGCGACGCACGTCGCATCGTGGATTGAGGTGGCGGGCGGGGTCCGAGTGGCCCAAGGGGTTCGAAAGGAGTTCCTGGTCGCCGGCGTACGCCCCGACGCTCAGGTCCGATTCCTCTCGCTCGAGCGCATCCGACCCTGAGAGCGCCGCCCGACTCGGGCGGAGCACCGGCGGTAGTGCGAGGCTACTCGGCGCGCTCGCGGACGAGAGGACCCGCCGTCCCGGACGGTAGAGCCGAGAACGCCACCCGTACTCCATCCCGCGCGAGCCTCGCCGCAGACCGGGCTACCAGCTTCGTTCTCTCGAGCGGGCCTGGGGAAGCCTTCGCGAGCTGCCAGATAACGGCGAGGGTCCTGCCTTCGGAACGTTCGGTGGCGACGAGAATGGGCGTCTCGAACCACGGATGCTCGGCCAGGAGGCGGGCGAAATGCTGCCCGATGTAGCCGCTCGCGCCGAGGATCGCGCACGGCCGTGGCTCGTCGGTCATGGAAGGAACCCACCCCGCAGGCCGAGGTCCGCGAGCGCGATCGCCGCCACCGCCTCTAGGACCACCACGGCGCGAGGGACGATGCAGGGGTCGTGCCGGCCGGTAACGCTGAGGGTGGTGGACGAACGATCCGCGAGATTCACGGTACGCTGGGGTCGGGCGATCGAGGACGTCGGCTTCACTGCGACCCGGAACACGACAGGCATGCCGGTCGAGAGACCCCCCAGGATCCCCCCTGCGTGATTGGTCTCCGTCCGGACCTTGCCGTTGACCCAGACGAAGGGGTCGTTGTGCTCGCTTCCCTTCATGCGGGCGACGCGGAATCCGGCGCCGAACTCGATCGCCTTCACGGCGGGGACCGAGAAGGCGATGTGCGCGATCGAGCTCTCGATGGAGTCGAAGAACGGCTCCCCGAGGCCGACCGGTAGACCCTCGGCCCGGACCTCGACGATGCCTCCAAGGCTATCGCCTTCCCGACGGGCTTCGGCGATGGCTTCCTCCATTCGGCGCGCCGCCTCGACGTCCGGACAACCTACCTCGTTCGCCGCCGAACGCGCGCGCACGGCCGCGAGCCCCTCGTCCTCCCGGATCGGGGCGTCCACCGGTCCAATGGACCGGGTGTAGCCCGCGACCTCCACGCCTCGGGACGAGAGGAGGGTCTTCGCGATCGACCCCGCGATCACCAGGCCGACGGTCATCCGACCGGAGAAGATCCCGCCTCCCGACAGGTCGGCGTCCGGCCCGAATCGCACCCGAGCCGGATAGTCGGCGTGGCCGGGGCGAGGCGTATCCTTCCTCCGGTCATACGGGCCGCGACGGACGTCCTCGTTCGCGACGTGCGCCCGGAAGGTGGACCCGTCCGACTTTCCCTCAACGAGCCCCGAGTCGACGATGAGCCGGTCCTCTTCCTGTCGCCGGGTGGCGAGGCGGCGACCGACGGGCCGGCGGCGATCGAGGTCCTCCTGTATCCGGGAGAGTTCGATGGGAACGCCGGCCGGGATCCCTTCGACCTCTGCGCCTACGTCCGGCCCGTGGCTGGTTCCGAAAAGCGTCACCCGGAACCGGTCTCCGAATCGCATCATCGTCCGGCCACTCCTCCCGAGAGGGCCGCGAAGGTTGTCCAGAATCCGGGGAACGACTTTCGCACGGCCGTTCTCTCTCCTACGACCGATTCCCGGTCCGCGGCGAGCGCCCCCACGGCCGCGCTCATCACCAACCGGTGGTCGGAAAGGTGGCGGAGGTCGAGCGCCCGCGGTCGGCGAGTTCCGCGGATGCGTAGGCCGCCCTCCGTGCTCTCGACCGTAGCCCCGAGGCGGCGGGCCAGAAGCGCGCTCGCGGTCTTCCGGTCGGACTCCTTGAGGACGACGTGTTCGGCCCCGACGATCCAGCTCACCCCGGGGGTAGTGGCGGCGAGAACCCCCGCGAGGGGGTACAAGTCGGGGGCGTCCGTGAGGTCGATGCGGAACGGTTTCGGAGTTCCCCCGGTCACCGTCGCTCCGCTCGGCCGCCTCGTGACGGTGGCCCCGGCGGTCCGCAGCAGGTCCAGCACTGCGAGGTCCGCCTGGGGCCACGTCGAAGGAATGCCTTCCACCCGCACCGTCCCGCCACTGACCGCGGCGGCGGCCCACAGATAGGCGGCGGAGGAGGCGTCTCCCGGGACCGTGAATCCCGAGCCTCGGAAGCGTTGCTGGCCGGGAATGTAGAAGCGCCGACCCCGACGTTCCACTCGGACCCCATGATGGGTGAGCACCGCGAGCGTCGCGTCCAGGTACGGCTTCGAGACCACCGTTCCCGTTAGCTCGAGCGACGAATCTCCTTCCAGCGCGGGGAGCGTGAGCAGCAAGGCCGAGGCGAACTGCGAACTCTTCGAAGCGTCGAGAGAGACACGGCCCCCGTGCATCGGTCCGCGGACCTCGATCGGAAGGCCCCGACCGTGCCGGTGTCGGCAGCTGGCTCCGAGCGCCTTCAGCCCGTCGAGAAGGTCGTCGATGGGGCGTTCGGAGAGTCGTTCCGCGCCCGCGATCACCACGGTCCGGTCCGAGAGGGCCGCTAGCGCCGACACGAACCGAAGCGTCGTGCCGGACTCGTGGCATTGGATGAGAACGGGCTTTTGGGGACGCCGTTCCGACGGTCGGTCCACCTGCCAGACGTCATGGCCCCGGGAGACGTGGCTTCCCAGTCGGCTCACGGCGGAAGCGGTCGCGCGCGTGTCGTCGGAGTCGAGCGGGTGACGGACCCGAAACGGCCGATGCGCTAGATGACCGACGACCAAGGCACGGTGCGTGTAGCTCTTCGACGGAGGTGCGCGGACCGTGCCGCACGCGGGACCCGGCCGGATCCGCACGGTGCTCACGGTGGGCCGCCTCCCGCCAAGGAGGTTCGAGTGAACGGAACGACCAGCTTCTGGGCCTTGTCCGACGGAAGTTCCCGAACCAGGTCGCGAAGGCGGCCGAGGGGCGCGATCGTGGCGAGGGTCGGGCCGAGGCCGCTGACGCCGCTCGCGATCGCGCCGTGGCCCCGAAGATGTTCTCGGACCTCCCGGTAGGAGTAGCCCATCGTCCGCTCCACGAGCTCGGTATTGAGCCGCATCGCCTTGGTCCAGTCCCCGTCCATCGCGGCCCGGGCGGCCAGGTCGCCCGAGGCCCGCTCGCACGAGAAGGCGGACACATAGTTGGGCGAGGGCGGGTGGCGTTGCGACGGGATATAGAGCGCGACCCCCCAACCGGGGTCGATATCGGTTCGCCGAAGGACCTCGCCCCGGACGTTGTCGGTCACGACGAACCCCGGTTCGAGGCCCGCGAGGGCGTCGTCGAGCGCACCGGTGGCACTGACCCCGACACGACGCGCCACGTCTGCGGAATGCCGGCCGATCTCGAGCGGGGTGGGGTTTCGGTCGGCCGCTCTCGCGACGGCGAGCAGCACCGCGGTGCTCACCGCGCTCGAGCTCTTGAGCCCGCGAGCGACCGGTATCTCCGATCGGAGGGCAAGACGCGCCACGGCCCCCGGTTCGGGGAAGTACTGGGATAGACCAACCTTCAGGGCCTCCTCTACGACCGCCGTGTGGCAGTCGCGCGGGATCTCGAGCATGGGGGGTCGCTTCGACCCGTCCGTGGTCAGCGTAACGCGCGCCTCCACGGGGAGCTCGATCCCGGCCGCGCAACCGATGCCCGTCGACAGGGCGTTCGTGATCGTGATTGCGCCGAAGGTCCGAGCCGTGCCGCTCATGGAACCCCCTCGAGCGCGGCCGAGATCTGCTCGGGAGGGGGTCCCTCTCCCCACCAGATGCCGTAGCTCGCCGCCGCCTGGTAGACCAGGAGGCGAGAGCCGTCCTCGTAGGTCGCTCCGGCCTTGTCTGCGGTGAGCCGAACGATCGGGTCCTCCGGAGCGTACACCCAGTCGACCGTGTGGACTCCCGGGCGAAGCCAGTTCAGGTCAGGGAGGGAGGGAGATCCCCCGGCCGCCATGCCCATGAGCGTGGCATGGACGACGAGGGTGGGCCGGGCCCGCCCCGCGTCACGGGCGGCATTGGCGCCGAATTCGCGAGCCAGAACCTCGGACGCTTGGGGGCGGCGGGCCCACACATACGCTTCGACCCCGAGGGACCGTGCGGCGGCGAGGGTGGCGCGAGCGGCACCGCCGGCGCCGATCACCCCGACCGACGACCCGTCCCAACGACCCGAGGACTCCAATTCCTCGAACCGCCGAAGGATGGCGACGAGGTCCGTGTTCTCCGCCTCGACCTCCTCCGCGCCGAGGGAGAGCGTGTTCGCCACGCCGCAGGCGACCGCCCCCGGGCCGACCCGGCTCGCCAGCTCGAGGGCCACTTGCTTGAGCGGGTGGGTGATGTTGAGCCCTCGGAATCCCCCCTCGACGAGGGAAGGGATGGAGTCGACGAACTCCCGATCGCTCTCGAAGTCCAGCGCCACGTAGAGACCGACCTGTCCGAGCTCTCGCATCCACCGTGCGTGAAGGGCCGGGCTCCGCGAGTGAGCGAGGGGGTGCCCGACGATCGCGAACAGCGGTGGGTTTCCATCGGCCCCAAG
>DASWZL010000048.1:0-3221 GCA_036404475.1 Thermoplasmata archaeon
CTTGCGATTGAACTCGGCCATTGCGGCTTGCCACGCCGGATTCTGAGCGAGACCGCGATTCCGCTCGGCCATCATTCGCCGGAACTCCGGATCGTTATGCTTCTTGACGCCGGCCTCAGCCATCCGCTTCAGCCACTCGGGGTCTTCGTTCCGTTTCCGAATGGCCGCTGCGAAATTGTCTCTCCATTCAGGAGTCGCCGCCTTCTTCCGCGCAGCTTTGGCAAGATTCAGTTTCCAATTCGGGTTGTTCGACCTCTTTCGAGCCGCTGAAGCCAACTTCGCCCGATATCCGGGTTCCTCACGCCACCTGCGTTGGCCCTCGCGTAGCCGGGCGAGCTGCTCAGGGGAGAAATGTGACCCTTTCTTCATACGGAATCGAGGTTCGATGGTACCTCGAACCGAGCCCTAATGATTTCGTTTCTGAAAGGGTTAGCCCCGGGTTGCCCCGGGGCGGAAGGAGTGTTGGTAAGGGTCCAAGGGCAGTCACCTCCAGACCCCCCTCAACCCTCCGAGATCGAGCCCTGCGAACGCAGTCTTTTAGCCCCGGTTTCCGTCCCAGCCCCGAGGCACGGATGGGTGGTAGGAAAGACCCCGCCGCTCGCAGAGCGTACGCTCGGGAGTACCATGCACGCAACCGCGAGAGGCTGAATGCCCGGAATCGGGCTTACTACGCCCGCAACAAGAAGCAGATGCATGCCCGGACTCGAGCTTACCTCGCTCGCAACCGGAAGAGGTTTAGCGAGCGTGACCGAGAGTATCGAGCCAAGATTCGGTCTACGAGACCTGACCTAGTCGAGAAGACTCGCGAACGGCGCCACCGCTACCATCAACTCCCCAAGAAGGAAATCAACGAGCGAATGCGGCGGTTGCGGACCGAGAATCCGCAGCTGGCCTACAAATATGTGAACGCGTGGCGGGCACGGCATCCTGGATGGTCTGCCAAGTACGACAAGCCGTGGAAGGTGAAGAACCGCGAGAGATGGCTCATGATTGTCCGGATCGCTAGCTCGAAGAGAAGGGCTAGAAAGAAGGCAAACGGCCCTTACGAACGGATCGATCCCTTGAAAGTACTAGAACGAGACGCAGGTCTCTGTGGGATTTGCGGTCGCCAAGTGGACCCGACCAGCTTCGAAATAGACCATATTATTCCGGTTTCGCGAGGGGGTCTGGACCTGATGTCGAACGTCCAACTTGCGCACCGTTCCTGTAACAGAAAGAAGTGGGATAAGATGCCCTCAGCCACACGGTCGTCTTAGAGAAAGACGGCCCCGAGTTTCCCCGGGGCCGAAGTCGACCCTACTCTGTTATCGGCTCAGAGGCATTCCGGCGCATGGCCGCCGTACCCCCGTCTGCCGCGCCCGTACCCCCTGTGCCTGAACCTCCCCCGGCCAAGAAACCCAGCCACCGAACTCGAAACCTAGCCATCGCTGTGGTTGTCGTGGTCGTCGTGATTGTCGTAGCGCTGGTCTGTCTCTACACGATTCCGATCTCGACGAACTACTCCGAGACGCTCACCGCGACTGTTGGCTCGAACGGAGTCGCAACCTTCAGCCCTCCCTCTGGTGCCCAGGTTCACGGGACATTTACTTCAACTGACGGTAGCGCGGTATCGTTCGAAATCCTGTCCTCTAACGGCAACACGGTTTACTCGGCCGACGCGAGTTCCGGTTCCTTCAGCTTCACGGCTTCGAATCCCCCGTACACCTTCGAGCTCCTGACGATAATCTTCAGTCACACGGTCGACGTATCGGGTCACTACACGGCCCCGTACCTCTGAAGAGACGGGCCGAAGGAAATGGCCCCGGGTTTCCCCGGGGCCGGAAGGGGTTAGTCTAGCCTGGCTACCTATCCGACTCGTTGGAGGAACGAGAGAGCGGATGGTCGCGAAGGCGTTCGGCGAAGGCTCGAAACGAACGACGGAGCCATTCCGGGGCCGGCTCCTGAGGTAAAGCCACCGACTGAGCTATGGCGGCATCCGAGGGAGAGTTACTGCCGCGGGACAGTAAGGCTTTCCCTCAACGGCGGTTCGAAACGTTCGGGCCGAGCCACTATCGTCGGACCTGAACGGGAGCTGTGATGGGACGCGGAGCCCAGGCGATCGCAAGGATCCCGCCGGCCGCGGCGAGTAGAGCACCCACGTAGAATCCACCATAGCCGAAGAACAGGCTCATGAACACTACGACGAGCACCATCGCTCCGTTGGCCACGTGGTGGTGCGGTTCGTGCCGCACGAGCAGGGCCATTACGAACAGGAAGAGTCCGGTGAACGCGACGTACCACGTGTCCGACGGAGTATTCTCTACGACAAGCAACGCTTCGAGAACGACGAAGAATCCCCCCATCGCGACGAGGACCGCGGCCGCGAGGGGTTTCTCCTCGGCGAGAGGCGGGGACGAACCCCGATAGGTCTGGTCGGCGGGCGTCGTCACTCCGCTACTCCCCTTCGAGCACAGCCAGCGCAGAGGCTTGTACCTTTGGGCGGCAGAGAGGCAGCGCCCCCCACCGCGAGGGCTCTTCGCGGTCGACCGGACGGTCATGGGGGCCGTGCGTCGGGCGTAGGTCGCCCCGCGGAGGTAGGGCGACGCATCCGGAATGATTCCGGGCGTTCCCTTGAAGGGGGGGAGCGTCAAGCCGGCCTCTCGGTCCGTTCCGGGCTCTTCAGCAAGCCTACTTAGGGGGCGGTCGCGTGCGTTCGGCGATGACGCGGACTCTGGAGTCCGACCGTGTGATCCGAGCCCCTCGGGGAGCGACGCTCTCCTGCCGCGGCTGGGGCCAGGAGGCAGCCCTTCGGCTCCTCGAGAACAACCTTGACCCGGAGGTCGCGCGCGACCCGAAGAGACTCATCGTCTACGGCGGTCGAGGGAAAGCGGCCCGCGACTGGGAATCGTTCGACCGGATCGTCGCGGCGTTGAAGACCCTCGGGAACGACGAAACCCTGCTCGTCCAATCCGGTAAGCCCGTGGGCATCTTCCCCACTCACCTCGACGCGCCCCGTGTGCTGATCGCGAACGCCCTGATCGTCCCTCGGTGGGCGACCGACGAGGTGTTCTGGGACCTGGAAAGCCGGGGCCTCACCATGTACGGGCAGATGACCGCCGGCAGCTGGATCTACATCGGGACCCAGGGGATTCTTCAGGGAACCTACGAAACGCTGGCCTCCCTTGCGCGCATCGAGTTCGGCGCATCGAGCCTGGCGGGGCGGTGGACTCTCACCTCCGGTC
>DASWZL010000049.1:0-1637 GCA_036404475.1 Thermoplasmata archaeon
TTGTCCACCACGGCGGAGCCCGTGGTCATGAACGTCAGCGAGGGCGTGTTGGCGTCGGGGACCGTGGCACACAGGATGCCCACGGGAAACGACACCGTGGCCGTGGGCTTGACGTAGGTGTAGAACGTGAGGGTCACGACGGAGGACGTGGCCCCCCCGCGGACGAGCCCCACGCTTTCCCCGAGGATGTCGAACTGCCTGTCAATGAGCGTCTGCGTGTCGTTGGCGCTGAGCCCGAAGGCCCGGGAAATCTGCTGCTTGACGGAGGAGGTGTTGAACGGGTCGCTGGTCCCGCTGCCGCTTGCGTTGTCCACCTGGCTCATGGCGGACACCGACTGGCTCACCCTGGCGAACCACTCCCTGACGCTCATGTTGGACAGCTCTATGGCCACGGGGTCGATGAGCAGGTCGCGGGGCTCCGAGCGGGGGGTCAGGTCGAGGTCCGGGTAGAGCTGCGTCATGTAGGCGATGAGCCGGCCGGCGATGTCCTCCTTGCGCTGGAGGGCGAGGAAGTCGGTGGGGCTGACCAGGGACAGGTCGGCGAACCCGCACGTCACGGGCCCGTTCTGCTGGGACTCGAACACCACGCTGGACACCGGGTCCTGCACGACCGTCGAGAGCATGGCGTAGAACTTGGCCGCCCCGTTGACCGCCGAGGGCGGTATGTCCACGTAGTTGTAGGTGAACTCCTGCGTCTGGTTGACCGTGGTGATGACCTGCTTGCCGGTCGTCGGGTCGTAGCTCGTGGAGGTGGAGCTGTCGATGACCTGTATGCTGGTGCGGCTGACCGCGCTGGTGGGGACCACGTCCCCGTACTGGACGTACGGCGGGCTGACCCCGGCGGGATCGGTGGAGAGCATGACCTTGGTCCCCATGGTCCCCGGGAAGGTCGGCATCAGCCATTCCACCCGGCAGGCCACCTGGGACTTGTATGAGCTTATGCCGCTCGGGGGGCCGATGACGGCGCTGGAGCCGCTGACGAACGGTATGACGGTGAAGCCGACCGTGGGGCTCACCTCGTAGAAGCCCATGTTCTTCCACGTGGTGCCGCCGTCCTGCGTGACGGTGCCGGGGATGTCCTGGGCGATCCCCGCCGGGGTGAAGACGACGGGCTGGGAGGCCCCGGTGGGCCCGGTGGCGGCCGTGACGGCCTGCACGTACCCGTTGGCGTCCACGAACCGGAAGCCCACGGCATACTGGGTACCGCCCGCCCACGTCATTATCTGCGTGGGGTCGTAGTTCCTGGCCAGGAACTGGAGGACCTGCTCGCCCTGCGTGAGGTCTATGGCTATGGTACCGACGAAGTGCGTCTTTCCGGACACGGGAGAGGCGGGCGCGCCGTTTATGGCGACGGTTCCGTAGATCGAGACCTCAAGCCGGACGTAGGAGGAGTCGGCCAGGACGTCGTACGGGAGGACGGTCGAGTCCACCGACATGGAGGTGGCTCCAGCCTGGAGGACCGGCGTGACGAGCGTCAAGGCGCTTCCCGAGATTGGCGGCTGCATCAGTTCCCTACCCTGTCTCTAGTAGACGATACCGTGAAATTGACCGGCAGCGGGGAGGACTGCACCCCGTAGCTGGTGATCGAGCACTCCACGCTCACCGACGTCGGGTCGGGCATGGAGGAGGATATCCCC
>DASWZL010000050.1:0-14074 GCA_036404475.1 Thermoplasmata archaeon
GGCCAGGATCGCGGTCTCGACCTGGTCGAGGGACGACGGGATCAGGATCTCGCCTTCGCTCTTTCCTTTGCGGCTGTCGATCTCGACCTCGATCCGTCCGATCCGCCCGGACTTCTGGAGGTCGCGGAGGTCGAGCTCGTCGCCGAGCAGGCCCTCGGTCTGTCCGAACACCGCGCCGACGACGTCGGGCTTGTCGATGACGCCTTCGGCGGCAATGCGGGCTCGGATCTGGTATTTCGCGGCGTTAGGGTCGTTGGTCATGTTCGATTCTCCTCATGGCAGAAAGCGCCCCGCTGGGCGGGTGCCTCCCCACGGGACGATCTAGGCAGGACCCGGGTCGCCGGACGATGCGCGGAGATTACGACAAGACCGTGGGCGGAACATGAGTCGTGATTCCGGATCTCCTGGCGACGTCGGGAGGGTTCCTCCTTTCGTCCCCGGAGGGGTGCTTTCCAGCGATGTTGAGCCGGGGGCGGTATTTAAGCGGGCGCTCCCGCGACCCGGGCTCTGCGGACTCCGCTCCCACCGGCGAGGCCCACTACCGAAGCATGCTAACAGTCTTTATATCGGCCTCCTCTACGCGACCTCGGAGCCTATACTCATGCCCCGTAAATCTGCGCGAAAAGTGCCTGACGTCCCGGAACCCGGGACTCCCTCTCCCGAACCTCCCCTCGCGGAAGATGACTTCGTGTCGTCCCTGAAGACCGAGCTGTCGAAGACCCAAGAGGCCGCGAGCGCCCAGACCGGGGAGGACCTATCGCACCGGGCGGAGATCAACCGCCGACTGCTCCAGGACCTCTGGGAGGTCCACAACCAGTTCGAGGATGTCTCGGTCCATCTCACCATCGACCCCTCCCAGACCCTCTTCGCGACGTTCACCGAGTACCCCACCACCTGGACGTTCAAGGAGAACTTCGACTTCGGGGCGGTCAAGACGATCGAGCTCGGGGACCGCGCGGCCGGGTGGGTCGGCTTCACGCTCCGCTTCTGGTACTACCGTACCCCCGAAGGGAAGTCGCACCTCCGCGGGATCTTCGAGTGGTGCGACGGCGAGAGCTACCACCGGTACTCCGGATGGATGCGCATGATGAGCCAGGCGGTGCTGTATGACAGTGCCGAGGACGAGGTCCACGTCGGAGAGCTCCACCGCGTCCTGAAGGATGTCGTGGTACAATGGTACTCCGCTCACCTCGCCCGCACTCCCGAGGCGCTCGTCGCGCACCTCAAGGAGAAGTACCCGAAAGGGGCCTCCTACGCGAAGGAATCGTATCGGTAAGCGCGATCGCGACGGTCCGGCACCGTCCGGAACCCGACCGGACGCCCCAGTCTTGAAATAAGCCGGGGCTGCTCCGCGGACGAGCTCACCCCTCGACGGTCCCGGGACCCAGCGGGGTGGCCAGGGTAGTACGTGGCGGGCGCGTTGCGCGAGCACTTGGTCGCCTACTTCGAAGAGCACCACAAGCTTCTCGAAGCCGGGGCCCTCCAGCTCCTCCTCTCCGACCGACAGCCGCTTGCGCTCTCGCGGGAGCTCCTCGCCCGAGCCGGGGAGACCTCCCCGTTCGTCACCCGGGAGATGGTGGAGGCCATCCTGGCCCGTCGACAGTCTCCCGGTCCCCGCGCGGAGGCGGCGGTCGCCGGGCTCGTGTCGAGCGCCAACGCCCGTCGCCCGGCCGTGCCGTTCGAGCTCCTGGGCGAGGGGTTCACGGGACCTCCGGTCGCAAGCCAGCCGATCGCCGCCTACGGGGCGCTCTTTCAGTCCCGCTACCGCGCCCTCGCGCGGATGCTCCGGGGCCGGCCGGACCTCCCGAACCTCCGACCGATCCGGGAGCTGCGGGCGTCGGAAGGCACTTCGTCGGTCATCGGGATGGTGAGCGACGTCCGGGAGACGCCCCAACGCCACCACCTGATCGTCACCGTCGACGACGAGACCGGTTCCCTCGAGGCGCTCGTCCCCAAGGACTCGCCCGGGTCCCGGGTCACGTTCCTCTCCGACGAGGTGGTCGGCCTCAAGTTGACGTTCGGGAAGGAGCCGGGTCGGATTCCGCGGGTCGCCCACGTCGAGCGCCCTGACATCCCCTCGACCCGGTCGATGGGCCGGTCGACCTCCTCCCGACGAGTGATGTTCCTCTCGGACCTCCACGTGGGTAGCCGGTCGTTCCTCAGCGAGAGCTGGGCCCACCTCGTCGAGTTCCTGCGCGGGCACGGCCCGCATGCCGAACTCGCAGCATCGATTGACTTTGTCGTCATCGCGGGGGACCTCGTGGACGGGATCGGGGTCTATCCCCGACAGGAGCGGGACCTCGCGATCACCGACGTCGTCGAGCAGTACGCCGAGGTCGGCCGTCGCCTCGCCGAGCTCCCCGACCGCCTCACGATCGTCGCCATCCCGGGGAACCACGACGCTGTCTCCCCGGCGGAACCGCAGCCGGCGCTCCCCGCGAACCTCGCCTTCCTGCTCCCGCCGAACGTCCGGACCCTTTCGAACCCGTCCACGTTCGCTCTCTCGGGGGTCGTGGTCGAGGCCTATCATGGGAGGAGCTTCGACGACCTCATCCCAGCGATCCCGGGGGCCTCGTACGCCCGTCCGACCGAGGTGATGAAGCGCATGCTCCTGATGCGCCACCTCGCGCCGATCTACGGGGACCGCACCCCGCTCGCGCCGCTTCCCCGGGACGGCCTCGTCATCGACCCCGCGCCGGATATCCTCGTCACCGGCCACGCCCATACGTACGGGGTCGACCGGTACCGGGGCGTGCTCCTGCTCAACGCCTCGACCTGGCAGTCGGAGACCGAGTACCAGCGGATGCGCAACATCTCTCCCGTCCCCGCCCGCGCCGCGGTCGTCGACCTCGCGACCCTCGGGCTCGCCACGCTCGATTTCTCGGCCGGTCGCCCCACCGTCGGAGGACCCGAGGCATGAGCCCGTACCGCCTCGCTTCCCCCCACGCGGCCGGTCCGATGCGCCTCGTGCTCACGACGTACCCCTCGGGCGAGGCGGCGCTCGACGCGGTCGAGTCCGCCCTCCGGGCAGGGCTCGCGGCATGCGCGAACGTCGTGCCCGCGCATTCCCGCTACTGGTGGAAGGGGCACCTCGAATCCTCGGACGAGTCGCTGGTCCTGTTCAAGACAACCCCCAAGCGGGTGGGCGCGCTCTTCCGGCACCTCGAGACGACCCATCCCTACGACGTTCCCGAGATCGCCGAGGTCGATGTCCCGAGGGTCGGGAACGCCTACCTTCGGTATCTGGCCGCGACCCTCGACCCCGAATCCCCTCCGCCCTCGCGGGGCGGGAGCGCTACGCGTCGGGGAGCACGACGAGCCCGGGGAGCTCGATCCCCTGCACGAACTCGAGCGCCGCACCACCGCCGGTCGAGATGAACTGGAAGCTTCCCGCGACCCCGAGGTCGTGGGCGACCCGCGCGGAGTCGCCGCCGGCCGCCACGTGATACCCGGCGACCTCCCCCAGGCGAGCGAGGACCTCTCGGGTCCCGTTCGCGAACCGCGGGTCCTCCGCGAGGCCGAGCGGTCCGTTCCAGAAGACCGTGTGGGAGCGTGCGAGCACCTCGACGAACCGGGCCCGGGTCTCGGGTCCGATGTCCCGAGCGATGCCGCCCGGCGGGACGTGCCCAACGGCATGGATCGCCGCCTCCGGGGTTCCTGGCCGCTCGGTGATAACGTCCGAGGGCAGGACCACCTCCGTTCCGGTCGCGCTCGCCCGCTGGAAGAAGCCGTTGACTGCCTCCGAAAGCCCCGGCTCGACCGGGGTCGCCCCCAACCGGGCGTTCTGAGCGTGGAGGAACGGAAAGGCGAGGGCGCCCCCGATGAGGAGCGAATCCGCGCGTCCGAGGAAGCTCGTGAGCAGCGGCAGCTTGTCCGCGACCTTCGCCCCGCCGACGACGACCACGTAGGGGCGTGCGGGGGCCTCGATCAGCTTCGAGAGCTCCCGAACCTCCCGCTCGACCAGGAGCCCTGCGAACGCCGGGAGGCGCTTCGGCACCCCTACGGTCGACGCGTGCGCCCGGTGGACCGTCCCGAACGCGTCCTCGACGAACACCTGGCCGAGGTTCGCGAGCTGCGTGGCGAACGCCGGGTCGTTGGCCTCCTCCCCCGGATGGAAGCGCAGGTTCTCGAGCATGAGGAACTGCCCGTTCTCGAGCCGGGTCGCGAGCTCGAGCGTCCGCGCTCCCACGATGTCCTCGGCGAAGGAGACCGGCTGACCGAGCAGGCCGCTCAGGTGGTGGGCGACCGGTCGGAGCGAGAACCGAGGGTCTCGATGACCCTCGGGACGGCCGAGGTGCGAGAGCAGGATCGTCCGGGCCCCCGCGGCCCGAAGGTGGTTGAGGGTCGGCAGGGCCTCCTGCATCCGACGGTCGTCGGCGATCCGACCGCTCGCGTCCTGGGGGACGTTGAAGTCGACCCGGACGAGGACCCGCCGACCGTGGACCGGCGCCGAGGCGATTCCACGTTTCTCGGCCATTAGGAGAGAGCGAGGGGCGAGCCACTATGAGGGTTGTGGCCCGGGAGGCGCACGAGACGAACGTGCGGTGATCTCCGCGACGATCGCCCGAGTCGCCGGCAGGTCGAGGCCGTGCCTCGCGGCCTCGCGGAGGATCTCTCCGGAGATGGCGTCGATCTCCGTCGGGCGGCCTCGGTCGAGGTCCTGGAGCATGCTCGACCGGTTCGAGGCGGTCGCGCGGACGATCCGCTCGAAGTCGCGCGTCACCTCCTCGCTCGTGAAGCCGAAGCCGGCCGCCCGCGCGACCGCGAGCGCCTCTCCGAGCAGTCGGAGGGCCTCCGTGCGCCACGGCTCCTCGAGGAGCTCCCCGTTCGTGACCCCTCGGGCGGCCGTCACCGGATTGATCGCCGCGTTCACGAGCGCCTTCCGCCAGACCTCGCGCTCGAACTCGGGGACCGCCTCGACCGGGACCCGAGCCCCTTCGAACAGCATGCGGAAGAGGCGCGCCGCCCCCGCCGACGGGCCCGCCTCGCTGGGAACGGGGAGCAGGATCTCCCCTAGTCCGGTCTCCCGGACCTCGCCGGGGCCGACCCAGGTCGCGGGGATCGAGTTGACTCCTCGCACCGTGTAGGCGGCCGGGTCGTCCCAGCCCCCGGACCTCAAGGCGGCCTGGGCGACCGGAAGGATCTCCAACCCGTTCTGAAGGAACAGGACCGGACGGGGCGGGACGGCCCGGGCGAGCTCGGTCGCGGTCGGCGCGAGTCCGAACGTCTTTGTCGTCACGAGCACCACATCCGCCTCGTTCCCGGGAGGGATCGCGACGGCGGCCTCGACCCGGACGACCCGGGGCCGGGACCCGGAGACGTGCAATCCCTGACTCTGGAGCGCCGCGACGTGGTCGGCCCTTCCGACGAGGAGCACTGAATAGCCCCCCTCCTGGAGCAAGGCCCCGATCAGGCTGCCAACGGCCCCCGCTCCCACGACGAGGATCTTCACGGTCCCCCGAGCGTCACCCGAGACGACGCACCAGGTCGGTGAGGCCCGGAGCGTTCCCAAGGTCGCGCCGTAGCAGGGTCAGGAGACCCTCATAATAACGAACCTGTTCTCGCGCCTGCCGGGCCTTGAGGAGGAGGTAATCCTCCTCTCGGCGGAGCCGCCCGATCTCGGCCACCAGCTGGCGCTGGGCCGCGGTGAGCGACTCCTGCCTATCGGTAGGGGGGAGAGCCCGGGGCATGATGGGTCACGTCCATTCGGGAACGGTCGAGCACCGCGTCGACGGTGATGCGGAGGCGGTTCAGCTCCTTCTTGACGCGTCGCAGCCGGGCCTCGAGCCGACGCCGCCGGTCGCGCACGTCCCGAAGGGAGCGTTCGAGGACCTCCGTTCGGTTTCGCCACTTGTCCCGTTCCTGCACGCCGAGCAAGATCGAGTCCACGTCGACCATCGGGGGCGAACGGAGGACCCCACGAATCAACCTTTCGGCGGGCGGGGACCCCCCCGAGCGCTCATGTTTAAGCCCGCCGGCGACTGGGTGGGCGGAAGGAAGGGGATGGAATGAGCGCGCTCGGCAAGATCGTAGTGTTGGGAGCCGGGAACATCGGCGGCTCGCTCGCCCAGCGGCTCGCGGAGATGGACGTCGCGCGCGAGGTCGTGCTGGTCGACATCGTCGACGGCTTGCCGCAGGGGAAGGCGCTCGACATTCAGGAATCGGGTCCGATCCTCGGGTTCTCTACGCGCGTCACCGGCACCACGTCGCTGGACGCCCTGAAGGGGTCCGACGTCGTCGTCGAGACGGCCGGGCTCGCGCGCAAGCCCGGGATGAGCCGCTCCGACCTCCTCGAGAAGAACGCCGGGATCGTGAAGGGGCACGCGGAGGCGATGAAGCTCTTCGCCCCGACCGCGGTCGCGATCGTCGTGACCAATCCGGTCGACGTGATGACCTACTACTTCCGGGAGGTGAGCAGCCTTCCCCCGGCGCGGGTGTTCGGAGAGTCGGGCACGCTCGATACGGCCCGGTTCCGGTCGTTCGTCGCCGAAGCCCTCGACGTCGCTCCCCGGGACGTCACGGGGTTTGTCCTTGGCACGCACGGGGACACGATGGTTCCTCTCCTCTCCCTGACGAGCGTCTCTGGAGTGCCTCTCACGAAGCTCCTTCCTCCCGAGCGCCTGGCCGCGATCGTGGCCCGGACGAAGCAGGGCGGCGCGGAGATAGTGAACCTGCTCAAGACCGGGAGTGCCTTCTATGCCCCGACGGCGAGCCAGGCCGAGCTCGTCCGTGCGATCGCCCACGACGAGCACCGGCTCCTGCCGGTCGCGGCGCACCTCTCCGGGGAGTTCGGTGAGAAGGACGTCTGCGTCGGTGTGCCGGTCGTGCTGGGCCGGCAGGGCGTGGAGCGGATCGTAGAGGTCGACCTCCTCCCGGCCGAGTGGGAGGCGTTCCGGGCGAGCGTCGCCGCGGTCCGAGCCGACCTCGAGATCCTCTCGAAGCTGCCCAGGTGAGGGGACGGTAGACGATGGCGACGGCGGTGCCCCTGACGGCGACCGGAGCGGTCGAGTTTGTGGACGTCAAGCGCAGGCTCGGCACCCTGAGGACGACCACCGATTCCGTAGAGCACGCGCACATCACCGTCAAGCCCGAGATCTGCGCCCGCTGCCCGCACTCGCTCTGCACGTTCGTTTGCCCTGCCGCATGCTACGAGCGGATCGAAGGGCGTCTCGTCTTCCGGTACGAGGACTGCGTCGAGTGCGGGGCGTGCGATATCGCCTGCGACCAGGGCTCGGTCACCTGGACGATGCCCCGCGGCCCGTACGGGGTCCGGTACGCCTACGGTTGACCGGGTCGGGCCGCGCACGGTTCGATTCTAGACCCACCCACCGACCGTTCGCGGAGGCGTTCGCGGCGCCCTTCCGTGCGAGTCAAGGCGCAGCTTAAAACCCCAGTCGTCCGCTCGGCGTTCCGGGAGGACCGACCATCTCCGCCGCCACGACCGTGCCCGAAACGCCTCTCCTGTTTCCCTACCGCCCGCGCCCGGGGCAGGAGGCGATCCTTCGCGAGGTCGCAGAGCTCGGTCAGCGCGGAGGGGTGCTCCTTGTGAACGCTCCGACGGGGAGTGGGAAGACCGTCGCCGTCCTCGCCCCGCTCCTCGAACATGCCGTGAGGGCCGACCACAAGGTCCTCTACCTCGTCCGTACCCACTCTCAGGAGGTCCAGGTCCTCCACGAGACCCGGGCGATCGCCCTCCGCCTCGACCAGCCGGTCCTCGCGGTCGGGCTCCAGGGGCGTGCCCGCCGCTGCTTCCTTCTCGAGAACGTCGCCGAGGTGAAGGGCGCAACGGCCGAGGAGCACGGCAAGCTCTGCGCCGACCGGAAGCGGGCGACGGAGCGGATGCTCCAAGGGGAGGCCCCGCTCGTCCCTCCGACGGAGCTCCCCGAGGGCGGGGAGATCGACCTTACCGACCTCGACGGCTGCCCGTACTACGCCCGGGTCCTCCAGTCGGACCTCGACGGGCTCATCGAGCGGTTCCGGACGAAGCTTCCCCTCCCGCACGAGTTCGAGACGTACAGCCGGGAGGAGAACCTCTGCCCGTACGAGCTCTCTAAGAAGCTCGTCCCGAACGCGCGTCTCATCACCGCGCCCTACGCGTTCTTCTTCCACCCGCAGATCCGTCGCTCCCTGCTCCGTTGGATGGGGGTCGGCCCCGACCGGGTCGACCTGGTCGTCGACGAGGCCCACAACCTGCCGAACCACCTCCGGGAGCTCACGACGGTCGCGCTGCCCCTGGAGTCCGTACGCCGGGCGCGGGCGGAGATCGCCGAGCGGGGGGACTTCCAGCTCCCCGACGGACCGAGCGCGAGCCGGTTCTTCGACATCGTGGTCGCCGCCGTGGAGGAGCTGGTCGATTCCCTCGTGCGAGAGGAGGACGCGGTCCTGCCCCCCACGATCTTCGAGGACGCGCTGCTGACGGCGCTCGGAGGCACCTCGCACCGGCTCGATACCTGGCTCGGCGCGCTCGCGACCTGGGGCGAGAACCTCCGGGAGGAGCGTCGGAGGGAGCGCCATCTCCCCCGGTCCTGGGTCCACACGGTCGCCCTGACCCTCCTTTCGTGGCCCCAGCTCGATTCCCCGTCGTACGTCAAGGTGGCCACGCGCTCTCCCCGACCCGCGCTCGAGGCGTTCGCGCTCGACGCGAGCGCACCGGCCCAGCCGATCCTCGACTGCCACCTTTCCGTGCACCTCTCGGGCACCCTCTCCCCCCTGCCCGAGTACCGCGACTCCCTGGGCCTCGGGGAGAGGACGCGCCTCCTCGACGTGCCCTCGTACTTCCCGCCCGAGAACCGGAAGTTCCTGTACGACCCGAGCGTCACCACCCGGTTCGAAGAGATCCGGAACGACCCACGCGCGATCACGCGGCTCGCCGACCGCCTGGTCGAGGTCCTGGAGACGCTGCCGGTCAAGACGGCGGTGTTCTTCCCGAGCTTCGACCTCCTGCAAAAGGTCCTCGAGGCGGGCCTTCAGTCCCAGCTTCCGGGCAACGTGTTCATCGAATACAGTCGGGTCCCGACGGGGGACCTCTGGCGGTCGATCGAAGGCTGGAAGAAGGACCCCGAGGGGACGGTCCTCCTGGGCGTCGCGGGGGGCCGGCTTTCCGAAGGGATCGATTACCCGGACGAGGAGCTCGAAGCGGTCGTGATGGTCGGCATCCCCTACCCTCGGCCGACCGCCAAACGGCAAGCCCTGCGTGCCTTCCTTAACGCGACCACGGGCAAGGGCTGGGAGTACACGATGGAAGCCCCCGCCCAGCGGGCGATTCTTCAGGCGTGCGGGCGCATGATCCGGTCCGAGAACGACCGAGGGATCGCCATCGTGCTCGACCGCCGGGCCCCGACGTTCGCGAAGGTGCTTCCGGGCCTCGCCCCGGTCGGCGACCTCGCGGCGACGACCCGGGCGTTCTACGGCCGCCGCGCGAGGTGGTCGCGGAACGCGACGCCCGCCCCGGGAGCGGTCCGGCCTCCCTCGGAAGGCGAGGACGACCCCCAAAACCCATAAGTGGCCGTCCGGCGGCTACGGAACCCGTGATCATCACCCGAACCCCCCTGCGCATCAGCTTCGCGGGCGGAGGCACCGACCTGCCCGGCTTCTACCGAGCCTACGGCGGTGGGGCGGTGACGAGCGCCGCCATCGACCGGTACATCCACGTCCTCGTGAACGAGAAGTTCGACCGGTCGATCCGAGTCGCCTATTCCCGCACGGAGAACGTGGACCGGCTCGACGACCTCCAGCACGGCCTCGTCCGCGAGGCGATGCGCCTGTCCGGGGTCCGCGAGGCGCTCGAGGTCCACACGATCGCCGATATCCCCTCCGAGGGCACCGGACTCGGCTCCTCGTCGAGCCTCACCGTCGGCCTCCTGAATGCGCTCTACGCCTACCGCGGGGTCCTCAAGGGCCCGGCCGAGCTTGCGGAGGAAGCCTGCCAGATCGAGATCGATCGCCTCGGCGGGACCGTCGGCAAGCAGGACCAGTACATCGCGGCGTTCGGGGGGATCGAGTACTTCGACTTCCAAGCGGACGATTCGGTCCGCGCGTCTCCCATACCACTATCGACCCCGGACCGCCTCGAGCTCAGCGACCACCTCTCCCTGTTCTACACGGGGATCACCCGGAAGGCCGAGGGGATCCTGGTGCAGCAGAACTCTCGGACCGACGAGAACAAGGAGTCGCTCCTCCGTCTTCGCGAGCTCGCCGGCACGGCGCGCACCGCGATCGTTCAACGGGACTGGGCGCGGCTCGGCGAGGTCCTGGACGAGGGGTGGCGACTGAAGCGCGGCCTGACGAACGGGATCTCGAACGACGCCATCGACCGCCAGTACGCCGCCGCGAAGGCGAACGGAGCGTACGGCGGCAAGATAACGGGAGCCGGAGGGGGCGGCTTCCTCCTCCTCCTCCATCCCCCCGAACGCAGCCATCAAATAGCGGCCGCCCTGTCGCCGATGACGCGGCTGCCCGTCCGGATCACCCCGGAGGGCTCGCGGATACTGTTCGTAGGACGATGACCGAGCTACCGACCCTCGCGACGTACGTCCAGAACTACGTCCGGGACGCGCACACGGCCTTGGACGCACCGTACCTCCTCGCCGCGGTCGAGAGGATCGTCCCGATCCTGCTCCGGGCCCGGGGGGAGGACCGAACGATCTTCTTCTTCGGGAACGGCGGGAGCGCGTCCACCGCGTCGCATTTCGTGACCGACATCGCGAAGGTCGCCGGAGGGACCGAGGGTCGCGGCAAGGGCAAGCGGTTCCGTTGCGTCAGCCTCAACGATAACGTCCCGGGCCTGACGGCGTGGGCGAACGACGTCGGCTACGCCGAGGTCTTCTCCGGGCCCCTCAAGTCGCTGGCGGAGAAGGGCGATGTCGCGGTCGCGATCTCGGGGAGCGGGAACTCCCCGAACGTCCTCGAAGCCGTGCGGACCGCGCGGGCAATGGGCCTCACGACGATCGGCCTCACCGGCATGGGCGGCGGGAAACTCAAGGACCTCGTGGATGTGGCGCTGGTCGTCCCCTCGAACAGCATGCAGCACACGGAGGATACCCACCTCATCACCCTCCACCTGCTGACCGCGTACCTGCGCGACGAGCACCCCGTTCGAGATTGATGATCGTCCGCGTCCGGGACTACATGATCCTGGAGGTCGAGCACATTCGCTCGACCGCGACGATCCGGGAAGCCATCGGGAGGCTGACGAACAGCCGCCATCACGGCCTTCCGGTCACCGATCCGTCCGGCCGGCTCGTCGGGTTCGTGAGCGCGAAAGAGCTCCTCCGCCACGCGGGTGAGGGCGACACCCCAATCTCGAAGATCATCCGCCCCGGCACGTACACCGCCTACCCGGAAACCGGCCTCGACGATGCGGCCCGGATCATGTTCCGCTTCGGCCTCCGAGACCTTCCGATCATCGACGAGCACGGGCGGTTGTGCGGGGTCCTCTCGAACCTCGACATCGTGCGCTCCCACTTCGAACGCGCGTCACCGTTGAAGGCGGACACCCTGAAGCGCCTTCTCGCCGACCGCTACGGGTTGCCGTTCTCGTCCCGCCGGGGGCTCGTCCCGATCTCCGGACTCACCCCGACGCAGTGGAAGGTCTTCGAGGACGAACTCGAGGGTCGTCGCTACGAGCTCGAGCGCGGGTTCGCCGAGCCGGTCCTTGTCGTCCAGAAGGGGGAGGTCTGGATCCTCGTGGACGGCCACCACCGGGCGCTCGCGGCGCGCGAGATGGGCCTCACCCAGCTCCAGGCGTTCATCCTGACGTGCGACCGCCCCGCGGAGTTCGCCGCGAAGGAGACCGGTTTCGAACGGATCGCCCGCGAGCACCACCTCACGACGGTGGCGGACATCGAGATCGACCGGTCGAGCCATCACCCGTTGATCGAGGTCACGACCCAGCTCATCCGTCGCTTCGAGGGCGGGAGCTCGTCGGACGCCTCCACCATTCCCTGAGGGCTCCCGCCCCGTCCCGGGTCTGGGCCCTCCCGAAACGCCTCGGCTCCGCAGAACCCCGGCCGCCTCGCGCCCCTCGGGAGCCCGCATGGCCTGGCCCCTCCGGGCGGTCGCCCCCCCGATTCCGAACGTCCCGAGACCGACCCCGGGACCGCCGGGTGAATCGCTCCGGGAAGGCTAAGCTAAGCGCTCCCCGGCGCTCGGGCGCGCGGTCATGGTCCCTTCGACCCCATCCGAGCCCGTGCCGACCCGCCCGCTCGGACTGGGCGACTACCTCCCGCTCGCGAAGCCCGGGATCACGGTCCTCATCTGTCTCGTCGCGGTCGCGGGCTTCCTGCTCGCGGACCCCCGGTCAATCGACCTCCTACGGCTCGGGGTCCTCGTCGCCACGGGCGCTTCGGCGTCCGCCGGCGCCGCGATGCTCAATCACTACCTCGACCGCGACATCGACCGCCGGATGAAGCGCACGCGCGGGCGACCCCTCGCGGACGAGCACATCGTCTCGGGGTCAACGGTCGCGTTCGTCGGGCTCGCGCTCCTGGGCGGAGGGATCGGGGCGGCCACCGTCCTTCTGAACCCGCTCACGGGGTTCTCGATCTTCCTCGGCGGGTTCACCTACGTGGGTATCTACACGCTCTGGCTGAAGCGTCGCTCCAACTGGAACATCGTCATCGGGGGATTCGCGGGCAGCGCGCCCGCCCTCGCCGGGAGCGCCGCGGCGGTCGGGGACTGGACGGTCGGGGTCCTTGCCTTCGCACTCCTCGTGTTCCTGTGGACCCCTCCGCACTTCTGGAGCCTGGCCCTCCTCCTGAAGGATGATTTCGCTCGTGCGAACCTCCCGATGCTCCCCCGTATGGAAGACGTGCCGTACTCCGGGAAAGTGGTGGTGGTCTCGGCCGCCCTCCTCATCCCCGCCGCCGTGCTCATTGGGGGGTCGGGAGCCGTGACCTGGCCCGTGTTCGTCGTGCTCGCGGCCCTGGGCGGGCTCTTCGTCGCGATGACCGTCCCTCTCTGGAGTTCGGCGACGCCTCGGAACGCGCGACGGGTTTTCGTCTTCTCCGGGCCGTACCTGCTCTTCGTGGTCCTCGCGATCGTAGCGAACGCCCCGCTCGTTCGGGTCGGGGTTCCGGGCGGGTTCTGAGCTTACCCTCGCCTCACGGCGCGCGCTGACCTTATCTCAGGGACTGGCTCCTCCTCGAAGATGTCCGAACCCCTCCGGGTCGCGTCCACCCCCGAGCGGCAACGCGATGCCGAGAACGTCCTCAAGAAGCTCGGCTACTCGAAGGTCTCCAACCCGCGACGTGGGCCGGTGGTCGAGCCGTCGTTCTGGGTCCAGGAGGCCGGGGTTCCCCGCCGCACGTTTCCGGTGTACGTTCCGCCCGGAGAGCCCGCCGATGTCGAGGCAGGGATCGAACGATGGGTCACCGGGGTCCGCAGCGCCCGCCCTTCGCAGCGACGGGCGATCTTCGTCGTCCCGACGGACGAGACGGCCGAGGAGGCCTGGCGACGGTTCTTCCGAACCGCGGGAGTGTCGGCCATCGACCACGAGGTTTCGATCCTCGTCGTTCCCTCCCCGGAACGGTCGGAGGACATCCCGCACTTCCACCTGCGGGTCGCCGAACCCCGAGAGATCCTCGCGATCTCGACGGGGATCGTGGCCGGTCTGTTCCAACGGGCCGCGGCGGGCGAAGGCGGCAACCCGATCGACTTCGAGGAGCTTCTCACGCTCCTCACCACCCGCTTCGGGATCGACGTCCACCGCTCGCTCGGCGTCCAGTCGGACGAGGACGCGTTGTTCATCCTCTATCAGCTCGCGTCCCGGGACTCGTACGCGCCCGGCGACTCCGGCGCGAACCTCCATATGCTCGTCCTGAAGCCGATCGGACCGGCGGCCCGCCTCCCCTGGTTCGCGGCGTAGCCCTCGGGGCCGGACCGAAGCGTTGCGCCGCGCGACCCGGTAGCTCGTCCACCGACCCCGCGCGTTCCCCCCGGGCAAACCATTATCTAAGTCGGTCGGGTCGATGCGCCACCGGCGTGGCGTGGGGCCGTGGGGTAGCTTGGACCATCCTTCTTGCTTGGGGTGCAAGAGACTCCGATTCAAATTCGGACGGCCCCATCGTCCCGCGCC
>DASWZL010000051.1:0-6369 GCA_036404475.1 Thermoplasmata archaeon
CCTCGACGACCGAGGGCTCATATTCCTCGCCCAATCTGGCGGGCGCGGGGCGTCCCGTCGGATGGTGGAGCACACCGACGTCAGAAGACCCTCGACCCCCGCGGGAGAATCCCGGGTGCGTCATCTCGCGCTGTACGCAACGGCGTGGGTAGCGGGTGCCGTCCCTCTCTTCCTGGTGATCACCGCCCTATGGCGCGCCTTCCCCACCTTCGGCTCGACGGGTGAGATCACCATTGGGGCGTTCGCGATCGCGTTCCCGGTGGTCGTGCGACGTCTCGGCGTGCCGCGCCGGGACGGGTTCGTTCGATTCCTCCTCGTCGCCGGGGTCGTGTTCGGCGTCATCTCCATCCTCACCGGGTGGGGGAACGGTCTCACGGACGAGCCGTTCACAACGCCCCGCTTCGTGACACTCCTGTGGGCGCACCAGGACCCCTACGTGGTCCCGATGGTCTTCGACTACGTCCAGTACGGCCAGACAATCCACTCCTCCTCGATCTATCCGTATCTGCCGCTGTTGATGTTCCTCCAGGTCCCCGGACTCGACTACAAGTGGTTCGCGCTCGCCTGCTGGGTCGGGATTGTCTTCCTGGTCCGGAAGCAGTTCGACGCCGGCGTTCTACTCGCCCAACCTTACGTCGTGGTGATGGCGGCGAGCGGCTACAACGACTTTCCCGTCCTGCTGCTCCTCACGGTCGCGTTCGTTGGGGTCCAGGGGCGTCGACAGCGATGGGCCCAGCTCCTGGCCCTGGGAGCGAAGCAGTTCGCGAACGCGATTGTCCTGGTCTACTACCTGCTGCGGCGCGACTGGAAGAACTTCCTCGTCACCCTCGGCGTCAGCGCGGCGTTCATCCTGCCGTTCGTGGTCTGGAGCGGGCCGACCGTCCTATGTCCTGCGGTCGTCGCCGACCGTCTCTCGTCGTGCCCGAGCGGCGGCGCGGCTCAGTATCTCCTCAACTACGCTCTCTGGCCCGTCTGGGTCCTCGCCGTCTTCTATCTTCCGGTGCTCGGGTGGGTCCGCTCCTCCGCGCAGAAGGGGCGCCTCTCGCGCGTCCTCGCCCGGCGAAGGATTTCGATCGACGACCTTCTCCGAGCCCCATCGTTCACCATCGTGGGGATCTCGGGAGCGCTCGCCGGCGTCAGCGTGTTCCTGGCCGCCGAGATCTACCTCGGATCCTCCGCGTCCGCGACGATCGGCTCCGCGGTCGCGGGGTTCGTGGTCCTCGCCGGATGGGTCGTGGCTTGCGACCGTGCCGCGAACACGGGCGGTCCGTTCCTGCGATGGCTGCTCCCGCGACTCCCGTTCCAAGCGGCCGTCCAGGCGGTCGCTCTCGCGCTGAACTGCGGGGTTGTGTTCGGCGCGATCCTCCTGGGTCGGCCCGCGCTCGAAGGAGAGCTCGTGGGAGCGTTCCTGGCTAGCCTGTGGGAAGGCGCAGTCTTCTTCAACGCCCAGCATCAACGGAGTCGGCCGAGCGCGAATCCGATCGCGGAGGCCGCCCCCGGAAGCGGGGTCGCCTAGCGGCAAAGAACCGCCTTCCCTGCCGAGCGAGTTCAGCGAGGCGCCGCTCGAACTTTTCGGGCGGTGAACTCACCGTGCCAGAGGTCGATGAACAACCCGAGGAGAAGAACGGTGAGGACTACGTCAAAGATCATCGACGGCCAGCCGACCCCGTCGTCCCACGCCCAGACGTTGAGGGCGAGGCTGTAGTTCAACGACCCGACGAACGCGACCCCCCAGAGCCACCACCGGGCCCGGGCCCCGACGAGGGCCACCGGAAGCAGCCAGATGAGGATGGTGAAGGAGAGAAAGGGCGTGAGGAGGGCGAATCCCACGAGCATGATCGACGCGGCCGTGACCGGGGAGCGGACTCCGAAGAAGACGGCGATGAGGAGGGCGACCGTGAGGACCCCCTGGACGCCTTCGACCCCGAGACCCCCGGGGAGCGAGTTCGAAATGAGGAGAATACCGTAGAAATTGAGCGAGAACGAGCGTCGGCCGAGTTGTTGGACGAAGACGGGGTTGAGGAACTCTTGCCCCCAGATCGCGAAGGTGAGCGCCGTTACTCCCCCGAACACGGCCAATGCGACCACGAACGAGAGGTAGCGACGGCGCGGGAACGAGCCCGTTTCGCCGAGGATCGGGAGAAGGTTCGGGAACCGGGCGGTCGAGAGGAACCCTCCGACCGCGGCACCGAGGAGCTCGCTCCGTTGGGCGAGATAGAGGGAGAGGAGGACAGTGGTCGGGACGATCGCGTTCGTCACTCCGTCGATCTGGGAGCAGACGATGGGAACAAAGAGCGCCGATGTGCCCACGAACACGGTGACGTAGCGGCGGTCCGGACCTGCGACCGCCCACGTGAGTGGGACCAGAACCAGGGCCACCGCACCCCAGACCGCGTAGACCCCCGGGAGTCCGCCGAAGCTTCCGATCGCGCTGATGAGGACCGAGGCGAGGCCGTACGGGACCTCGCTCGCGAGCCCGCATTCCGGGACCGTGAAGGGGTTCTGGCCGGCCCAGAACGCCTTCCCCGAGTTCAGGATCGTGATGGGGTCGCTTCCCCCCGGTCGGCAACCGTACTGTCCGCTCAGGATCCCGTAGGCACTGACGCAGGCAAAGGCGATTCCCGCGGCGGCGAGGAGCGGTTGCCAATCGAGCCAACGGAGGTCGTTACGCCCGGAGATCCGTCGTAGCGTACTCAGGACCCTCGGACGGACGCGAGCTCCCCACTCCGTGCGGTAGACGAGGACGAGCAGGTTGAGGGCCGAGAGGGCTCCCAAGACCGCCCAGGTGACCGCGTTGTACCAGTCCGCCATGGACGGTCGGAGCCGACGAGCGGGTTCGCGCTATTTTAGGGGCTCGCTCGGAAGGGGTCGGACCAGCGCGTCGGCCTGTTCGCCTGAAGGAGGCGGGGTCCGGCGCGGCCATGGTCCTAGCCGCCAATCCCGGTCGCCCGTCGGTCTCGTCGTTCGGCCGTGACTACCCCGTGAACATCGTGATAAACTTCCCTGAAGTGGGCCCGAGGCAGGGTCGCCGTCCCCCGGAACCGGTCGCGAGGTCGTCAGAATCCATGTCGCCCTCCGAACCCGTCACCCGCCCTCGAGCGGTGACGAACCTCCGAGTGAACGGGATTGACCACTCGATTCCCCTCGACCCGGACCGTAGCCTGCTCTACGTCCTTCGGGAGGAGCTTCGGCTCACCGGGACGAAGTACGGATGCGGTGAAGGCGAGTGCGGGGCCTGCAAGGTCCTCGTCGACGGGGTCGCCGTACGCGCCTGCCAGACGCCCATCGGTGAAACGGTCGGTCGGTCGATCACGACGATCGAGGGACTTGCCCAGGGCGACCAGTTGCACCCCGTCCAACAGGCGTTCCTCGACGCGGGGGCGTTCCAGTGCGGCTTCTGCACTCCGGGCATGATCATCGCCGCTGCCTCGCTGTTGGCCCGAAGCCCCCGACCCAGCGAGGAGGAGATTCGAGCGGCGATGGACGGCAACCTCTGCCGTTGCGGCGGCTACCTAAGGATCGTGGAGGCGGTGCAGCGGGCGTCCCGCCTGTCGAGCGAAGCCGGAGGGGCGACCCGATGACGAGGTCTTCCGGCGAGGTCCCCTTCGACCTTCTCCCTCCGAACGAACGACCCTACTTCGACCGATTCGGCAACGGGCTCGTGGTCGTCCTCCCTCCCCAGCGACCCGGCCCCTCCGGATGGGGAGCCGGAGGTCCGCCGCACGGGGGCGCCTGGATCCATCTGGGCGAGGACGGGAAGGCGCGGGCGTTCACCGGGAAGGTCGAGGTCGGGCAGGGCACGAGGACCGCGCTCTCCCTCCTCGTCGCCGAGGAGCTGCGGCTCCCGCTGTCCTCGGTCGAGCTCACGATGGGGGACACGGACGTCTGTCCCTGGGACATGGGAACGTTCGGAAGCCGGTCGATGCCCGATGCGGGGGAGCATCTCCGCACGACGGGAGCCGCCGCCCACGCCCTTCTCATCGAGCTCGCGGCGACCCAGCTCGGTGTCGCGCCGGCGGACGTGGAGCTCTCCGACGGGGTCGCCACGGCCCGAGGGACGGACCGCTCGGCCCGCTACGGCGAGCTCGTGAAGGGACTCCGCCGCGTGGAAACGGTCCCTCCCGGAACGCGACCTGGTCCCCCATCAAGATGGACTCGCGCCGGCCGTCCGGCGGTGGCCGTCGACGCCCGGGAGGTCGTGACCGGGAAACGGCAGTACACTTCCGACCTCCACCTCCCCGGTATGTTGCACGGGAAGGTGCTCTTCGCGCCGACCTACGGGGCGAAGCTCCGAAGCGTTGACCTCTCGCGCGCTCAGGCTCTGCCCGGGGTCACGGCGATCCACGAAGGCGACCTCGTCGCGATCGCCGCCCCGGACCTCCGCACGGCCCACGCCGCGGTGAAGGCGCTCCGGGCCGAGTGGGAGACGACCCCCCAGCCTTCCGAGAAGGAGATCGTCGAGTACCTGCGGCATCACCCGGCCGAGGGAGAGGACTTCTGGGACGTGGTCCACCACGAGACGGGGGACGTCGCGGCGGTGTTGGGCTCCGCCCTGGTCTCGCTCCGCGAGACCTACACCACGGCCTACATCGCCCATGGTCCGATGGAGACCCGAGCTGTCCTCGCGTCGTGGGAGGGCGAGCGACTCACGGTCTGGATGGGAACGCAGACACCCTTCCGCGCACGGGATGCCCTTTCCGATGCTCTCGGCATGTCCCCATCGAACGTTCGCATTGTCGTCCCACCGACCGGGTCCGGCTTCGGAGGCAAGCACACCTCCGACCTGGCCGCCAGCGCCGCCCGTCTCGCGAAGGCCGCGGGCCGTCCGGTCCGCATCGTGTTCAGCCGCGAGGAGGAGTTCACGCAGGCCTACTTCCGGCCCATGGCGGTGGTCGACATCCGGTCGGGGGCGGCGGGGGATGGGACGCTCACAGCCTGGGAGTTCCACGTCCTGAACGCCGGTTCCGCGGCCGCCCGCCTCCCCTACCGGGTGGCGAACCAGAAGATCGACAACCAACCCACGGACTCCCCGCTGTCCCAGGCTTCCTATCGCGCCCTGGCGGCGACGGCGAACAACTTCGCTCGCGAGTCGCACGTCGACGAAATCGCGGCCCGGGTCGGCGCCGACCCCGTGGAGTACCGACTTCGCCACCTCGCGGACGACCGCCTCGCCGCGGTCCTGCGCGCGGTCGCCGAGCGGGCGGGATGGACCGCTCCCCCGGCATCAGTTGCCCATAGTGACGGACGCGGACGTGGTATCGCCGTGGGGCTCGAGAAGGGGGGTCGTATCGCCACCTTCGCCGAGGTGCGGGTCCTCGAGGACCGGCACCTCGAGGTCGCCCGGATCGTGACCGGGTTCGAGTGCGGGGCCATCGTGCATCCGACCAACCTCCGGAGTCAGGTCGAGGGAGGAACGGTGATGGCCCTGGGTGGCGCGCTCTTCGAAGCGATCCACTTCGAGAACGGTCGCATCCTGAACCCGAGCTTCTCCGAGTACCGGGTCCCCCGGTTCCACGACATTCCCCCCATCGAGGTCCTCCTCCTCGACCGGCGAGACCTCCCTTCGCAGGGAGGCGGTGAGACCCCGCTCATCGCGGTCGCCCCAGCGATCGCGAACGCAATCTACGACGCCACCGGGAAACGCCTTCGCTCGTTGCCCTTGATCCCCGACGGGACCGTTCCCTAGGGGACCCTCGCCGTCGGAAGAAGGAGAGGAGTGGGTCAGGGCACCGCCGGCTCGCGGGGTAAGCCTCGTCCGAACCGCAGGCTAGCCGAACAATAGGATGGCGATTCCCAGTACGATGACCGCTACAAGTGTGATTCTCACCCAGTGAAGGGTGTTCTGCGTGTTCTGTTCGATTCGCTGGAGCACGGCGGAGGGATCGTTCGACGGAGGGACTTGCGTCGCTTGTGACCAAGGCAATGAGCCGCTCATGGTACGCGAGCTTACGGCCGAGCCAATTAAGAGGTATCGGGACCGGCTCGGGGTAAACTCGAGGATGGAGTTTCCCCCGACGGAGTGCCTTCTTCTCTGTGAGTGGTGCACTGCGCTTTGCACCCACGTAGGCTTCGACGCGCCGGGACCTGTAATGCGCTCGGTCGAGAAAAATCGAACATGCTACCGAACTCTCCCCGACGATTGTCCTCGGACGAGTCTCCTTACCCGTAGATGACGACAGCCACGATCCCCACGGACACCACGAACCCAAGACTGGCCCAGAAGGCGCCGCGCCAAAACCCTCGAGAGGCCTCCGACCCCATCACGCGGGAATCCGAAGTCAGCTTGCCCACGAAGATTCCGGGAACGACGAGAATGAAGACCATCGCCACCATCAGTGCGAGAACGAGCGTCACCAGCTGGGGGAACAG
>DASWZL010000052.1:0-68952 GCA_036404475.1 Thermoplasmata archaeon
GCCTCCTCCTGAAGCTCGGAGGGTACGGACTGATCCGGTGGGCCGTCGAGCTCCTCCCGAGCGGCCTCCACACCGTGCAGCCGGTCCTCTACGTCGTGGCCTTCGTCTCCATCGTCTGGGGGTCGGTCCTGTCGCTGTCGCAACGGGACATGAAACGCCTCATCGCGTACTCCTCCATCAACCACATGGGGATCGTGCTGCTCGCGATCGCGCTCGACTCCTCCCTCGGCCTGCTCGCCGCGGTCCTTCTCATGTTCGCCCACGGCATCGTGAGCGCGCTCCTCTTCATGGCGTCGGGGAGCGTGCACCACACGTTCGGGACGCGCGACATCCCGTCGATCGGTGGAATCACGCCGACCACCCCGACCTTATCGACCTTCATCATGGTCGGGTCGCTCGCGTCCCTCGGCCTCCCCGCGCTCATCAGCTTCCCGGCGGAGTTCACGGCGCTCCTCGCCACCTGGAACACGCTCGCCTACTGGGTCTTCGTGCCGCTCATCATCCTGGTCGTCACCGCGGCGTTCTACCTGTGGATGATGCAGCGGATGCTCTTCGGGCCCGCGCGGGGGGTCCCGTTGACGGCCCACGACGTGCCCTGGTACGAGGGCGCCGGGATGGCGATCCTCGTCGCGTTCGCCGTCCTGTTCGGGATCCTTCCCGGACTTCTGGTGAACGTGATCACGAGCTCACCCATCCACGGATTCCCGGGGACCTAGAAGATGGACCTCTCTCAGTTCGCCGGACCGTTCCTCCCGGAGATCCTGCTGCTGGCGGGGACGCTGCTCATCTTCCTCCTGGACGTCCTCGGCGTCCGGCGCATCGAGGTCACCGGTGGGGTGGCGGTCGGGGTGACGGCGCTCGCCCTCCTGTTCGTCGTCGCCGACCTCGGCTTCGCCCCGGTCGCCGGGCTCGCGACGATCCCCGGCGGCCAAATCGATGCGGCGGTGGCCCCCGGCGCGACGCCGCTCTACGCGTTCACCTCCTTCGGCTTCGTCTTCCAGGGGATCTTCCTTCTCGCGGCCTTCCTAGTCGCGCTCGCCTCGATGAGCCGGCCGTCGAACGAGCGCGGCGCCCCGATCTTCTACGGGCTCCTTTTGCTCGCGACCCTCGGGACGCTCCTCGCGACGATCGCCTCCGACCTCATCTTCCTCCTCCTCGCGATCGAGATCACGAGCATCTCGACGTACCTCCTCGTCGCCTACACCCGAAAGGACGTACGGTCGCTCGAGGCCGCGATGAAGTTCTACATCATCGGGGCCCTCTCCACGACCCTGTCGTTCTTCGGAGCCTCGCTCCTGTACGGGGCGTACGGGACGACCAACCTCTACGCGATCCGGGCGGTCGCGGGGGCGGTCGGCTATCCCGTCCTCGTCCTGCTCGGCTACGGGTTCCTGATCGCGGGGCTCGCGTTCAAGGCGACCCTCGTGCCGTTCCACGCGTGGGCCGTGGATGTCTACGACGGGGCCCCCACGGACGTCACCGCGTTCCTCGCGGGCGGGTCGAAGAAGGTCGGTCTCTTCGCGTTGTTCCTGGTCTTCCTGGGACCGGTGCTGTTCGTCGCGCCCGGCGCGGGCGGGAGCCCGTTCTCGGGCGGGACGATCGACCTCGGGCCGGTCGTCCAGGTCACCCTCGCGGTCCTCGCAGTGATGACGATGACCGTGGGCAACGTGCTCGCGCTCCTCCAGCGCGAGATGAAGCGGATGCTCGCCTACTCGTCCATCAGCCAGGCCGGCTACATGCTGATCGGGATCGTGATCGGCACGTCACCGGCGCTCGCGGGGGCGACGCTCCAGATGTTCTCCAACGTCTTCATGAAGACCGGGACGTTCCTCGTCGTCGCGGGGGTCACCGCGCTCGGGGTCGGTCCCCTCATCGACGACTGGAAGGGCGTGGGGACCCGCCGGCCGCTTCTCGGCGTCGCCTTCGGCCTCATGCTCTTCTCCCTCGCGGGCGTCCCGCTCACCGTCGGGTTCGTCTCCAAGTTCGTCCTCTTCAGCTCCGCGGTCCAGGCCCAGGGATACTTCGTCTGGCTCGCGGTCGCCGGCCTGCTCAACAGCGCCCTTTCGGTCTTCTACTACGCCCGGGTGCTGAAGGTGATGTTCTTCGACCGTCCGGAGCCGAGCGCGCTTCCGGCCGGGGCGGTGGTCGGGGGATCGGAGCCGCCGCTCCTTCCCGCCGGAGGCCTGGGCTACGCGCGGGCGATCGCGATCGCGCTCATCGCCGTGGTGATCGTGGCCTTCGGGATCTACCCGCAGCCCGTGCTGGGCGCGATCCAGAGCGCGGCCCAGCACTTCATTCACGTAGGGGCGTGACGGAGGAGTGGACCGGTACGACGTCGTCGTCGTGGGTGCGGGTCCCGCCGGGTCGCTCGCGGCCCAGGCCGCCGCCGAGGGAGGCGCGACGACCCTGCTCGTCGACCATCGCCCCGAGCTCGGGCATCCGGTCCAGTGCGGGGAGTTCGTGCCGGCGGCGCACGAGCTCGCCGACCTCTTCGGATGCCGTGAACTGATCGCGCACGCGTTCGACATCCCCGAGACGACCGTCCTCCGAGAGACCCGCCAGATGGCGTGCATCTCTCCCTACGGCCACGTCTTCCGCTTCCCGCTCGCGGGATGCACGGTCTCGCGGCGCGCGTTCGACAAGGCGCTCGCCTTCCGGGCGGAGGGTGCGGGCGCGGAGCTGAGGTTCCCCCTCGGGGTGACCGGGGTCCACGACGACGTTGTCGAGACCGTGGGCGGGGGACGTTTTCGCGCGAAGGTGGTCGTGGGGGCGGACGGGCCGATCTCCACCGTGGGGCGGTCGGTGGGCTTTGCGCCCCGCCGGGAGCTCTTCCGGATGATCACGGCGACCGTGGACGGTCCCCTGGACGACCGAATCGACATCTTCTTCGGCCACGTCGCTCCGGGAGGCTACGCGTGGCGGTTCCCGCGGGCGTACGACGCGAACGTGGGCCTCGGTGTGGCGGAGATCCCCTCCGGGGCTTCGCTCGGCGGACTGCTCGACCGGTTCCTGTCCGACGAAGGCCTCGGCCCCGGCCGGGCGAAGACCGCCTGGTGGGTGCCGGTGGGCCCGCCCCCCGCGAGCCTGGTCCGGGGACGGGCGCTCTTCGCGGGGGACGCGGCGAACCTCGTGATGGCGACGAACGGCGGAGGCATCCCCACGGCGATGCTGAGCGGCTGGCTCGCGGGCACGACGGCGGCCCGTCACGTGCGGTTCGGGGCGCCGCTCACGGAATACGACGCGGCCTGGCGGGAAGCGCTCTACGTCCCCCTCGAGCGGGCGGCCCGGATCCAGCGTTTGACGGAGCGGTTCGCCCGTCCAGACGTCCTCCTGGCCCTAGGCATGCGATATATCGGGGTGGCGGGTCTAGATGCCATGATGCGGCTGCGCTGGCCCCCTCGCCTGGGGAGGTACTCCGGGTGAGCGCCGGGGCCGACGACCCGCTGGAGCCCTCGCTGGAGGCGCTCGTCGCTCAGACCCTCGGCACGGAGACCACCCTCGAACTCTCCCCGCTCCTCCCCGTCCTGGTCCGAGACCTCTCGGACATCGACTGGCGGTTGAACCAGGTCCTCGGGTCGACGTTCGCGCAGCTCACCGAGGCCGCCCGGTATGCCGTGTCGATGGGGGGAAAGCGGGTCCGACCGCTCCTCATGGCCGCAGTGTTCCGCTCGCTCGGGGCGACCTCGACGCGGCCGATCCACTCCCTCGCGGCCGCATTCCAGCTCATCCACACCGCGACGCTCGTCCACGACGACGTCATCGACCACGCCGAGACCCGACGCGGACGGCCCTCGATGCCCCGCGCCTTTGGCGTGCCTCTCGCGATCGTGGGAGGGGACTACCTGTTCGTGCGGGCGTTCGAGCTCGCCGCCGAATACCCGAAGTCGATCATCCACCGCTGCGGCGAGGCGTGCGCCGACCTCGTCGAGGGCGAAGTGCTGCAAGACTCGAGCCGGTTCGACCTCTCCTCGGGGCGGGAGCACTACTTCCGCGTGGTCGAGCGCAAGACCGCGGCGATCATCGGCGCCGCGCTGGCCTCCGTCGCCGAGATCGCGGAAGTGCCCGCCGCAACCGTCGACGCCCTCCAGACGTACGGGAAGGCCGTCGGGATCGCCTTCCAGATCCGGGACGACCTCCTGGACGTCTACGGGGACCCCGACCTCTTGGGAAAGCCGCTCTACACCGACCTCCGCGAAGGGAACCCCACCCTCGTCTCGCTCGAAACGTTCGCGCGGCTCGACCCCCGCCGCCAGGCCGAGTTCGAGGAGCTGTTCCAGCACCGCCGCAAGCGCACGAAGCACCTGCTGCGCCTTCGCGAGCTCACCGACCTCGCGGGGACCGATTCCGTGGTCGCTCGGGAGTCGATGGAGTGGGCGGACCGGGCGATCCGGGCCTTGGAGCCCGTGCCGAACGGTCCGTACCGCCACCTCCTCGAACGCCTGGCTCACGGCGCCGTGGAGCGACGGTTCTAGCGCCGCGCCTCGAGCGAAAGGTACATCTTCCCAATCCGGGCTCGACCGCTCCGAGAGGGGTCCGAAATGGGCGGTTCTTCGACGGTCTCCGCCGGCGCGGCCGCGCCCTCCGCGAACTCCCGCATGAAGTTCGACCACCTTCCTCCCGCTTGGGAGCCGACCCCGGTGCGGCCCCGCCTGCCGATCGGCGTCGGGGTCGTGTCGGTGCTGATCGCCGCGTTCGGGGTCGTGATGCTGCTCGCGGGGCTCCTCTTCCTCCTCGCCACGGTCGCGGGCGACGTGGTCCCCGCGTCGCTCGAGATCTTCCAGTCGATCGACCTCTACGGCGCGGCGATCCTCGCCATCCTCGGGGCGGCTCTGATCGGGATCGCCACCTCGCTCTGGCGACAGGAGACCTGGGCGCTCTGGACGACACTCGTGCTCGTGTTCGCCACGGCGGCGTACCTGTTCTTCACCGGGTCGATCACCGTCCTCTTCCTCGTCTTCGTGGTCCTCTTCCTGTACCTGATCTCCGCGCGTCGCTACTTCTATTGATGCGGATCCTGCTCGCCCAGCTCGCCCCGGTGCCGGGCGACCTCGGCCGCAACACCGAACGACTCGCCGCCGCGGTCCGCGCGGTCCGTTGCGACCTCGCGGTGTTCCCGGAGCTCTACCTCTCGGGGTACCGCATCGGGGACCAGTTCCACCGGCTCGCGCTGAAGGACGGCGACGAGGCCCTCGCCGCCCTGCGCCGGGTGGCCCGGGACTCGGGGACGACCCTCGTTCTCGGAGCGCCGTTCGCGTCCACCGAACGAGCGGGCGAGGTCCACAACGCGGCATTGGCCATTTCCCCCGAGGGGGAGCTCGAGGTCCAGGTGAAGCGGTACCTTCCCAACTTCGGCCCTTTCGAGGAGGGGGTCCCGTTCACTCCAACGGACCGGAGTGTGCCGGTCCGCCTCGCGGGGGCTTCGGTCGGGCTCGAGATCTGCTACGACGTGTTCTTCCCCGAGGTCTCGCGGCAGCTCGCCCTAGGCGGGGCCGAGATCCTCGTGAACATCTCCGCCGCTCCGGTCACGAGCGGCCGGCTCTTCGAGCGGCTGCTCGCGGCCCGGGCCATCGAGAACGCGATACCTGTCGTCTACGTGAACCGGGTCGGGGTGGAGGACGGGGTCGTCTTCGGGGGCGGCTCGGGGGCGTGGGACCCCCGCGGCGAACCGATGCCGACTACTCCCGTGGCGTTCGCACCCTCCGCCCCCGAAGAGTCGCTCGCCCTCCTCGAGGTCGACCTCGCCGAGGCGGCTCGATGGAGGCCGTTCCGACCCGTGCTCCGGGACGTGGCCGGACGGCCGGGGTCGGCCCCGGCGGACCCGTCACATTCCGAGGCCCGTTCGATTCCAACGCGGCCCTTATAGGGGACCGGGACCCCGGGAGGGACGGTGTCGCCGACCCCGACGATCGCCCAGCAGCTCGCGGCCAAGCAGCGGGAGATCTCGGTCGCCGAGTTCTTCGAACGGAACCGTCAGATCCTGGGGTTCGACAACCCACAGCGCGCCCTTCTCACGACGGTGAAAGAGGGTGTCGACAACAGCCTAGATGCCAGTGATGAGGCACGGATCCTCCCCGATGTTCTCGTTGAAATCTCCAAAGAAACGGATGACCGCCTCCGCGTCGCGGTGACCGACACCGGGCCCGGGATCCTCCGTCGCGAGATCCCGAACGTCTTCGCTCGGCTCCTCTACGGCTCGCGCTTCCATTCGAACCGCCAGGCCCGTGGCCAGCAGGGGATCGGGATTTCCGCGGCCGTCCTGTACGCTACCCTCACGACGGCCCGGCCGGCGCGGGTCACCTCGAAGGTGGAGGAGGAGGAGGCCGCGCACGTCCTCGAGCTCGTCATCGACACGCAGAAGAACCAGCCCCGGGTCGTCTCCGAGGACGTCACGCTCTGGGACTCTCCCCACGGGACCCGGGTCGAGCTCGTGCTGAAGGCGCGCTACGTCCGCGGCCGCCAATCGCCCTACGAGTACCTCCGGGGGACCGCGATCGTCAACCCGCACGCGCGCATCGTCCTGGTCGAGCCCGACGGCACACGAGTCACCTTCGAGCGGGCCAGCACCGACCTCCCTCCGGTCGCGAAGGAGACCCTTCCCCATCCGTACGGGCTCGAGCTCGGCGAACTCGGCTACCTCCTCAAGGCCTCCAAGCGCAGCGGTCTCGCCGAGTTCCTGACGAAGGACCTCCAAGGGGTGAGCCCGCGGGCCGCGAGGGAGCTCCTCGCAGCCGCGCGGCTGACGCCCGGCGCCGCTCCGGCGTCGGTGTCGGGGGACGAGCAGGACCGGCTCCTACGCGCCCTCCACGAGGCGCCGCTCATCGCCCCATCTCCCGAGGGGCTCTCCCCCATCGGCTCCATCCTCATCAAGCGGGGGCTTCGGAACGTCCTCGGGGAACTGCGACCTGAGTTCTACTGCCCCCCCGTGAGCCGACCCCCGAAGGTCCACGCCGGGTTCCCCTTCATGGTCGAGGTCGGGCTCGTCTACGGAGGGGGGCTACCCGCCGACCAGCCGGTCCAGATCCTTCGGTTCGCGAACCGCGTCCCGCTCCTCTTCCAGCAAGGGGCCTGTGCGATCACGAACGCGATCGCCAACCTCGACTGGCGGCGCTACGGGCTCGACCAGAAGGGGGGCTCGGGCGTGCCGACCGGTCCCGCCCTCATCCTCGTGCACGTCGCCTCGACGAAGGTGCCCTTCACGAACGAGGCCAAGGAGGCCGTCGCCGAGGACCCCGAGATCGACAAGGAGCTGACGCTCGCTCTCCAAGCGGCCGCCCGCCATCTGCGCACGCACATTTCGCGCAAGAGCCGGCGCGATTTCGCGAGCGAGAAGTTCGCCATCATCCAGCGGATCCTCCCGAAGCTCGCGGAGAAGACGAGCCATCTCGTCGGGAAGGCGGTGCCGGACCTGACGCCCGTCGTGACGCGCATCATGGACATCGTGAACGTCGAGGTCCCGTTCGAGTCTGACACGAAGGGGGTCCGCGCGAAGGTCGAGGTCACGAACTACACGCCCCGGCCCCGGGTGCTCGAGCTGTTCGTCGAGATCCCGCCCGACCTCTTCCCCCAGGCCTCGTTCGAGCCGTCCCCGGACGGCGCGGAGGCCGCGCTGGGGCGGGCGTGGTGGACGCTGCCCAAGCTCGCGCCCAACGGGAGGACCGCTCTCACGCTCTCCTTCCCTCCGAAGACGGAAGTGGAGGCGAACGACCTGGATTGGTATGTGGCGGGCATCGACGAGGCGCACATCCTGGGGGCGGAGCCGCTCCCCGGCGACTGGGACGTCCGGCTCCCCCGCACGATCGTCGAGGCGGCCGAAGCGGCCGCCGCCGATGCCGCGGCGAACGGAGCGACCGGAGACGAGGAGGTGGATTACGATGCCGCCGAAGCGAGCGCGCACGCCAGCGAAGAAGAGTGACGACGAATCGGTGAAGGTCCGCGCGGATGCTCTCGCGCCCACCCTGGCCCTCGCGGAGCAGATCTACGAGCAGCTCGACCGCGGCGAGATCCCCCGCATGCGCCTTCCGCTCCGGACGAAGCAGAACATCATGTTCCAGCCGCGGGACGGGGTCTGGAAGCTCGGTCGCGCGATGGGCACGAGGAGCGCGCGCAAGCTCGACGGGGCGCTTATGCTCCTACGGACGTTCTACCTGGTCGAGTTCATCAACGAGATGGCCCGCGACGGGAAGACCTCGACCCTGCGGGAGCTCTACTACATCAGCGAAGCGTGGGAGGACGCCAAGTTCCACGGAGAGGACGAGTCGAACCTCCTGATCGAGGACCTCGAGGTGATGTGCGAGCGGCTGCGGGAGGACTTCCGCCTCCACCCCGAAGAGAACGGCGCGTCCGTCATCGGCGACCTCACGATCAAGGAGCGGAACCGAAAGGGCGTCGTGAAGAAGATCAACTGTCGCGACGACGTGGGCGACGGGGGGTACTCGTTGCCGTTCAACGTCGAGAAGGAGAAGATCGAGTTCGTCGGCACGAGCGCGAAGTTCCTGATCGCGATCGAGTGCGGCGGCATGGTCGACCGGCTCGCCGAGAACGGGTTCGACGAGCAGCACGATGCGATCCTCCTCCACTTGAAGGGGCAGCCGGCCCGCTCGACGCGCCGCTTCCTCCGCCGAGCCTCCGAGGAGCTGAAGCTCCCGGTGGTCGTTTTCACGGACGGCGACCCCTGGTCGTTCCGCATCTTCGCGTCGGTCGCCTACGGGGCGATCAAGACCGCGCACCTCTCGAGCTACCTCGCGACCCCGTCGGCGGAGTTCCTTGGCGTGACGGCGTCGGACATCGAGAACTACGACCTCCCCCACGACAAGCTCTCCGACCAGGACGTGCGGGCGCTCCAGGCCGAGCTCACCGACCCGCGGTTCGGGACGGCCGAGTGGCGGGCGGAGATCGAGCTGATGCTCAAGAACGGGAAGAAGGCCGAGCAGCAGTCGCTCGCGAAGTACGGTCTCAACTACGTGACCGAGCACTACCTCCCCGAGAAGCTGACCGAGATGGGGGTCCTCTGATGGTCCCGCCCGCCGGACCCTCGTCTCCCGTCCGCCGATAGGTTTTAGAAGGAAATCGTGGGTCGCCGGCGCATGGCGTGGAGTTCGGGGCAGAAGTACCTCGCCGAGTTCGTCGGAACGTTCGGACTGCTGCTCGCCGTGGGCGGCGCCGCCGTGTTCAGCCTCTCTGACGTGTTCGACCCGCTCGCCCGGGTCATCTTGATCAGTCTATCGGTCGGGTTCGGCCTCATCGGTCTCATCTACGCGTTCGGTGACATCTCGGGGGGCCACTTCAACCCCGCCGTCACGATCGCGGCGTGGGTCGCCGGACGGTTCCCGGCCCGGGACGTGATACCCTACATCATTGCCCAGGTCGCGGGCGGGGTCGTGGGAATGGGGGTCGTCCTGGGGATTGCCTACGGCAACTCCTCGTTCTTCCCCACCGCCCAAGCCCATGCGTTGGCATCCCAGTGCTACTCGGCCGGCTCCACCGCGTGCGCGGGATTCAGCTGGGGCGCGGTGTTCCTCATCGAGGTCGCGTTCACGTTCATGCTCGTCATCGTGATCCTATTCTCCACCCGCGGCAGCGGCTCGGCGAAGAACCTCGCCCCCATCGGCATCGGGCTGACGCTCCTCATAGCCAACCTCGTCGCGATCCCGGTCGACGGGGCGTCGATCAACCCGGCCCGCAGCTTCGCCCCGGCCGTCCTCTCGTCGATGTGGTCGAGCGGCAACTGGGCGATCGGCCAGGACTGGATCTTCTGGGTCGCCCCGATCGTGGGCGGCATCCTCGCGGCGCTCGTGGACCGGGGGCTGCGAACCTCGACCGCGTAGGTGTTCGGCCTCTCGCCGTCAGCGCCCGGTGACCCGGGCGAGTCCCGAGGGCGATAGGAGCTCGCTCGCGAGTTCCGCCGGCGCGTAGACGAGGATCCCGTCCGGCCCGTCGGCGCGCCGCCAGTCGATCCCCTGTTCGTGGAACTCGGAGCTTTCGGCGCGGACCTCGATCACCGCCTCCGAGAGGCGGACCGGCACGGTCGACCCGTCCCGGGCCAAGAGGAGGACGTCGTTCGGCTCGTCGTACACGACCCACGCCCGGGGGACCACGAGGCGCAGGTGGACGAGGCGGGGCCGGAACTGGCTCTCGCTCTCGGTCTCGGTGCGCGAGAAGACCGCGTACTCGGTGCCCCCGAGCTCGACCATCCGCTCGAACTGGAAGGAACGCTGCCGGAACTCGAGGACGTTGATCTCGAGGTCGCTCAGGTCGAGCACAGGAGAGCGACGGAACGCCGCCAGATAACGATGGGGAGCGGCCGTCGCCGGGTCCCCGGGCGGCGCGCGCGGGCGGGACCGGCCGGGGACCGGTGCGGTCCGGACCCCCCTTCGACCGCCGGCGGGAGCGGGCCGGCGCGGGCAACCCTAATAAACGGTCGCCCGTACCGCCGCGCGTTCGGACTGAGAGGGAATGAAACGTTCTTCGCGCGTTTGGAAGAAACGCGGCCACATGCGGTGGAAGTGGCGCAAGAAGCGGATGCGCCGGCGCATGAGGGCTCAGAAGATGCGAAAGCAGTAACGGACCCGGGGAACCGGGGCGAACCCCTTCCGACCCTTACCACGTGGCCCGCTCGAGCTGACGGGCCTCCTTGGTCGCCTTCTTCCACTCCCGGTAGTGGTCCCGGCAGAGCGGAGCTCTCCGCCCCTTGTCCGGGAGGCTCGAGAACGCCTTCCGAGCCTCGGTGAGCGACAGGTGGCGGACCGAGGTCGCCCCGCAGCCGGGGACCAGGCACGGTTCACCGTCCTCCGGGGCGGGACGTCGGTCGGCCTCGGGCGTCATCGGCGGGCGCTCCGGACCGCCTCGTCGATCAGTTGGGGGACCTCGTACGGGAGCCGGGCGACGCGGGCCCCGGCCGCCTCGAGCGCCGCGACCTTGGTCTCGGCCGTCCCCTTGCCGCGGGTGATGATCGCCCCGGCGTGCCCCATGCGCTTCCCGGGCGGGGCGCTCCTTCCCGCGATGTAGGCGACCACGGGCTTGGTGAAATGGTGACGGATGTACTCGGCCGCGTCCTCCTCGGCCGTCCCGCCGATCTCGCCGACCATCACGAGGGCGTCGGTGTCGGGGTCGGCCTCGAACAGGGGCAGGGCGTCGACGAACGTCGTCCCCACCACCGGGTCTCCCCCGAGGCCGATGCACGTCGACTGGCCGAGGCCCTTCTCCTTGATCCCGCTGACGATCTCGTAGGTCAGGGTTCCGCTCCGCGAGATGACACCGACGCGCCCGGGACGGAAGACGATGTTCGGGATGATCCCGACCTTCGAGACCCCCGGGGAAGCGATGCCCGGGCAGTTCGGGCCGATGATCCGGACCCCCTTCGACCTCGCGTAGTGGTACATCACGAGCATGTCGTGGAACGGGATGTGCTCGGTGACGACCACGCAGAGCCGGACCCCGGCGTCCACCGCCTCGAGCAACGCGTCCCGCGCGTAGGGGGCCGGCACGAAGATGGACGAGGCGTTCGCCTTTGTCGCCTCGACCGCCTCCCGGACCGAATCGAAGACCGGGACGCCTTCGACGTCCGTCCCCGCCTTCCCGGGAGTGACCCCGGCGACCACCGCGGTGCCGAAAAGGCGCATCTCCCGGGCGTGGACGGTGCCCTGGTGGCCCGTGATCCCCTGGACGAGCACCCGCGTGTCCCGGTCCACGAGGACGCTCATGACCGCCCCCGAGCGGCGTCCACGGCGGCTTGGGCGGAGGCGCGCAGGTCGGAGGTCGACGTGACCCCCGCCGAACGGAGGATCTCGGTCCCTTCCGCTTCGTTGTTCCCGCGGATCCTCGCGATGAGCGGGAACCGCTCGTTCGGGGGCACCTGGTGGATCGCTTCGACCAGCCCCTTCGCGACCGAGTCGCACCGAGTGACACCGCCGAAGATGTTGAGGAACACGGCGGCCGGCTTGGCCCGGGCCATGAGCAGGAACGCTTCGGTCACCTTCTTCGGGTCGTCGGTCCCTCCGAGGTCGAGGAACACTCCCGGGGCGCCGCCGAGCTCCTTCAGGACGTCCAGAGTCGCCATCGTGAGGCCCGCGCCGTTCGCGATCACCCCGATGTTACCGTCCAGCTGGACGAACGCGATATCCTTCTCCCGGGCGACCTCCTCGAGCTCCGTGAGGTCGCCTCGGACCTCGGCGTACTCGGGATGGCGGAACCCCGCGTCGTCCTCGATGACCACCTTCGCATCCAGCGCGACCAACCCGTCCCCTACGACCGCGAGCGGGTTGACCTCCACCAGCTCCGCGTCCTCCTGCTGGAAGACCTTCCAGAGAGAATCGAGGAGGCGGTCGAGCGACTTGGCGTGGGTCCCGGCGAGTCCGAGGACCTTGGCGACGCGACGCTTCTCGTAGCTCGTGAGCCCCGGGAACGGGTCGACCGTCTGTCGGTCGATCTCGGTGTCGGGGACCGACTCGATCTCGACGCCCCCCCGGGCGCTCGCGATGATGAGCGGTAGCCGCTGGGTCCGGTCCAGGGTCAGCGACAGGTAGAGCTCCCGGCCGACCGGGAGCTTCTCCTCGAGGAGTACCTCGCGCACCTTCTCGCCCTTGAAATCCAGTCCCAGGATCGCCGTCGCGGCCGCGCGCGCTTCTTCGGGAGTGTTCGCGAACCGGACCGCGCCCCCTTTGCCCCGGCCGCCGGAAAGGACCTGGGCCTTGACGACACACGGAAGGGGAACCTTCCCGTCCCGGACCAGCGATTCGGCCTCCGCCGGAGAACGGGCTACCTCGCCCCGGGGGAGAGGCACTCCGTACTTCCGGAAGACGTTCTTCCCTTGCCACTCGGCAAGCTTGACCATAGCGATCCTCGGCGCGCGCATGGGGTCGGTCTATTAAGGGCGGCGGTCGGCGAAGGGGCAGGAGAGACTTCCGAAGCCCCGGAGCGAGCTCCCCTCGAGAGTTCGCGGTGAGGGGTCCGGTCGTCACGAACGATCCTCCTCGGTCAACAGTGGGAGTTAAGTACTCGTCCCGAGGAAAGGCCCCGTCCGATGGCGAACTTCCCGGAGCTCGTCGCCCTCTCGACGGTAATGGGCCTCTCGATCTACCTCTCGATGCCGATCATCCTCCGCAAGAGGATGGCCTCGCGGACGATCACGATCCTCAACTCGGCGGCGATCGGGATCCTGGTCTTCCTGCTCGCGGACATCTTCTCCGACGCGGCCCCGGTGATCTACTCGAACTCCTCGAGCGTCTTTGTGGCGAACGCGACCTACGCCATCGCCTTCGCCGTCGCCGTCGTCGGGTGCTACCTCGTCCTGTTCGCGACGGAGCACCGTTCTCACGGCACGAAGGCGACCCCGATGTCGCTCGCGCTGATCGTGGCGCTGGCCATCGGCTTCCAGAACCTGACCGAAGGTCTCGTCTTCGGAGCCTCTTGGGCGCTCGGCGCGGTCGGGCTCTCGACAGTCGTGTTCGTCGGGTTCTTCCTTCAGAACGTCACCGAGGGATTCCCCATTGCCGCCCCTCTGCTCAGTCAGTCCGACCGGCGCGTGGGGGTGCTCGCGACCTTCTTCCTCATCGGAGGACTGCCGACGATCATCGGGGGCATCGTCGGGTTCTTCTACAGCAGCACGCTGTTCAACCTGATCTTCGACGCGCTGGCCATCGGGGCCATCCTGTACTCCATCCTGCCGATGCTCCGGACGGCGTTCCGGCCGGCGGAACCGCCCGACGCGACGTACATCAAGCAGCGGTTGACCTACCTCGGCGTCCTGCTGGGGTTCCTCGTCGGATTCCTCGTGAACGCGATCTAGGCGGACCCGGGGTTTCGAGCCCACCGGCCCCTCGCCCGCTCCCAGTCCGAGGTCAATGATCCCGGGACCGATGGCGCCCGGCGCGCCGGGTCCGGTGGGCCGGAGGGACCGGGCTCGCCGAGAGGTTCGCCAGGTCTCGGCCCAGGTCGTCGAGAAGCTTGCCCGCAAAGTCGGCCTTGGGTCCGCGGATCCAGTGGCGACCGCCCGACGGAGGCAGCACGAGGGCGCTCGTCTCGGGAGAACCCATGGAGGCGACGTCGTTCGCGACCACCCAGTCCGCGCCGGTCTCGCGGGCGAGACGACGGCCCTCCTCCTCGAGTTGGGTCGGGGCCATGCCCGACTCCAGCTTGAACGCGACGAGGCGAGCGGGCGGCGGGGCCATCCGCCGGAGCTCGGGCAGCACCTTGGGGGCCCGACGAAGCGTGAGGGTCAGGCTCTCGTGCTCGCGGGACGGGATCTTCCCCGGCCGTCGCTCGAGGGTGAAGTCCGAGAGCGCCGCCGGGACGATGACGGCCGCGGCGTCGCCGAGCTCCGACCGGCGACGGCGAGCGAGCGAGAGAAGGTCCCCGACCCCCCGCCACGAGGTCGTCCGTATCCACGACGGGACCGCTACCTGCAGGGCTCCCGCCCAGAGCTCGACCTCGGCCCCTCGATAGTACGCCTGATTCGCCAGCGCGAGCGCGGTCGTTCCCGAGCTCTCGTTCGTCACCGACCGGACCTCGTCGATCGCCTCGCGGGCGGCCCCTCCGATGATGATCACGCGGCGGCCGGCCCACGGGCCGGAGCCGAGGCGATGCAACACGGCCGCCGCGACCTCCTCGGGTGAGGCGATCTTCTCTTCGCCCTCGGCGGACACGCCGGGGACGATCCCGACCCCCCACGCGCGGAGCTTTTCGAGGTTCTCCTTCACGGCCGGGTTTACTCCCATGTGGCTGTGCATCGCCGGGGCGAGCAGCATGGGCACGCCTCCCCCGAGCGCGACCGAGGCGCACGAGGTGACCGGGGTGTCGTCGATCCCGTGGGCGATCTTCGAGATCGTGTTCGCCGTCGCGGGGGCGACGAGGTAGAGGTCCGCCCGGTCCGCGCCGGGTCCCAGCAACGTGACGTGCTCGACGTTCCCGGTGAGCTGAGTGATGGGAGGGTGGCCGGTCGCGAACTCGAGGGTCTCGGGAGTGACGAGGCGCATCGCCTCGGGGCTCATCACCGCCCGCACGTCGGCGCCGTGACGAATCAGCTCCCGGATCACCTTCGGGAGCTCGATGGCGGCGATCGAGCCCGAGACTCCGATCACGATTCGGCGGCCGGCCAGCAGCTGGCTCGACCGGCCTCGGATAGCGTGGCTCGGATGCATGGAAATCCTCGCGGGGGTCGCCCTCAGAACGTGAGGCGCACCGTGCTATTAGCCCGACCGTTCGCTCACCATCTTAAAGAGGCCGCCGGGCTGGCCGGCGCGATGCCGGCTCCCGAAGGGGTTCCCCCAGCGGGGAACCCACGGCCCGACGCGGCGCCCGCCGACCTCGACCTTCCGATGATCCCGGCGACGAGCCAGTTCGCCGAGGTCTCCCGACCGGTGCGCGGGCCGCGGGAGGTTGCCTCGCCTCGGACCGTGGGACGGGGCGTGGTCGTCTTCGACCTTGACGGCACCATCCTCGATGACATCGCCCTCATCAGCGTCGTCGCGGCCAACGTGATGGCCCACGCGTTCGGGACCCCCGAAGAGGAGGCCCGGGTCCACTACCTCGCGACGACCGGGATGCCGTTCGAAGCTCAGTTGGCCCAGCTCTATCCCAAGGCTCCCCTCCCTCTGCGAGCGAGCACGGCGCGGACGTTCCATCAACGCAAGGTCACCGAAGCGTACGCGAAGGCCCGCCCGTTCCCCGAGGTCCCGAAGCTCCTGAACACGCTGGACCGCGAACGCTGGACGCTCGTGGTAGCCACGGGAGCGGAGACCGAGATGGCCGACCTGATCCTCGAGCGGGAAGGCCTCCGGTTCTGGTTCGAGGAGGTCCTGGGGTCGGGCGATGGGACCAAGCGCGAGCACCTCTCCGAGTACCGCCGGCGATACCCCGGGGTCCCGATGTTCCTCGTCGGAGACTCCCGGTTCGACATGGAAGCCGCGCTCTCCGTGCCGGGGGTGACCCCGGTCGCGAGGGCCTCTCGACTGGCCGGCTGGACCCTGACGCCGGCCGACCTCAAGAAGTGGGGGGCCGCGTGGTCGGAGTACAGCCTATCGGACCTGCCCGCCGCCCTCCCGAAGCTCGCCGCGAAGACGCGGACCTCGACCGCCCGGAAGAAGACGGGTCGGTCGAGCCAGTCGTAGGGCCGGGACCGAGAGTCTCACGATGCGGGGGAGGGCCCCGCGTCGCTTTGAACCCGGGTCGAGGGATCCACAGTCCCCCAGGATAGGCCAAACTACCCCATCCCGGCCACGACCGTTGGACGCCGTGGTCGTAAGAAAAGGTTTCCCCGCTGTGCCCGGGCCAATGCGAACCCGACCCGGGCTCCTCCCACGACTCCTGCTGGGAGTCCGCGGGCCAGCGACCCGGAATGCCGTTTTGCGCGGGGCTGGTCTAGGTCCCGGTCGGTGGGGAAGGCGGTCTCACTTGTAGGCCCAAACGACCGCCTGACCGAAGAACCGCCAGGGAACACCAACGTGCGAGAACCCCGCTCGTTCGAGCGCTGCGACCTCGGCCGAGAGGGTGGACGGATGGTCGAACCGCTCGTGCTCGTGCCAGACCGCCTGCGGGCTGTTCCATCCGGGGGCCCTCTTCCGGCCACCGACCGAAGTGGACGATGCGATCTGGGCCCAGCGGGTGTCGAACGTCGGATCCTCTGCGAGGTGGTCGTCCGCGTCCCCGAAGTAGCCTCCCGGGGAAAGACATCGGCACACCCGACGGAAGAGCCGCCACTTCTGCGGGTCCGTGAGGTGATGGACCGCGAGCGCCGAGACGACTGCATCGTACGGTCGCTCCTCGAACTCCCCGAGGTCGCCGGCGACCAGCTCCACCCGGTCGCGGAACGGACGGAGCTTCGCGCGGGCCCGGGCGATCATCCGGGGGGAGAGGTCGACCCCGGTCAGCCGGGCGTGCGGGAACTCCGCCAGGACGAGCGAGCTCAGGGTTCCGGTCCCGACCCCGAGCTCGAGGATCCGAAACGCTCGGGTGGGGATGTACGGGATCCCTCCGAGAAGCGTGCGATGGAGGTCGATGTACCCGGGCATCGACGCGCGCGCGGCCCGGTCGTAGTCAGGGGCTTCGCGGTCGAACTCTCGCCGGGACGATGCGGTAGGTGACCTTCGGACCATCGTCCGGGCAACCGCGCTAGGGCTTAGGCGTTCGGGAGGGCCCACCCCACCGGCAAGACCCCACGACGACCCCCCGGGAGCGGGGGCGCGATCGTATCCGGCTCGGGGGGGGCGGGGCCCCGCCTTCCTCTTCGGGATGCTCGGCGGGGAAACCCGGGGTCGGGAGCGCCGTCTCCTCCGCTCTCGGTTAAATCCCCCCGGTGGGGTGTGGGTGGCCGATGGCGCTCACGCCGCTCGCCTCCGTCGACCGCTCGGCCTTCCGATGGCTGCGAAACCGGGACCACCCGGTCGCCTTCTCCCTCCTATCGGGCGATTCGACCGCGGCGACCCTCGAGTGGAGGCATAAGGAGGGGTCGCTCGCCACCGCGCGGAGCTCGTCGGACGAGTGGACCCTTAAGCGCGGGGGCTTCCTCAACCCTCACATCACCGTCCGCTCGGGCGACGCCGTCCGGGCTCGCCTCTCCGTCCACCTCAACCATCACCAGATCGACCTGCCCGGCGGTCGGTCGTACCGGTTCCATCGGGCCGGCGTTCTGATCCCGGCGTGGCAGGTGACCTCGTCGGCCGGGAAGGAGGTCCTCCACGTGGAGCCGGCCCGAGAGGGTCGTCACCTTGAGGCGGGCGCGGTCGTCGTCGCCCCCGACGCGATGGACCTCCCCGAGCTGCTGCTCCTCGTCGTCCTGTCCTGGTACTTCATCGTCCTCGCCTGGTTCGAGGACGAGGCGGTGGAGACCCTCGCACCGTTCGAAGGCCCCGACTCCCCGGCGACGCATTCGTCGTAGCGACGAGAGGCCTACGGCCTAGCCTCGCGGGACCGCCTGCTTCTTGAGGTCGGTGAAGCACGTGGAGCAGAGGTTGTGCATCTTCGGCCAACCCTCGGCCGGAACCTCGGTGATCCGGGTGATGGGCTTCTGACAGGCGTCGCACACCATCTGGCCGTCACGTATCATGGGGTTCCCGCTACCGCCGGCTCGGCGGTCCGGAACGCACCAACGGCCCGGGGTACAAAACGGGTGCTGGCGGCTGCTACGGGGCCGGGAAACCGAGCGCCGCGAGCAACCGGGGGATCATGACCTCGTACCGCGGGCCCCCGTCGCCGTGGACCCCGTCGAACTCCTCGAGGTCGACGTGCGCCCCCGCACGCCGGGCCTCGTGGGCGAAGATGCGCGCCCCGATGTCGAGCGAGTACTCGTCCCGGGTCCCACCGTCGACGTAGAAGTAGGCGAGCTTCCGGGCCGCGTCGCGGTACCGCTCCTCGGAGACCATGCGAACCGGGTCCCGGGCGAGCCACTTCGCCCAGACCTCCGGACGGATCGCCCCGGTCTCGAGGTCGAACGGGAGGTCGAAGCGTCCGGGCTCCGCGTCGATCGGCGAGTAGCACGAGGCGTAACCCATCACCTCGAGGGCCTGGATCTCCGGTTGGTGAGGCCCGAACCCGCTCACGGGCTCGTGGAGCACCTTCTCGAGGAGCTTCTCGGGGCCGCCGGCCTTGCGGATCTCTCGGAACGCGATTGGGAAGTCGGGGGAGTAGCAGTACTCGAAGTACGCGTCCCCGGCGTTCGACCCCGCGGCCCGGAAGGCATCGGGGTGCCGCAGGGCGAGCGCCATCGCGCCGTACCCCCCGCTCGAGGTGCCCATCACGGCGGTGGGTCCGGTCCGGTACCGCTCCCGAACGAAAGGGAGGACCTCGTTGATCACGTAGTCCTCGTACCGACCGGTGGCCGACGAGTTGACGTACTGGCTTCCCCCGAGAGTGGTGAGACAGTCCGGCCCGACCATCACGGCCTCGGGCGCGAGCCGGCGCCGTATCAGTCGGTCGAGGCGACCCGTGATCGTGTCGGTGAGGTACCTCGGCCGCTGGAAATGCATCCAACCGGCACCGGTGTAGCCGGTGAGCAGGACGATCAAGGGGAGCCCTTCGGACTTGCCGGAGGGAGGCAGGTACACGGGGAGGTCGCGTTCCACCGGGTCTCCCCAGGGATTTCCCTCGAGAACCCGGCTCGAGAATCGGTGGTTCTCCACCCTGCCCCGGATCGGACCCGGAAACACGCGATCGCTCTTCGCTTCCGTCGGGACACGCCAGGACATCGTCGACCTCGCCGACGGGGAGACTCGCCGGGTTCAATACAACGGGGGTCGTCGCGGAAGTCGGGGATGGCGGGGAACCGGTCACGACGAGGGGACGAGGCGCGCAGCGGGGTGACGGCGGCGTTCGGCCGGATCCGTGCCGACCGGAGCCACGGTGCACGGGCGCTCGCCGCCGAGGCGCTCCGGACCCTCGCGGAGCTCCTCGACGGATGGGCCCGCCGACCGGAGGTCTCGCTCCGTTCCACCTTTCGGCGGGTCGCGCGGGCCCTCGAGGAGGCTCAGCCCGCGATGGGCCCCTTCCTGCGCTGGGCCGACGAGTGGCGCCGGATGGCGAGGTCGGGCGCCCGGGAGGATCTGGTCAGGACCGCCCATGCATGGATCCGACGCGAGCGGGCCCGGATGCGAGCCGAGACACCCCGCCTGATCCGGACGGTCCGACGACGGTTTCCGAAGGACGCCAACCACGTTGTCACGCTGAGCCGGAGCCAAACGGTCCTCCTCGCCCTCTCCGCGCTCGCCCGGTCGCGTCGTCCGACGCGGGTCACGGTTCTCGAAAGCCTACCGGGGGCGGAGGGGCGTCCCTTCGCCAAGGACCTCCGTCGGGCGGGCCTGTCGGCACGGGTGATACCCGACCGAGCGGGGCCCACGACCGTGGCAACCGCTGACCTCGTCCTCATCGGGGCGGACGCGGTCTTCTCCGACCGGTCCGTAGTTCACAAGGTCGGGACGAGGAGTCTGGCAAGGGCGGCGTCGAGATCCGGAGTCCCGGTCGTCGTGGTCGCGGGTCGTTCGAAGTTCACCGGTCGGCCCGCTCCTCGCCGCCCGCTCCCCGCGGAGTTCGACCGGACCCCTTCGCGGTACATCTCCGAGTTCTGGACCGACGATGGCGTCCGGGTCGGCGGAGCAGGACGTCGGCTCCGACCCCACCGTCCTCCTCTTTAGGGGACCCGACATCGGCGGGCGGCGCCGTCGGGGAGGACCCGAAGGCCACTGCCCGAGGGTCGATGGAGAAGCTGCCGGCCGATGCGTTCCGCAAGGACCGACTGCTCCGGGAGGGGACGTGGGTCGTGGCCTTTCTCGCGGATTGGTGCCCGTTCTGTCAGCGGTTCCTTCCGCAGTTCTCGGCCCTGAACGGAAAGAAATCCTTCCGAACGGCCGTGGGCGACGTCACGTCGGAGGAGAGCCCTCTATGGGAAGATTTCTGCATCGAGGTCGTCCCGACGGTCGTCGTGTTTCGAGAAGGGCGCTCCGTGTTCCGTGTGGAAGGCGCCCTCGGGTTCGGCCTTCCTCCCGGGGGCCTGGAGGCGGCACGTTCGGCCGCGCTCACCTCGAAGGAGTAGTCGCGGGACGACGTTCCGTCGTGTTCGCAAGGCGTCGCGGACCTCGGGACCCCCCCGGTTAGGTTCTTAAGGGGCCCGGATTCCGTCTTCTTCGTGACCGCAGCCACCTCCCAACGTCCCGACGCGAGACCCGTCGCCCTGATCACGGGCGGCGGAACTGGGATTGGCCGGGCCATTGGCGTCGCGCTCGCCGACGACGGGTTCAACCTCGCGATCGCGAGCCGTTCGGCCGAGCATCTCTCCGCGGGCGCCGGCGAGCTTCGAGGCCACGGTGCGCGGGTGGTCGAGGTCCCCACCGATGTGAGGATCCCGGAACAGGTCGACCACCTCATCGGGGTGGTCCGCGACGAGTACGGACGCCTCGACGTTCTGGTGAACAATGCCGCGGGCAACTTCGTCGCTCCGGCCGAGAAGATCACGACGAACGGCTGGAGGGCGGTGATCGGCGTCGTCCTCGACGGAACGTTCTTCTGCTCGAAGGCGGCGCTGCCACTGCTGCAACGGTCCCCGACGCCGGCGATCGTGAACATCCTCGCGTCGTACGCGGGATTGGCGGGTCCCGGCACCGCGCATTCCGCATCGGCGAAGGCGGGGGTGCTCGCCCTCACCCGGACCCTCGCCGTCGAGTGGGCTCGCTTTGGGATCCGGGTCAACGCCGTCGCTCCGGGGCCGGTGCATACCGAGGCGTCGGACGAACGGCTCTGGGTTTCGGGGTCCATCGAGAAGTCCGTGACGGGCGCGATCCCGCTCGGACGGTTCGGAACTCCCCAGGAAGTCGCCGAGGCGGTCCGCTTCCTCGCGAGTCCCCGGGCGAGCTACATCACGGGGCAGGTTCTCGCCGTCGACGGGGGGCAATGGCTGGGGAATGCGGTCATGGACCCACGGGCCCCGTTCTTCGGGGGCCTCGAGCGGCCACCGCGCTGATCGAACTCGCCGTTACCCTCCCGCGGAGCGGGAGGCCCTTTCCCCGCGGAAGGGACCGATCCAGGACCGACTCCCTCACCGAGGGGCGGGGTTCTCGAGGAGCTCTCGGAGGAACCATTCCATCTTCTCATGGACCTGGACGAACCGCGCGAACAGGTCCGCGGTTCCCGGGTCTCCCAATCGGTCCGCGAGCTCGAAGCCCTTCTTGAGCCCGCCCATCACGCGGCGGTGCGAAGCGACGAGGTGCTCCACCATCTCTCGGGGGGTCGGAGGGAGCTTCTCCTCGACCACGAGGTTCGAGGCTTGCCGTAGTGCCTCCAGGGTGTACCCCGCCGGTGCCCCGAGGATCCTCTGGCGCTCTGCGAGCTCATCGATCATCTCGAAGACCTGCGTCGCGTGCGCATCGAACAAGAGATGGAGGTCGTGGAACGACGGTCCCGAGACGTTCCAGTGATACCCCTTGTACTGAAGATACAGCTGGACGGCATTCGCTTGCTCTCGCCGAAGGGTCTCGACAATCGAGGAGCTCTCCTTCCGATCCATACCTCCCCTCAGTGTGGAGGGCCCTTTGAGCTCGTCGGCCGCGTCAGCCCGGGTTGACCAACTCCTCACCCCTCCGCCCGAGGTTAGGTCGAACATGTCGAACACCGGCTCTCCCGTTCCCGCATCCTACTCGGCCGCTCCGAACCGTCCTCCCTCGGCGGGGAGTGCCGAGACCCTCGTGCTGGTCGCGCTCATCCTCCAGGTCCTCGGAGCGGTGATCGTGATCGCCCTGCTCTTGCTCCTCTTCGGAGTCACCGCATATCACTTGCTCCGGGTCGCGTGGGTGGTCGCGCTCGTCGCCGGAGTGGTCGGCGCAATCTCGCTCCTCTTTCTCTTCTGCGCGTACGAGTACTCGTACCTTCGGATTCAACGGGGGCAGTACCAAGAGGCCCAAGCCCCGACGCTCGTCATCGGGATCCTTTCGCTGTTCCTCGGGCTGATCCCCGGGGTCCTGTATCTGGTGGGCTACCTGAAGCTCGGGGACGCCGTCCGCGAGCAACAGATTGCGCCGCTCAACTACGGACCCGCCTTCGGATTCCCTACCCCGCCGGGAGCCTCCGCTCCCATGGTCGCCTGCCGGCAATGCCTGAGGGTCTACGTCGTGGGACAGTTCCCCTTCTGCCCGAACTGTGGGCAGAAGCTGGGTCCGTAAGCTCCCACCCAAGACTCTCGCCGGTTTTGCCTGAAGAAGACGGAGAAAGACTACTGCCCGAGGTACGCCGATACGCCCTGTTCCTGCCCGTTCGAAAACCCGTGGGGGGTTAGAGAATCCCCTCCGTTGAAAGGGGTCGGAGCGGACGAAGCGGGGGCGGGGAGATAGGTAAGCTGCCCCCTGTCGGCGGTCCGAAGAACCCTCGCTGTATCCTCCCTGCGACCCTTCCACGATGGGCTAATCTATTCCCGGGCCCCGCGACTTGGAAGCGCGGTGCCGAACCCGATGACCGGAGACTTCCAAGCTTCCTCCTTAACCCGACTCCTGGGTCGATTCGGACGCCTCCTCCCCTCCGCGCCCGGATTCACCACGCGATACGGCCTCCTTACGCTCCTGGTCTACGTCGCGGCGGTCGTTGGGTTCGTGGCCTTCGCCATCCAGGTCGAGCTCCTCCTCGGCAACCCGCTGGCCGCTCCGCGGGCTCCCGGTGTGGCCCGAAACGCCACGGACGCATTCTGGCACCTCGCGACGGCGTTCGCTCTTGTTCTTCCGACCCGGCGACGGGGAGCCCTTTGGTTGGCGCCACTGCTCGCGCTCGGTCTCGACGTTGACCACGTGTTCGGTTACTACCTCCCGACGGTGACTCCGCGCTCGGCACACGACCTCTTCTTCGTAATGCTTGTGGGCATTCTCCTGTACCTGATCAGGGGCCGACCCGCCGCGCTGATCGCTGTGGGCGCTACAGTGGGCCATGTCGCCGTCGACGGTGGATCGTTCCCCTTCCTGGGACCTCTCACTCGGACACTATTCCCTCTCCCCTTCGTCGCTCAGGCGGTGCTCGTCGTCCTCGCGGCCCTCCTGTTCTTCCTCGCCTTCGAGCCGCTGTCGGCACTTCGCAAGAACACGAACTGGATGCCCCTCGTGGTGTCGTGCGGAATCGTGGTAGGGGCAGTGTATTTCCTTCTGCCGTTACTCCCTGCCCTCTCCTCCTTTTGAGGAAGGTCAAGCGAACCCCGGGCGGACCACGAGCCCAAGCGACGACACAACCCACCCCTCCTCGCGGTCGATGGCGGGACCGCGAGGAGCGCGCGGGGCGTTCTGACGACGTTCGAAACAAGGCCCTCCGCTTTGCCAAGGGACACGATTCGAGAGGAGGACGGAGAACCTCATGTCTCCTCGGTGCGAGCCTTGATGTTCTCTGGACCGCCGATACCGCGCTCTTATATTCTTCAGCCCGGGGACAGGCGGGGGCAGCAGCCCGGCGCGGTCGCGAGCTCTAAGGCGACGTTCAACAACCCTAACTATTCACCGCCTCTGCAAGGAACGAATCCCGGCATCGAGCTCACAGCGACGCTGGTCTGTGGCGGAGGAGGCGAGAGATGGTAAACGCTGCGATTGAGGTGACCGAAGCACATGCTCGTCCGTCGTTTTTGTCGGACTTCATCCTGGGTAGCGAGGACGGGATTGTCAACGTTCTCGGGATCATCCTTGGACTCTCCGCCGCGACCAACAACATCCGACTGATTATCATCGCGACGCTCGCGGCCCTCGCCGCGGAATCCATCGCGATGGGGATGGTCGCCTACACCTCCACTCGGGCTCGACGACGAGTCTATCTCGCCGAGTCGACCCGGGAGATGCGCGAGCTGCGCGACACACCGGATGAAGAGCGCGAGGACGTGCGCAGAATCCTTTCCGGCTGGGGCTACCGGGGCAAGGACCTCGAAGGTCTCCTCGCTCAGATCGAGGCAAACCCAAAGGCGATGGTAGAACTGATGCTCGCCTTCGAACTCAAGCTTGCCCCGGTCGCACCCAGCGCCCCTCGAAAGAGCGGATTGCTAGTGGGCGGTGCTACCATCTTTGGCCACGGTATTCCATTGGTGCCGTTCTTCTTCGTGGGAACCAACGTGTTTCTGGGCGCCATTCTCGCCATCGTGGCCAGCGCGGCGGCCCTGTTCGGCATCGGCTGGTACGAGTCCAAGATCACCATTGGGGGCTGGTGGCAGAACGGGCTCCAGTTGGTTGGAATCGGACTTGCGGGGGGCTTTGCGGGATACTTGATCGGCCATTTGCTCGGGACGGCACCTGGCGTTGGACTGTGACCTCCTCGAATCGGGGGGCGACGGCGATCGAACTTCGGCCTGGATCCCGGGGACCGCCTTCTCCTGCAAATCACTCCGTCACTACATCGCAAGGGGACCGGAGGATGGGATGCGCGCGCGGTCGATTACCGACCGCGAGGAGCGCGCGGCGTCAAGGGAAGATCGGTATCGAACCGTGATCGTCCCGAAAACCTATCCCTCATGGGCGCCCCGAGTTCTCCGCTGGGTTAATGGTTCGGCGGAGTATTCGATGAGTGAGGACGCGTGATGCCCGACGGGCCACCGTGGGAATGGGTGGACGGGGACGCCATTCGCTTGGCGCGGTACAGCCTCATAATGGGGGTGCTCTTGGGGGTGGCCTCCCTGCTGTTCCTGGCCTCCGTCTTGAATAGCCTGGCCTTGGCAGGCGTTCTGTCTGCTTCCCCCGTTCCGTTCTGGCTCATGAACGTGCTCACGTGGTGCCTGCTCGTACCCTTGTTTCTCTTCTTGTACCTCTTCAATCCGAGACGGTTTCCTATGGTGGGACGGCTTGGAATCTCCCCGGTGGGACTCCGCATGGTCTTCCCGCTCTACAAGGTGACAGTGAAGTGGGGAGCAGTCAATTGGGTGGGCCCCGACTGGGTCGAAGTGAACCTAGGCAGGTGGGGATCTCAACGATACAGACTGACTTCGGATCAGGTACAGCGGCTCGCTCGGTTTACTCAGCCTCGCTGAACTGGCCGAGAAGCGTCGCTGGACTAACGAACGGCACCCGCGTTCGATGACCGACCGCGGGGAGCGCGGGGGACGCACGGAGGGAGACACCGCTCCCCATCCGAAAACCTACCCTTTCCGACACGGTGGTTCAGGACCGGCGCCCCTGCGCGGCCCATCAGTCGAGTCGATCGTCGTGCACGAGGCGCTTGCCCAAGCTGGCTACATCATCGGTTGTGTAGCCGATTCTACGGTAGAACTCCAGTGCACGCTGATTGGAGGTTCGAACCTGCAAGTTGATTTTCGGGCACCCTGAGTCGCGCAGCAGACGCTCTGCCGCGTTGACGATGTCTCTTCCCAAGCCCTTCCGTTGATACCGAGGGTCGACTGCCAAGTAGTTGAGCCACCCTCGATGTCCTTCGTACCCCGCCATCACGGTCGCGACGAGTTGGACGCCGACCAAGCCTACTAAGAACAGGTCGGGGCGGACCTCCAGCTTCCGTCGAATGTCTTCGTGCGGATCGTTCTGGGGCCGGACCAACCCGCATCGATCCCAGAGCGCGACGACGGGTCCCTCGTCCCTTGGTTCAAACGGACGGATGTACATCGGCTCTTCAGCGGTCCCGACTGTGGCAGCCACGCTGCAGTGAGCCGTCCTCATTCATGACCTCTACCTATTCTCACAGAAGGCACCCCTTAGCGGACGCGAAGATTGACGCGAATCCGGACGAGGGAGTTGCGGACGCAGGCCGCCGCGACCTTGATGTGGGACGCGCGCGACCGATGGAGGATCGCAATCAGCGCGCGAGGCCGCGGGAGAACTCTACCAGTTCGGACCTGTCCGCGCGTGAGGCCCGCGGTCCGGGGCTTAATCTAACGGAAGCGGTCTTCGGCTTGCAGTTCTTTCGATACGACCTCAACCTCGCGGAAGACCCGCAACAGGTTGCCGCCCAGAATCTTGCGGCAGTCTTCGCCGGAGTAGGCGCGGTCGAGCAGGGCCTGCGTGATCTTGGGCAGGTCGGCGGGCGAGTCAAGGCCCTCCGGCAACTGGCCGCTGACGCCGTCGAAGTCTGAGCCCAGGCCGACGTGGTCGACGCCCGCCACCTTGGCGATGTGGTCGATGTGGTCGATAAGCATCGAGAGCGGCGGGCGGGGAATCCTGTCCATATAGCTGCGCTGGATCTTTTCTTTGTCGACGTAGGTAAACTCGCGGCCCTCGGCTTTGGCGTTATCCTTGGCGTCTGTGACGGCTTTGTCTTCTTCAGGCGTTAACGCCTTCATAGCGTTCCGATAGGCCTGGGAGACGAAACCGGAGAAGAAGTTGACCTGGACCACACCGCCCTTCGATTTGGGTCCACCGGAGTTGGCCACGGCGCGGAGCATGGTGTCGGTCATGTTGCGGGGATGGTTGCATAGGGCGCGCGCCCCGGAGTGGGAGGCGATGACCGGGGCGCGGCTGATTACCAGCGTGCGGTAGAAGGTGTGGTCGGAGACGTGCGAGACGTCCACCATCATGCCCAGCCGGTTCATCTCGTAGACCACGTCCTTGCCGAACTTGGTCAGGCCCTCCTTGGTGTGCGGGACGGTCTTGTCGTCGATATCGCCGGAGGAGTCGGCCCAGTCGTTCGAATTCGACCAGGTGAGGGTCATGTAGCGCACGCCGAGGGCATAGTACTGGCGCAGCAGGGCGAGCGAGTTTTCAATCGAGTGGCCGCCCTCGATGCCCATCAAGGCCGCGAATTTGCGTGCCCGATGGGCATGCTCGATGCCCTCGGGGGTGGCTACAAAGACAATCTGGTCAGGATGTTTAGCCACTTGGTGCTTGACGGAGTCGATCAGCTCCAGCGTGCGGCGGGCGTACTGCCCCTTGTAAAACGTGGGCTCGACCCAGATGGAAAAGAACTCCGCGCCCAGGTTGCCCTTGTGAATGGAGTCGAGGTTGAGGTTGCCGCCGTTCAGCGGATCGGCAAGGTCGAAATGCTCGCCCACAAAGCGCTGCGGAGTGTCGGCGTGGGTGTCGATGACGATGGCGGATTTCTGGACCTGGGCGGCAGTGAGGGCCTTGGGGGTCATCTTCCGGGTCGCTTTGGGGGTAGTTTGTTCGGAGACAAAAAGAGGAAGGGCGAGCAGCAGGATGGTGGCGGAGATACCCCGTCCAAAACCCACTCCTTTCCGGACGCCGGGATTGATTCGGATCCGAGCGAGGGGACGGCGGCCGCCGCGACCTTGATATGGGGCGCGCGCGACCGATGACCCGACCGCGAGGAGCGCGCGAGGACACGGTCACGTCGCGCCCCGTACGGAAACCCACCCGGTCCGACCGCCGGGGTCAGGAAAGTATATCTTACCCGAGTATGGAGACTGCGCAGATTGCGGCACCGATGACAAGCAGGGGGACTCCGACCCAGGCGAGTCTCTCGTCGGTCCACAACGCCTCGGTCGCGAAGTGCGCGGACTCGCCCTCGATTCTCGAGCCGACCGCGGCGAACAACGCACGGTCTTCGTCGTCTACTGGTTCGTAGGTCCCGTGCCGTCCGGTCCCCCCCGATCTGGACCGGCCGTACTCAAATTTGTATCGACCTCGCAAACCCGCGTCCCGTGCTTGATGAGTGAGGTTCCGAATCCGTCTCTTCTCCCTTCGCGCCGACTGGGGATTCAGATAAGTCCAGGCCAACTCGATTGCTGCAGCCGCACCGAGCAAGATTCCGGTCACGAACAGCTGGCCGTTCATCAATCGAGCTCCACAAACCCGGAGATGGCGTGCTATCCCCCAGTACTATTCGGCGTTTTACACCAGCCTTCCACCAAGGATAGTTCGGAGAACACCGCGCCGAGTTCACTCCGTCCGAGCTTCTTGGAAGGCGCGCGCGTTCGATGACCGACCACGAGGAGCGCGGGGTCCTCGTTAGTCGCCTAGAGTACTTGTCCTCGGCCAAACCACTTTTCTCGGACATGAAACCGGCCCGCCACCCGCCCGGGAGGGGGTCTTTCCTCGGCGGAACGCCCGCTACTCTAAACCCGTAAGCGCAGGTGCGCCCAACTCCTTCCGTGGGTCTCTCCGCCCTACGCGAACGGACCCGGGGCCGATTCCGGTGCCGGCTCGGTTGACCCCGGGTCCGCGACGGAAGTGGAATCCCTGCGTGGAGGTGCCTTGGGCAGGCGCCCTCGGAGGAATAGCACGAAGACGAACGCGACGGCGAGCAACCCGAACATTACCATGAACGTCTGGTCGTACGAGGTGATGAGCGAGCCCCTGAACGAAGCTAGGTAACTCGCACACAGTGGGAACGGAGGGTTCCCCGTCGAGCACGCGGCGCTGGGAGAAGGGTCGAGCGATGTGAATTGGGTCTGCTGGAACGAAGCCAGCACCGACAACCCTACCGCGCCGCCTAACGATTGGAGGAATTGGATCAACCCTCCTGCTTCCCCGACATCCGCCTTTGCCACCTGGCTCTGAGCGGCGAGCAAGTAGACCGGGAAGGTCAGTCCGACCCCGAAGCCGAGGGGGATTAACGGTAGAACCAGACCCCCCACGGGGATTACGACGAACTGGAAGGTCCACAGGGGTGTCGTAGCCGAAAGTCCGGTCAGGCCGGCCATTCCGATCATCCCGATGATCAGCCCGAGAACTGCGACGACGCGGTAAGGGAGCCGTGTCAGGAGCTGTCCGCCCAGAACGGCTCCGAAAACGAGGGGTATGATGAGAAAGTAGAGGATGTCCCGGACCGTTTCCGAGGTGTCGGTAGCGCCCGGGACGAGCGCGAACCCGACCACGAAAGTGAGGAACGTCGCGACGGGGAAGAACACCATCCCGATGAAGAAGGTCGACCCGCCTCCCGCCGCCATGACCCGGTGCGTGAAGAGCTGAATCGGAACCAATGGGTTTTCCGCACGGAGTTCCCAGATCAGGAAGACGACGATCAGGAGCGCCCCGAATCCCAGCAGTCCGATTACCCGAGGGTCGGTCCAGGTCCAACCGCTATCGGCGATCTGATAGAGGGGGAACATCACGGCGCCCACCCACCCGGCCAAGAGTCCGGCACCCGCGAGGTCGAATCGTCGGACGCGCTCGGGACGAAGCGGTCCCAGAGTAACCGCGATGAGGGCGAATCCGACGAGACCGATGGGGATGTTCACGTAGAACACCCAGCGCCAGGTCGTATAGGTCACGATGGCGCTGCCCAGGAGTGGCCCCGCGACGACGGCGATGCCAAAGACTCCCGAGAGGGCACCGATCACTCGGGCGCGGGTCTCCGGGGGGAATACCACGGCCACGATCGCGATCCCGACCGGGAAGAAGCCGCCTCTTCCGAACCCCTGAATGGCGCGGAACAGAATGAGGTCGGGAAGGTTCAGGCTTAGCCCGGAAAGGACCGAACCCGCGATGAACACCGCGAGGCCGGCGAGGAACACGTTGCGTCGGCTCCAAAGGTCCGACAGCTTGGCAAAGAGAGGGATGCTGGTCGTAGAGGCGATGACGTACGCACTGATCACGAACGTACCGCTGCTGTTCGGCTGACCAAAGTCCAGGAGGATAGTCGGGAGGGCGGTAAGCGCGACGAAGTTGTCGAGCGCGCCCATCAGGAGGGCGAGAATGATTCCGAGGGTGACCAGGAACTCAAATCGGACGGTCGGGGAACCGGGTGACCCGTTCGCGGTCAGCGGTTCCGACCCCCGTTCGGAGGATTCGTGAGGGCGGTCAACGGTCGTTGGTCCCTCCGTCGATTCCCGAACTTCCGCGGGTCCCGAGAATGGCCATCCCTGCGTACCCTATTATGAATAGTTCACTCGCCACCGAGCAATCAACCCGACCGCGAGGCGCGCGCGGAGGCGCATTCCCCGGCCGTCTGGTCGTGCTAAATCGGCTCCTCGAACATGCCCGGTGCTGCTCCCGTCGATCTCCTGCCCCTCGGCTTACTGGGAGCCGACGGCAAGCAACAGGTGCCCGTAACGCGGACGTTAGCAGACCCTGTAGCGGTCACTTCTCCGTTATATCCCCTCCGCCGGCTCCCTTCGATGGTAGGTGTGTCGAATGACCGGATGGTACAAGGCTGCGGACGCGAAGGAGCTGCCCCAAGGAACGATGAAAGGAATCGAGGTCGCGGGAGCGAAGGTCCTGTTGGTACACGGCTCTTCGGGGATTCGTGCGTTCGAGGACCGGTGCGGGCATATGTCCGCGCCCATGAGTATCGGCACGTTCAAGACCGGCGTACTCAAGTGCGCCCTTCACGCCGCGGTGTTCGACGCCGAGACCGGGACGGTTCGCGGACAGCCCCAGATGCACGCGCCCGGGGCCGGGCAACTTCCCCCGGAACTGATGGAGATGATGGCCGCGATGGGACAGATCATGGCCCAGATCCGTTGCGAGCCTCTTCGACCGTTTCCGGTCGCTGTGGAAAGCGGCCAGGTAATGGTCTACGTTTGAACCGGCCCGGTGCCTAGGTTCCGGTTCGAAGGGAACCCTGAACGCGCGCTAGGCCGGCGGCGTGCTCCCCGGGCCGGGACCGCTCGACCGGAGGCAAGGATTCCAGACCTCGCAGCGGGGACGTACTCCCGTCGCTTAGTGCGCCGACGAAAACGGGGCTTAGGCAAACGACCCTTCTTGCCATGTATTCGTACCCGTGAGGGGACCGGCTTCCTTCGCGCCCACCAACGTACTCGCTCTGTATGAATTGGTCCTGTGAGGACAGGAGTCCAAAACCTCGGGCTGCTGAATACGGATTAAGGTACGGTAATTATAGCGGTACGTCCAGCCACTTTCGCATGCGCAAGGCGGATTCCCCCCGCACCAGCCCGCGATTCCGGCGGGTGAGGCCCCGTCCTGAGGGCCCGACTTCGGCGAGTACTATGTCGGTTCGGCGGGTCATTTTCACTATGCCCTCCGGGTCAGTTTCTTACTCCCGCCAACTTCCTCAGAGCATCACGGGTCCATCGGAAAGAACATGAACCGAAAAGTGATAGCGTCGCTAGCTGCCATCGCCGCAATCGCCGTCCTGATGATGTCAGTCGCGGTCGGACTGACCCAAGGTGCGTCCAATACGTCAACGAGCGCGGGCGTAACCACGACGACCCAGAGTGCCGCTGCGACCGGAACGAATGGCCTTGCCTCTACTACCACGGCGGCCGCCTGCCACTCCCAGGCCGCGATTCCACTCGGGGCCGCTGGGAACTTCCGCGTCCTGGCGGGGACCACGGTCACCAACACCGGCGCCACGGTGGTGCACGGCAATCTCGGAGTTAGCCCCGGTTCTGCCGTTACGGGTTTCCCACCGGGAAAGGTTACCGGGAAGATCGACAAGGCCGACACCGCCGCGGCTCTGGCCCAAAAGGCTCTGCTCACGGCTTACAGCGACGGCATGGGGCGTACGAACTGCCCGATCAAGGTCGCGGGGAATATCGGCGGGAAGACCCTCACCCCAGGACTCTACCGCTCCACGTCATCTCTCTCCATCTCCTCAGGGACGCTGACGCTCACCGGCAAAGGGGTCTTCGTCTTCCAGATCGCGTCCAAATTCGTCGTGACCTCCGGCCGTCACGTCGTCCTCGCCGGGGGGGCTCTCGCGGCCAACATCTACTGGTTGGTGGGCAGCTCGGCCACTCTCGGGTCCACGTCGGTAGTGTACGGGAACATTATCGCCCACAAGTCGATCTCGATGGCGACCGGGGCGACGTTGCACGGCAAGGCGCTGGCGCACCTCGGAGCGGTGACCTTGGAGGGAAACACGGTTGCTGCCGTTCCCTTCTCGGCAGTGACCGTCTCCACGACGGCCTCGATCCTCACGCCCGCGTCGATCCTCGCGAGGTTCACTCCGTAATTGGAAACGTCCACCCACCTCGGACCGAGACCACCGGGAAGGATCCTTCCGCCGAAGTCCGCACGGCGCGTAGGGCCTTTCCGGAAACCCCTTCGAGTCGAACAACCCTTTGAGCCCTGGGTCTTCGTGATCGCTCGTTCACCCGTCGGTTCCCCTTGAAAATGACCTTCCCGATTCTCCTTGAGCTCGTGCTAAGGCGGGTGTGTCGGGCTCCCGTCTCCGCCGAGGGGCGATCTTCGTGCTCTCCTTCTCTATCCGCCGGACAAATTCGCTTGCGCCGTTGATCGGGCGGGTCCCTATGAACCCGGTCCTCGAGCTCGACCGACGGGGCCCGCACCGGCCCGCTGAAATATCTTGATGGCATGTTCCGCGGGAAGGTCAACCCATGAAGGTACAGTTTTGTGGTTCCGTGGACGCCGACGGGGCCGCGGACGAGTTCATTCTTGCGTTCCTCGCCCGCCACAAGGGAGGTTCTGTGACCGCAGACCAGGTTTGGAAGAGCCTGCGTTCTCGAGGCCTGACTCCGGCGGATGGACGACCGACCGCTCAAAATGACCCGGACGACGGGGCTGCAATCGCGGAGATTAGCCGTCGATTGGAGAAGTGGTTGGATGAGGGGCTGGTGGGCGGAGAATCGGAACCGGAGTCCATCACCGGGGTACGGCACTTTTGGGTGCTTGGCAACCCGCTGACCAAGGGCTAGTTCGGGTCGGTACGATCCCAACGGCCGAAGCCTGACACAACACCCTGGCGTCGCGATAGTCGACGCGGATTCCCCCGCGGGCTTCGGTCGACGGCGAACGGGTTCGCCGCATGGCGCGTGGGGGGTGCTCGCGATGAGGGTCGGAAAGACCCGACGTGGAGGCGCCGATGCTGAGAAGGGCCCCTTAGCAGGGAGCGACCGTTACGCCTTCGCAAAGCACGGGTTGATCCGTATCGGAGCCAGGGGACGATGGCGCGTTGCAGTAGAAAACCCACCCTTTTCAACGAGCGCGGCGGACGTTTCCCCCGGCCCCCGTGGCTCCGCCATAGGCACGTCCTCCTGCTGGGTGAAGTCCCCGAGGGGTCCGCCCGGTCGAGGAAGGTGGGCTTTCCCATCCCGGTCGGGGAGCGGCGTTAGGTGCTCGGAACGTTCCTTTCCACGAGGAAGCCCTGGACCGTGGCGATGAACACGTCCGGGTCGCTCACGTGCGGGACGTGGCCGACTCCGGGGAGCGTCCGGAGGGTGGCGTTCCGCAGACGTTCGGCCAAGAGGCCCGTAATGCGTTGCAGAAAGGGAGGACTTCGCTCCCCGGTCGTGAGGAGCACCGGGATCAGCAGCTCAGAGAGGTCGGCACGGTTCGGCCGGGTCGTCTCGGGGTCGTCCAGTTCCTCTGCCCATCGGCCCATGTAGCGCAGGACGCTCCGCTGCACCTCGGGCCGGAGTCGGTCCCAGGCTCCCTCCTCCGCCGAGAGCGCGTCCGCGATCTCGCGCGCGCCCGTGTCGGGGTGCCCGGCGCGTACGACGGACTGCACCGCCTTCGTGGCGGTCCACAGTCGCTCGGCCTCGGGAGCGGTCGCCGGGTCGTCCTCGAGAAGGCCGACGAACGGCGGCTCGTGGAGGACGAGGCTGCGGACCATCTCCGGTCGGTCGGTGGCCAGTCGCAGGGCGACGGCCGCGCCGTAGGAGTGGGCGATCACGTGGGCCGGGAACAGGTCGATCGCTTCGAGGAGCTGCGCGAGGTCGGTCGCGTCGTCCCGGACCGGGTGGGTCCGGACCGGACCGGTGCTCTCCCCATGACCCCGCCGGTCGTAGACGAGGACCCGTAGCGATGGCGCGAGCCCCACACGAACCGGTTCCCAGATTCGGGCGTCGGAGAGGGAGCCGTGGACCAGTACGGTCGGGTCCCCCCTCCCCGCCACGTCGTATCGGAGGGAGGCGTTCGGGAGGGTGGCAATAGGCATCGGTCTCCGTGGCCGCCCCGCGAGGTCCCCAAGGGACGTCGAGCGACCCGAGTCGAGCCGCGGCGAAGGTCATAGCCTCGGCGGTCAGGAACGGCCGCCTCTTCGCGCCAACGGTTTTGTAGGGAGCGCCCCGTCCCGGGCCCGGCGATGATACCGTGAGCCACCTCTTTCAGCGTCCGCTCTGCGAGATGGGGCGGGCGTACGACTTCGCCTTCCGACCCACCGTGGGTGACCCCGGGTCCGAGGACGGCGGCGGGTGCGACGATCGGCCCCATCGGATCGAGCTCTACGCTGCCGGGGCGGACCGCTCGTCGACCGACGCTCCGTGGCAGGCGTTCTCCGTCTGCCCCGAGCACGAGGCGCAGCTCCGTCGGTACGACGAGCGGCTCGCGCAACGAGGTCTCCCTCCCCGCTTCCGCACGGTCGCCCCGGGGTCGACCACGACCGGTCGCGGACGATAAACGTCCGCGCCCCTCTGCCCTTCCATGCCCCTCCCGAGCGGCACCTCGATCGCCTCGCGCGTTCGACTCAACCAAGGACCCGAGATCCCGTGGCTGGGCCTAGGGGTCTTCCAGTCAGAACCGGGTTCGGTCACCCGGAACGCGGTGACGTACGCCCTCGAGGCGGGCTATCGCGCGATCGACACGGCCGCGATGTACCGCAACGAGGCCGATGTCGGGGAGGCGGTCCGGCACAGCGGCCTCGCTCGCGACGAGGTGTTCGTCACGACGAAGCTCTGGCACACCGACCACGGCTTCGACCCCGCCCTGAAGGCCGGTCGGGCGAGCGCCGAGCGGCTCGGTCTCGGCCCTATCGACCTCTACCTCATCCATTGGCCGCGGGCGAACTCCCCGCAGGACCGCCTCGATTCCTGGAAGGCCCTCGCTCAGCTCCAGCGGGAGGGCGTCTGCCGGGCGGTCGGCGTCAGCAACTACACCGTCCGGCACCTCGAGGAACTGCGTACCCACTCCGACGTCGTTCCGGCCGTCGACCAGGTGGAGTTCCACCCGTTCGTCTTCGACCCGGAGCTCCTTCGGTATTGCGACTCGCACGGGATCCGCCTCGAGGCCTGGTCGCCACTGACGCGGGGCCGACGGATGGACGACCCCACGATCCTCACGATCGCGGCGGCGCATCACCGCACGCCGGCCCAGGTGCTCATCCGTTGGGGGCTCGAGCACGGGATCCTCGAGATCCCAAAATCGGTCCACCGCGAGCGGATCCGCGAGAACGCCCATGTCTTCGACTTCTCCCTGTCCGCGACCGAGGTCGCGGCCTTGGACGCGCTGCGCGGGGGCCCCCGGGTCGGCCTGTGGAATCCCGCCGACATTCCGTGACCGGGAGCCGCGTCGCAGGATAGCACGACCGCCGGCCGGCGAACGGGGTTGTCCTCCACGAAACGACTTAATATATTCCGCGTCGGTGCGACTCCGGGAAGTCCATGGTCAGTGTGGAAGTTGCCCATGAAAAGTGTACCGGCTGCAGCCATTGCCGGGATGTCTGTCCGGTGACCGTTTTCGAGATGCAACCGCGCGAGAACTGGCCGAACGTCGTGGACGACCCGGCGGTCGCCGCGAAGTTCCAGTTCCGGGCGGAGAGGTCGGCCGTGATCCACGGACCGGACTGCATCATGTGCGAGGCGTGCCTCTTCGAGTGCGAAGGGGAATGCATCACGATCGTCGACGACGAGGGCACGACCCACCAGTCTACCTACAAGTAGGGTCCCCCGTTCGTTCGGACCCGAACGCGTCCTCCTCCGGACGCTCGGTCGCGTTCGCCTCGTTCAGATCGGGTGCTGGACCGGTCGATAGAAGGTCGAGCGCACCTCGGCCGGGCCCCCCTGCGTCGGGAATCGCACCCGGACCGCCGGGGACCGGCCGAACATCGTGAACTCGAGGGAGTACCAAACGGCGACCCAGGTCCCGGCGGCCTCCTCGAACGCCTCGCCGAAGTGGTAGGTCGTCTGGAGGACGCGGCTTGCGTGTCGGGCGAGCGGATACGACCATTCGAGGGCCTCGGTCGCGGAGGTCGGCGTCCCCGCGTGGAGCACGGGCTCCATCGGTCCTTCGACGCTGAACGGACCGTCGGCGATGCCCCGACCGAGCCCGTAGCGGGCCCAGGTCGTTCTCAGGCGGCCGTCGCGCACGGTCTCCGAGAGGAGGAGCCAGGAGAACGGGTTCCCGGTGGGCACCGGCTCCGCCCGCTCTCCGAGGATGTTCCGATGGCGGCCGATCGCGGCGCGCCCGGCGAGGCGGATGCCGAAATACGCGACGAAGAACGCGGTCAGGACCCATAGGGTCGCGACGTAGACGCTGAGGGCGACGTGGTTCCGCTCCACGTCGAGGAGAACGTAGAACCCGATGACGGAGACGACGAGGGTCACGAAGCTGATCGCCCGGTCGGCGTCGATGTGGAGCCTCTTGTCGGAGAACGGCAGGAGCGGCGGGACGGCGAACTGCGTGAACCCGTCCTGGAGGATGTGGGCGATCCCGCCGAGTTCCATCGCCGCGAAATAGATGAGGAGAGAACCGGGGAGGATCATCGGCGCGAGGAACGCCCCGACCACGGCCACCACGGTCACGCCGGTGAGCGAGTGGGTGATCCCGTGGTGCCGGAGGATCGGGAAACGCTTGGCGAGCGGGAAGAGGAGCGCGTCGGCGTCCGGAAGCCCGCCCGCGAGCGCTCCGGCGGCGAGATACTGGGGTTGCGGCCCGACCAGGCCGTACGTCAGCAGGTAGGCGACAAGTACGTGCGAGAAGAGGTCCACGGCCGCCCCGGAACGGGCTCCCCTAGAGGAGCCCTTCCTCCAACACTTCCACCGACTCCACGTGCGGCACCTTCGCGAGCGCCCGCTCGGTCGATTCGAGGATCCCGCCCGTATCGTTCATCACGACCGCGACGAGGAGCGACCGTAGGCCGAAGGCGATGTCCTTCACCTGCATGCCCCGGACCGTGACGCCGTCGGGAAGGGCGGCGCGGACCGCTTTCGCGACCTCGTTGAGGTCGGTCTCCACGCCCTGCGGCATCACCCGGAACAAGACCGCGACCCGGCCCACGGAGCCTCCTACGGTCCCTCGAAGCCGCACTTCGCGCACCGGTACAGCACGCTCTGGTCCCGGCAGCGAGCGCACCGTCCGATGGTCGTCTCCCCGCAGCTCGGACAGGGGAACTGGGTCGCCCCCTTGGCGGGCACGGTCCGCCCGCAAGAAGAGCAGTGCAGGTCGACTCGTGCCGCCATCCGATCGAGGTCCTTCGTGGGTCAGCGGCGCGCCGCGCCCCGCCGGCGCGCGGCCACCCGGGTAAGGAATATAAAGATGGCCCCGAAGAACGCCACGATTCCGGCGACATACCAGAGCGTGTAGTCCGGTCCGGGCCCGGTGACGTAGACGGTCTGGGAGTACTGGGTCTGCCCGTTGGCGAACGTGACGAGCCCGTGCTCCTGGGCGAGCGATATCGCGAACGTGTGGTCGCCCGTGGACAGCCCGAGGGTCGGGTACTCGAACGTGACCTGGTAGGTTCCCCCGGCCTGGAGGGCCGGTACGCTCACGTTGCCGATGACCGTGCCGTCCAGCGTCACCCGGACGGTGAACGCCGATACCCACGTCGAGGAGGCGACGATGGTCGCCGAGATCACGTACGGCTGGACTACGTGGACGGTGTTGGTGAAGTTGATCGACTGGTTCTGGCCTTGGTAGACGGAGGAGACCATCACATCGATCGTGAGCGTCTCGCTCGCGTTCGCGACCGCGAGGTCCACGGTCTTCGACTGGTTGTTGGTGAACGCGGACGAGGATGGCAGGAGCGTCACGCCGGTGAGGTTGGAGCCGACCACGGTCGCGTAGAACGTGATGTTGCCGACGACGGTCCCGTTCGCCGCGACGGCCGGACCCCCGAAGCCGGAGACCTCGTACTTCGTGGTCGACCCCGTGGCGACGATCGTCGGCCCGGTCAACGAGCCGGTTACGGCGGTCGTCCCGGCCGCGCGGGCGGCCGGGGCGAGGGCGCCCACCGTGGCGAGCACGGCCGGGGCGAGGAGGAGGGCGAGGACGAGAAGGGCCGCGGGCCGGGCGTTCATCGCCGGGTCCACCTCCGCGTGCGCCACCAGCGGTAGGTGAGGATGCCCACCACGAGAGCGATCGCGGGCACGAACGAAAGGAGCGGAACGAGCCAGTCCGGTGGGAGGTTCGGCGCGGCGCCGAGCACCGGGCCCGTGACCGTCACCGGAGGCACGCCGTTAGTAGTGCGGGCGCTGACGGAGGCGATGGGGACCTTCAGCGTCGTGCTCGCCGACACGCTCCCGGACGACTCGAGCACGGAAACCGTGACGGTCACCGTCCCCGGGGGGACGAAGATCGAGGAGGTCGCGGTGAGGTTCACGGTCAGGGAGAGGTTGTCGCCCGCCGCCAGGGACCTCACCACCTGATCCGGGGTCAGGCCCGACGAGAGGTTGCTGGCCCAGCCGAGACCCTCGAGCCGCGCGGAATCCGCGATCGTCACGACGACCGTCTCCGCGACGTTCCCCGTGTTGTCGACGTAGAACGGGACCTTGGCGGTCGACGACCCCACTCGGGTCGGGAGCGTCGAAGGCCCGGCCGCGACCCCGTAGTAACCGACCACGTTCACCGTCGGCGCCGGGCGGACCGAACCGACGACCGTCCCGTTCGCCGTGGCGAACTCGATCGTCAGGCCCGGATGGGCGACCGGCGTGCCTGCGGGAACCAGGACACGGACCTCGCCCGAGACCACCGTCCCCGTCGGTCCCGGGAGCAGCGTCAGGTTCGCGAAGCTGAAGTTGAAAGCCCAGTACGAGGGGGTGCCCACGGGGTGGATGGTGACGGGAACGTTGCCCGAGTTGCGGACGGAGAACGAGAACGTGACAGTTCCCCCGGCGTTGACGGTCGCCGAAGCGGGCCCGACCAGGGTACCGGTGACCGCGGTCGTGGGGGCGTAGGCGAGCGAGAGGACCGTTCCCACGTTGCCGTTGAGGACCGTCACGCTCGCCTGCGCCGACACGTTCGTCGCGACGCCCTCGAGGGTCCCGGTGGCCTGGGCCTGAACGAGGTACGTGCCGGCCGGCAGGGCGAGCGCGAGCGGGGAGTTCATCGCCTGGTCCGTGTAGACGGCCCGGACCCCGAGGGAGCTCGTGACTGTCACCGTAACCGGACCGAGGCCGCTGACGGCACCGTTCGGGGGAGCGACCGAGATCGTGTCCACCCAGGTCGGCACGAGAGTGACCGAGACGGACCCCACGGTGGTCGACGGGAACGCCAGGACGCTCACCAGGGCGGCCAACGATTGGGCGGATCCGGACCCCGTCGCGTACAGGGAGTAGGCGCCCGGGACGAGACGCGTCGAGAACGTTCCGGTGGAGGTTGTCAGTACGGTCGCGTTCGTGGAGGGGTACGGTCCGATCAGTCGCAAGGTGCCCGGTACGGTGCCCGGGACTCCCGGAACGACCAAGGTCCCGTTGAACCACACCGACTCAGGGACTCCGGTCAGGGGAACGGGGCACGAGGAGTTCCCGGAGCCGACCGAGCAGGAAGCGCCGGCCGTCGCGCTCCACGATTGGAGGTAGCTGCCGTTCGGTCCCGCCGTGACGGTCGTCCCGTTGACGAACACGACGTACTTCGTGCTCGGGTTGAGCGGCAGGGAGAACGTCCCGTTGACCGCCCCCGCGACCGCCACGGCCCCGTCGGGGTTGACGAGATGCACAGTAGCGTTGAGGGGAACCGTGGCCCCGGAAGGGGTCACCAGCGTGCCCGAGAGGGTAGGGGCCGCCCCCGAGAGGACGAGCGAGGGCGTGACGTTCCCACCGGGGGCGACCGTGACGCGGGAGAGGCTCGCGTAGGTGGTCCCCTTCACGGTGACCGTGGCGTAGGCGGAGTACGTCCCCGGTGCGGCCCGGAACACGCTCTCGAACACAGCACCGTTCATGCTGAGGTTGAGCATCGGTGACGAGAGAGAGACCGTAACGCTCGTCGCGGTCACGCCCGAGGGCAGGGAAAGGACCCCGGTCGCGTTGACCTCGGGGATGACGATGAGCGTCAGTGCGGAACTCGTCGCCCCGAGCGGGATCGTGGTCGAGAGGGTGCTAGAGGGAAGGTAGACGACCGTCCCCGACCCGATGACCGCCCGCGCACCGACCCCGTAGAGCCCAGGCGGCAGGGAGAGCGCGAAGGTCGGTCCCCCCGAAAGGGTTCGGTTCACCGCCGTGGCGCTCTCCGCCGTGAAATTCACCTCGACCGGTGTCCCGGGCGGGAGGCCGAGGACGTTCAACGTCACGGAGACTGGTTGGAGCGAGGTCGGAACGAGCGTGAGCGAGGCGAGCCCGTTCGGGGAGAGGTCGCACATCGTGGTCGGCGTGAACCCAAGGGCCGCCGACCGCACGCAGTAGGAACCCGCCGAAAGCGGGAGCGTGGAGGGGACGTAGAGAACGACCGAGCCGTTGCCGTTCGCGACCGAGGGTATCGCGGGGCCGGTCGGTCCGTCGCTGACGGAAACAGCGGCCCCGGCCGCGGGATACACGCTGCCTCCGGCCAGGACGGCTCCGACCGTGAACTCCGCGCGAAGGGCTGCGACCGGAGAGAGGGGAACCGAGGTAGGGGCGGACAGCGTCACCCCGACAAGCGCCACCGAAACCGAGGACGCTTGGTCGGTGGGCCCTTCGAGGGCGAGGAGGCTGTAGGTCCCGGCGGGCAGGGAGAACGCATACGACCCTCCCGTCGCCCAGGTCACGACCTCGCCGCCGCCCGGCGAATAGGCGATGACCGCGGTCTTGGTCGTGGTCGTCTGGGGTCCTACCGAGGCGACGGTGCCCGAGAGCCGGAGGGCGGGGGAGAGCGTCAGCAGCGAGGAGGAAGAGGCGACGCCGGCGCTGACCGAGGTCGCACCTAGGCCCGTGTACATCTGTCCGTTCACGAGGCCGGCCGCGTAGACCGAGTAGTTCCCGACGGGGAGAACGGCCGTGACCGCGCCGGTGCCCGAGCTCACGATAACCGTGGCGTTCCTCGATGTGTTCGAGAGCGTGGCGAGCGGGGAGACCGAGGCGTTCGAGTACGTCGCGATCGGGGTGAACCGCACGGGGATGCCTGCGGCGAGCCCGCCGTTGGCGGTGAGCACGAACGTCGAGCTCCCCGAGGGGCGGAGGGTGAGGTTCACGCTCAGGTTGGCCGTCCCGGAAGCGATCGTGATGGGAACCCCGGCGGAGCGAAGGTCGGAGTTCAGGACCGACGCGCTGACGGTGTAGTTGCCCGGCCCGACGCCCCCAAGCTGGAACGTACCGGTGGAGTTCGTGGTATAGGTCGAGAGGACCCCGCTCGGGCCGCCCAACGTGACGGTAGCACCGCTCACCGCCTGCCCGCCCGGATCGCTCACCGTTCCGCTCACGAGCGCCGGTCGAAGGCCGGCGGTCGCGTTTGCGCTCGACCCGGGAGTGACCGTGACCGAGGTTTGGGTGTAGTTCTGGCCTCCGTAGAGGACGTCGTAGTTGTAGAGGCCTGGGGCCACGTTCGTGATGTCGAACGCGCCGCTCGCATCGGTCGTCGCGATGTGCCTAATGAGGTTCGATCCCCAGAGGACCACCTGGGCTCCTGGGACCAACGTGTCCCCGGGGGGAGTGTACGTGGTGGTGTTCCCGTTCCGCCAGTAGACGAAGCCTTGGACCGAACCGCCCCCGACGGTGACCGTCTGCACCAGGTTCGGGGCGTTGAGGCTGAGGCCGGTCGCGTCGGGGACGACGATCGACATCGACTTGAGCAGGAGGCTGCCGGCCTGCGAAAGACCCTGGAGCGGGCCCGACGTGACGTTCACGATGTCGTTGCCCGGCGGGAGGACGACAGAGAACGACCCGTCCGGCGCGGTCAGCACCGTCTGGTGAGGAATCCCCCAGCCGTCGTAGACGGTCACCCGGGCCCCGCCGACGGGCGAACCGTCGGGAAGCTGGACGTTCCCGAGGAGCGTCTGGCCGGGGTAGTACTCGAGCATCGTCTCGCCGCCACTGAAGTAACTGTAGGCCCGCGTGTCGGCCGAGCCGTTGACGCGGCTCGCGTCTGCGATCGCCGTAGGCTCGTTCGTCGCCACGCACCTCCCAGCGTAGTTGGGCTGCGAGCAGAGGTAGGCGGTCTTGTAGACGATCTCGAAGTGCTGGAGCATCCAACCGGGCTCGATGGTCGAGTTCATCGACAGGCCCGGGATGCCCGCGCTCTGGCCGATGTCTGTGCCGTTGTACCCGATGTAGATGCGATAGATCATCGAGTCGTAGAACGGGGCGTAATAGTTCACGACCGGGGAACCGACCTGAGTGACTCCCGAGGGCAGCTTACCGTACGGATAGTAGTTCCCGTCCGACCCGAGGACGCTGAGGTTGAAGAACGACTCGGGCATGCCGGTCGCATCGATGATGCGGCCGGTCAGGTCGGCGGGAGCGTAGAAGATCCCCGTGTCCGTGCCGCTGAACGGGAAGAGCCGTGCGTCGGCCATCGCGTAGCGGATCGACCAGCCGGTGTACCCCTGAAGGTCGTTGTAGAGCTTGGCGACTCCGCTGAGGGGGAGGGACGTGGACAGGAAGTAGGCCATCGCGAGGTACATCGCGTTGTCGTGGGTGAGGCTGCTCGGTTCGACGGGAAGGTACCGCTCGGGGTGGGCGACCACGAGGGCGTAGTCCGAACTCGTGTTGACGAGCAGGTTGTGGAGTTCGTTGACGTTGAGACCGTCCGCCGCGAGGATGCGGTTGAGCGCGACGGGAAGGTCCGGGAGCCCAGACGCGCGCTGCTCGGCCTGCAGGAGGGTCGTGGCAAGCACGGCAATCGCCTGAGATTCGTTCTGGGAGAGGAGGAACTGACCCGCGGGGTCGATCCCGTGCTGGAAGTTGTCCGCAACGCTCGGGTGTCCGCCCTGAGCGATCGCTTGGAACCCATAGTCCCACCAGCTGACGAAGGCCGGTCGTTGGGGAGCCGGGAGGTTCGTGTCCTGCTGCGCGAGCCAATTGTACCCGGCGCTATCGTACTCGTCGGGCGTATCGAGCGACGTTCCCGCGGCTCCGAAGTAGTAGCTCGAGGGGGTTGAGGAGTTGAGCTGGAGCCAGGGGGGGATCGTGGCCCCGACCTGGGCCGAGTACGACGCCTTCGTGTTCCCCGGGATGCCGGCGTCGATTGCCACCCAAACGTTGGGGAGGACGAGCACCAGCACGAGCACCATCACGAGGACGTGCCGGGGCTTGAACGCCTTCCGGAAGGCCGAGAACTGACTCCGCCGGTCCGAGAGGGAAGCGGTGGTGCGCCGAAGGTCCCCAAACCCGGCGATGTCGAGCAACCGACGGATCGCCTCGGCGGGCAGCAGCGCGAAGATCGGCGAGCCGATGAGGAAGAACTTCGCCGCCGAGACCGGGAGGTAGATGGAGAGGACCGCGAAGACGAGGAAAACGATGTGGTGGCGCTTGAACCGCCCCTTGACGAGCAGGTACAGGAAGATCGCGAACCCCACGAACGCGAGGAAGAACGTCACGACCCCGTAGCCGATGACCAGCTGGTCGATCGACGGCGCCTGGGCCTCGGCGACGGTCGAGTAGATGAGGGTCTTGACGAAGTAGCCCTGCCCGGTAATGAGACTGGTGAAGTCGGTCGGGTTCACGACCGCCAGGACGCCGACCCCAGCGGCGACGAGGAGTATGAGGAAGGGGATCGAGAAGACCCAGGGGACGTCCCGCATTAGGAGGAACGGCAGCAGGAAGGCAAGCGCGCCGAAGAACACCAACATCGGCAGGTCGAACCACGTCGCGAACTGGTGCTGGACGAGGTAGTAGGGCATCGCCATGGGAAAGCCGACCGCCCCGACGATCGCGGTCGCGACGTAGAGCCCGAACGAATCGACGTGCCGGATCCGCTCGATGACCATCGCGACGACGAGGGAGATCGCGATGACCACCACGGCGTACGTGTACCCCTGCCAGGCGAGCGCGAGCGCGCCGAGGGAGACGCCGGTGAAGACCGCCCATTTCACCGCGGAACGTTCGGTACGTGCGAACGCTCGGAGCGCGGGAAGGTACTGTCCGGGGTGGCGGTATTCCTCCACCCATCGCCGGCTCCCGACCGCCTTGACGGTCCGGATGTACGAATACACGACGACGAGGACGATGAACGTGTAGAATGAGAGGTAGTTTGCGTACCCGAAGATCGAGGAGTCGATGTTGGCGCTCAGGAACGGGAAGATCATCGCCGCGATGAGCCCCGTGCGCCGGTCCGCGACCTCGCGGCCGATGAGGTACACCGGAAACACGCCCAGGGCCGCCCAGAGCGGGGCCTCCAGGTCGAGGAACCAAGCGCCCGCCGAGATGGCGTTCCCCCCGAAGAACGGGGCGAAGACGATCCCGAGGATCGCGTTCATCCAGTCGAAGAGCGGCTCTCGGGGGTTGTACCCTCCCGCCGGGAAGTTCAACAGCGGGTCGAAGACCAGGTTGGTGTGGTTCTGGATGATGTACGCCATCACCCGCGAGTGGTAGTACGAGTCCGACCCGCCGGCGTAGGTGAAGAGGGCCCCCCACTGCGACACGACGGGGTACGTCCAGATCGAGCGGATCGCGAACGCCGTCCCGAAGGCGGCGAGAAGTATGGCCAACGTCCAGCCGTGACGGTGCCACCACCCGGTGTTCGTCGATTCCATGCGCGACCGGCACCCCGCGCCGGCGGCGCGCGAGACCTGGGGGGTGTATAAATAGCCTACTCAAAGAATTCCGTCAGTAGGGGAGCCCCCGGACTCCGGGCCCGCGGAGCGGGAGTTCGGGGTCCGAGAAGCGTCGTGGGAACCCGTCGCCTTTCATTCCACCATGTGAAAACAAGTGGTCGACTCCCTCGAGCCCTTCCGAGGCGACGGAGACCCCGGCGTCCAGCGCGCCGACCCCTACCTCCGGAGGGAGGTGGGTGCCCCTTCGGGAGAGATCTCGGGGGGACCCTCTCCCTCCGGCGGGGCCTCGGCCTTCGGCGGCGCACGGGCCCGGGGGAACTGACCTCAGTGGGCGTGGATTTCGGTCCTGCTGCCGAGACCTGAATTTTGTTGACTGATTACTTAAATAGAGACCGCACCTGAAACAGCCCGTAGGTCGGCGACGACCTGTTCACGGAGAATCAATGTCCCCCGCGGCGGCCCAGATCGCTCCTCTGCCCGAACAATCCGGTTCCGGTTCCTCCCGGCCTCCGCTCGAGCTCAGCGATGTCAGCGTCATGATCGGAGGGCAGGGAGGTGACGGCACGCTCACCGTCTCCGACCTTCTCGGTCGTTATTTCCGGAAGCGGGGACTCTACGTCTACACCTCGAGGAACGTGCTTTCCCGGATCCGGGGAGGCCACGCGGACTCGTCGGTTCGCGCGAGCCAGGACCCGATTGCGGCGGTCAAGTCGCAGGTCGACGTGCTGGTCGCCTTCGACAACGAGGCGGTGGAGATGGGAAAGACCGAGCTCTCGCCTCACGGATTCATCATCTACGATTCCACCACCTTCCACATCGCGGAGCCGCACTCCGCGGGGTTCCCGTTCGCGACGATGGTCGGAGGGGCCCTGGGCCAACCGATCTTCAAGAACACCGCGGCCTACGGCGCCCTCTCCGTGCTGTTCGGCCTCGACCCCGCTCAGACCCGCGCGGTGATCGAGGAGCGGTTCAAGCGTCGGGGGGGCGAAGCGCTCGAGAAGAACCTGAAGGCGCTCGAGATCGGGCGGAAGGCGGCCCTCGCGACGCCCGGTGTCGAGAATCGGTTCTCGATCGTGAGCGGGGACGCCCACAACATGATCCTCACGACCGGGAACCAGGCCGTGGCGCTCGGCTTTGTCGTCGGCGGGGGACGGTTCTTCGCCGGGTACCCGATCACCCCCGCGACGGAGGTTCTGGAGTACCTTCAACGGTACCTGCCTCCTTTCGGCGGCGTGGTTCGGCAAGCGGAGGACGAACTGGCCGCGATCAACATGGTGATCGGGGCGTCGTACGCGGGCGCCCGGGTGATGACGTCCACGAGCGGTCCCGGGCTCGCGCTCATGACCGAAGGGATCTCTCACGCCGGCATCGCCGAGATCCCGGTGGTCATCGCGGACTGCCAGCGTGTCGGTCCCTCGACCGGCCAGCCGACCCGCCACGAGCAATCGGACCTCTCGCACCTGGCGAATCTCGGCCACGGCGAGTATCCTCGTTTCATCCTCGCGCCCGCGGACCCCGTCGACTGCTTCGAGCTTACGGTCGAGGCGCTCAACTTGGCGGAACGCTGGCGCCTGCCGGTGATCCTCTTGCTGGACCAGGCGCTCTCCCAGAACACGGCGACGAGCCCTCGGTTCGACCTTTCGAAGGTCCACCTCGACCGGGGAAAGCGGCTCTCCCCCGAAGCCGTCGCCAAGCTCGCGCAGTACAAGGTCTACGAGTTCGGCTCCGATGGCGTGAGCGCCTACGCCCCTCCCGGGACGCCGGGCGTCTGGGCCGAGGTGACGGGCAACGAGCACGACGAGTGGGGGCACGTCTCCGTCAACCCCACGAACCGGTACCGGATGATGAAGAAGCGGATGGAGAAGATGGTGAATGCTCGAGGGGAGCTTCCCCCGTGCCGCCTTTTTGGCCCTCCCACGGCGAAGGTCGGCCTCATCGGGTACGGGAGCACTTCCGGCCCGATCCTCGAGGCTCAGCGCTTGCTCGAACATCGGCACCTCCCGACCCGGTACCTCCAGGCCCGCACGGTGTTCCCCGTGCCGGTGCACGAGATCGACCCGTTCCTGAAGGAGGTCGACGTGGTGTACATCGTCGAGCACAACTACACGGGCCAGTTCGCCCGGCTTCTTCGCGAGACGATGCCGTGGCACTATGCGAAGCTCCGTTCGATCCTGAAGTACGACGGGATGACGTTCCGAGCGCCGCAGATCGCCGCCGAAGTCAAGGGGGTGGCGTAGGGTGGTCCAGTCCGCGAAGGCTGTCCAGCCGATCTGGTGCCCGGGCTGCGGGGACTTCGGCGTCCTCGCCACGATCAAGCGGGCCGCCGCGGGACTCAGTATCCCGACCCACGACTTCGTGCTCGTCGGCGGGATCGGCTGCTCGGGCTCGATCCACAACTTCATGGAGGTCAACGGGATCCACGCGGTGCACGGTCGCCTCCTCGCCCAGGCGGTCGGCGTGAAGCTCGCGAACCCGTCCCTCACCGTCGTCGCCGCGGGCGGCGACGGAGACGGCTACGCCATCGGGATGGGGCACTTCATCCACGCGTTCAAGAAGAACGTTTCGATCCTGTACATCGTCATGAACAACGAAACGTACGGGCTCACCAAAGGCCAGGCGTCCCCGACGAGCGAACTCGGGTTCGAGGGGAACGTCGAGCCCCCGTTCATGTCCATCCTCACCGCCCTCTCGATACCCGCGCCGAACTTCATCGCGCGCACGTTCTCCGGGGACCCGAAGGCGATGACGGCGGTCCTCACGGAAGCGCTCCGGTTCAACCGCGAGGGCCGCGGATTCGCCTTCGTCGAGGACCTCTCCCCGTGCGTGACGTACAACGACACGTACAAGCTCTGGCGCGAGAAGGTGCTCGACGTCTCGACCCTATCGGGCTACGACCCGACCGACCGCAAGGCGATGTTCCGGCTCTGCCTCGAGACGACCGAATCCGGTCGGATCCCGATCGGCGTCATGCACCGGCCCAAGGTCCCCGGGCGGGACGGACTCGAGGTCAAGCTGGTCGGCGACGGACCGGGTCCGGTCCGCGCGGACATCGGGCTCGAAACGAACCTGGCGGCCTACCAGAAGCTCCTCGCGGGGCTCTCGTAGGTCGCCGGACCCGGTTGCCCTCGGCGCCATCGCGCAGGGGGGTGGGCACGATCTGGATCGGTATCGATGACACGGACAGCCCGCGGGGCGGCTGCACGACCTGGGTCCTGACGGAGCTCCTCGCGCTCGCCCGAGAGGAGGACATCGACCTCATCGGGGAGCCGCGCCTCGTCCGGCTGAACCCCAACATCCCGTGGAAGACGCGGGGCAACGCCGCCCTCGCCGCGCGATTCGGCCGGGGCCGCGGCCGGCGGCGGCGTCTGGGCGAGGTCGGAGGCCGACCTCTGTGGAGCTTCTCGGTCGGGGGGCCTCTGCCGGTTTCCCGGGAGCAGCCGTTCCTCGAACGAGCCTGGGAGCGCGTCCTCGCGGGATCCCGTCTGGGAGAGCCCCGGACCGACCCCGCCCTGGTCGCCGTACGACGGCGTCTCCCCGCACGGCTTTACTACCGGGCGGTCCGCGAGATCGTCCCGATCGAGGAGACGCGGCGGTACCTGGCGTCGGTGGGCGCCGTCGTTCGGGCCGAGGGGGACGGGCGAGGTCTCGTCGGAGCCAGTGCGGCGATCGCGTGGCCCGGTCGACGGGCCACGTGGGAGCTGATCGCCTATCGCCCGCTCGAGCGGGAGGGGGCCCGGCGGCGGGTCGACGGAGAGTCGGTCCGGGCGGCGGCTCGGCATCATCCGGAGCTGTTCCTGTGCCACGACCCGCGGACCCGGAGACTGTTGGTCACGCCCCACACCCCGTGCCCGATCCTCTTCGGCCTCCGCGGAACTCGCCCCACGTCCCCTCTCCGTGCCCGAGCCGACGTGCGTTCCGAGCCCGTGGACCGTTGGGTCCTGTTCCGGACGAACCAAGCCACCGGCGACCATCTCGTTCCGCGGCTCGCCCGAGAGGTGCGAGCGTTCGGTTCCGGACGGGTGTCGGGCCGGGTGGCGGACCGGCCCCATACGCTGCGAGGGGGCCACGTCCGGGTCCGGCTCATGGACGCCGAGGGGACCGTCCTCGAGGCGATCGCCTTCGAGCCCACGAAGACGTTGCCGCGCATCGTCCGGCATCTCCTGCCGGGGGATCGGGTGGAGGTCTGGGGAAGCCGCGGCTCCGATCCGGTCCTGAAGATGGAGGGTCTTCGCGTGGTCTCCTTGGTCCCCCGATGGACGGTCAGCTCCCCACCCGTTTGTCCGGACTGCGGCCGACCGACCCGGTCCCTCGGCACCGTCCGCGGGTTCCGGTGCCCTCGGTGTCGGCGACGGTTCCCGCCCGAGACCGCCCGGCGGGCCCGTCAGCCGGCTCCGATCCTGCCGGGGGAATACCATCCGACCCCGTCGGCGCGCCGCCACCTCGCTCCGCTCGGCCCCGAACCCTGAGGGGTCTTGCCCGGCTCACCGAGAGCTTTTGAGCCGGCCCCCGGTATCCGCGGTGGGTCCGGTCCTATGGGCGCGCGCGTCCGCACGGCGGTCCTCTTCGCCGTCATCATCGCCCTCTTCGTTGTCATCGGTGGCCTCGTCGGGGAGTTCGTCTTCCAGTCGTGGCTCGCCGGGCTCGTCATCGCCCTCGCCCTGGCCCTCGTTCTGAACCTGGTTTCGTATTTCTTCTGCGACCGGCTCGTCCTCTGGTCGACGAAGGCGAAGGTCGTGAGCCCCTCCGAGGCCCCCCGCCTCGCCAAGATCGTGGACGACCTCGCTCCTTCGTTCGGCCTCGTCGCTCCCCGCATCGCCATCGTCCCGACGCAGACCCCGAACGCGTTCGCCACCGGCCGAGACGAGCGTCACGCGATCGTAGCCGCCACCGAAGGGATCCTGCGGATGCTGGACGACCGGGAACTCAAGGGAGTGCTGGCGCACGAGCTCGCCCACATCCGCGACCGGGACGTTCTCCTGATGACCTTCGTCGCGACGGTGGCGGGGGCGATCTCCTACGCCGCCCAGATCGCGTTCTTCTCGATGTTCTTCGGGGGGACCAATAACCGCAGCGGGGTGAACCCGATCGTCCTGGTCCTCGCGCTCATCACGGCGCCGATCGCGGCGATGCTCATTCAGCTCGCGATCTCGAGGTCGCGCGAGTTCCGGGCCGATGAGGTCGGCGCCAGGACCCTCGGGGACCCCGAGGCGCTTGCGAGCGCGCTCCAGAAGCTCGAGGTGGCGAACATCCGGCACCCGATGAACGTCGGGTCCCCCGCGCAGTCGAGCCTCTTCATCGTGAACCCGTTCCGCGGCGCTTCCTTCGCGGCGATCTTCTCGACCCACCCGCCCACGGCCGAGCGGATCCGCCGCCTCCGAGCCATGCGGGCCGACCACCAGTACCGGCCCACCGTCCGGGGTCCCTCGATCCGGTCCGGTTCGACGGGTCGCCCGACGAGGAGCTAGCGAGCCTCGATGTCCGCCTGTCCAGCGTGTCGGTCGGAGGTGGCCCCGGAGGCGACCCAATGCCCGGGATGCCATCTCGCGGTGACGCTCTTCGACGCCGTCCGGGAGGCCGCCGGGTCCTCCTCGGACCGGGATCCCGCCTACGTCCGGACGATCGGGGAGCTGCTCGCGACCATCGACCTTGCGAAGGCGGTAGCCCCGTCCGGAGGTTCCTCGCACGGGCTCTTGAGCCGCCCGAGCCGGCCGGCCTCCGGGGGCCCTCCCCCGACCGCCCGGAAGCCGGCGGCGAAGGCGATTGCTCCGCTGAGGGACCTGCCCCAGCTACCGACGGCCCAGACCGACGCCGAACTCCGGCGACGCGTCCAGGAGTACTTCGAACTCGGCCGGCGTCTGGGGTCGGATTTCACCGACTTCGAGGCCCGCTTGAGCGCCGCGTCCCTCGCGGGCGACGCGAACTCCCTCGAGGCGCTGGCCCGGGAGATGTTCGTCCACCTCGTCAGCTCCCTCGCCGAGGAGTTCGAGGCGACCCTCGCCCAGCGCAACGAGGTCTCCCAACTGGTCCCGACCCCGAGCGCGGACATCGAACTCGACGCGGTCCGCGAGTCGATCCGACTCGGCGACCTCGCGGGCGCCCTGCGGCGCCTCAACCATGTCCGGGACGAGCTGCTGCGGGTCGAGGAGGAGTGGGAGGTCGGCCGGATCCTCGTCACCGAATGCGACCTCCTCGCGCAGACGATCCGCGAGCTCGGCGGGGACCCCGCTCCAGCCCAGGGTCCCCTCGAGGAGGGCCGGAAGTTCCTTTCGAAGGGCCGGCGTTCCGACGCCGAACAGCTGCTCGCGCGCGCCGCCGTCGCGCTGTGGACGGTGCTCGAACCCCGGTTCTTCGAGGACCTGCGGAGGATCCGGGACCGTCTGAACGACGCGCGAAGCGCGGGGGCCGACATCGCGCCGGCCGTCACGGACCTGAGGGAGGTCGCCACGGAGCTCCGCCAGCGCAATTTCGTCGGGGTACTGACGGCGTACCGGCGGCTGCGGGTATTCGCCGACCAGCTCGCCCCGCCGGTACCGGCGGAGGCCGCGGGCGACGTTCTCGCCCCCGCGGTCCGTTCGGACGACCCGTCCGCATAGATAATTAACCGGGCCGAGGTCGACGGGACGTGCCGACCGAGGCGTTGCGAGGGTTCCCGGACTATCCCCCTCCCGAGGCGGGCGCGCGCTCGGAGATCCGCCGCCGCATGCGGGCCGCCGCCCGGCGGGGGGGCTACAGCGAGCTCGAGACCCCATGCGTCGAGAGCTTCGAGCTCTACCGGACGAAGAGCGGTCAGGGGATCGCGGACCAGACCTGGATGTTCGAGGACAAGGGGGGCCGCCCGGTCGCCCTCGCCCCCGAGACGACCCCCTCCTTGGCGCGTGTCTTCGCGGCCCGGGCGAAGTCGGAGCCGCTCCCGGCGAAATGGTTCACCGTTTCGAAGTGTTGGCGCTACGAGGAGCCCCAGGCCGGGAGGACCCGCGAATTCCTGCAGTTCAACCTTGACATCCTCGGAGTGCCCGGGGTCGAGGCCGAGACGGACATCCTGGCGACGACCGCGCTCCTCCTCGATGAGGTCGGCGCCCAGGGCCTGTACGCGTTCCGGGTGAGCGACCGCGCGATCGCCGAGGGTCTCGGCCGACGCGCGGGGGCCCGCGAGAGCGGCCCGTTCTTCCGCGCGGTCGACCAGTACCGGAAGATCTCCCCCGCAGAGTTCGAGGGAGAGCTCGCCGCGTCCGGCGTTCCGGCCGACCGGGCCGAGGAGCTCCGCTCGTTCTTCGAGAGCGTCGGCACCGGCGTGCCCCCCGCGAGCCTGGAGCCGTTCCTGGCGGACCTCTCTCGCGAGGGCCTCGACGCGGCCGCGATGGCGGGGGTCGAGCGGGTCCGCAAGTTGTTCTCGTTGCTCGACCGGGCCGGGCTCTCCGACCGCACGGTCTTCGACCCGACGGTCGTCCGGGGCCTCGCCTACTATACGTCGACCGTGTTCGAGGGATACGCGAAGAGCGGCGACTCCCGCTCGCTCTTCGGGGGCGGCCGATACGACCACCTGATCGAGCTGTTCGGGGGCCCCCCGACGCCCGCCGCGGGGATCGCCCTCGGCGACCAGACCCTCGAGATTCTGCTCAAGGACGCCGGACGATGGCCCGAAGGGGAACCGCCGCTCGACACGTTCGTGGCCGTCGCCGACCCCGCTTGGCACGCCGACGCGATCGCGCTCGTTCAGGAGCTGCGGCGCGCCGGCGTGAGCGCCGACTGCGACCTACTGTCCCGGAACCTCTCGCGCCAGCTCAAGGAGGCGGCGCGGCGCCGGAGCCGCCGTGCCCTGATCCTGGGGCTGCGGGAGGTGGGCCCGGGTGCCCTGGTCGAGCGTGATCTCGCGACGGGTGCGCAGCGTGAGGTCGCTCGGAGCGCGGCGGTACGACCGGTGTGATCGCCTCGAAGGTGTCCCCGTCATAGAGCAGGATCCCGGGGGGCGATTCGGCCCCGTCCACGTAGCCGTACCAATAGACGACGGCGCCTTCCCCGAAGATCTGCGTGTACGGCGCGAGCTGGCGCCGGAGGTTCTTGCGCAGCTCGACGTCGTCCCCGAAGTTCGCCTTCGATTCGATCCAGGTGAGCTTCTGTCCGTAGAAGATGATCGGTTCGTCCAGCAGCGCGTCGGGGGTCTTCGCGTACTTGCCGCGGAGGTCCTTCTCGGTCCGGAAGCCGATGCCGTGCTTCTCGAGCCAGTTCTGCAGGCGCTCCTCGCCCTTGCGGCCCCGCTCGCGCTGAAGGTCCATGCCGTGGGGAGAGTAGATCATGTCCGCCGCGAGGAGCTCCTCGATCTCCTTTCGCAGGCGGGCGTCCGGGGCCGTCTCGGGGTGGAGGAACGCCCCCCAGACCTTCTTCCGGGGGATGCCGAGCTCCCCCAGCATCTGCTGGCCCATCAGGACCGGGGGGAACTTCCATTCCCCGGCGATGTCGCGGATCGAGCGGCCGTGCTTCCACTGGGAAACGAGCCGAGGGAGCTGGCGCTTCACGACGTAGAAGCGGCGGGTCGCGTCGCGGGTGACGCGGTGCGTGTGGATGACGAACAGGAGCTCCTCGTTCCAGTGTTCGGCATGCGCGATCCGGTGGACGTCCCCGTAGGTCACGAGAGCATCGTAGAGGCGCTGGTAGGTCGCTCGGTCCATAGGGGTACGGTGTCAGCGGATGGCGCCCCGAGCCGTGGGCGGGTAAAACGTTACGCCGGAGGAGGGCGGGCGACCCGCCCCCGCCGGTTCCGTCATTCCCGCCAGTCGATCCCGATGGTCCGGAGGCGCAGCTTGGGGATCGGGGGCTGGCGTCGTTTGTGGCGGAACCGTGCGACCCGGTCCGCGACCGCGCGGACGCGCTCGAGCGGAAGCCCGGTGAGCGCCGCGACCTCCTCCTCGTTGCGGAGCTGCTCGAGGCCGTAGAGGATCTGGTCGGCGTCCGCGTACGAAATCCCGAGCTCGCCCTCGTCGGTCTGACCCTCCCACAACCCCGCCGTCGGGGGTCGTTCCCGGACGGCGGCGGGCAGTCCGAGCTCCTGCGCGATCGCTCGCACGTCCGTCTTGTAGAGGTCTCCGAGGGGGAGCAGGTCGACCCCCCCATCCCCGTACTTCGTGAAGTACCCGAGCAGGAGCTCGGACTTGTTCCCCGTGCCCGCGACGAGAAGGTGGCGCTCGCGAGCGATGGCGTAGAGCACGATCATCCGGATCCGAGCCTTCGCGTTGCCGAGGGAGACCCGGTCGACGAGCTCGGGGAGGAGCGTCCGGTAGGCTTGCTCGACCGGCTCGATCGGGATCGTCCGGGACCCGATCCCGAGTTCGCGCGCGAACGCTTCGGTCTCCTTCAGGAGCGGGTCCGGGAACGGGGCGTCGGGCAGGAGCACCCCGAGGACGTGGTCGGCTCCGAGCGCGTCGCGGGCGAGCCGCGCCACGAGCGCGCTATCGATCCCCCCGGAGAGCCCGACCACCACACCATCCGCACCGTTCCCGAGCGCATGCGCCCTCAGGAACTGGCCGATCGCATCGACCGCGTGCGCCGGCACCCGCGGAACGAGACCGGTCACGCTTCCACCCCGAGCGGCGCGTAGGCGAGCGACGTCCGCCACTCCGTCCGGCACTCACAGTCGAGGTCGTCGAGCGCGGCGAACTCCTGGGCGAGCGACGCCTCTTGGACCGCGGCCAGCACCCGAGCGTCGCACGCACCGCAGTTGTGCGGACCCCGGGAGAGCCCTCCGGCGGTCGGGAAGGAGACGAGACGGGAGTTCCCGCGAACCGCGGCCCCTTCCCGCAGGGCGTCCACGAGCGACCAGAGCCAGGGAGGGCGGTACAGCCCCCGGTGGTACAGCCACTCGACCACTGTCCCGTTCTGGATGTGCACGGGATTGACCGACATCGAATCGAAGTGCGGAGCGGCCTCGCGGACCGACCGGACGACGTCCGCGACCGCCTCCGATTCGGTCAGGTAGGGAGGCTTCAGGAGGAGGTAGGCCTTCGTGCGAACGCCGAGCGGCGAAAGGCGGTCCGCCGCCGCGAGGTACTCGGACGGGGTCGAACCCTTGTGGACGAACCGGCCGAGGACGGTCGGGTCCGTCGATTCGAGGCCGAGCGCGACCTCGAGCTCACCGGCGAACGCGTCCCGGAGCGGGCCGATCCCCACGGGCCGGACGAATTCGGGCAGCGTCTCGAAGAGGAACCGCCGCGCCCGGCCCGAGAACGCTGAGGCGATCGCCGCTCGGCTGGCCGGGTCGACCTCCCGGTCGTCGAGGAAGCTTCCCGACGTGTAGACCTTCACGTACGGCTCGTCGTGGTACCTCGCGAGAGCGCGGGCGAGCTGCTCGGCGAGCTCGTCGGGCGTGGCGGACCGCCCGAGGGTGTCCTTCGAATACCCGCACATCGAGCAGCCCTTGACGTCGGCCCAGTAGCATCCCCGGGTCCGGAGGATCAGAACGAACGCGCGCACGCGCTCGGGCCCGATCGCCTCGTCCTCGACCCACTGATTGACGTACCTTCGCGCCTCCCCCGAAGGGGCGGGGGCGGGGTGACGGTTCCGGGCGACCGCGCGTCCGACCGACTCCGGCGTCACGATTCCTCGATGGCGACCTCGACGAGGTCGTCGTCCTTGACGTGCAACGCGTCTCGAAGACAATCGCTTGCGATGAACTCGATGACGTCCTTGTAGTGGCTTCGGTCGGGGTGGATGAGGTGGCAGGGATGGCCGTTCATCCGGGCGGGAAAGCACATCGCCCCGCCGAAGGTCCGCCCGCTCGCGTGGAACCCGTCGATCCGCACCCCGGTCCATTCGGAGACGAGGGAGGCCCGGCGGAGGGCTTCGGGGCTCACCCGTACGTTGAGGGTACCGGGGTACGGCGAATAGCCGAGCCTCTCGGTGAACTGGATGAGGTACCCCGGCTGGCTCAGGTAGTACCTTCCTTCCCCCAACCCTGACGCTACCTTTCCCGAGAGCGACACCTTCGCCGGTCCTTCGAAGATGCGGCGGTAGCCGTGGTATTCGGTGCGGAGCAGCTGCATGGCGGCGGGCGTGAGCAGGAGACGCTGGCGCCGTTGGGCGAGGGACCGGGTGAGGAGGCCTTTCGCCTCGAGGGCGAGCAGGTAGCGGTCGGCCGCTTGCTGGCTCACTCCGATCCGTTCGCCGACCTCGCGCGACGTGAGCACGACCGCCGTATGGTCGCCCCCGGCGATCGCGAGCAGTTTGAGGACCGCGAGCGACTCGCCTTTCGGCCGAGGACGGCCCTTCTCGACGCGGGCGCCGGCGGAGGGTCCCATCAGGACGGCTTCCCTGCCGCGCCTTGCGGGGCGTTCAGGGTGACGACGTTCGACCCGCGCAGGACGACTCGGCCCAGGTGTCGCGTGACCTCGGACGTCCGCTCCTCGGCGTCGTCCAGGACGACGTTCATGTGCTCGTCCGCCCCGAGGAGCTTCCCCGTCAGCGTCCGGGAGTCCTTCAGCTCGAGCGTTACCCGTTGCTGCAGGAGCCGTTCGACGACGTAGGTTGGGCCGTCGGCCATCGCGAGGACGACCCGGGCGCGGCCTTTAGCGTTTTCCGGGCAGGGGGAAGGATATCTTGGCGACCGGGTTCGGCCCCTTGTGTCCCCCGCCCACGCCTCGAAAGGGTTGGACGACGTCGTCGTAGGGCAGTCCCGGGTCTCCTGGGTTGGAGGGACGACCGGCGACCTCGCCTACCGGGGGTTCGATGTGCGCGGGCTCGTCCCCGGCATCCCGTACGAGTCGATCGTCCACCTGCTCCTCTACGGTGACCCCCCCGGGGTCGACCCGTCACCCGAGGTCGTCCTCGCGCTGAACGCGAGCCGGAACCCGCCGGGGGCGGCCGAGCAGGTCGTGGACGCCCTGCCGGCGCACCTGCCCCCGCTCGAAGCGCTACGCACAATCCTCTCGTCGCTGGGGGACGGGAGCTTCGACTACCCTCCGAGCCTGGCCGAGGGCTTCCGCCTCATCGCGCAGACGCCGGTGCTCCTCGCTCGGTTCGTGCGTCGTTCCCACAGGGAGACCCCGATCCCCCCTCGTCCGGAGCTCTCGCACACGGCGAACTACCTGTGGATGCTCACCGGCGAGGAACCTCCGCCCGAACGCGTCCGGGCCCTCGAGGGATACCTTTGCCTGCTCGCCGACCACGGGATGAACGCGTCGACGTTCGCCCTGCGCGTCGCGATCTCGACCCAGTCGGACCTCATCAGTGCGGCCACTGCGGCCCTGGCCACGCTCAAGGGCCCGCTCCACGGAGGCGCGCCGAGCCGCGTCTCCGAGATGCTGGATGCGATCGGAACGGCCGACCGGGCCGAGAAATGGGTCGCGGAGCGCCTCCGCCAGCGGGAGCTCCTCTTCGGGTTCGGCCATCGGGCGTACAAGACCGAGGACCCGCGGGGCGTCATCCTCCACCGGATCGCCTGCTCGGTCGCGGACCCGGCCCGGTTCGAGCTCGCCGAAGCTGTCGAGCGGGCCGCGCTCGCCGCCCTCCGACGGGCGCGGCCGGGGGCGCGGCTGTTCACGAACGTTGAGTACTATAGTGCGGTCGTCCTAGAAGCCGTCGGACTCCCTCGGGAGATGTTCACTCCGACCTTCGCGGTGGCGCGGACGGCCGGCTGGACCGCCCACGCGCTCGAACAGGCCGCCGACAACCGGCTCATCCGGCCCGAGATCGAGTACGTCGGACCCGCGATGGGCCGGAAGTGGCCACGGCCCGTCGCGGGCGCGTGAACGAACCCGGCCCTACGGCGGGCTCTTCTCCCCGGTGTTGTCGGAGTCGACGACCTTGAAGTCGGCATCGACGGGGCCCGTCCCACTGGATGGGGGGGTCTCCGCCGCTCCCCCGCTTGGCGGAGCTTCGGCGCCGCCCGCGTCGGGGGGAGGGGGAGCGGAGGACTGGTAGAGCTTCTGGGCCACCGCGTGCAGCGCCTTCGTCAGTTCGTCGGTGCAGTCCCGGATCTCCCGGACCGTCACGTCCTTCTTCTCGACGACCTCCCGCAGGGCCTTCACCTTCTCCCGGATCGCGTCGGCCTCAGTGCCGGAGATCTTCTCCTTCTGGTCGGCGAGGACCCGCTCGGCCTCGTAGGCCAGGGACTCGGCCGTGTTGCGGGTCTGGATGAGCTCGGCGCGTTCGCGGTCCTTCTCGGCGAACTCCTCCGCCTGCCGGACCATCTTGGCGACCTCGTCCTTCGAGAGCTTGTTCGACGCGCTGATCGTGATCCCCTGCTTTCGGCCCGTCGCGAGGTCCTTCGCGGAGACGTTGAGGATCCCGTTCGCATCGATGTCGAACGAGACCTCGATCTGCGGGACGCCCCGGGGCGCGGGGGGGATGCCGTTGAGCAGGAAGCTCCCGAGCGCGACGTTGTCCGCCGCGATCGGACGCTCGCCCTGGTAGACCTTGATCTCGACCGTCGACTGGCTGTCGGCGGCGGTCGTGAAGATCTGGCTCTTGCGGGTTGGGATCGTCGTGTTCCGGTCGATGAGGTGCGTGGAGACCCCGCCCAGGGTCTCGAGCCCGAGCGAGAGCGGCGTCACGTCCAGCAGCACCACGTCCTTGACCTCGCCGGCGAGCACACCGCCCTGGACGGCCGCGCCCATCGCGACGCACTCCATCGGGTCGACGCCGTGCTCGATCGGACGGCCGACGGACTGCTCGAGGAACTTCTGAACGATCGGCATCCGGGTCGGGCCGCCCACCAGGACGACGCGGTTGATCTGGTCCTTCGGGATCTTCGCGTCCTTGATCGCCTGCTCGACCGGGGTCCGGCACCGGTCCACGATCGGCCGAACGAGCTCCTCGAGCTTCGCCCGGTTCAGCGGGAGGGCGAGGTGCTTCGGCCCCTCGTGGGTCGCCGTGAGGAACGGGAGGTTGATCTGGGTCTCCATGGTCGAGGAGAGCTCGATCTTCGCCTTCTCGGCCGCGTCGCGGACCCGCTGCATCGCCATCTTGTCGGAACGGACGTTGACGCCGGACTCCTTCTGGAACTCCGCGGCGATCCACTCGGTCACCGCGTTGTCCATGTCGGTCCCGCCGAGCTGGGTGTCCCCGCTCGTCGACATGACCTCGAAGACCCCCTCTCCGAAGTCCATGAGGGTCACGTCCAGGGTCCCTCCGCCCAGGTCGAAGACGAGGATCTTCTGGTTCTTGCCGGCCTTGTCGAGCCCGTAGGCGAGCGACGCGGCGGTCGGCTCGTTGATGATGCGGATGACCTCGAGGCCGGCGATCGCCCCCGAGTCCTTCGTCGCTTGACGCTGGTTGTCGTTGAAGTAGGCCGGAACGGTGATGACCGCCTTCTCGACCTTGTCCCCGAGAAACGCCTCCGCGTCCCGCTTGATCTTCTGGAGCAGGAACGCCGACAGCTGCTGCGGTGTGTACTTCTTCCCGTGGAGGGTGTATTGGTAGTCCGTACCCATCTTCCGCTTGAACGCGGTGACGGTCCCCTCCGGGTTCGAGATCGCCTGACGGCGGGCGGGCTCCCCGACGATCAGCTGACCGTCCTTCGTGAACGCCACGTACGACGGGAACGCTTTCCCGCCGCCGACGGTCGTTCCTTCCGAGCTCGGAATGATCACCGGGCGTCCGCCTTCGAGCACGGCCGCCGCCGAATTGCTGGTCCCCAGGTCGATCCCTATGATTTTAGGCATGGTTGCAATACCAGGACCGCCATCGACTGACGGTCGGGCCCCGGGTTTCCTTCGCGATAAGTAAGAAAGCGCTCATATAAAAAGGCAACTGAACGGCAGACTCGACGGAGGCGCCCGGGCCCCGTCCCGTCCGATGGAAGCGGCGGTGCTCGTCGCCGCGTGCCATCGGTCGGTACGCCCTACGTGCGAGGGAGTTCGGAGTAGATCTCGATCAGGTACCCGTCGGGGTCGCGGAGATGGATGGTCCGTAGGCCCCACTCCGGTCGATCGGTCGGGCCACGGAGGAGGCGGACCCGTCGCCGTCGAAGGTGCACCGCGAGCCGGTCGACGTCTTTGACCTCGAAGATGACGGTCGACCGCCCCACGTTCTTCTCGGAGTATCGACCCGGGGCGAGTCCCACCGCGGAGGCCATGAGCTTCCGGTCGAAGATGGCCAGCAGAGGTCGACCTTCCCATGCGAATTCGCCGTAGGGTGGCTCGCCGTGCCCTTTCACGGGAGCCAGCCCAAGTCGATCGCGGTAGAAGTGCCAGGACTTCTCGAAGTTGCGCACCAGGAGTCGGACCCGGGAGAACTCGAGCCTTAAAGGTCGCGGTTTGGCCATGGCCGACCAAGGGCGGGTGTTACATTAGTCAATAGGGGAAGGAGGAGGGAACCCCGGGCCGGTCCGCGGCACGGGCGCCTAGTCGAACTTCAGGGAGACCGTGACCGACGGCTCCGGGTATCGAAGGTTCATCCCCCTCAGCTCCTCCACGAGGATGACCGAGACCGCCAGGTTTCGGAACCACTTGTGGTCCGACGGTAGGAGATACCAAGGGGCCCAGGAGGTGCTCGTTCGACGTAGCATGTCCTCGTACGCCGACTGGTACTCCGCCCAGTACCGACGCTCGTGAAAGTCGGCGTCGTTCAGCTTCCACCGCTTCGTAGGGTCCTCGATCCGGTCCCGGAGGCGCCGCCGCTGCTCCTCGCGGCTGATGTGCAGGAAGAACTTCAGGATCGAGACGCCCTCCTCGACGAGCTCCCGTTCGAACGCGTTGATGGCGTCGAACCGTTTGGACCAGACCTTCTGGGGCACCAGCCGGTGGACCCGGGCGACGAGGACATCCTCGTATTGGCTCCGATTGAAAATCACGATCTCCCCCTTGGACGGCGCGGAACGGTGGATCCTCCAGAGGAAGTCGTGAGACGACTCCTCCGGCGTCGGTCTCTTGAAGGAGCTGACCCGGACCCCCTGGGGGTTGACCCCTTCGAAGACGTGGCGAATGACGCCGTCCTTTCCGCTGGTATCCATCCCCTGGAGGATCACCAGGAGGCCTCGTCGCGCATCGGCGTAGAGGAGCTCCTGGAGTCGGTCGAGCTCCTCCCGAAGGGCGGGGAGCGCGGCTTCACCCTTCCGCTTACCGTCGGGCCAACTAGAAGTGTCGGAAGCGTCGGTATGGGCCAGGTTTGGTTTCCCGCCGGGGGGAAGCTTCAGCCGTCCGAACCTCTCTGTCATCTCTCCCTATTCCTCCGAGAATTCGATGGGGCCACCGTCGTTCCTTTCGCCCTCTCATGGGCCTCTTGAGCGTACCGTCCGAGGATCTCCGGCAGCCTTCCCTGGGCCGCTTGGATGGCGGGTTGGTCCCCGCCCGGCCCGCGAAGGACGTACGCGATGCCGACCGCGAGGAGTCCTCCGAGAATCGGGCCCACCACGTAGATCCAGGCGTTTCCGAGATTGCCCAAGACGAGGTCCGGGCCCAAGGACCGCGCGGGGTTCATCGACGCCCCACTGATAGGAGCGGCCCAGAGGCCCGCCAAGATGATGTATCCTCCGACCGCGAGAGCCGCCAGCGGCCCGATGTTCTGGGCCCGGGAGGCCGTGCCTAGGATGGTGCTCACCAGTCCGACCGTGAGGACCGCCTCTATGACGAGCGCTTGGAGGTCGGTGACCCCGGGCCCGGGATTGGTCGCTCCGAGAGAACCCACGTGGCCAAAGAGCGACGAAAGCAGAAGGCAGGCGAACAATGCGCCGACGAGCTGAGCGACGACGTAGCCGGGGACGCGCCGCCAGGGAAAGTCCCCCCGGGCGGCGAAGGCGATGCTGACGGCCGGATTGAGGTGCGCCCCGGAGGTGGCGCCCATGAACAGAATGATTGCCATGACCATAAGGCCGGGGGCGGCGACCTGGGCGGCGAGGCTCAGCTTCCCTCCGCTGACGGCATTGACGACCGGACCCCCGGCCGCCACCAGCACCAGGAAGAAGGTCCCGAACGCTTCCGCGAACAGGCGACGCCCCTCGAGAGCGGGGTCCCGGAACTCCTGCTGGACCGATTCCAGCGGTCGGGTCCCGAAGGCTCCCCCGACGAACTCAGCCCCTGGAGGCTTTCCTCCTTCGGTCACATCGCTCCTCAATCCTCGTGCGGTGAGCGGGGAGGGTTAACGACACTTTGGATTCCTAGGGATGTGGGAAACTTTCCCTCTGGGTCGCCTCGGTAGGACCGGGCATCCGGGGACACTCCAGAACGAGTCATCTCTGGCCTTCTCCCGTACCCGACGGACCGGGTTGGGCTCCAGGTGTGGGAGGCAAGCCCGGGTAAAGTACGTATCGCGATGTGAGCCGCCGGACACGACGGCCTCGGGCCGGACGGTCGCTGCTAAGTGCCTTGCAAATAGGTCCCTTCGGGGTGTCCACGCACAACACCGCACCGGTGGGCTACGGCCCACCTGCCCCGAGAGTCCAAGTATCGATGGAGGGTAGGGGCCTCGATGCGTGTCCGACGCCTCGGTCCCGGGTCAGAGCTAGAAGTCCTGCGAGCGGCGTACCTGTTGGAGGAGACCCCCGAACTGGCCGCCGTGAAGGGCTACCTCTCCGACGGCCGGAACGTGCTCCTGCTAGCCTATGAGGGAAGCGAGCCGGTCGGCTTCCTCCGTGGAACGGAGCTTACCCAGTTGAGGTCGAAACGAAAGCAGCTGTTCCTCCACGAAATCGCCGTGGGCGAGAGCTTCCGTCGCCGCGGGGTCGGTAAAGCGCTCGTCACGGCGTTGCTCCGGGACTGTCGAGAATTGGGGTTCGAGGAGGTCATCGTCTATGTCGATCCCACCAACGCACCGGCCGTGAGGCTGTATCTGACCACCGGGGCGCTCCCCGAGGTTACCGCGAATCGGATGTTCGTGTATCGACTTCACTCGGACATCGAGTCCCCCGTGTGAGGGGGGTTGGGCAGCTAGCATCCGTTGCTTCCGTCCTTGACGCTGGCGCTTCCCGAGCGCGATTCGGCGTCCCCCGAATCGCCCGCGAGCCCCGATTGCGACGAGGGCACTCGCTCTCCGGTGTTGCTCATTTGAGGTGAGCATCCCTTATTGGCCGCCACTGCTCGGTATCGACCAGTGATCGACAAACCCCTAGCGACGACAACGACGAGCGGGCCCGAGCCCGTCGTCTTGGCCGAGAATCTCCGGCACTCCTACGACCGCCGCCGCTTCGCGTTGGGCGGGGTCAGCTTCACGGTCCGGCGAGGGGAGGTGTTCGGCCTCCTCGGAAGGAACGGGGCAGGCAAGTCGACGCTCATCAAGGCGATGACCACGTTGATCCGGCCGACCTCGGGAACGTTGCGGGTCCTCGGAATGGACCCGGCCCACGATGGCCAGAAGATCCGTCGCCGGATCGGAGTGGTCCAGCAGGGGGAGTCGTTCGATTTCACGACCGTCCAGAAGAACCTCGATGTCTACGGCATGCTGTGGGGGATCCCCAAGGCCGAGAGCCGGCGTCGCCGCGAACTGCTCCTGACGAAGTTCGGCCTCACGGACATCCGCAAGCGACGGGCGTTCGACATTTCGGGAGGGCAGAAGCGCCGCGTTCAGGTGGCTCGGGAGTTCATGCACGACATGGAGGTCCTCTTCCTGGACGAACCGACCGTCGGCCTCGACGTAATCATGCGTCGGACGCTCCTCGACTCGATCCGCGATGAGGTGCGACGAGGGCTCACCGTGGTCTTCACGACCCACAACCTCGAGGAGGCCGACTACCTCTGCGACCGCGCCGCGGTCATCGACGAAGGACGGATCCTCGTCCTCGATTCGATCGAGAACCTGAAGCGGCTCTACGGCGGGAAGCAGACGATCGACCTGACCGTGGGCAACGGTGACTCGGCACGGTTCTTCTCCACCTTGACCGAGCGGCTCGGTGCCGGGGCGACCGTGACCGTGAGCGGCGGCTCCGCCGTGATCCTCACCGACGACCCCAAGGTGGCCCTCTCGAAGATCGCCGAGCTTTCCCAGGTCCAGGGGGTACAACTGGAGTGGCTGAACGTGAGGAAGAACACCCTCGAAGACGTCTTCCTCCACTCGGTCGGTCACGGAGGTGAGTCCCTTGCCCGTGCCTAACGTGCTCCGGCTCGTCTACCGGAACATCCTGGTCAACACCGACCCCGGGAGCCTGGTCATCCTGATCGGGCTGCCCGGCATGTACCTCGTCTTCTTCGGCTACGGATTCCAGTCCGTCGCCTCGGCGGGCGGGGCCGCGTCCAGCTACCTCACGTACCTGACGCCCGGGATCATGTCGTTCCAGGTGGTGATGGCGGGCACGGTCGGAGGCTCTATGCTCTGGGCCGACCGCCGCTGGGGAATGTTGTCCCAGCTCCTCATGGGCCCCTTCACCCGCCTCCAGTACCTGTTCGGCATCATGCTCACGTCGATTCTGTTCGGCCTCGCCGGGGCGTTGGTCATGCTCGGTGTCGCGTTCGCCCTCCTGGGCACGGTCCCGACCCAGCTCCTCGCCCTCGGAGTGATCTTCGGGTCGATCACGGTCGGTTCGATCTTCTTCGGAGCGCTGATGCTGTACATCTCCGCCCTCGTGAAGTCGAACACCGCGTACAACAGCATTCAGATCCTCATCCTCTTCGTCGTGAACTTCGCGAGCACCGTGTTCTACCCGTTGAGCAACAGTCTGCCGATCGTCCTTCGTGTCCTCTTCCAGGTGAACCCGCTCACCTACGTGGCGGACGCCGTGCGGGGCGCGTATTCCGGGACCCTGACCCCTACCGATGCCTACCAGATGGTCCTTCTCCTGGCGGAGACGGTGGTCGTCCTGTTCCTGGCGACCCGTGCGTACATGCGCTCGGACGTCTCCTACGAGTGAGCGCGGGACCGCCCGAGCCCCGGGCGGAGCACCCTCGCGCGCGGCCCTCGCGGCAGGCCCAGGGCCGCGCGCGTCCTTCGTCGACCCGCTCGAGAGTGTTCACCGAAACCAGGCCAATCGATATCATGGCCAATGAGGTGGCGGACCCCGATGAAGATCACCGGCGTCGACTGGTGGCTCGACCTACGATACCGTGAGAAGTCGTTCACGGGAAAGGTATCGATAGAGGTCGAGGGGGCCGCCGACCCCTTGGTCGTCGACGCAGCACATCTGACGATCGACTCGGCGACCCTCGACGGACGGCCCGCTCCGTACCGTGAGGACCCCGCGAAGGGGATTCTCGAGTTCACCGGGGTCTCCGCCCAGCCGCACCGGCTGGAGATAGTCTACCGAGGCGTGGCGGACCCGAATTCCCTGGTGGGACTCTATGTCTCCCCTTCCGGTCCGGGTTACAACCTAACGACGATGATGTTTCCCACGGGGAGCCGCCGGCTCCTGCCGTCCTTCGAGCATCCGGCGGTGAAGACGGTCTACCGACTCGTTCTGACCGTCGACGCGGACGTCAAAGCGATCTTCAACACGGCTCCCCGTTCCGAACGACGCGTCGCCGACCGACGGGAATTGACCTTCGAACCGACCCCTCCGATGTCCGCCTACCTGCTGTACCTCGGGGTAGGTCCCTTCGATACGATCACCGTCCCGGGGGACCGATGGTCCGTCACGGTCGCCGCGTCTCCCGGACGGGCCTCGGCAGGACAATTCTGTGCCGAGCGGGCGACGGAGCTCCTGGCCGCCTACGAGGAGTACTACGGCGCCCCCTATCCGCTCCCGAAGCTCGACCTGGTCGCGCTCGAGAACTTCTGGGCCGGCGCTATGGAGAACTGGGGCGCGATCGCCTTTCGCGAGAACCTGGTTCTGGTCGACCGCGCGACGAGCGTCCGCGAGCGACGGGGCATTCTCCTGGTCCTCGCGCATGAGATCGCCCATCAGTGGTTTGGGAACCTCGTCACTCCCGCCTGGTGGGACGACTTCTGGCTCAACGAGAGCTTCGCGACGTTGGTCGGCCACCGGATCGTGAGCCGACGATACCCACAGGAAGACCCCTGGTCGGCCTTCCTGATCCGTTTCGTGCGACTGGCGCTCGAGCAGGACTCACTTTCCTCCACCCACCCGATCAAGGTGCCCGTGGACTCGGCGGAGTCGCTGGGCGAGATCGCGGACGAGATCAGCTACGGCAAAGGAGCGGCCGTCCTTCGGATGATCGAGGCCTACCTCGGGGAAGAGACGTTCCGACGCGGCGTCTCCCGCTATCTCGCGAAGCACCAGTACGCCAACGCACGGGCCGAGGACCTCTGGACCGCGCTCGGCGAAGTCTCCGACCGGTCCGTAGGGCGTGTCATGACGGAGTGGATCACACGGCCGGGGTATCCGATCGTCCACGCCCACTGGGCGGACGGGCAACTCACCCTCCGCCAGGAGCGATTCCGAGCGGACGGCGCCGCCTCGCCCGGAGTCTGGCCGATCCCGTTGCGGGTCTCTTCGGCGAACGGGGAGAGCATGACCCTCTTTGAAGGACGTGAGATGACGCTCGCCGTGAGTTCCCCGGAAGGACTTCGGGTCGATCCCGGTCGGACGGCGTTCGCCCGCGTGCATTACGACGACTCCCTGTTCGACCCGATCGTGGCTGCGTTCCCGTCCATGGCTCCCATCGACCAGTGGGGGTTCGTGACGGACGCTCACGCCTTCGTGTATGCGGAGCTCACCCCCCTGGCTCGTTTCCTACAGCTCGTCCGCGCCGGGACCTCGCTTACCGAGGACCTTCCGGTCCGTTCCATCGCGACGGCGGTCTCGGACCTCTACCGTTTCCTGTACGACGTTCCCGCGTTCCTGGCGACCTCACGGCAATTCTTGCGGGCCCAGCTGCGGACGGTGGGTCTCGAGGCCCGCCCCAACGAGCCCGACTCCCGAGGTTTCCTGCGCGAACAGCTCGCCACGAGCCTCGCCTGGATGGACGGCGATTTCGCCCGCGAGCTCTCCCCCCGGTTCGCGGAGTTCGACCAGTTGTCGGCCGAGCTCCGGGAGCCCGTGGCTATCTCGTATGCGAGCGAGGGGGGGGCGACCGCGTTCGACCCCCTGGTGGCCCGGCTGAGATCGACCACCCGGGATAGCGAGCGGGTTCAGCTGTCCCACGCCCTGGCAGCGTTCCGAGAACCGCGCCTCCTTCGCCAGGCGCTCGACCTGATTCCGAGCCCGGGGGTCACTCCCTCCGGGGCCCTTGACCTGCTCTTTGCGATCTCGGCCAATCCCGTGGGCGGGCGGGAGCTCTTCGACTGGTACCGGGGCCACACGAAGGCGCTCTCCGAAATGTGGGCGGGGACGCCGCTCTTGAGCATATTCCTGCGGGGATGCTTGGCGGGAATGGGTGTCGACCAAGAGGAGGACGTGGAGCGGTACTTCGCAGAGCACACTCCTCCCGATGCGATCATGGCCGTTCAGCAGGGTCTCGAAACGCTGCGCCTCGTCATGCGGCTCCGGCGGCACTCTCGCGGAGCCGGGGTGACGTAGGCCGTTCGTTCCGTACGCCCTCGCGGTCGGTTATCGAACCCATCCGGCCGGTAAGGGCGATCGCGCCTACACCTCGGGCCGGGTCACCTAAGTAGAAACCTCAGAAGGGTCTCTGGGACCCGAACCTCATGCGCTTTCAGAGCGACATCCCGCGGATTGTCGCCTACCAGGTTTCGAGTTATTCGTCGTTCTTTCCGGACCAATAGGGGTATATACGTATCGGCGACCCTGTACATAACCCGAGGACAGAAGATACCCAGGAGGTAATTCGATGGGTTCGCGAACGCCGCAGAGAACCGTCTATCTGGTGACCGCCGCGATCGTGGCCTCTATGGTAGGAGGATTCGCTCTCGCCCAGATGTCGATCGGAGGAACGAACACGAGTTATCAGGGTTCGCAGACGACCACGGTATCGGCCGTGCCGGGCCTCACCTGGCTCAATACGACCTTGTCCGAGGTTAACGCCACAGCGCCTGCCTTCACCTCGTGCCCCGTGACGGCCGCGTGCAATGTCTCCACCTCGGGCTACACCGTTTGTGCCGGCGGCTTCACGGGCTTGCTGACGTGCGGTCAGGGTCATTTCGTCGAGCAAGTAGTCATCTCGGTCAGCACATCGATCCCATTCACCACGAGCTCCGTTGCGTTGACAATGTATGTCACCGGAGCGTCGGGTACGGTTGTCGGGCCCATATCCTACTTCACCGAAGGATTCCCGATCACGCCCCCCACATCGGCGGAGAACATCGTGCTCGACTTTGATATCGGGGCCTCTGCACCGGGCGCGGTGACTGCGGTCACCGTCCTCGCGGCTACGTAGGGCCTCGAGGGCTGCTCGCGTCCGATTCGATGCGGTCCTCCCCCGCAACCCCGGGCGAGGGACCTCCTCGTCGTGGATGGCTGTCGGAGGGCAGGGAGCGATGAGAAGAGGCCCGGCGTCCCTTCCGGGCTAAGGGACGGATGCGACCGATGCTTCAGCGGACCAACGGGCCCGGGGACCGCCCGCGCGGAGCGAACGAGACCGCTACCACGCCGTCGACCCCCCCCTCTCGCCCTGCAACCCATGGCAGGGACCCCACCTTGAAGCGACCGGCGAGGAACCTCGAAGGAGCGTTTCCGCTCCTGCTCATTGGGAGCGTATTGTTGGTCTATTGCGCCATCCTCAGGAACGAGACGCTCTCGTCCCATGGCGCCCATTTTCCCCTCTGGGGTATCGTCGCGGCCGTAGGAGCGGTGATCGCCGGCGCGGGGGTCTACTCCGTCTTCTTGGAACCCGCCGAATTGGGGGTGTCTGTCGCCCCGGAAGGCTTTGTCATGGTTCCGAAGGCCGAGTGGGAAGCGTCTCAATCTAATCCGCGGACGGTCGCCCGGTCCAGGTCCACGACTCCCATGCCTCCCTGGTGGGAAGGGCCGCCGCTCTATACCGACACTTCCCCGGCGCGCCCGTCAAACACGACCGCGTTTCGGCAGGCCGCTCGTCCGGCACCGGTCCCACCGACCGGCGCGGCCCCACGTCCGGGTCTCACATCTCCCTCCCCGCAGAGGCCGGTCGGTGGCCGCATAGGCCCCGCACCCGCTCCCCGTGGGCCGGCGCGCGCTATCCCGACATCGGGCCCCGAGCCTCCGACCCCGCGCAGGGACTCCCTGGACGAGTTGAAGCAGGCCCTTACCGAGCTGGAAGCCCTGGTCGACAGCGAGTTCAAATCCTCGCCCCGACGCTTGCCGAAGGCGGGACCCGGGGAGCCCGGGTTCTGTGCCGA
>DASWZL010000053.1:0-2059 GCA_036404475.1 Thermoplasmata archaeon
ACTAAGTCGTAACAAGGTATCTGTAGGGGAACCTGCAGATGGATCACCTCCTAACAGCGCCTCCTTCGGGAGCTCGCTGAAGAGGTCGGGTCCGATGTGCTGTCAAGCGTTTCCGTACCGTCGCTCCGCCCCTGGGCCATCAACCCTTTTTTGAGTAGTTACGCTCCCCTTAATAGCGTCGGTTGGGTCGTCCCCGCGATGCTCTCGTTGACCTCCCACCGGGGGCCCGCCCCCGAGGTCGTGCCGGCGCTCCGGGCGCTCGCCGCCGGCGAGCCGATCCTCGTGTTCGACGGTGCGGAGCGGGAAGGCGAGACGGACCTCATCTTCCTCTCGGAGACCGCGACGCCCGAGCTCGTCCGGCTCGCCCGGAAGGACGCGGGCGGCCTCATCTGCACCGCGGTCTCGGACGAGCTTCGGCGGCGCCTCGACCTGCCGTTCTTCTCGGACCTACTGTCGCTCGCGAAGAGCGACTTTCCCGGCGTCGCCGACCTCTTCGAGCGCCCGCGCTACGACCGACGCTCGGCGTTCGGCATCACCGTGAACCACCGCGCGACGTTCACGGGGGTCCCCGACAACGACCGCGCCCTCACGATCCGCACGGTCGGGGAGGTCGCCCGGGCCGCCTCCGAGCGCTCCGACGACGCGCTCCGGGAGATGTTCCGCGCCTCCTTCGTCTCCCCCGGCCACATCCCGCTCCTCTACGCGGCCCCGGGGCTCCTCGGCGAGCGAAAGGGCCATACGGAGCTCGCCATCTCGCTCGCCCGAATGGGGGGTCTCTCGGAGTCCGCGACCGTCTGCGAGATGCTGGGAGACTCGGGGGGCGCCCGGGCTCCCGACGCCGCCCGGCGGTACGCCGAGGACCACGGGTTCGCGTTCCTCGAAGGCCGAACGATCACCGAGGCGTGGCGGAGATGGTCGTCCGCGTAATGGCCACGGGGGTCTTCGACCTCCTTCACCCGGGCCACGTCTACTTCCTCGTCGAGGCGAAGAAGCTCGGCGACGAGCTCGTCGTCGTGGTCGCCCGCGACCAGACCGCGCGGCGCTTGAAGCGCGAGCCGTACGTTCCCGAGCATATCCGCCGGGAGATGGTCGAGGCGCTGAAGCCCGTCGACCGCGCGGTCCTCGGCTCGGCGACCGACATCTACGAGACCGTCCTGAGCGAACGTCCCAACATCATCGCACTCGGCCACGACCAGGTCTGGAACGAGCACGAGGTGGAGAGCGAGTGTGCGCGCCGAGGGGTGCCCGTCCGCGTCGTGCGGATCCGCGCCTCCCCGCACAACGACCTCGCGACCCGACGCCTCGTGGAGCGGATCCTGGAGCGCGCGAAGGAGCTCCGCCCGTGAAGAAGATCGGGGTCGTCGACACGACGTTCGCCCGCGTCGACATGGCCGAGTACGCGGTCCGGGCGCTCAGGTCCCGCGGCACCGGTTTCAAGGTCGTCCGGGACACCGTCCCCGGGATCAAGGACCTCCCGGTCGCGTGCCGTCGGCTCTTCCTCGACGGAGCGGACCTCTGCCTCGCCCTCGGGATGCCGGGGAGGGCCGAGTACGACAAGACGTGCGCCCACGAGGCGTCGCTCGGGCTCCTGTTCGCCTCCGTCCTCGAAGCGAAGCCGGTCGTCGAGTGCTTTGTCTTCGAGGGCGAGGCGTCGGGTCCGAAGGAGCTCCACGCGCTCGCCCGCCGGCGGGCCGAGGAGCACGCCCTCAACGCCTACGCGCTCCTGTTCCGTCCGCGCGAGCTCTCCCGGAACGCCGGGAAAGGGCTCCGCCAGGGGTTCCCGGACGCCGGGCCGGTACGCCGGACGCGGTGAGGTCACGATCCAATAGGGAGGAGGGAATCAATCATGCCGAAGAGGCCGAAGGAAGGGAACGGAGTGAAGGTGGCGATCGTCGTGAGCGAGTTCAACTACGATGTGACGCTGTTGATGCTCGAGCGGGCGAAGGAGGAGGTCTCCTTCCTCGGCGCGTCGCTCGGACCGGTGATGAAGACCCCGGGCGTGTTCGACATGCCGCTCGCGGCGAAGGTGCTCCTGGGCCGGGACGACGTGGACGCTCTC
>DASWZL010000054.1:0-1530 GCA_036404475.1 Thermoplasmata archaeon
AGGGCGACCACCACCACGACTCCCTTGCGCCTCCGGAGGATGCGCCAGTAATCGCGGAGGTTCAGATCGTACTGCGCCATCAGGAGCCCTCTTGCCTCCCCGCTGCTACGGGTTAATAGTCTTGTAGAGAATATAGGGCTGAGCTCCGAGGACAAGGAAATCTAGGGTAGGCCGGAGCTGCGCCAGGAACGCGTTCCAATTCGCGATCCGGGTCCGCGGGATGAAGACGACGTCGTTGGGTTGCAGGAACTGGTCGATCCGGCGGTCCCCATCGAGGATCAGGCGGCCCAGGTCGACGGCGATGATCTCGGGACTCTTCGGGTCGCCTCGAATGATCCGCGCCTCCTCGAACAAGGCCCCGTCGTTCCATCCGCCAACCTGAGCCACCAACTGAGCCAGGGTCATCGAGGGGAAGTACGGGACCGGTCCGGGGGTCTTCACCTCGCCTAGCAGGAAGACCCGGCGTTCTTCGCCGGGCACCCGCTCCGGGACGAAGACGACGTCTCCGGAGTCCAGGATGAACTCTTGCGAGAAATCGCCCTCCTGGACATACCGGAACATGTTGACGGTGTACGACTTGCCGGATTCCCGAGTGACCCGGACCCGCTCCAGGCTTGCGTTCGGGGCGAGCCCCCCCGCCTTGGCGATCAATTCCAGTAGGGTCATGCGTCCGGTCAGGGGGATCGTTCCAAGGCCACCCCGCGGCGCTCCCCCGACGGCCCCGAGGACGGAAACTTTCTTGCTGTTGTACTCCTTGACCTGGACTTCGACCTGCGGATTGCGGAAGTAGATGGAAAGCGCGCGCGCGAGTTCTCCGGCGGCCTGGTCTGCGGTCAGGCCATCCACCTGGACCTCGGCGAAGCTCACGGAGATGCGGCCGTTGGCTCGGACAGGCGTCTGGATCTTCTCCTGCGTTGGACCCCTCGTGATGAATATCTCCAGGACATCCCCGGGACCGATCTTGTACTGCGGGATGCCGTCAACGGTGACGAAGGTCCGGTTCTCCGTGACCGGGGGCGGAAGCTCGGAAGGAACGAGCGGCAGGCTTGGTGGAACGACCTGCGGGAAGGTCTCGGGGTTCACAACGGTGGCGGCGGGCGGAGCCATTCGAGCGCAGGAGACCAGAGCCTGGATGACCAGCATGGCGGTCACCATGCACGCCACAGCAACGCGGGGCCCCGGGTCCCGCCAAGGGGCGATACGAACTCTATCCGGCCGATTCCACTCCAGCATCCGGACTCCTCCCGGCGTTGCCACGACGGATCATATATACCCCCTCCAGGCGTGTCAAGGGATTAGCCCCGTTTCCATCAGAGTTTACCTCAGGAGCCAGTTTCGGCCCGACCAGGAGGATCGGTTCGGGCCCAAGTCTTCTGGGCGCTCCTCAGGAGTCGACTGGCGCCCGATGAACTGGGCTAGCGGGGCCTCCGCAATGCGGGTCCCTCGCCACCACGGGGATTCCTCATGCTCGGTTTCGCAATGACCCGGCGAAACGCACCGCGATCCGCGCCGGTCGCAGAAGACATTGAG
>DASWZL010000055.1:0-16222 GCA_036404475.1 Thermoplasmata archaeon
GCTCCGCTCCCCATGCCCTTCCGACGGGCGACCCGATGGCCGACTCGATACACGTCCCCTTTCCCCTCGTGCCGGCGAACGTTCCACTGAGCTTCCACCAGGACCCACTTGAGCAAGTGATACGCGTCCCAGACGAGAGGACCGTTGTAGCTCGTCGTGGCCGACTGATGGACCGATGGGCAGAGGCCGCAGTACTTCACGACGGCATCGAGACTCGAGAACCGCTCGATCGGAGAGAGGAAGGCGACCAGCGCGACCGAGGTGAATTTGCCCACGCCGGGGATGGTGGCGAGGAGCTGAGCTTCCGTGGACGCCTCAAAGGCATCTTGGATCGCCCGATCGAGTGAGCGGGTGATCTCTTCGATGGAGGCGAGCTCCTGGAGTCCGCGCTCGATCTCGGGGAACCGCGGGTCCGCTACGCTATGGCGGAGGGTCCGACGTTGCAGAAGACCCGGGCGGAACGAGATCCCCTTCTGGAGAAGGACAGCGTAGACGTGGTTCGCCACGCCGGTCCAGAGGTGAGTGTAGAAGACCCGCTCGCGGACCAACTTGCGCAGCGCCCGCTGCTCGGGGGTCGGAACGTACGCCTCGGGGATGGCTTGCAGTCGCGCGAGTTTCGCCAGCTTCTCGGAATCCACTCGATCGGTCTTCAGCGTCGTCTTGCTGACCAGCTTGGTCTGGAAGGGATTGGCGAGGAGAACTTGGGCACCGGTGGCGGCCGCGGCGTCGTAGATATGTTCCCAAACGTTGCATGCCTCGAGCACGACCTGGATAGGTCCCGGGAGATCCTCGAGGAATCGTCGGATCTCCTCGTCATTCGTTCCCAACTTCTCCTGTCGTCGCCGACGTCCCAGCGGATCCACGGCGGTCGCCGCAATACTGCTCTTGCTCACGTCGAATCCGACATACGTAGAGATCTCCATCGGTCGCCTCCGAGGCTTGGACAGGCGGCGACGGGTTTGGGGTATCGCCCGCATGGACGAAGCGTATCATGTCCAAGGGAGGACCGCAATCAGCGCGCGGGTCGTAACAAGGTAGTCGCGGAGGCGTTCGGCGAAGGCTCGAAACGAACGACGGACCCATTCCGGGGCTGGCTCCTGAGGTAAAGCCACCAACTGAGCTATGGCGACGGGTGGTAGAAGATTGCAAATCTGCCTTCGTGGGGGGTCTGCCGGGTCAGTATTCGCCCGTTATTCGGATTGAATCCGTTCGGGGCCATGGGTCTGTCACCGCCCGCGTCGGCCCGAGGGTCGGGCGCTAGACGACCCGCAGGAGCCGGTAGGGAGCATCCTCCGTCCCCTCGATGAGAACGAACGAGGGAGTCACGGGGTGCTTGCCGTACACGAAAACCCGACCGGCCCGTGCCCGGAAATGGAGTCGCAGAGGAGAGACCGCGCGCAGAGAGTCCACGAGCGGAGTATCAACCTGCCCAATGAACACGCCGTACTTGTTGGCGCCGGACGCGTAGTCCAACATGAGGAGGGGGAGTGTTTCCGGCCGGTACGGAGCCCCGGTCAGCGCACCGAGCGTTGCCAGTCCCGACGCCCATACCACGATCAGCCCGGGAAGGTTCGCCTGGGCCCCCTCCCGCAGGAACCGAACCGCCTCGGGAACCCGAGCCTCGACGGGCGTCTCGGTCTTTCGGGGAAGGGGAAGGACAACGCCCTTGAGATCGGGGTCGGGCTCGGCAAGCACGGCGGCCGGAGTGAGGATTCGCACCTGCTCCACGAACTTCTCGTGAGTCATCAACGGCTTGCACGACTCCCAGATCGACTTCGGTTGCGTTCGCGGCCCAAGGACGTGGAAGACCCGGCCCCCGGATCCAAGAACTTGGGCGATGATCGGCCCGAGCACCAGGTTGATGGACGCATCCGGAACGTCCGGATCCCGTTCGATGAGACAGACCAGCCCGGTAGGCAGGTTCCCGAACTGTTCGGCGAACTCGGCATTCCCGGGCCACAGGCCCTCGGCGGGCGGAACCGGCTCGGGCTCAGGGGGTCGGAGGCGGTTGGGGGCCTCCCTTCCCACGGGGGTGATGCACTGGAATCGAGCCCCTTCGAGGGTGAACGGATACAACGCCTGGTTCAGGCGGACTCCGCGAAGTTTCTCGAGATGGAGCCAGCGTTCCCCCCGTTCGTCGACCAGGCGCTTTTCGAGGCGAACCACTCCGTCGACGATGTAGTCGAGTGCCGAGGGGTCGTTCCGTTCCAGGACCAATACGACGTGGAACGGTCCGGTCGAAAGTCGCGTCAGAACCAGTCGCTCTACCTCTTCCCGTGCGGGCGCCGGGGCACTCGCCGTCCTCGGAGCATCCAGGAAACGGTCCACGACAGCATTCCACGAATCGACCACCAGCATGGAGGGCGTGCCGCGGCGGGCGAGTTCCGTGGCCTCGCGAAACGGAGCGGGCATCATCGCTCCCATGGATTCATCGACACCGCCGCCGGGCCTGTTGGAACTTCGGAAGTACTCGAGGAGACGGGCCGAATCTCGAAGGCTCGACCCCCAATCGGTCGCGTCGACGATCGTCACGTCCCTCGACTCGGCCACCCCGAGCCAGGGATAGTTCCGGTTCAGCTTCTTGGCTCCGACACGACTCGAGACGTAGAGTTTGTTGCCGGGAAAGGCGCCGAGAAGGGCCAGCGCGAGGGTCGTCTTCCCAGAGCCGGCAGGGCCGCTCACGACGAGCGTCTCGGGAGGTGGCAGTGAGAGGAAGTTCACGAGTTCCGGCGGAAGTGGTAGAACCAAGCTCATCGTATAGGGGACCTACCGCCCCTGACGATGATGTGACAATGGCGCTGCCCCTAGTTCAACCTGCCGAGTCGCGACTGTTACGATCCCGGTATCTCCCCGATCCGGGAGACCCGGGGTCCTTTGGGAGTGCATCCGGCAGGTTGTGGGGCGGTCGGCCGGTGGGCTGTTCGCAAGAGTTCCGCGTCACGGACGGCCCCACTGCCCAATTCCGAGTCCGTTTCGGACCGGACCGGCCCCGGATCCACTCGGATTCGAATGAGTGTCCGTGCACCTAGCATCGCTTGGAGAGGTCACGAGAAGAACGTCTCGAAAAATGAAGCGCCCCGGGTTGCCCCGGGGCGGAACGGGTTAGCTCCTATCGGTGGAGGACCGAAGGAGGAGCGTACGTCGGCAGGTCTCGCGCAAGGAGTTGGCGATCTCGGCTTCCGAGTAGGCGGGGCGGACGAATGCCGCTCCGAACGGCACTTTCCACGTCACGCGGCGGCTTCGTAGTAGAATCCGATGCCGCTGGAACTCCCGATTTGCCCATTACCACTCAGGGTGGATGGGTAGATTGACGCGGAGGAACCCGAGAAGTTCCAAACGTTATCGAGGAAGTAGATGTAGTTGTTCGAGGTGTTGAGAAAGGCCACGTCCTGAATCCAGTAGACATACCAGCTCCCGCCATTCTCGAATCCGAGGTTTACGTTGAGTTGGAACGAAAGCACGGTGCTCCCACCTGGGGAGGAGGTGGCGCAGACACTGAGGCTGTCGATCGTCGCCGTCGCATCAAACGATGACGTCGTGTAGGAGACGGTGCCCCCTGAAGCTTGGCCGAAATCCGCGATTCCTATTGGGTCATCGCCGGCAGGATAGTATCCGGTGGCCATTCTGGGAGGGAACGAGGCTATTGCTGGAGACCCCAGTCTCGCAATCGAGGAAGAAGGCGCGATGGAAGACGGACCTTGGACCTGGACGGACGAAGGAGATTGAGAACGAGCTTGGCTGTCAGAAGAAGTGGCAACCCCGTTTGACGCTAGAAGCAGCGCCAAGACACAGAACACGAGGACTGCGGATCCGGACCATGAAGGCAGACCTCGCGAAGTGATCATGCGCGGTCACGCGTGTGCCGTTATGGCGAGATCCGCGATAAAGACCTTCGCGGAGTGAACCCAAACGCGACGGTGGGTCAGATCGGCGTGGGACGTTCGGCGGTTGGGTACTGGATACTGGCTTGCTGCATCGCTCGTTCCTCGCGAAGAGGGGAACGAGCGATGCGCGGCGCGTCTGTCTATCAATTGAAATCTGCCGGCTAAGCACAGGACTATGGCGACCGCCGTTGTACGCCCGAATTACCATGCCTGGGTGTGCAGGCATTGCACCCCGGAATGCGATTTACGGGATCGCGCGTCGCAAGTAACCATACCCCCGGCCGAACTCGAGCGCTCGCGCTGTCATCGCCGAAGCGCATTCCCTCACCTAGCGAAAGTGCCGCGTGCACTTTCGCGAGAATCCCTGGGAATGTCCACTATCTCAACCAAGGCGGTTCGGGTGAATCAGCGGGGTAGGCCCAAGGAAGAGGGGCTGGCTCATAAGACGCATCGAAGGAGGGTGCGCGGGAAAGACGGCGCCCACGCGCCGGGTCTTCGGACTCCTTTAGCTGGGCCAACGAGTTGAGCTGCTCTGCGTCTGCGTCTGGGGCGCGGAGGAGGTCGACTGTCCCTTCCGTTCCGTTGCCGAGGGCGATTGCTGTGGGGTTTTGTGCTGGGAAGCCCACATCTTCTCTGCTTTCTGCCAATCCTCGAGGGCGTGCCCCTCAGGGCGGCCTTCCCGCTCCCAGATACCATAGGCGATGTATCGTATTTCGTCGTTTCGTCCCATTGTTCGTTACCTCTCGCCTATCCCGTGCCCTGAATAGGTGATAACCCAATCGGCGAGCTGTTACGGCGGGCGATTGCCCCAACGGTCTCCACTGCTGGGGGGAGGCACGAAATCGCCAGATCGGAGCGGGCTTCGTCGAACCCGCCTTCCAGGGTGCGGGAATCCACTCCCATTGCTATCGTTTTGGTCGTTGGAAAGGAACCCTTTTCCGGAGACAGGGACTAACCGCGCGAGACTTGACCGCGGCGTCCGCGCAGGCTTCATGCAGGCCGCGCGCGGCCGAGTCGGGGAGGCTTACCCGCCTCCGCGAGATGACGAATTCGCGGGGTTCGTCCAGAGACGGGACCGCGATCAGCGCGCGGGACGAGACGAGGTCGCGGCGTGACCGTGCCTCGCGCCGGACCCCCCGTTACAAAACCCCTCTCTTAGCAAAGGGTCTGAGCGGTCAACTACGAGGCCTTTGGTTACGGAAAGGGCCCGTTTCGAACCAGTCCACTCAGACGGCCCTGGACCGGGGCTTAATCTAAGGGAAGCGGTTTTCAGGTCGTGGCCGCGACCCGGCGGCTTGCCGCCATCATGTTCACCGATATGGTGGGCTTCACTGCTTCGGCTCAGACTGATGAAGCGAACGCTCTGAAGCTATTGCGGGAGCAGGAGAAGCTGGTTCGTCCCCTTCTCAAGACTCACAAGGGACGTGAGATAAAGTCGACAGGCGACGGCTTTCTGGTCGAGTTCGACAGTGCCCTGCGGGCGGTCCAATGCGCAATCGACATCCATCAACATCTGCAAGAACGCAACTCGCAGCCCGGTTGCACGCCTATCCGGCTGCGCATCGGGGTTCATCTCGGGGACGTGGAGGAGCGCGGGGGCGACATCTTCGGAGATTCAGTGAATCTCGCGGCTCGGATCGAGCCGCTCGCGGAGCCGGGAGGGGTCTGCATCTCCGAGCCGGTGTTCGGCCAGGTCCGAAACAAAATCCCCAACCAACTCGAGAAACTCGAGCCGAAGGTGCTCAAGAACGTGCGTTTCCCCATGGCGGTCTACCGGGTGATCCTGCCCTGGACCGTTCGGGAGTCTCCCTCCACGAACTCCGGGCCGACCGGCCTCGCTGTCCTTCCCTTCTCCAACATCTCCGCGGACCCGAAGGACGAGTACTTCGCGGACGGTCTCACGGAGGAGCTCATCACCGTGCTCTCTCAGCTAAGGGGGCTTCGGGTCATTGCTCGCACGTCGGTGATGCCGTACAAGTCCTCGTCCAAAGGGGTCTCCCAGATCGGGGCGGAGCTTCGCGTTGCGTCGATCCTCGAGGGGAGCGTACGAAAGGCCGGGAATCGCCTGCGGGTGACCGCGCAGTTGATTGACGTCGAGTCCGAGGGTCATGTCTGGGCCAAGACGTACGACCGGGAGCTCGACGATGTCTTCGCGGTCCAAGCGGAACTCGCAACGCAAGTGGCAGAGGCCCTAAGAATCGAGCTGGGGACCGCCGAAGCCGCACGTATCGAAGCGAGACCCCCGGTGCGGTCAGACTCCTACCTCGCTTACCTGAAAGGACGGACCCTCCTGCACGGTACTCGTCAGCAGACCACTCTCCGGGAGGCTAAGGAGCAGTTTGAGCTCGCGATCTCCCTGGACCCCAAGAACGCAGCTGCCTACTCCGGCTTGGCCGATGTCACTCACGAACTGGGTTGGCACGGCTTGGGTCTTCCTCGAGCGAAATGGGACGAGACGGGTCGACGTTTGGTAGCTCGCGCGATTGAGCTCGACCCGAATCTCGCGGAGGCCCACGCGTCTCTAGGGTACATCCTCTGGGACGATTTCGACTACGTTGGGGCGGAGAAGGAGCTCATGCTGGCCCTGTCGCTCAACCCGAGCTACTCCGAGGCACATGGCTCCTTGGGAGCTCTGCTGCAAGACAAAGACCGGGCGGACGAGGCCCTAATGGAACTCACGCTGGCCGAGGGAGCTGACCCCCTTTGGCTGGCCAACCTCGGTCAACTGGCTATGTTGCTCACGTGGCTCGGCCGCTTCGATGAAGCGCTCGTCAAGCTCCAGAGAATCGGCGAACTGGCGCCCTCCTGGCCATTCTACCATGGTGTCCTCGCGATGTACTGTCTTGCCCGATCCGATCGCGAGCAAGGCCTGAAGGAACTCAATCAGTTCGTGGAACTGTCGCCAAATCCGCGCGCGAAAGCGGCTGTCCGCGCCCTCTCCCACGCGCTGTCCGGGGAGAAGGAACAGGCAATAGCCCTCCTTCAGCATGAGGAGACGTTGCCGGAGTCCCCGGACACCGATTGGGTCGTCGCCCGTGCGTACGCCCTACTCGGCGATCTTGACGGGTGCTTTCGCGTCCTCGAGAAGATGGTGAAGTATCGCTACCTCTCGTTCCAACAGTGGCGACTTGACCCGCGGCTCGAGCACGTCCGAAGGGATCCGAGATTTCAAGGGTTGCTGAAGAAGATGAACCTCTCCTAACGGAAATCAGCCCGGACAGAGGTCCTCGTTCGAAAAGGACAGGTTTCGTACGGTTCGAAAGGATCTAGGCCTAGCCCTTCACGAACCGTGTACGATTGGCTGTCGATTCCAACCCAGAAAGAAAAAAAATCTCGGTCGTAAGGTTTAACCCCCGACCGTATTACACCTGCCCAGGTCTCCCGAGCGATTCGGAGATGCGAGGAGAGAAGGGTCGTTATGGCAAAGTCAGAGCGGAAAGGTTTTGGAACCCCGGATGAAGTTCGCAAGTTCGAAAAGGGCAAGGTCGAGCTCGTCAAGATCGGAGGCGGGGTCGTCGGGCGGTTGACGCTCGAGCCCGGCTGGCGCTGGTCTACCCACGTCAAGCCCGTTGCAAAGACGGAGTGGTGCGAATCTCCCCATTTCCAGTATCACGCCGCAGGTCGGCTTCACGTGAGGATGCGCGACGGCTCGGAGTTTGACGTCGGTCCCGGCGAGATTACGGCGCTACCATCGGGGCACGATGCATGGGTCGTGGGAAACGAACCCGTCGTGCTGATCGACTGGGCCGGGGCCAGTAACTACGCGAAGGAGTAGTCCGGTCAGGCACCGATTTCCGATCGGATACGAACGTTCTTGAACTGAAGGTGCTAAGAACGGTCATGCCCCTCTACATGGACACTCACCGAAAGGTGAAGGGAGTCACCGCCGCGGCCGTCGCGGAAGCCCACGCCAAGGACCTCAAAGTGCAGGGCAAGCACGGCGTGAACTATCGAAATTACTGGGTCGACGAGAAGACTGAGACGATCTACTGCTTGGTCGAGGCGCCGTCCGCGGAGGCTGCAGCTCGGGTCCATAAGGAAGCCCACGGTCTCGTCGCCGACGAGATTCACGAGGTCCACCAGGGCTGAGTTGGTTCTCTCGGCAGTCCCTCACTAGGGCCTGGAAAGGTACCCCTTTCGAATCTGTTCGCACGATCGATTCCCCCGGACAGGGACTTAATCTAATGGAAGCCGTTCGCGAGCCGTGGCCGGGACCCGACGCCTCGCCGCCATCATGTTCACCGACATGGTCGGCTACACCGCCCTCACTCAGGATAACGAGCAGCATGCACTCGCCCTGCTCGAAGTCCACCACCGGCTGCTGCGGCCGATCTTTCTGCAGTTCGGTGGCGGAGAAATCAAGACCATCGGCGACTCGTTCCTGGTCGAGTTCGACAGTGCGCTCGATGCGGCGAGCTGCGCGATTGCGGTTCAACGGCAGCTTGAGGATTATAATGCCTCCGCGTCCGAGCCGGACCGTTTCCGGCTACGGATCGGAGTTCACTTGGGCGATGTCGTCCATACCGAGAACGATGTGCTGGGGGACGCAATCAACCTCGCGTCCCGGATCGAGCCGCTCGCCGAGCCAGGGGGCATCTGCGTCTCAGAGCAGGTTTTCGCGCAGGTCAGGAACAAGATTCCGAACTCGTTCACGAAGCTGGCTCCTGTGGACCTCAAGAACGTCAGGTTCCCCTTGGATGTGTACAAGGTCGACCTCCCTTGGCAACGGACGGCGGAGGACGAAGCGAACCTCCCGCGAGGAACCGCTCGACGCTTGGCGGTCCTTCCCCTGGCCAACATGAGCCCTGACCCGCAGGACGAGTTCTTCGCAGACGGCCTCACCGAGGAGATCATGTCCGAGCTTTCCTCGGTTCCCGGACTCCGAGTCATCGCCCGGACCTCCGTGATGCGATTTCGCGGCGGGGCAAAGGGGGTCTCCGAGATCGGAAAGGAACTCCGGGTCGGAACTATTCTCGAGGGGAGTGTGAGACGAGCCGGGAATCGAATCCGTATCACCGCCCAGTTGGTGGATGCCGGAACAGAAGAGCATCTCTGGTCCGGCAAGTATGATCGAGAACTGGTGGACATATTCGCGATTCAGAGCGAAATCGCGAAGGAAGTGGCCGCCGCGCTCCACATCGCGCTACCCTCGGCCCCCACCACGGGGCGGCGCCGCCCCCCGAACATCAGCGCGTTCAAGGCCTACCTCCGGGGGAGGCATCTGTGGAATCGAAGGTCGGACGAGCATATTCGGGCCGCACTCCGATGTTTCGAGGAAGCTCTCCAGCTCGATCCCCAGTACGCGGAGGCCTATTCGGGAATCGCGGATTGCTACTCGATCCTGGTGGACTGGGGATCGATGCACCCCCAAGAAGGCTCTACGAAGGCGAGGGTCGCCGCCGAGCGCGCAGTACAGCTCGATGAGACGATGGCCGAAGCTCACGCTTCGCTCGCGCTCGCACTAACGAGGGAGTATCGGTGGGACGAAGGCGACCGGGAGTTCCAGCGGGCCACCAAACTCAACCCGATGTACGCGTCGGCGCACCAGTGGTATTACATGAATCTGATGTGCCGTGGACGCAGGGAGGACGCGGCACGCGAGTTGGCGCGGGCTGAGGAAGCAGACCCGCTTTCGCCGATCATCCTCTTCCACAAAGGCTACCTCGCCTGGGTCACCGGCAACGACGACGCTGCCTTATCGAGCTGGAACCGAGTTTCGGAGTTGGGAGAAGACCAGAGTGTCGTGGAGTTCCACAAGCTGGTGTTCTTCGCGCATCGAGGAATGCAAGCTGAGGCCCGCGAGCTCCTGCCCAAGCTGAACGACCTAGGCCGCGGGTGGATTGGAGAAGCGTTGCCGGCCGTAGCCCATGGGCTTCTGGGACAGCGGGAGGAGGCATCTCGGGAACTGGACGCCCTCTTGGCCACCGCAAAGGAACGCTATGTTCCCGCGTTCCGAATCGCCTGGGTGTATGCGGCGCTCGGAGACGCCGACAAGTTCTTCGAGTGGCTCCTCCGGAGCGCCGACGAAATGGGGAATAACCCGTACGAGTTCATTTCCTGCCCTGCATTCGAGAGGATGCGGGCCGACCCCCGGTTTCAGGTGTACCTTCGACGTTGCGCCCTCACGGGATAGCCCACGATTCGGACGGGAACCCTCAACGATGCGCTCGACCCTCACAAGACCTGTCCCTTACAGAAGCCACCCTTTTCCGGACACAAGGACGAACCGCGCGAGACTTGACCGTGGCGGCCGCGCCGGCTTCTTGAAGGACGGGCGCGACCGATGGAGGACCGCAATCAGCGCGCGGGACCAAGGGATTTTCGCGAGCCTGCCAGCACGTACCACGTGCTGCTACGTCTTGTCGGTCAAGTCCTCCGAGGTCCTGGGTGCGGTTCGTAGCGTCCAAGCGCGGGTCGTGGTCAGCGGCACAAACCCGAGCCGTTCCAGGATTGGACGACTGGTATCCCGTGCATCTACGGTGAGGAATCGGTAGCCCTTGCTCCGTGCGAGAACCGCGCGAGCCGAAACGAGGGCGCGATAGACCCCCCGGTGCCGATATGCGGGGTTAGTTCCACCCCCCCAAAGGCCTGCAAACGAACGCCCCGGGGTCATTTCAATTCGCGCTGACGCGACCGGGGTTCCTTCCGCGTAGGCCACGAACAATCCCTGGTTCGGATCTCTCACCATCCTCGAGTAGAGGGAAAAGACATCTCGGTCATCAGGCCCAAATGCAGCGTCCTTCGCGGTCACCGCGTCGCGGACCCCCGCATCGTCCGTGACTCGCCGGACCTCGGTCCCCGCCGGGGCGGCTCCCCCGGGGAGGCCCTCCCGCAGGTCGAACACGACCAGCGTCTCGGGTTCGTCGGGAACAAAGCCCGCGCCAGCGAGGATGGCATCGAGGTTCGCCGGCCGATCGTGACCGAACACTTTCCACTCGACGTCCGCTCTCGCCTCACGGAAGAGTTCGGCCTGCTCAGCGACCGCCTCCCGAGCATTGGCTTCCGTCAGGTCCGAAAAGAGGACGTAGTTCTCCCGGCCGACGATCCGGACGATTGACCCGACTCGTTCGACGCGCGACCCGGGGTCGGGAACGGGGTCCCGACGCATCTCGTTGTCGTAGATCGCCAAGACCTCGGCTGGGTGGGTCATCGCGCGGTCCAGTTTCATGCCCATATAAATGGAAGCATTTCGAGGAAGAGAATCGGAGTCGACGCCGGAAGAACCCGACAATTGTCCTGATCAGCGGGAGAGGGCAGGGGCCGCGTCCGCGCAGGCTTCATGAAGGACGCGCGCGACCGATGGACGACCGCAATCAGCGCGCGCAGAGACCGTCAAGCGAGCCTGGATGGACCCGACCGCCGGGTCTTATCAGATTCCTGCTCTTCCAAGCGTGATGACCGCGACGGGGCAGGGCCAGATCTGGATCGGTTCGATTGTCGTAGACTGCAGCGACCTCCCGCGGATGATTGCCTTCTGGCAAGAGGCCCTCCATTACGTTCCGAGAGATCCCCCCGAGCCCGATGGTGTCGTCCTGAAGGACCCCCAGGGTCGAGGTCCCAACCTCTCGCTGAACCTAACTTCGGAGGCGCCCTTGGACGACTATCGACTCCACTTGGACCTCTATTCTTCCGTCCCAGAGAAAGAGGTCGAACGGCTTCTTCGACTTGGGGCGACCCTCATGAAACCCGCCGAAAAAGGGCACGACTTTGTGACGTTGGCCGACCCGGATGGAAACCTCTTCGACGTAATCGACAAGAAAGGGTGGTCGTTCAGCCAACGCGCGTGAAGGCGCAGCTCGAATCGGCGCCCCCGCTGGCTTGATGTGGGACGCGCGCGACCGATGACAGGACCGCAATCAGCGCGCGCGAGAGCGATTCACGAGATCGCCGGGCTCTCCCAAATCGTCCGAAAGGGAGGAAGGACGGGTCTGGCTTAAGCCGAGGGGCGCTAACGGTCTCGGGACGTTCATGACCTACTACGAATGTCCGGTTTGCGGTGGCGGTTACATCTTTGACCCGGCGCCGGCGCATCCGAAGTGCGACCGCGACGGAGCGGCGCTCAAGCGCGCCAGCGAGGCGTCGTACGAGCTCGCTGCCCGTCGGGACGATTACGAACCCCAATCAGTCAAGCGGAAGTCCCACAGTAAGATCAAAGGTCGATAACCGACCGCGAGGAGCGCGCGGGCCGCTGAGAGCTCGCCAGACGAGTTCAGTCCCGAGTACTCGGGGGGCATGTCGGGCAGCAGGCACGCTGGACCGAGCAACAGGCACAACACTCACAGCAACTCGAGCACGTGCAACACGCGCAGGCTGGTTTGGCAGGCATCACCTTTGAGAAAGCCTGACCGATTCATCAGGCTTCCGAATGAGAACCCTTTTGGGTGTTCGGAGGGCGAATCAGCCGAGCCGTCCACCCTCGGGCTCTATCGAGGTGCTGAAGGGAGCGCGCGGCCGATTGGCGCCCACGAGGAGCAAGCAAGCCGCTCTGAGACCGATTCGACGGCGCGTCCCATGGTAGAACCCACTCCTTCATCGTGGGGGGCCCCAACAACCGGGTCCTATTCTGACGGCAGCAATTCTCAAGCCATGGCCGCGACCCGGCGACTTGCCCCAATCATGTCCACAAGCATGATGGACACACGGCCCTGACCCAGGCGGACGGCATGGTCGATATGCACGGCTCAGAACGGAGTTTCCGTGTAGTCGATTGGCACGTCCACCACGGAGGGAGTCTTGGCGTCAATCGCCTCTCGCAGGACGCTGGCAAACTCACGCGGATTGGACGCCCGGAATCCTCGCGCGCCGAACGACTCGGCGAGTCGGACTAGGTCCGGATTCCCGAACTCCGTGCCGAAGGTTCGCCCGGCCTTCGCGAGTTGCTTGATCCGAATGCTTCCTAAGCCTTCATCCCGGAATACTATGTTCGTCGTAGGGCAGCCCTCACGGCGGGCCGTCTCGAGCTCTTGAACATTCATCAGGAAGCCTCCATCGCCGCTGACCGTTACCACGTGGCGGTCGGGGTAAAGGATCGCGGCCGCGAGACCCCCTGGTAACGCGATCCCCATCGAGGCGAGGCCGTTCGAAATGACCACGGTGTTCGGTCGGTACGCGGGGAAGAAGCGACCAACCCAAAGTTTGTGCGCCCCCACATCGCTTATGACGATATCCTCGGGGGCGAGCGCCGCCCGTAGTTCGTGCAAGATCCGGCGAGGGTCCGACCGTCCCTCGGGAAGATCGCGACCGTCTTCGAGCTCACGAAGAATCGGTTCCCGGAGGGCCGAGACCCGGTGATCCTCCTTGGGTGCCGGGATTCGTTCCCGAAGCAGCTGCAAGGACTCGCGGATGTCGGCGACGATTTCGACCGAAGGAACGTAGTGCGATGAGACCTCAGCAGGAGTGAAATCGACGTGAACGACTTGCTGAGTACCTCGAGGATTCCAGTGCTCGGGGTCGTACTCGACCAGGTCGTAGCCAACACAAACAACGAGGTCCGCTTGGTCGAACCCCAGAGCCCGATAGTCGAGGCCCGGGCGTGCGAGCGCGAAGAGATTCATCGGGGAATCCCACGGGATGCCTCCCTTGCACATCAGCGTCAGCGCGACGGGGATCCGGAGCTCCTCCGCAAACCTCGTTAACTCGGTGGAAGCATCGCCACGAATCACCCCGTTCCCGGCGAGGATTATCGGTGCGCTAGACCGACGAATAAGCTCGGCGGCTTGGTCGAGACTGGGTCGGTCGGGCGACGGGCGCCGAGCGCGTTCCCACGGAATCGGATGGGCCGTGGTTTCCGCCTCGGCGATGTCCGAGGAGAGTTCGAGATGTGTCGGTCCCGGTTTCTCTGTTTGCGCGATCTTGAACCCCTTACGGACGGCCTCTGCGGTCACTCGCGGATTCTCAATCCGGGCGTTCCACTTGGTGATTGGGTCGAACAGCTTGAGCACATCGACGTACTGATGCGACTCCCTGTGAATGAGGGAGAGATCCTCCTGGGCAGTAATCGCGACCAGTGGCGCCCGGTCAAGGTAAGCGTCCGCCACGCCGGTGACAAGATTGGTAGCGCCGGGCCCCAACGTCGCGATACACACACCGGCCCGTCTTGCCATCCGGCCGTACACGTCTGCCATGAACGCCGCCCCCTGCTCGTGGCGGGTGAGGACGAATCGGATCGAGCTCGTGCCGAGCGCCTCCATCAGCTCGATGTTCTCCTCACCGGGAATCCCGAATACCGTCGTCACCTTCTCGTTCTCGAGGGCCTTAACGACGAGTTCCGCGACCTTCATTGAACCTCGGCCATCCCCGGTTCAGAATCCTGAGGATCCCATGCCGACCACGGGAGTTTCAACTGTAACATTAGCGAATCGGGCGGAGAGGGGTCCTCCTCGATTGATCCACAGGAATCTCCTCGTCCTCGGTGCGGCTCCCGGGACACGCTAGCGCCAACGCTAAGGCCTTCGAGGCAAGGCGCCGCTAATGTGGGCCGCCGTCCCCGTTCCCCCCGCCGCAGAGAGGCTACCGGTCGTCGTGCTCGGCGCGGGGTACGCCGGGCTCACCGTCGCCCAGGAGGTCTACCGCCGGTCGAAGGGAACGATACCGGTCGTCCTGGTCGACCGAAACCCGGTCCACGTCCTGCGAACTGAACTCTACGAGGTCGGACGGTTGGCCTCATCCGGCGACAACGTTGCGGCCTGGGTGGTGCCGCTCGCCCAGGTGTTCGACCGGACATCGGTGACCATTCGTCAGGGTATCGTCCGCTCGATCGATCTCGCGAGGAAGACGGTCCTGCTCGACTCGGGCAAGCAACGATTCCGTTCCCTTGCGATCTGCCTCGGGAGCCAGGCGGCGTACTACGGGATCCCGGGAGCGGCGAAGCATACGCACCAGGTCTACCGCCTCTCAGGAGCGAAGAGGCTCGCGGCCGTAATCCGTGACATCGAGCGCGCCTCGATCACCCTTCCGGTGGAACGGAGCCCCAGGTTCCTCATCGTCGGCGGCGGATCGACCGGGACCGAGCTCGCGGCCGAGATTGCCACGACGAATTGGAAACCTATCGCTGACCCCGGCGCGCGACCGCCCGCCGTCTTCCTGTTGACCGGTGCGCTCCCGCTTCTCGCGGGGTTTCCCCCGAGCATCATCGAACGTGCCCGCAAGGTCCTCGCTCGGTCGGGGGTCACGATAATTACCGGGCTCAACGTCACTCGGGTAGAGCCGGGCCGCGTCCACCTCGAGGACCGGTCGGTCCTCACGGCGGACGCGACGGTGTGGTGCGCGGGCCTCGAGGCCCCCGACGTCGTGCGTCGACTTCCGGTTCCGCACGGGAAGGGAGGCCGCGTCGCCGTCGAGCAGACGCTCGAGGTTCCTGGACTTCCCGGTGTGTTCGCGGTCGGCGACGTGGCCGATCTCCGAGACCCGGGGACCGGAGCCTCGGTACCGGCGACCGCGCAGGCCGCGCTCGCGGAAGCCGGAACCGCCGCCCGGAACCTCGTGGCTCGCTGGGGCGATCAGCCGCTCGTGACGTTCCGGTACGAAGAGCGGAGGGTCGTCGTCGCGCTCGGACTCGGACAGGCGGCCGGATCGGTTCGGAGGGTACCGATCTGGGGGAGCCCGGCAGCGCTTCTGAAGCGGATCATTCAGCGGGACTACGTCCACTCCATCGAGCAGGGCGAAACCCACTCTAGGTTGAGCTAGCGCTTCCCGGGACGGCGGTGCTCAAGATTTGGGCTTCGCGTAGAATGCCGTGGAGGAATTCGACTTGCGGGCTGAGTCCTCCGACCGCATGAGCTCGTTCGCTCGGACCACACGATCGAGCTTCTTCGAGAATGCGACGAGGTGATCTCCCTTGACCCCGACAACCATCTTGTCGACCCCGAGGTCCGTGTAAATCCGCGACCCGACGCAGCCGAGCGACAGGGCCACCGGGGCGCCTTGGTTCAGGATTGGCATGATCGCGCACATGGGCCTTCCGTTCATCGGGACGGTCCACGCCCCGGGCTCCGAGCCGGCGGCCTCGGCCGCGAGCATGGCGCCGCGTGGGTTCGTGAACATCAGAACACCAGTCGGGGGGAACGGCAGTGTGCCGAGGGGCCCGTAGGAAACGTACTTCGGGGGGACCGGATTGTGAGGGACCTTCGCCTCTTCCCCCGGGTTGAGGTAGCCCTCCTTCTGAATGTTCCCGATTGTGGCCATCAGCCGACCCCCGACGGCGCCCTCCGGCGGGATTCCCAAGACGAATGCGCCGATCTCGCAATCCTCATGCTGCGGGAGTCCGGCGTAGAACGGCGAACGGGTCCCGAAAGCGAAGAAGGTGCAGACGGACGGTACCCCGCCGGCGTGCTCGGGAA
>DASWZL010000056.1:0-30366 GCA_036404475.1 Thermoplasmata archaeon
CGGGCTTCGAGAGCCGAAGGACCTCTTTGAGCTTCTCGACGTCCACGCCGATATCGGTGCTCTCGCCGGTGAACTCCTCGAAGACGCTCTTCTGGAGCTTGAGGACGAGCATGGCGACATGCGAGGGGTCGACGGCCTTCGCCTCGAGGCCGTCCTTCGAGATGGTCAGCTTGACCTCGCTCACCAGGGTCGAGACGACCTCGACGACCTCACGGAGGGTCTCCATCTTGATTCGGAGCTTGAACATCCAAAGCCTCGGCGTGACACATCGGTCCCCTCTAAAAAGGTTGCCGAGAGCGACCTGCCCCCGCAAGCGGTTTCTCCGCCGGAGATTCTCGTGCCCGTATGACCGAGCTCGCGTTCCTGGTCGACCCCGCGGCCGCCTACGTCCGGTCGTTCCGCGCGAGGGTCACCGCGCTCCCTCCCGGAGCGGTCGTCCTCGACCGGACCTTCTTCTACCCGACCGGGGGCGGGCAGCCGAACGACCGCGGGACGCTCGGCCGGCCCGGGGAGGAGCCGACCGAGGTGGTCGACGTCACCAAGTCGGGCGCGTCCGTGGTGCACCGCATCCGAGGACCCCCGACCGTCCTCCGTCGTCTTTCGGTGGGCCTCGAAGTCGAGGGGACCCTGGATTGGGATCGCCGCTACCGTCACATGCGCCTGCACACCGGCCAGCACCTTCTGAGCGCGCGCATCTTCGCCCGAACCGGGTTGCGGACTCGAAAGGCCCAGCTCGCCGGCAGCGGGGCGAACCTCGACCTCGAAGGAAGCCTCCCGCGGGACGTCCTTCCTCTCCTCGCCGAAGACCTCGCCGAGGCCTTGGCCCACCCTCGCCCCGTGACGCTGCGCCACATCCCCCGGGTCGAGTGGGACCGCCACCCGTTCGCCGAGCGCTCGGGGCTCGTTCCCCTTCCGGCCCACGTCGACCCGGTCCGGGTGGTGGAGATCGAGGCCTCGGACGTCTGTCCGTGCGGCGGCACCCATCTTCGCTCGACCCGAGAGATCGGTCGGGTGACGCTCCGTCCCCCCGTGCCCACGAACGGGGGCGACCGGGTAGGGTTCAGCCTCGAGGAGCCCTCGTTGCCCACTCCGTCCGAGTGACCCCGTAGACGCGGACGTTGTGCCAGTGCCCGTGATGGAAGAGCGCGGACCGTAAGGTCCCTTCGTGACGGAAACCCAGCCCCTCGAGCAGACGGTAGGAGGCCACGTTCTCGACGTCCGACGTGGCGCCGACCCTCTCTACGACGCTCGCGGCGAACAGGTGGTCGGTGAGCAGCCGGACCGACTCCCGTCCGAAGCCGTGCCCGCGGGCCGTGCGGTCGCCGAGCACGTACCAGACGTCAATGTACTCCAGGATCGGGTGGGCGTGGTAGTGGCCCACCGCCCCCACGATCTTTCCCTCGTCCTTCCGCTCGATCGCGAACCGGGGCGCGAGCGATCTCGGGTTCTCGGCGGCCGAGGCCACCGCCTGGGAGAACTCGTCGAACGTGTCGACCGAGAAGCGGTCGAACGGTGCGACGGTCTCGGGGTCGTTGTACCAAGCGAACACAGCCGGGTAGTCCGCCGGAACGAGCGGTCGGAGCCGGACCTGGGTTCCTTCGAGGACCGTCATCCCGCCTCAACCGGCGGAGGTTCCCCGAGGCGGCTTGGCGGAGGACCCGACTTCGGACGCCGCGATGGTCTCCGGTTCAGCGGGCAGGACCACCGAGCCTCCGTCGCCCTCCTCCCCCCGATGGTATTCGAGCGCCTTCCGATGCCCGCTCGGCGTGAGGGAGAACACATGCTTCGGCTCCGAGTAGCCCACGACGTACTGGGTGCGTCGGTAGATCATCCGGCCGATCTCGAGAACGCGGAGCGCCTGTTTCACCTCGTTCAGGTCCTCGCCTCCGAACTTCCTCAGGATCCCGAACTCGGTCGTCCATTGGGAGGCCTCGAACCGGATCTGTTGGCCACGGTGCTCGAGGAGGTGCAGGAGGAGCAGGCGTTCCAGACGGTCGAGTTCCTCCGAGGGCATTGGATTCTCACGAGATGGTCGTGATCTCGTAATTCACGTCGAGGCCCTTCAATCGCTCGTGCATCTCGGTCATGAGGCGGATGACGTCGTCGATGGGTGCCTTGTCCTTCCACTTGTAGACGAAGTCGTGCATCCCCATCGACTCCTCGAAGCCGAGGCCTTTCATGGCCTCCACGACCTTCATCGGGTTCGCGCCCTCGGAGTGAAAGGTCATCCGGACGTAGGTACGCATGGGCCGTCCCCCTCCGGGACAGTAAGTGCACCGTGTTTAGGCGGCCCTTCGCTTATATATGCTTCCCCACCTCCAATCGACCCGATGGCGGGCCGTGCTCTCGACGGGCCGGTGGTGGTCACCGGCGGGGCGGGGGCGATCGGTTCCGTACTCGTCCGCACGCTGCTCGAACGAGCGAGCGAGGTGCGCGTCATCGACAACCTCTCGAGCGGGCGTCGCGAGCACCTTTCTCCCTCTCCCGCGGGCAAGAAGGCCCTCCTGACCGTCGCGGACCTGAAGAACCCCGCCTCCTACGCGGACCTCTTCCGGGGCGCGTCCGCCGTATGGCACCTTGCGACGAACCCGGACGTCCGCAAGGGCGTGACCGACCCCCGCCTCGACCTCGAAGAGGGAACCCTGGCCACCTTCCACGTCCTCGAAGCGGCCCGGCGTCATGACGTGCCCCGCGTCGCGTTCTCCTCCTCGAGCGTCGTCTACGGGCTCGCAACGGTCTTCCCGACCCCGGAGGAGTACGGTCCGCTCCAACCCCAGTCCCTCTACGGGGCCGCGAAGCTCGCCGCCGAGGGCCTTCTGACGGCCTACGCCCACTCCTACGGGGTGACGGTCGACATCTTCCGGTTCGCGAACGTGATCGGGCCGAACATGACCCACGGTATCCTCCCGGACTTCTTCGAGAAGCTTCGACGCGACCCGACCCGCCTTGAGATCCTCGGGGACGGCCGCCAGTCGAAGAGCTACCTCCGCACCGAGGACTGCGTCGCGGGCATGCTGCTCGCGACCGATCGGGCGCACGACCGCGTGAACCTCTTCAACCTCGGAGCGGTCGACCAGATCTCCGCGCGGGAGATCGGCGAGAAGGTCGTCGCGGCCCACGGCGGCCGCGCCCGTATCGAGTATACGGGGGGAGAGCGCGGCTGGGCCGGGGACGTCCCCGTGCAGCTCCTCTCGATCCGCCGCATGCAGGCGCTCGGCTGGCAACCCCGATGGAACAGCGCTCAGGCGGTCGACCGGGCCGTTGCGGAGTTGGTCGAGGCGCGCCGCGTCCGTGCGGGGGCGAACCCGGCGCCTAGGCCGGCCCGCGCGGGGCGCTCACGGAAGCGTAGACGCGTAGGTGGGCCTCGACGACCCGGGGCCAGGCAAAGCGGCTCTCGGCGACCGCGCGCGCCCGGTCTCCCATCTCGCGGCGAAGCCGGTCGTCCGCGAGAAGTTGGGTGACCCGTTCTCGTATCCCGGTGACGAAGGCAGAGGGGTCCGCGTCGGGAAGCGACCAGCCGGTTGTCCCCTCCTCCACGACCCCCTCGATCGCCGGTCCCCCGACGATGGGCATTCCGGCCGCGAGGGCTTCGAGGACCGCCCCCGGGAGCACCTCGACCGAGCTCGGGTGAAGGAGGAAGTCGCTCTCCGCGTAGAGACGGACCAGCTCCTCTTCCGAGACCTCCCCGAGCATCTCGACCTGGTCGCCGGCCATTCGTACCGCAGCCGCGTAGTCGGGCGACGGCATCGGCCCGGCAATCCGAAGGTGGACCCCGAGACCCCGGACGGCTCGCGCCGCCACCTCCCACCGCTTGAACGGCAGCACAACCCCGACCCCGAGGGCGTTCCGTCCCGAGCGACGGTCCCAGTCGGGACGGATCCGCGTACTGTCGACCCCGATCGGGATCACCGTCACCGGGGGCAGCGGCGGGCGGACCGTGGAGGCCATCGTACGCGCGAGAGTGGGCGTCAGGGCGACCACGGCCTTCGCCCGGCGGACCGCCCGGCGCTCGAGCCAGTATCCCCAGCGGTGGGACCACCGGTCGCGATAGAACCAGTGACGCGAGTGGGACGTGTAGACATACGGATACCCACCGAACGCGAGCCGGTTCGCGACCACCGGCGTGTGGGCGTGGAGAACGTCATATTGGTGGCCCTTGAGGAGCCGGGGGAGCTCCCACGCGAAGGGGTATTCGTCGACCGTCCGCCGGTGGCGGACCCGGTTCACGACCTCCACTTCGTGACCCGCGGCCATCAGGGCGGTCCTGAAGTCGAAGAGGACCCGCTCTACCCCGCCGTACCCGGTCGGAGGAATCGGTTGGACCCCCCCTCCGATAAGGAGAATCCGCACGCCCTCCCGAGCACCATTGGGATTAAGGTCTTGGCGCCTTGAGCCTCGAGGAGAATTCAACCTGACCGGTTTGGTGGGGTCCGGGAACCATGGGAGCGGTGTGCGTCGAGGTCGCTGTCCGCCCCGAGATCGAGATTTCCACGGCAGGCCACCATGGGCTCATGCGAGACGACTGGGTGGACCGTCGACACGCAGGGCTCGGCACGACCATCGAGGCGCGCGATGAGAAGGAGAACGGGCCTCAATGAGCGACGCCGAGCCCACCGTATGCGTTGAGATCGCCGTTGAAAACGACCCACGGGTTCTTCCCGCTATCAACTGCATAGTGCGCCAAACATCGCGCCGTCCCGATCGCATCCTCTTGGCCGCTTCTCCCAGGACCGCCTCCAATCTCGTTGACGCTGCCAAGGTGGCTTCCGGCGATGTGCCGCTCATCATCGTAAGAACCTCGGGTGGAGTTATACCGGCGCGAATCGCCGCTCAGAAGCTCATCCATGAGGACATCACCGTGTTTCTGGATTCGGACGAGTTCGCCCCTGACGGCTGGTTGGCCGCGATCATCCAGCCCATCAAGGACGGAGCCGCATTCTCCGGCGGCCCGACCCGGCCGTCGAGACCGCCCAAGAAAGCCATCGAACGATACACGGACCTTATCGAAAAGTCGATCTACGATGGCCTTGCGGGGACGGACCTTTCGTATCTCCCGTTGGGCAACTCTGCGTGGAGAACCGAGGTCGTGGCATCGTTGGGTTTCGACCCGAGGATCCTTGCCGAAGACCACGATCTCATAGCCCGAACGTTAGCCGCCGGATACAGAGGAGTCTTCGAGCCTGCCGCTTGGGTGTATCACGATGCGGCGCGAGAGACGACCAACTACCAATGGCTGAGGAAGAGGTATCAGTACCTGGTGCAAATGGCGATGTCGCTCATCAAGAACGGACAGATGAGACGCCGGATCGATGAAAAGCGCAACCCCGTTCGGCATCCCCTGCGATACATCGATGCGGCGATGAAACCGCTCGCCTTCGTCAACGCCGCCATCCGCTGGCACCGCGTGTCGACCCCTGCCGAGCGGGCGTCGTACCGACGCGGGCCCCCGAGGTCCCCGGAAGCTCGGTAGTCCGTCCGGGCGTCGCCCGGCGGAGCCGCCGTCCACCCTCGAGAAAACCTTATCCCACCCCCCGGTTCGGCGGGGCGATGTCCCCCGAGGCCCATCACGGTTCGGTCGCCCGGGTCACCGAAAAAGGCGACCTCGTCCGCCTGGAGTTCGAACTCTGGACGGAAATGGGCGGAAGGACCGAGCTGCTCGACACCACCCACGAGGAGATCGCTCAGAAGGAGAACTCTAAGACCGAAGGGAGGACGTGGGGCCCCCGACCGCACGAGGTCGGCGGAGACTACTTCCCCGCGGCCATCGAGAACTCGCTGGTCGGTCTCGCGGTCGGCGACGAGGTCGCCCGCGAGTTCGCGCCGGCGGACGCCTTCGGCGAGCGGGACCCCAACCTCATCGAGCTGTTCTCGATGCACCAGGTCGAGCGCCTTCCCGAGATGCGGCGCGAGGACGCCCATCTCGACGTCGGCACCACGCTCACGGTCGAAGGCCGGCGAGGACGGGTCGTGTCGCTGACCGCGGCGCGCGTCCGGGTCGACTTCAACCCCCCGTTCGCCGGACGCAAGGTCCGTGGGAAGTTCAAGGTCGTCGAACGGATCACCGAACCCGCCGAGCAGGCGCTCTCGGTCATCGAGCTTCAGTACGGCCGGTCTTCCGAGTTCCACGTCGAGGTCCACGAGAAGACCCTCACGGTGAAGGTCCCCGACCGGACGAAGTTCGACATCGCTTGGATGGCCGCCAAGCCGCGGGTCATCGACCGGCTCCGCACGCACCTCCACCCCCACACGATCCGCGTCGTGGAGGAGTACGTGACCCCTGCTCCGGAGAAGAAGGAGGCCTCCGAAGGCGCGAAGCCGGTCCCCGAAGGCACGAAGCCTTCCGACGCCCCGGCGACCGACTCGGAGACAACGCCGACGACCCCCGAGACACCGGCCAAGCCGAAGGGCACGAGGACCGCTCACGCTAGCTCGAAGGCGGCGACCGCTTCCGACGACGCGTAGACGTTCCTTCCGACCGGCCGCACCCGACTACGTTCTCGGGAAGTCCCATCTCTGGAGAGCGGAAGGCTCCGTGAGAGGTCGTGTCCGGACAGGAACGGAGCGGCTACGCCGGCGGGCGGGCGACCGCTACCGTCCTCCGGGCCACGTTCGCAGCGGCCGCCGGCCACCGGTAGAGGTAGACGTCGGTATCCGTGTCATGCTTCTCGGGGGTCCAGCCGTGGATGGGGTGGCAGTGGCTCACCACGCGGGCCCCGTCGGGGAGCTCGGCCTCCAGTCTGGGGCGCAGACGAGCCATGGCTCCCGGCCAGAGGAAGGCCGTGATGACCGTCGCGTCCCCGAACTGTAGGTCGAAGAGATTGCCCCAACGCAGAGTGATCCGGTCCGCGAACGGCCCGAGCGACCTCCTCAGCGTCAGGATGAGGTAGCGGAACGGCTCGACCTCCACCCCGACGACGCGAGCTCGATACGTCCGCGCCGCACGGAAGACGATCGCTCCCGTCCCCGCTCCGAGGTCGTAGAGCGTGTCCGTCGGGCCGACCTCGGCGAACCGCAGCATCGTCTCGACCGCCCGGCGGGGCGTCGGTTGGTACCCCGCGCCGAACAGGAACGAGGCGAAGACGAAGTAGGCGATCCCCACCGCGAGAACGAGCAGCCCCGCGGCGAGGGCGAGCTGAAATTCGTCCGTCATCATCGGGCGCGTCGTCCTCCGGCCACGAGGCGGTCCGCCGCCGTGCGGGGGTCGATCCGGCGCGCGACGACCTCGTCCAAGAGGTGGCGCAGCGACGGGTCACGTTCGAGCCGCCGAGTGAGCTCGTGCCCGACACGGTCTCGCGCGAGCCCGACGATCTCCGACGAAAGGCGCTTCCGTTCCCCCCGGGTCCGCTCCCCGGAGGAGTCCAGGAACTTCTCGTGGGCGACCACGTCGTTCCAGAGCTCGTTGATCCCCGTCGGCTCCACGGTGGAAGTGCCGACGATCGTGGGAGCCCAGCCGCTCGTTCGGCCGCCGAGCGTGACCAATTCGGCGAGGTCCCGCTTCGCCAGCTCGGCGCCGGGGAGGTCGACCTTGTTGACACAGAAGATGTCGGCGATCTCGAAGAGGCCGGCCTTCAGCGTCTGGACCTCGTCGCCGAGGTGCGGGACCAGGACCACGATGCTGGTGCTCGCGATGTCGCGGATCGCCACGTCGACCTGGCCGCTCCCGACGGTCTCCACGAGGATCACGTCGAAGCCGGCGGCGTCGAGCAGGCGAGATACCTCGCGGGTCGCGGCCGCCACTCCTCCGGCCGCCCCGCGGCTCGCCATCGACCGGAAGAACACGCCGGTGTCGTCGGCGCGCCGTTCGAGCCGGATCCGGTCGCCGAGGACCGAGCCGCCGGTGAACGGGCTTGACGGGTCGACCCCGACCACCCCCACGCTCTGTCCGAGCGCCCGCAAGCGCCCGACGAGGGCGTTCACGAGGCTCGACTTGCCCACCCCGAGCGGGCCCGTGAGGCCGACGACCGGGGCTCGACCGGAGCGACCGTAGAGGCTCCTCACCACCCGGTCCGCCGAGGGGTCGCCGTTCTCGACCGCGGTGATCGTGCGCGCGAGGACGCGCCGATCCCCGTCGACGATCGCCCGGGCGGCTGCGGGAAGGCGGGAGGAAGCCCCCGTCATGCCGAGTGACGGGCCAGCGACCGAGCCGTGGTGACGATCTCTTCGAGGGACGTGCCCGGACCGAAGATCGCGCGGATCCCGGCCTTCCTGAGACGCCGAGCATCCTCGTCCGGTATGATCCCGCCGGCGAAGACCGGGATGTTGTGGCTTCCCTGCTCCTTGAGGAGCGAGAGGATCCGCGGAAAGAGCGCCATATGGGCGCCCGAAAGGATGGAGAGCCCGATCAGGTCGACGTCCTCTTCGAGCGCGGCCCGGACGATCTCCTCGGGGGTCTGCCGAAGGCCGGCGTAGATGACCTCCATGCCGGCATCCCGTAACGCACGGGCGACCACCTTCGCCCCTCGGTCGTGACCGTCTAGACCGGGCTTTGCGATGAGGACCCGGATGGGGGTCTTCTTCGCCACACGCGCCTTCGCCATGGTCGACCGGCCTTTGACGTGGGCCGATAAGAAAAGCTTTGGCCCGGGGTCGTCAGAGGTGGAAGATCAGATCGAAGAGGATGTTGCCCGCCACGAGGGCCGCGACGACCCCGACCGCCATCACGACCACGAACGGGATTTGCGGCGTGACCCAGACCCGTTCGACGCCCCGGGAGCGCAGGTCGCGAGCGATCTCGGAACGTCGCCGGCGGTCGTCCTCGGAGGTCTCGATCGACTTCTCCTCCTCCCGCCCCTCCCCGGACATGGGGTTACGGACCCAGACGTACTTTCGGGGAAGGTCCTCGACCGGGATCGTGTAGCCGACGAACCCGGAGAGCCCGTGGAACTCCTTCTTGCGAACGTTGCGGACCGCGATGAAGAGGGGGATAACGACGGAAAACAGGGCCGAGTTCATCAGCACGTTCACCGCGAACGGTAGAATCATCGTCACCGGGGCAATCGGCGCGGGGGGCGGGATCAACGGCGTGGAGAACATCGGGACGAGAAGACCGGCGACCATGAGCGCCTTGGCATCGGCCCCTCCGTAGAGGATCCCGGCCTCGAACAGCCCCCTCGCGAAGATCACCGTAACGAGGACGGCGATCACGGGGACCGGCACGGCGCCCGGCCCGACCCCCACACGGACGACGGCAACGGCCACGAGGGCCACCGTGACGACGTAGCCCCCGAGCTCGAGGAGGTCGGCGTACCGTTCGCCCCAGGCACCGAGCCGGACGTCCCAGGCGAACAGGTGCTGGATCACGAGGAGGCCGACCACGGCCCAGAGCAACGAGGGCACGATCCCGTACGGCGTCACGGCGGCGAACCCGATCAGGAATCCCACGATCCCCAGGAGTTGCCACAGACCGTCCGGTACCTCGCGGTCTCGGAGGTCCGACCCAGCGGCGTAGGCGAACCCTCCCAGAAGGAACGCGACGTCGGCGACGAGCGCGTAGGTTCCCAGGTCGGTCATTCCCGAGCGCCGCCCAACGAGTCGAAGACGGAGACCCAGTTGATAAGGCCGTTTCCCGGGAGGAATGTGGGCCGCCGGGAGAGGCCCATCCACGCTCCCCGGCACCTCGGGTCCGTCGGAACCTCGCCGGAGGTGCCGGTCCGGGCGCCCGCTCCCGAGGTAGAAGCTATTTAAACGACCCCCCACTGGCGCGCACTCGCTCCTTGAGGATCGGATGGTAGAGTACAAGCTCGTCATCTCCGAGCGCGAGAAGTCCGTCGCGCGCACGGTAGGCGACCCGCAAGCGGCCGGCTTCTTGGGGAAGCGGATCGGCGAAGCGGTCGGAGGGGAGCTCATCGGCGCTACGGGGTACACCTTCCGCATCACGGGAGGGACCGACAAGAGCGGGTTTCCGCTTCGCCCGGACCTCCCCGGGGCGCGCCAGACCCGCCTCTATGTCGGTGACGGCTTCGGTTTCCAAGCCCCTCGCGCGGGGATGCGCCGGCGGCGAACGTTCCGCGGCAACACGATCAGCGAGGACACCGTCCAGATCAACCTGATCGTCGAGCAGAAAGGCCCGAAGCCTCTCGCGGAGCTGTTCGCCGCGGCATGAAGGTCCCCCGCCAGCCCGAGGTGAACATCGGCCTGGTCGGCCATGTCGACCACGGCAAGACCACCCTCACCCAGGCCTTCACGGGAGAGTGGACCGACCGGCACTCCGAGGAGCTGAAGCGCGGGATCTCCATCAAGCTCGGATACGCGGACGCGGCGTTCTACCAGTGCCCGAACTGTCCCGAACCGTCCGGGTACTCCGTCCAGCCGGTCTGTGCCTCCTGCGGCGGTGAGGCGAAGTTCCTGCGCGCCGTATCGTTCGTAGACGCCCCCGGTCATGAGACCTTGATGGCGACCATGCTGTCGGGGGCCGCCATCATGGACGGCGCGTTGCTGCTCATCGCCGCGAACGAGCATTGTCCGCAGCCTCAGACCCGAGAGCACCTCTACGCGCTCGACATCATCGGGGTCCACAAGGTCGTGGTCGTGCAGAACAAGATCGACCTCCTCTCCTCCGAGGAGGCCGAAGCGAACTATCGGGAGATAGCGGAGTTCCTCAAGGGCACACCGATCGCCGGAGCCCCGATCATCCCGGTGAGTGCCAACCATCGGGTCAACATCGACGCGCTCATCGGGGCCATCGAATCGACGATACCGACCCCGCCGCGGGACCCGAAGAAGCCTCCGCTCATGTACGTGGCGCGCTCGTTCGACATCAATCGGCCGGGGACGCGTCCCGCCGCGCTGCAAGGAGGGGTCCTCGGAGGCTCGCTCCTGCAAGGGCGGCTCACCGTGGGCGAGGAGATCGAGATCCGCCCGGGCCCCACCGGTTCCGCGACCGAACGTTCGGAGTCGTTGACCACCAAGATCACTTCGATCGTCTCGGGAGGCCAGGAATGGCAGGAGCTGCGCCCGGGGGGCCTTGCCGCCATCGGTACCAGCCTCGACCCATCGCTAGCGAAGGGCGACGGTCTTACCGGGCGTCTGGTCGGGACCGCCGGGACCCTCCCCCCGGTCAGCCAGAAGATCCGACTGCGCGCGACCCTCCTCGACCGGGTGCTCGGCGCCCAGCGGGAGATCAAGGTCGAGAAGATCCGCACGAGCGAGATGCTGGCCGTCACGGTGGGAACGACCATCGCGGCAGGCAAGGTCACGAGCGCCCGCGGCGACGACTTCGAGCTCGCGCTCAACCGCGCCGTGACCGTGTTTCCGGGCAGCCGTGTCGCGATCTCCCGTAAGCTGAACGCCTGGAGACTGATCGGCTACGGGATCGTCGAAGGGGTGGCCAAGTGAAGCCCGACCTCCTCGAGATCCTACGATGTCCGCTGTGTCGGGGGGACCTCACCCTTACGCCCCGGAAGACCGAGGGGGTCGAGATCGTCGAAGGAACCCTCTCATGCGGCAAGTGCCATGTCGAGTACCCCATCACGGACGGGATACCGGACCTCCTCCCGCCGGACGAACGGGACTAGCCCGAAGCGCTCCGCTCAGGTCATCGAGTGGTAGTAGGCGAAGATCCCGAAGAACATCGCGACCGCGATCACCATCGAAGGGACCAACCAGCGGATCGTCCCGCGCGAGCGCGCCTGCACCGAGCTCCCGACCGTGACGACGGGGATCGCGAACGCGAGCCAGTAGCCCGTCAGGACCGTTTCGAAGAGGGCATAGGCGGTCCCGTTGCCGTGCGGGTCCTGGGTCACCAGCACCACGACGAGGATGACCCCGAAGACCAGGAAGGCGAGGCTCACGCCCGCGGCGTCCAGGTAGCCTTCGAGCCCGCGCTTGCGGTTCGGGTAATAATGGCGGAGGAGCAGGAGCATCACGACGAACAGGCCGAGGGTCGTCGCGAGGAGGTAGAACGCGGGGGTGGCGAGGGAGAGGTCGTGGGGCCCGGGACCGGGAGGGACGAGCGCCATCCGAGCGGACCTGCTACGGGGTCACCAGCGCCGCCCGGGCGGGGCCACCGTCCCCATCGCGCAGGCGGAGCGGAAGGCATTCGAGCACGTACTCGCCGGGCGGGGCGGCCGCGAGCAGGAGCCCTTCCAGGATGAGGGTCCCCCGACCGAGGAGGGTGTGATGAACGGGGAAGGTCCCCGAGGGGTCGTTCTCGATCGATAAGGCGTCGATGCCCACGATTCGGACCTTCCGTTCGACCAGCGCGGTGGCCGCCGCCGGAGTGAGGCCCACGTAGTCGGGGAAGAACGCGAGCGAGCTCGCCCACCGGGCCGAGTTGGTCGTGCGGAACAGCACCCGGGCGGTCCGGGCCGGTATCCTCGCGACATCGTCGGCTCCGACCGAGGCCGCGGGGGCACCGACCTCCACGACCCGGCACGGCCCGTTCAGGACCCCGAGGTCGAGGTGGTCCGTCGTCGTGCCGCCCGGAACGAAGTGGACGGGGGGGTCCACGTGCGTGCCGGCATGGGACCCCAACGAAAGTCCCGAGAGGTTGTAGGGGTCTCCCCGGGCGATGGAGCGTAGTGGAGCGGAGGCGAACGCAGGGTCGCCGGGGAAGGATGGCATTCCCGGAAAGATAGGCATCGAGATGTCGATCCGTCGCATGACCGCCGCCGACCGCCTCCGGACGAGGGGTGGTGGACCTCGGTCCGCTTAAGCGTTCGCTCGGGAGCGCAACCCTCGAGAGGCTTCCCGGCCGACCGCCAGCGCTTCCGGTCGAAACGAAGGGTTAAGGGGTCCCCGGAAAAGACGGGACCGATGCCTCGCTCCGCATCCGTCCGGCGCGACGAGGACGACGAGCCGGAGGACGACGAGGAAGAGGACGAGGAGGAGGGGGAGGAGCCCCCTCGCCGTCGGCGCACGCGAGCTCCCCCGCGGCGCAGCCAACGCTATCGACGTCCGCCACCGGTCCGGCGCTGGCGCGAGTCGGAAAGGGATGAAGAGGAGGAAGAGGAGGAGGAACCTTCGACCCCCCGTGGCCTCCCCCCATCGAGGAAGAGGCCGGTCTACTGGCGCGCCCGCGATTCCCTCTTCTTCGAGCCCCTGGTCGCCGTGGCGATCATCGTGGTGCTGCTCGTTGCGCTGTTCGCGTACACCCAGAACTGGCCCCCGGTGTACGTCGTGGAATCGAATAGCATGCAACACGGTTCGACCGACCATATCGGGCTCATCAACACGGGTGACCTGGTCCTCGCCCAGAAGGTCCCGCTGTCGGGGATCACCCCGTACGTCACGGGCCTTCAGACGGGATACTCGACGTACGGAGAGTACGGTGACGTGATCCTCTACTGGCCGAACGGGCAGGGGTCAACGCCAATCATCCATCGGGCCATCCTCTACTTGCAGTGGGACCCGTCGGGGTACTACTACAACGCCACGGACCTTTCCGGTCTCCCGTGCGGGACCCAGTCGAACCCGGTGTACTCGTACATCCCCGAAAATGGGCCCCCGAACTGCAACACCACTGGTCTCGCCATCACCGGCACTCTCGACCTCTACCGCATCGGCTGGGAGTCGGTGAACGTCTCCCTCCCCCTGAGCTCCGCGTCTCTCGGACAGCAGTCGGGCTTCCTCACGATGGGAGACAATAACCCCTGGCCGGACCAGTCGCCGCAGGCCGGGCTCAGCACGCTCGCGGAACCCGGCTGGATCATCGGGGTCGCGCGGGGTATGATACCCTGGTTCGGGGCCGTGAAACTCCTCCTGCAAGGGCAAGCCGGTGACGTTCCGCCGCAGTCCTGGCAGTTCCTGGGCCTCACGATCGTGGGCATCATCCTGGTGGCGTTCGGGATCCACTACGCGTTCCGAACGGAAGGCATCGAAACACCCCTTCGCCGGGAGGAGGAAGAGGAAGCCCGGTCGGAGGCGGAGTCCGCTTCCGCCGAGGAGTCCGGTCCACGTCGGTGGCTCTCTAGACTGCGACGAAGACATCCTGAGGACGAGGAGGAAGAGGAACCCGAAGAGGAGGCCCCCCAGCGTCGCCGGACACGGCCCCCACCCTCCCACACACCCTCCCGCCGGGGCCGCCCGCAGCCCCATGTCCGGCGGGCCGAGAAGCCCAGGAAGAAGCGGCGCTCGGACGACGAGCTGTAGACCCGTCCCCGCTTTCCCCCGCGTGCGCGAACGAACGACGCGCCCGGTCCGGGACGGGGGGGTGGACCGAGCTCGTCACGCAATCTTATTGTCCTACCCCGAGTCCTAATGCCGGGAGTCGAGATGCACGTCATCGGGGGTACCGCATCGACCGCGCTCGCGGAGCGAATCTCCCGCGAGCTCGGCAACGCGCCGTTCGGGATCCCGTTCACGAAACGCTTCCCCGACGGTGAGATGTACGTGCGCGTCGGCGGGCGGCTCGAGGGCGAGGATGTCGTGATCGTCCAATCGACCCGGACGGACGACGACTTCCTCGAGCTGATCCTCCTGGAGGACGCGGTCCGGGAGGCCGGGGCTCGGCGCACCTTCGTGGTCGTTCCCTACTTCGGCTACGCACGGCAAGACCGGCGGTTCTTCCCGGGAGAGCCGGTGAGCGCGCGCGCCCTCTGTCGCCATGTCGAGCTCGATGCCGATGCCGTGGTGACCGTCGACCTGCACTCGTCGCAGACCCTCACGCAGTTCACGAAGCCGGCGTTCGAGGCGAGCGGGATCCCGGCGATCGCCCGGCTCCTGGCGGAGCGGTCCCTCGACCTGCTCGTTTCGCCGGATAAGGGTGGCGTCGACCGAGTGCGACGCATGGCTCAGCTGCTCGACAAGCCGTGGTTCGCCCTCGAGAAGCGTCGCATCGACAGCGAACACGTGGAGCTGTCCCTTCCGTCCACGGTCCCGGTGCCGGTCGAGGGAACGAACGTCGCCCTCATCGACGACGTCATCTCGACCGGAGGGACGATCGTCGAGGCGGCGAAGCTCCTCAAGAAGAACGGCGCCCTGGGGATCAGCGCCGCGTGCACTCACGGACTGTTCCTCAAGGACGCCTTCGAACGGATCAAGGCGGTCGTCGGAGACGTCTACTCGACCGATACGTTGGGGAACCCCGCCGAGAAGGCATCGGTCGCTCCCGACATCGCGCAGATCCTCCTGCGCCTCGTCGCGGGGTAGCCCAGGAACGCGCCATGGACGAGCCCCGACGGGCGAACGGAGCGCGCCTCGATGAGCTCCTCGAGATCGTTCAGCAGGTCCGCAAGGCCCTCCTCGCGCGGGACGAGTCGCCGGGGGGGGACTGGGTCGAGCGAACGGCCGAGGGGCTTCGTTCGGGAGGAACCCCGGGGTGGTACTACCCCGTCGACCCGGGAGCCGGGATCTCCTTCTACTCGACCAGCGGCGAGGAAGCCTACGGCCACGTTCACGTGGCCGAAGAGGCCGGAGCAGTCGACCGAGGAGAGCGGCTGGCGGGCGCGCTCCTCGAGGACCTGCCGACGGGAGTTCGGTCGATCAACATCGGGTTCACCGGCCTCTCTCCCGTCCACGAGGAGGAACTCCTCGCTCGGCTCGCCCCGCGGCCGGGGGCGACCGTCCTCGAGCGCATGGCAATGGAGCGTTCTCTCGGCATCGAGGATGGTCGACCTCCCGGTCCGGTGCCGGACCACTTGGCGCTCGTCCCGATTCGCGCGGTAACGGTCGACGCGCTCGCCGACCTCGACTTTCGCTCCGTCCGCGGGACCCTCGACGCACTGTTGATCGGCGACCGGGTCGAAGAGTACCGGCGGGTCACCGCGGCCGTGCTCGCCGGCAGTCTGGGGCGGTTCCTGGACGAAGCGTCGACCGCGTTGTACCTCCCCGACCCTCCACGGCTCGTGGGAGCGATCCTTTCGGCCGAGCGCTCCCCCCGAAAGGGGCTCTTCGTGAACTTCCTGGTCGACCCCGAGTTCCGTCGGCGGGGGTACGGTCGCTACCTCTTCCGGTGGGGATTGAGGGCGCTCTGGGCCCTCGGCTACGAGCGGGTCCACCTCTGGGTGACTGCCGCCAACGAACCCGCTCGCCGACTGTACCACGAGTTCCATCTCGAGCCGACGGTGCGATCGAACATCTACCGGGTCACGCGAGCGTCCGGTCCCCCGCAGCCGCATTCGGACCGGTAGGGGCAGTCGAGCGTCATCCAGTCCGGGCACGACGGCAAGTTCCCGGGGGCCCGGTCGCGGAGCGCGATGGAGAGGCCTCGGCTTCGTTCCCGGTAGAGCCGAGAGAACGGGGTGAGCGAGCCGAAACGGACCTCGAGGACCTGGATCCCGTCGCGGTCGACCTCGGCCCGCTCGAACCCGACCACAACGACCCCGGAGTCCGTCCCGGTGGTGGCGCACCGGAGCCCAAGCTCGAGGGCGTACTGGGGGGCCCGCGTGACCAGCTCGTCTTCCCGGTACCGCGCCCACGCGCGGGACGTCCGCATCAACAGAGGACGGCCACGGAACCCGACCACCTCCTCCTCGGGCTCGGCCGACCGGGCCGGCAGCCGCGCGACCTCCCCGGCGGGCCCGCTCTCGAGGGCGCCGCTCAGCCGCGCGTAGAGGTCGGGTGCGGGAGCGGAGGAGGGCGAGACCTCTCGAGGCGGGGCGGGGGCCGATGGCGTGGCCGGGGCGGTCCGGTCGAAGTAGGCGCGTCGGGGGTAGAGCAGCTCCCGAAAGCGCCCGACCGGTACCGTCTCCTCGAAGGGGACCGGCTCGGAAAGCGCCGACCGGACCCGTTCCCGGACGTCGTACCTGGGGGAGATCGTCTCGACCTCTTCGGGGATCGGGTGGAGGACCGGTTCCTCCTCGCCCGTGCAGGCGCACACGGAAGCCTCTTCGAACTCACAGCCCCGTCCGTACCAGGGGCACCTCGGGAGCGGGTCGACACGGGCCTCGGCCCACGCCGTCCGGAGCAGGTCCGCCCTTCGTCGCATCTCGTAGAGGATCCGAGGGGTCGAGCGGAACGAAAGGTCCACGGCCTGGACCTCCGAGACGCCCACCGGGCTCGCGACGAGCGTGAGCAGTCGGCCCGTCGGGCGGTCGACGAGCGCGCAGTACATGCCGAGCTGCTCGATGTGGTCGGGTCGGTGGGCCGGGAGCTCCGACGGTTCGACGAGCGAGGTCGCCGTCTTCACCTCGATCGGAAGGTCGGCCAGGATGTCGATGCGCCCGACGAGACCGTCCCGGCGGACCCGGGCTTCGAGGGTCCCTTCGCGGGCCAGGCGAGCGCCCAGCGTCCGGTGGAGGGCGCGGCCTTGGTCGAGACGGACCTGGCGGGCGGCAGGGATAGGGACGGCGGGGGCGACGGTGCGATAGAAGGCCCGGCGGAGGTTGATGAGGTCGGTGACCCCGACGGACCTCGGGCCGCCCTCCCGCTCCAGACGGGCCGTGAGCTCCCGTTCGAGCGCGGCATCCTCGCGAACGGAGACGACCGCTTCCCACGGAATCGGGGACGGTGGCTCGCTCTCGGGCACGGTAACCGGAGAGCAAACGGGTATACGACAGCCCGCCCGCAGGGGGAAGCCGCTATACCACGCGCCCCGCTCGCCGGGACGTGCGCGACCACGACGGTCGTTCCCTGGTCGTCGGGACGGGCATCGCGGGGCTCTACGTCGCGCTCCGCTGCCGAGAGCTCGGTCTCCGTCCCACGTTGATCACGAAGTCTCGCCTCGAGGAGGCGACCACCCGCTACGCTCAGGGAGGCATCGCCGCCGCGGTCGGGCCGGACGATTCGCCCGCCCTTCACTTGAAGGACACCCTCCGCGCGGGCGCCGGGCTGGTCGACCCCGCCGCTGCAAAGGCGCTCACGTACGAGGCCCCGGCTCGGATCGCGGACCTCGTCCGGTACGGCGTCCCCTTCGACACGATCGAGGGGCAGGTCGCCCTCGGGCGAGAGGCCGCGCACTCCCGGAGTCGGATCCTACACGCCGGCGGGGATGCGACCGGTCTATCGATCGAGGAGACCCTGAAACGACGGGTCCTGGACGCCGGCATCGAGGTCCGGGAGCGGACGGTCCTCCGGGGACTCCGGTCCGCCGGCCGCACGGGGATGGTCGCCCTCATCTCGAACGATCGCGGGCGCAGCGTCGAGGAGACCGAGGCGGGCCCCGTCGTCCTCGCGACCGGGGGCGCGGCCAGCCTCTATCGTCAGAGCTCGAACCCCTCCGTGGCGACCGGGGAGGGGGTCGCGATCGCGTTCCGGGCGGGGGCGCTCCTCACCGACATGGAGTTCATCCAATTCCATCCCACGGTCTTCTGGCGGGAGGGAGCCCCCCGCTACCTGATCACCGAGGCGGTCCGCGGAGAGGGCGCGGTCCTCCGCAACGAGGCCGGCGAGCGGTTCCTCGTCGGACACCATCGGGACGCCGAGCTCGCCCCCCGCGACATCGTCTCGCGCGCCGTCGACCGCGAGATCCACCGCTCCGGCCACCCGTGCGTCTATCTGGACGCGACCGCGATCCCGCGGGACCGCCTGTTCGCTCGGTTCCCGTCCGTCTGCCGCTTCCTCGCGACGTACGGCCTCGACCCGTCGCGCGATTGGATCCCCGTCACGCCGGTCGCCCACTACATGATCGGAGGCGTGACGACCGATCTCGAGGGACGAACGAGCCTCCGCGGCCTCTATGCGTGCGGGGAGGTCGCTTCGACCGGCGTCCACGGGGCCAACCGCCTCGCCAGCAACTCGCTTCTCGAGGGCCTCGTATTCGGGGAACGCGTCGCGCGCCAGCTCGTGAATCCGGTCGCGGGCCCGGTCCCGTCCCCGGGCCGACTGGTCCGGTTCGGCTGGCCCCCCGGCGCGGGACGGGGCGACCTTCCCCGGGCCTTCGACCGGGTCCGTGACCTTCTCTGGGACAACGTCGGGATCGTCCGGACCGGAAGCGGCCTTCGCGCCGCCCTCGAGGAGCTCGGGGAGCTCGGTCGGTCGACCGAACCCGGCCGGGCCGCCGACCTTCCGGGGCCCGTCGCCAACGCCATCCTGACCGCCTCGCTCGTCTCTCGCGCCGCGCTCACGCGCACGGAGAGCCGAGGGGCCCACTTCCGCTCGGACTTCCCGGACCGCCGCCCCGCGTGGCGGCTCCATATCGGAATCCTGCGAAAGGAGTCCTCCGGTCGCCGCTCCTAGTTCTCCCGCAACCGTATTGTCTGGGGAACCGTCGCCCGGGTATGGACCTCACCCTCTCCCGGGAGGACCAGGACCTCCGCGAGGCCGCCCGACGGTTTGCCCGCAAGGAGATCGCTCCGGTCACCGAGCGGATGGACCGGGAGGACTATTTTCCGAGGGACGTCTTCGCGCGTCTCGGAGCCCACGGCTTCCTCGGTCTCACGCTGCCGGAAACGTACGGGGGGCTCGGGCTCTCCTACGTCGCCCAGGCGGTGGTGCTCGAGGAGATCGCGCGGGTCAGCCCCGCTCTCGCGCTGAGCGTGGGCGCGCATTCGAACCTCTTTGCCGACAACGTGGCACGGAACGCGGACGACGAGCAGCGGTTGGCGTTCCTCCCGCCCGCGGCCGCGGGGGACGCGGTCGGAGCCCTCGCGCTCACCGAACCGGACGCGGGCTCGGACGCGGTCTCCATCCGAATGAGGGCCGAGCGCGACGGCGGCCACTACCGTCTCAACGGGACGAAGCAGTTCATCACGAACGGACCGGTCGCCGACTCGCTACTGGTCTATGCGAAGACCGCCCCCGAGAAGGGCCCTCGCGGCATCAGTGCGTTCCTCGTCCGGCGGGACACGCCCGGGTTCTCGGTCACGAAGAGCCTCGATAAGATGGGCATGAGGGGCTCGCCGACGGGAGAGCTCGCGTTTCAGGACGCCGAGGTCCCGCGGGACCAGCTGGTCGGCAAGGAGAACGACGGGGTCCGGATCATGATGAGCGGGCTCAACGTCGAGCGAGCGGTCCTCACGGCGATCCCCGTGGGGATCATCGCGGAATGCCTCGACCTGTCGGTCGTCTACGCTCGGCAGCGTGAGCAGTTCGGGCAGAAGATCGGGCGGTTCCAGCTCATCCAAGCGAAGCTCGCGGAGATGTACTCCGACCTCGAAGCGTCCCGGTGGCTCATGTACGCCGCGCTCGAGTCCGTCCGGACCGACCCCCGCAACCTCCGGGCGAGCGCGGCGGCCCTCACGTTCGCTTCCGAGGCGTCCACGCGGGTCGCCCTCGACGCGATCCAGATCCACGGCGGGTACGGCTACATGCGCGACCTCCCCCTCGAGCGACTCGCCCGGGACGCGAAGCTGCTCGAGATCGGCGCGGGCACTTCGGAGATCCGTCGTCTCATCGTCGCCCGCGAGCTGCTCGGCCGCGAGTTCGTGGAATAGACGGCGACCGCCGGACCCGGATTCCACCGCGCGACCGGACCCGGGGACCCGAACGGCAAGGCACCGTCCCTCCGGCCAACGTATATAGGACCGGGAACCCCATGCTCCGGCGATGGCGGGGCGCCCTGCGAACGCCGGCGGGACCACCTCCTTCCTTCGGGTGGAGGTGTTGAAGGAGCTCCAGACGCTCATTGATGACCGGGAGGTCCGGGACCGGGTCGACCGGGGACCACTCGCCGAGACGAAAGGCCGGGAGCACTGGGTCCTCCACCTCCTCCTCCGAGGCCAGGAGCTGAGCCAGGCGCACGCCGACACGCTCATCGGAACCGCTTACTCGAACCTGCTCGCCCGCCTCCAGTCGGTCGAGGACCGGCTCCAACGGATGGAAACGGGGAGTCAGGAGATTACGCAAGAGGTCAAGACCCGGCTCGAAGGGATGGAAACGTCGCTCGCCGAGAGGGTCTCGCGCGAGATCACCTCAGGGGTCCAGTCCGCGGCTGACAAGCTCTCGACGACCGTCATCTCGAACCTCGACGAGAAGTGGAAACCGGTCGGCGCCTCGGTCGAAACCTTCGCGCAATCGTCCCATCAGCTCACGAAGGACCTTTCCGACACCTACCGCGTCTCCACCCAGAGCCGGCTTCTGCTCAACGAGAACGCCCGGCGGATCATCGACCTCGGCCGGGACCTGGTCGCTCTCGAGGAGAGCCTGAAGCTCACCCTCACCAAGGCGATCGAGGACGGTCTCGGCCCGCTCGAAGAGCGCATCGCGGCGCTCGAGGGCCGCCGGGCTCCCCCCCCGGAGGCCACGACCGACCCCGCGGCGGAACCGCACTGAGCGTACGCTCCGATGCGCCTTTCTCCCCGCCATCCCCGTTTTGCCAGCCTGAAGGTGCGGCGCGGGCTCGCCGAGGCCCACCGCCAAGGCCTGGTCGTCGCCGAAGGGCTCATCGCCCAGGGACGCGGAGAGGCGTTCGACTACCTCCTCGGTGAGCGCACGACCTCTGGGGCCCGGCGGGCCGAGCGGGCGGCCGCGGAGTGGTTGCTCGCGGCCCGGCATCCGGTCCTCAGCGTCAACGGCAACGTCGCGGCCCTCGCGGCGAACGAGGTCGCGGGGCTCGCGCGGGCCGTGCCCGGGCTGGACGTCGAGGTGAACCTCTTCCACCGCACTGGGTCGCGGGCCCGTCGGGTCGCGGAGGCGCTGCGGGGGGCGGGCGTCCGCCGCGTGCTCGGCGTGCGGCCGACCGCGACGATCCCCCGTCTCCCGTCCGACCGGGCGAAGGTCGACCGACGGGGGATCCTCGACGCGGACGTCTGCCTCGTCCCGCTCGAGGACGGGGACCGCACCGAGGCGCTCCGGGCCCTCGGGAAGCGCGTCATCTCGATCGACCTGAACCCCCTCTCTCGAACGAGCCGCGCCGCCGACCTACCGATCGTGGACGAGGTCCGACGCGCGCTCGCGGAGGTCGCGCGACAGGCCGAGCGGCGACGTAGGGTCTCCCGACCGCCGCGATTTACGCCGTTCGACCGGCGCGCGGCGCTCTCCGAGGCGCTCGCGACGATCGGGCGCGGTCTCACGCGGGCGGCCGCTCGGCGCCCGATCGCTCGACCGAGGGGCCGAGCCTCGCCGCGACGTCCTCGAGGAACCGCCGGTCGGACGCGTCGAACGCCCTGACGGCGTTCCCGTCGATGTCGATCTCGCCGACTACGCGGCCCTCGTGATGGATGGGGACCACGATCTCGGCCCGGGTCTCGAGGAAGCAGGCGAGGTAGTTCGGGTCGGAGCGCACGTCGTCGACGAGGACCGTGCGCCCCTCGCGCGCCGCCTGCCCGCAGATCCCGCGGTCGAGGGGGATCCGCGTGTGCTCGGTCGCCCGGGGCCCTTCCCAAGCGTCGAGGACGAGGTCTGTCCCGTCGAGCCGATAGACCCCGACCCACGGGTAGTGGGAAAACGAATGCCGGAGGAACCGGCAGACCTCTTCCAGGGCTTGTCGGCCCGAGAGCCGCGACAGGATCGCGTCGACCTGCAGGAGCGCCGGGGTCTGGGCTCGGTCCGGGACCGTCATGGCGGGGCCGGACACCCCCCCATAGGGTCCCGGGCCGAGCGGGGAGCGCCGAGGGGGAGAATCTCCGCCGCGACGGGTCGGCCGTCCTCGGCGTTTGAACTCCCGAGGCGTATTCCGCCACGAGCTTTCCAGACTCGCGCCGTACCGGACTGAGCCACCTCGGCACGCCCTCGGCGACGGACGGGAGTCGACCGATAAGCTTAGCGGAGGCGCGGGGGACGACGCTAGTCGCGGAGGGGGTACCACCGGCAGTTCGCGCAGCCCACGCCGCGCTCCTCGCCGGGGATGAGGACCCCGCAGCTCGGGCAGGGCGCGGGGGGACGCACGGAGAGCGAGAGGCAATCGAAGCACGCTCCAGCGCGCCGGTCGTCCGGAAGGACCACGAGGTCCTTCCCGCAAAAGAGACATCGAGAGAGGCATTCCTCGGGCAAGTCGAAGCTCCGACTGTCCGCAAAAGAAAGCATCGCGGCTCCACCAATCGGCCGGTACATAAGGACTCGCGCGACGGGCCCGCCCCGACGCGCGCCGGACCCGCGTCCGGGGGCTCAGGGCTCCTTCCAGCGGGCCTTCACCGCGGCGATCACGAACAGGGCGACCGTGAACGCGATCAGTACCCCCCAATCCACGACCGCGCCCGAGAGCGTGAGCGGAGCCAGCCCGCACGACCCTTGGACGAGCCCGGCGGCGTAGGTGGTCGGGGAGATGAGGGCGGCGACCTGGGCCCACCCCGGGAGAGCGGAGAGCGGATAGTAGACCGGGGGAAGCACGGTGAGGACGAGCGAGATCATCGGGCTGAAGAGGAACGTCTCCCGCACGTCCTGGAAGTACGTGGCGAGCGTGAACGCGAGCGCGCTCGCGAACGCCCAGACGAGCACGAGGACGCCGGCGATCACCGCCAGGTTCGCCACCGTAGGGTGCCCCCACGCGACGAACAGCGCGACGAACACCGCGAGCGCCGGCAGGGAGTACACGAGCTCGCTCAGCGCCATGCCGGTCACGTAGATCGGCGCCTCGACCGGCGAGGCGACCACGACGTCCTGGAACTTCAGGTCGTGTCGGTAGTGGGTGAGGTCGCTCTGCAGGCTCGTCCCGACCGTCATCATCGTGAGCACCATGCCGCCGGTGATCCCGTAGTCGAGGTAGACCCCGCGCGAAACGATGAAGATGAAGAAGAGGAACGAGAGCGGGGACGCGAGCGTGTTCACGATGTAGAGCGGCGTCGTCCGGATGGGGATGATACCGTTCAGCTGGACGAGGGTGAAGACCGAACGCAGACGGTTGCGCTCGCTCACGCTTCGGCCTCCGCGAGGGTCTCGTCCTTCTCCGAGGATTCGGAGTCCTCCTCGATCGACTTTCCGACGACGTCCAGGAAGATGTCCTCGAGGCTCACGGGACCCATCGAGATGCGAAGACCTCGCTCGAGGGCGCGTCGGGCGACCTCGTGCGCCTCCCGCTCGCGGGTGAACAGGAGCATCCCCCCCTCGATCTCGGAGACCTTCCCGTAGGAGTCGAGCTCCTCCCGGGGGAACGACCCCTGGATCGTGACGCGGTAGGGGTACCTCACCCGGGCGCGCAGGTCCGCCGGCGTCCCTTCGAGTTTGAGCCTCCCGGACTCGATGAGCGCGAGGCGGGACGAGAGGGCTTCGGCCTCATCGAGGTAGTGGGTCGTCAGGACGATCGTCCGGTTCTCTCGGCTCGCCCGACGGATCGCCTGCCAGACCTCCCGCCGGGCGATCGGGTCGAGACCGGTGGTCGGCTCGTCCAAGAAGAGGACATCGGCGTCCGAAGCCAGCACCATCGCGCACATCGTGCGTCGGCGGATCCCCCCCGAAAGACGCGAGACGAGCAACCGACGGTACTCGGTCAACGAGAGCTCCTCCAGGACGTCCCGCGTCCGGCGACGGGACTCCGGAGGGTCGAGCCCGCGCAGTTTCAGATAGAGATAGATGACCTCCTCGACGTTGAGGAAATAGAGGGGACGCGACTCCTGGGGCACGCAGGCGATGCGGGTTCGGATCGCTCGCTCCTCGCTCCGGATGTCGTGCCCCAGAACGAAGACCGTTCCTTGCGTGGCGGCGAGCTGGGTCGCCGCGATCCGAACGAACGTCGTCTTGCCGGCGCCGTTCCGCCCGATGAGGCCGTAGACCCGCCCCGTCGGGATCTCGAGGGAGAGGTCCTCGAGCGCGAACTTCCCCGGCCGCGCCTTCGGGTACGTCTTACCGAGGCGGACGGACGAGATCGCGGACGGCATCTAACTTCCCCGAGCCCCGGCCGTCCCCTTAATGACAAGCCACGCCGGACCCGCTCAGCTCAGGATCTCGGCCAAGCGGTGCTCCGACCGGCCCCGCTGGATTTCCTGAGCGATGCGCTTCCCCGTCGAAAGTCCGGGCTCGAGGAGGTCGGAGTACGGGCTGCCCGAGATGAACAGGTTGGTGCCGGCGACGATGCGGGTCGAGACCTCGAAGACCTTGAACTCGAGCCCCTCGGTCATGATCCCCTCGACGCAGAAGGGGCCGACCATTCCCCCGAACAGCTCGATCGACCGCTCGACGATCCGAGCGGCGACGTCGAACGCTCTTGGGAGCAGCGATTCTCGGAGGATCACGGGGACGTTCCCGGTGACGACAAACGTCGGGCGGATCCCGGCCTTCAGGAGCTCCTCTTCGGCCCCCAGCTTGTACAGCTCGTCGATGTTGGCCTCGTCCCTCCGGTCCATCCCGAGGAGCTCGAGGGAGCCGTGACCGACACGGTAGCCGCGGTCCGAGAGCGGAGAGTAGAAGAAGTGCATGTAGTACCGGGTCCCGAGCACGTACTCCTGGATGACGTGCGGGCCGGTCGGCGTGAATCCCTCGAGCGCTGCGCGGTTCTTGGCGAGGAAGAACCCCTTGCCGCCCTTCGCGCCATAGTACTTCACGATCACCGGCCCGTCGACCTCGGACGGGTCGTCGTAGCGCCGAGGCATCGGGACGCCGGCCGAATCGAGCCACTGCCTCTCCTTCTCCCGGTCGGACTCCCAGGCGAGGACGGCACGGTTCCCGAACACGGGAACGTCGAGGTCGGCGAACGTGTCGGCCCCGACGTACTCCACGAACGACCCGTGAGGGATCAGGATCGCTCCCTCGGCCCGGAGCTTCTCGGCCGCCGAAGGGAGGTCCTTCGCGCGCGGGACCGAGAGGAATCGGTCCGGCCGCGCGAGAGGGAACGCATCGTAGAACCTCGGGGGAGGCCCGACCGAGATGCCGAGGGTCGGGAACCCGAGGGCGCGCGCCCCGTGGAAGATCTGCAACGACGAGTGAGAGCACAATGTGGCGATCGTGGGCGTCCGGCCCTCCAGGGACGCCAGGCGAGACTCGGAAGCGAGGGGAATCCCCATACGGGGGAGTACGGGGAACGAAACATAGCCTTTGCGCGAACGAGGGGCGACTAGGGCTCCGACGGACCGTCCTCGAGCTCCCAGTACCACTTCACCCGACGCGCCCCGGTCTCAGCGACCTTGCGACGGACCTCCGGGTCGACCGTCGGGTCCCGGATCAGCCGGCGGACCTCCTCGGGGGTGCCCGACGCGACCCGGGCCGCGAGCCCGGATCGCTCGAGGAGAGGTCGGACGCTGTCGAGGGAGTACTGCCACGCTTCCTCCCGACGCCGCACCGCCACGGAGCGGCTGCCCGGGACGCGATGGACCCCGAGCTCTTCGGCAGCCCGGTGGAGCTCCTCGGCCGTCCGGCGAAGCTCGCTCTCGAGGCGCCCCTCCTCGGCTCGGAGGGATTCGAACCGGTCGACGAGGCCGCGGAGCCGTTCCCCCTCGGCCGTCGGCACCGAACGGAACTCGGGACACCGGTCCTGGAAGTCGCACCGGGTGCAGTGGCGACCCGGGGAAGGCTCGAACGCCTCGGCCCGGATCCCGTCCATCGCACTCCCGAGCCGGTCGTGGAGCCCGGCGAGCGCGGCGCGCTCGCGCGGCGCGGTCCGTAGGGGCGTCAACGACCGAAGATGGTAGAGCGTCAGGCCCTGAACGGGCTCGGCGTAGTTGCTCTCGACCAGCACCTGGTAGAGGCTGAGCTGGTCGGACTCGCGGGCGTCGTCGTTTGAGAGGTCGCGCGACGTCTTGTAGTCCACGATTTCGAGTCCCCCGGCCGGCGTTCGGTCGATCCGGTCGATGTAGCCGTGGACGGGGATCCCGTCCCAGCGGGCCTCGAGGTGTTCCTCGACCGCGACCGGCAGAGGTCGCTCCCGCACGAGGAACTCGTAGTACCGCAGCAGGATCTCACGGCCGAGGGCGCGGTAGCGCGACTCCTCTTCCGGGGAGGCATACCCCTCGCTCGACCACGCCCGCTCGTACGCCGCAAGCATCTCTTCGGAGCTCATCCATCGCCCCGGGGGCGGGGCGCCCGAACGGGCGTGCCACTCGTCGAGCGTTCGTTGTCGGTCGTTCTCGCCGGCCCGTCGGGCCGAGGGGACCACGAGCGGCGCGACGAGCTCCTCGAGGACCGAGTGGACGACCCGTCCGAAGGTGAAGTAGCCCCGCGGGGCCTCGGGAAGCTTCTCGACGTAAAGGAAGCGCCAGCGCAGGGGGCATTCCTGATACGCACGGAAGGAGGAGTAGCTCAGGGCGGGGATTGCGGGCACGGTCCGAGACCCGCCCGCGGGTTCATCTGGTTTCCGGGGGCGTCGCCCCGGCGCTTCCGGTGCCTCTTAATGGCCGGCGGCGGGGGCGCCCAGGACGACGCTCTCCCCGGTCGCTCCCGCTTCGCTGGGCAACGTGCCCCGAGCCTGCGGGTTGGTAAGGTTCTTCGGGAGCCCGAGGAGCTCGAGGAGCTCCTTGTAGTGGTTGCGGATGGTCACCGGGGTCACGTTGGCGACCGCCGCGATCCGGTCTTGGCTGCGGGGCTCGCCCATCAGGTTGGACGCGATGTAGATGATCGTGGCGAGGATTCCGTTCGGGAGCACTCCGCTCGTCGAGTAGACCTGTTCCACCTGCTCGAGGAGCGAGAGGACTTTCTGACGGACCTCCTTCGAGAGGTTCAGGTCCTGCGTGAACCGAACCAGGTAGTCGCGCGGCTCCACCGGCTTGAGCCCCAGCTTGAGCTCCCGGGCGAGGAGCGTGTAGGCACGGCCGACCTCGATCTTGGTCGCCTTGGAGTGGGCGATGACCTCCTTCATCGTCCTCGGAACGTGGCATTGGCGGCAGGCGGCGTAGACGCTCGCCGCGACCAGCGCGACGATCTTCTTCCCGCGGGTCGCCTTGTGCTCGAGGGCCCGGCGGTAGATGTACGTCGCCGACTCCTTGACCTCCCGGGAGAGGCCGAGGACGCCGGCGAGCCGGTTCAACTCGCCCAGCGCGACCACGAGGTTCCTCTGGTGGGTGCGCGCGGCGCGGAGCCGGTGGTTGAGCTTTCGCAGGTGATAGAACTTCAGCGAGGTGTTCCTCGACAGCGAGTTCCCTTGGAAGTCGCGCGTCGGGACGCCGATCTCGCTGAAGAGGCCCTTGTCGGGCATGAGGGGAGAGATGACGGGACCCCAGCCGCGCGCCTCCCGGCCCGTGTCCTCCTTCGACCCGCGCTGGCCACGGTCGCTGACGAGGGCACTCTGGTCGACCACGAGCCCGCAGTCGGCGCAGACGATCTCCCCGCGGATCTCGTCCCGGATCAGGTGGGACGAGCCGCAGTTGGGGCAGACCTCGGCCACGGGGGGAGCCTGAGGAGCGGCGGCCCGGGCCTCGAGAGGGGCGGGCCGGCTGGGAGCTTTCACGCTCGTCGCATGGGGATGTCGCCCTGAGGGTGCGGGAGAGCTGGCCTTCATAGCTTGTAGCCTCCCCAAATAAGGGCTCCTATTTATAGGTTCGTTCGTTCCATGTATCGTTTGTATGCTACACTTGCTACACCATGCGCCGGCGTAGCATGGCTTTGGGACGCTTTTGACCACTTCGGGGACATACCGTTTCAAGCCTCCCGATTTGGTTTCAGTTCTTCGTCGGGCGAGGGCTTGCGACTCCACAGAATGAAGACGACCCCTCCAAAGATCAGAAACAACACGATGAGAGCATCTATTGAGTCCGCAGCCACTTCGATGAAGAAGATTTGCGCGCAAGCTAGGGATCCCCAGGCATAGCAGTTCGTCTGGAGCGCGTAGAGAAGGGACCCCAATGCCACACCGATGATGGCTGCCTCGGCAGCTTGGTGAAGCATCTTGACTCCTCGGTGTCTTTTGACCCTTTTTTCGATGGGGGATTCGAGGTGCGTCATTGAGGCCTGGCCACGGCCTTGGGCGGGTATTTGGGCCGGTTATAAATACCGGTTCCGAGAGTGTAAATACTCGTTGGTGGTGCGACTGACATCGACATGGGCCGGGAGCGGGGCCGTCTGGGGATAACCGCTGAATCTCCGGCTATGTGGTGCTAACATGTCAGCCTCCGAGATTCAGGCACGGACTCCTGCCGAGGATCATGAGCTAGAAGGCATTCCAAGTGTCGGGCGTGTCGCCCTGGTCGGTGCAGTTTCGGTTGTAGGGGCTGTCGCAATCGTCACGCTTGGGCTCATCGCGATGGTTTTGGTTGGAATACTCGCCGGGCTGCTGATTGTCTTTGGGGCCCTGCCCCTTTGGGGGTGGGCGTGCGTCCAGAACAAAGCGCTCTACAGTTAACCGCGCGATAGCGGTCACCGTAACACTCTCAGCTCTGGCGACAATCGGTTCCCTCTGGGTTTCGGTCTTCTTCCTGTCCCACTCACAGTGGGGTCTCGGGCTCATCTACTTGGTTGCGCTCGCGGCCGTTCTCGGCCGCTCATACGCTGCCACCCAGGATTTCCGCAAACAAGTCAGCCGTCAGGCGCGACGTAATCCGGCGTTAGCGCGACAGTACGAACACCTCTGGTACATCTGCAAGAAGCCCCACCTCTGCGACCGATGCAAAGGATGGCTCGCAGGGGTTGGAGCGGTTCTTGCGGGATGGTTGCTCGCGGTCTTTTTTTATGGATACCACCCTAGTGCTATTGCCGACTTGCTCGGCGCAGGCTGGGCGACGGTTTTGGGCGCCGCCTTCCTCTTCATTACACCAATCAGCAGTGTGCTCGGAAGGTTGGATCGACTTGACCCCAAGTCATTCTGGGAGAGCGGCTACGGCTTGGGAATAATCGGGTTCCTGAACGCGCTGGCTGCGCCTATCCTAGCCTCGGTCGCGTTTCAGCTTGTTTTACACTGAGACGCCTAGCCCTGTTCCGCTTCGGTCCGGTGTCATTGCGTCGTCGGGTGGTCAAGCATCTCCATCTTTCTGGCAGGTTCGTCGGGCTACGCTACCCGACAAAGCTGGGGGCGATGCCGTTCTCAAACATCTCATGGACCACCACCGACAGATTGTAGGCGATCAATTTACAGAGGACTTCGTTCACCTGAGCGACCCGGTTCTTCGACCGGATATTCTCTCCAAACTTACGCTTAAGCGCTGAGAAAACTGCCTCGACGTTGGAACGGCGATGGTATCGACTATTGAACCCTTCGCGATTCGCCATGAATAGGTGGTAGGCCTTTTCCCACGACTCCGGCTTCGGGACTCCGCGAAGTCGGTTGACCTCGTTCGACAGGGTGTTCGCCTTGAACGGAATGTAGGCCTCGATCCCGGCCGTGTCCGCCAACTCGTAATTCTCGGTAGAAAGGTACGCCTTGTCGGCCACAATGCCGTTCGGTCGAAAGCCCGCAGATAGGGTCTCTCGAAGCAGGGGACCGAACTGGACGGAATCCGCGGAGTACTCATCCCCGACAACCGCCCTGAGGACAACGTGTGTCTTCGTGCCAACCATGGCGTGGACCTTCAGCCACTTTTTTACTCGCTGCTCCCCGTGTTTAGCTTCCCGCCACGCGCCGAATGAGGTAGTCTGTATCCCTGTGGAGTCAGGTGCAACGACCCCACCCTCTTCGAGCCCCGCCAAGGGTGCGGCGCTGAGCGAGACCAACCGGCCGAGTATCGTGGTGACCTCGGGGCGGTTCAGGAGTCGCGACGCGACCATGAAACTGGGAATCTGAGATAAGAACCCCCGGTCGGATACATTCTGGTAGACCCC
>DASWZL010000057.1:0-1816 GCA_036404475.1 Thermoplasmata archaeon
CAGCGCATGGCGCCGGGTATGGACGCGTTCATCGCTCGCCACCAGAATCAACACTGGGTCAAGGCCACGTTCGTATGTGGTCGCCGAAACGAGGCCGGCGATCCGGAATTCGCTCTGCCCGGGGCGAACTGCCTGGCAGACCTCCTCCAGCGCGAGGGCGGCAAGCCGACAGCTCTCGCGGTAGCGCGCCTGCTCTTCGGCGCAGAGCGTCCAGCGCAGGGGCGCAATCGTTGCGGCGACCACGGGATCCAGATCGCTCGCGGGCGCGGCCACGCCGCAGATGTCTTGTACCATGGAGAGGAGCGTTCGCCGCTCGTCCCAGCCGACCTGCCGGGCCGATACGGGGAGGCCCGGCAGCTCTTCCTCCTGGAGCCGGCGCAGCTCGATGTTGTTCGTCAGGAGTAGGACCTCCCCTGGCGTGAGGAGGAGACCCGCACACGCCTCCTCGCTCGCCAACAGGATGTGCCCGCGCCCGCCTGTCAGCCAGGAAAAATTCGCCTGGGAGGCGAGCAGGAGATGCGGGAACCCTCGCTCGTCCATGAGTCGGCGCAGCCGCCGCTCCTTCGCCCGGAACTCCTCCTGACCCACGCGAGACTTCCCTTGAGTCATAGGCCCTTCATCCTTCGAATCCTCGCTGCTACTCTTGACCTATAGCTCATTTTCACACCGAGATCTGTTCCACTCCCCCCTCCCTCACCCTCATCCTTTGAGGGCCCCTGGGTTAGGCCAGCCACGAGATGTCTGTGACCTTCTTCACCCCCATCGCCCCACATGCAATCTCCGCCAATCCCCTCGACAGATCTGACAGGTCGGTCCCCGCCGCGGTCTTCAGCGCACGCGAAGCCCTTGCGCCCCGAGGAGCGCGCGGAGATGCTGGACGTCGATTTCACGCACGCCGACCTTTCCCTGGCAGGCCCGTGCGGCAGCCGCTCCCGCCGCCTGCCCGGTCCCCATGCACGTCGGCTGGTCTCGCGTGAACCCGTCCGCCTCGTGGGTGGCAGAAATGCACCGACCAGTGAGGAGGACATCTTCTACTCCTCGGGGAATCAGGCACGCGTAGGGGACCTGATAGGTGTAGAGCGTCCAGAGTATGCCTCGTTCCTGGACGTCCGTCTCCGATCCTTCTCCCGCGTCGGGGGTATGGACGGGCTGCCCGGCGGCCTTCTTGCCCTGGGCGATGAGGATGGTGTCCGAGAATGATCGGTTGGTGGTGACGTCCTCCTCCGTCAGCAGATACTCTCCGAGAATGTGCCGGGTTTCCCGCACGCCGATACTCGACGCCGTGTCCATCACCACAACCGACTCCAAACCTGGGACTCGCCCGCGCATGAACCGCAGGAGATCTCGCTGGATCCGGCGGGACCGGACCTCCGCGTCGGTGAGGTCCTCCCCCTTCGTCCCGTCCCGCTCGTAAATCCGAATCGTGTTCACGAGGGCCATGCCCCGCTTCGGATCGAAGTTCTCCAAGCGCAGATAATGAATGTTCGGATCGATCTCCCGTCGTTCCCGCGCGGCCCCCACCAGACCGAAGAATCCCGAAAACCGATACAGGCCCCGCTCCGCGTCCACGATGTGGATGTCCGGATCGGGGGCGAACTCGGCCGGGTGCTCCCGGACGTAGTGAAGCAGCCGGCCCGAATCGATGTTGCCGATCCGGAAGAGGAGGGTAAGCGGCCGCATCTTCCCATCCCGGGAGCGGCCCTTAATGTACCCCGCCCCCGCGGAGACGGCGAGGTCCCCGTCTCCGGTCGCGTCGATCAGGACGCGACCAAGCAGCGCCTCACGGCCGGACTTGCTCTCGATCGCGACCCCAAGC
>DASWZL010000058.1:0-59129 GCA_036404475.1 Thermoplasmata archaeon
TCGAGAGGGACATGGCTGACCTTCTCGGTGGTCAGGTGGACGGGAGGGGGTGAGATGAGCAGCACCTCGTAACCGCCCTCTGCGGCGAGGGCGCTGGCATACTGGACGGGGTCGAGCGGCTTCGCTCCCGCCCGGGTCAGCATGAGCTGTTGGCTGACGAGATCGAGGACACGACGGACCTGATCGGGGTGGATTGGCTTGCGGAGGTAATCGAACGCGCCCAGCTGCATGGCCTGGACGGCTGTCTCCACGGTCGCGTTGCCGGTTAGCATGACTACGATGAGACGGGGCCACCGCTGCCGCGCGGTGGCCAAGAGGTCCATGCCGCTCCGCCGACCCGTCTTGAGGTCGGTGAACATGACGTCGAACTCCTCCCGCTCCAAGGCGTTGATCGCCATGGAAGCTGACGTGACGCCCGCCGCCGAATGGCCGTTGTCGCTGAGCAGGGTGGCGAGTTCGTCTCGGAACTCCCAATCGTCGTCGACTACGAGCACTCGCATCCCAGACCCCCCCGGACCCCTCGCCGGCCAATAGACCGTGCGGGGAAGGCGGGATGGTGACGGGTCCAATATTAGTTGCGGGGTCGCTCCGCCAATCGCTGGGGGGGCCTCTCCGCGGCCGGGACCCTGCTGAGAGACGACCTTCGAATGGGTCGACGCCTTGCTCGCAGGCTCTTCATCGACGGTGGCGCAGCGGACCCATGTCGGTGCTCGACACCCCCGTCATTGGCTCGCGTTTCCGAGAACGGATTGGTGGGGGTAACCCCCGGACCGCGCCGTGAAGTCCTTGATTTGGGCTAAGGGGGCAGTTAACCCACATACTCGGTTCGACGAGCCGGTGCGAAAGGGAGGATCAACATGGGGAACACAACCGGAGAAGAGAACAAGCCCGTCACTCACGAGGTCGCGAAGGTGCCCGCCGAGGTGGGTACCGCGACCATGGAAGGCGTGGAGACCGTCGGGCGCGAGATCGCGAAGCTAGTGGTCGAAGGGGTTACGGTCGTCGTCGACGCCACCAGGACCGCGGTCAGTGAGATCGCGAAGGCGGGAGAGCAGCTGGGCCAGGACGCCCACCACGACATCCGCCCCCCCACACCTGAGCCGCCGGAGCCGCCGACAGTCCCTACCCCCGTCGCACCTACCGTCGTCGTGACGGAGGTCTGAGGCAGAACAATGATCGGATGGATCGTACTCATCGTAGTCGTGGTCGTCGTGCTCGTCTTGTTCGGGTACCTGACCCTCTAAAAGGTCAGACTGGGTGCCGGGGGAATGCCCCGGTGACCCTCCGACGGGGCGGGCGACGTAGACCCTCATCCGCCAACCCTTCCTTACTGTCGGGTCGTGTCCTACAGTTCTTACCGCGAGTAGGACCTGCGGGACTTTGGTATAGTGGGTCCGGAAACCACTCCGGAGCTACCGGGAGTACCTACACTAGCGAGCCTCGACCCCCTTTTTCGGTGTGTGGACGGAAACGGCGCTACCCCGGATGCTCGGACCTGGCGGCGCGTCGTTTCGCCGGTCCCTAGGCTTCAGGTCGACTCCCTCCGCTCCATAGTCAGGGGCGCACTCGTCCGCCTCGCGGGGAACCCCACACAGACTCAGATTGAGTCATCGTCGCCTGCGGCGAGCGGGAGCTCGGGGAGCCGCATGAATAGTATCGCGGGGCGGGGGTGCGACCAGCCCCCCTTCCCTGCTCGGGCCCTATGCTCCTCGTGTCGGTGCTCAGTAACCGTGCGTCTGCGCGCCTTTCTTCGCCAGGAAGGTCACCCGCGTTCTCCGCGGCGCCTTCTTACCTTCCCACAACGAGACTCGCGGGGCTTCGTCGGATTTCGGCGCACCGGACTTCACTCGGACGCGTCGCGGCATCTTCTTCCCTTCCAGGAAGGAGACCTTCGGTCTTCGCTTCGCTACCAGGAGGGCTCGCGCCTCGAGATCGACTGTCCAGCAATCGCTTGATTCGAATCAAGCGAAGGACCATCCCCCCCTGGTCGATGCACTTCACCATGGCGCACACCATTAGCCTCGGAGCGGCCCTGCTGTTACTCGTCTTGGCGATCTTGTTTCTGTTCCTGATCGGACCCTTTGCACTGCTGATCCTGATCGTGGTTGTGGTCCTCCTGTGGTACGCGTTCGGGCCCGGGGCCCGTCGCTCGGGCGGCTCCAATTGAATGCGACTCCCGGACCGGAGCGACTCGTTACTCTGTGAGTACCGAGTCTCTCCGCGCTCGCCCCGACGCAGACTTGGGTGAGTTTCGGTGACGGGCGATCGACCCAATAGTGAGCCGCGGCCCCGGTGGCGGGTCACGGTCCTACAGGGCAGGGGCATGGAGCCCCCTGGTGTTCGAATCTCACGGGGTCGAGGACGTCATCGGTGAGAATCGCTCCAAGCCATCTCGAGCGTGCGGCGATACGGGGCTAACCGGAGCCGTTCCCAGCTGAGGGATCCGTCCCGGAAACCGACGGAGCCGTCGTCCCCGATCCGGCCGTCGGTTCCGCCGTGGCGGGAGGCGGGGTCACGGACATCCCGGTTCCGGAGGAGGCCGTGAGAGCCGCAACGGCCTTGACGGACCCGGTCGCCTTGCCAAGCCATGTCGCGCGCCGTCGGGCCACCGTGATGTGGGCGTCCACGTACGCCCCGATAAGGAGAAAATACGAGATGAACAGGAACGACGTGAGATAGTCCACGGGCGAAATCAGATACTCGAACGAAAACGAGTGGGCCCCGATCAATCCGAGGATGGAGGGGAGGTCCGCGGCGAGCGTCTGCGCGATGAAGGCCGACACCACCAGCGCCCAGAAGGTCGAAACAACGAGCGCCACCTTGCTCGGACGAGTGACGAGGTGGAACACGAGTTGAGCGTAGGTGACGAACGTGCCCAGGAGGAACGAACCGACCGCCGCCCCGAACAGCACCTCCGCCCAGAGCGGAGCGCCGACGTCCGGGTACGCCGCGAGCAACGTGACCTCGATGCCCGCGACGAACCCTGCCAAGAGACTCAGGCCGAAGATCAGGTTCGCTCGGCGGACCCGTGCCCGGTGGAGCTCGTCCCACTCGTGACGTCCGATAAGAATGAAGAGGAGACCGAGCAGGGTCACGACGGCCGGAAGGAGGAAAAGCAGGCTTGTCCCGGGCAGGAAGGAGCCGGCCGTGAGGAGCGAGTAGACCTCGCCACCCCCCTCGACAGCGAACCCGACCGATAGGATCGTAAGGCTGATGCGGAGGTTAGTGGACACGGGACCCGCCTACGAGGTTCCCCTCTCTCCCCTCCGAGACCTCAGAACGAATTTGAAGGCTCCGCAAGGGAGCGGTCGGGGACTCCGGCCGCTCGATCGAAGGGTGTAGGCCGCTCCGCACGAGGGAGCCGGAAGAGCGCTCCTGTCGGCTCACCCGGTCCCTCCCCGGAGGTGCCGCGCGAATTCACGGTGGCGGCTGTGTCGTCACGATGTGAGGGTTGCCCAACAGGATCTGCGCCAGGAGGACAAGGCCGGCCATGACCGTCAAGAACGATCCCACGGCGACGAGGAGCCATCCGCCGGCGATAATCCACGGGATGATCCCGAGGATTATCAGAACCACTCCGCCGGTCAGGCTGCGCTCGGCACCCCGAAGCTGGGTGAAGCCCGAATAGACCAGGATTACGAGACCGAAGATGACCGCGAGCACCCCCGCCACGAGGGCGGTCACCGGGCCGCAGTAATGCTGACCGTACCCACAGGCACCGACCCCATAGGGAGCGAGGCTGAGAAGGAATCCCAGAAGCCCTCCAAGAACGATCAAGATGCCACCGAGCGCCGCGAGAAGCGTGACCAAGCTCCGCTGAACCATGTTCTTACCTGAGGACTTGGGAGGTCCTAGGGGTGATATTCGCTCCCTTGAGTCGGATTAAGGGGATTCCGAATCATCGAGGAGCTTCCCCACCCTCACCGACGAGCCGCGTCCAACCAGTGCGGGGAACTGATGGACGGGCGGGTGAAGTCGGAACGGAGAATCCGAGGGAGACGGATCTCCCAGAGATTGCGTGCCTCCTGAGGGATGTGAACTGGAATTGGTACCCCCCTGCTTCGGAGGCCGCCCGGGTGACGGCTTCGGGCTTGGCTCGCTGGCTGACGGAACGGACGGCGTTATCCCTCGGAGCTGCCCGCCCGGTTCTCCGCCGCGATTATCTGCTTCCCTTCCCGGCTCCCGGTTCGAGTTCCCACGGTGAAGAATCGCTGATCCACATCGACGTGACATCCCCCGCGGAGGTGTTTCGGGGGCCGCCCCTCCTGAATTCTCGTTAAGGTAACCCTCTTAGGGGTCGAGCTTGGGTCGGTCCTCATGGCTAGCAGTAGCAGCATAGGCGGACTCCCTCTGGGCGTGGCCATCCTGGCTATCTTGATTGGGCTTTTCGGACTTTTCGTCATCGTCCTCGGCCTGCTCCTCGTGCTCGGCGTCGCGGGCGTGGCTCTCGGAGGAGTGGGGGTGACCAGCGTGTTCGGGATGTCCGGAACCATAGGGGGCATCATAGTGCTGATCATCGGGATCATCATCCTCGCCGTGGCGGTCGGCCTTTGGAACCAAGAGTTGTGGGCGCTGGTCCTCGCCATTCTCGTGCTCCTCTTCTACGGCGTAGTGGACTTCATCGCCAGCTCCTGGCTCGGCCTCGTTATCGTCGTGCTCCTCCTCATCTATCTCGTGGCGGTCGCGAGGCATTTCGACTGACGAGCGAGGCTCCTAGGCCCGTCGCACGGTTCGACCTTTCCGGGAGAGCGCCCGGACGCTTCGCGCGGGGCCGAACCCCTCCCCTGTAGGCGCGTTCCTCGCCGCACCACCCGGCCGGGGCAACCCCGGGACGTCTTGGCGGGCCCTTTCCGAGCCTCATAGCCGCCGCGGCACCCCTCCACGAGAGCTCGCACCTGCGATCACGCTGCCGAGCCAGTCGGCGGAGGTGCGGTGCCCCCTCCCCCGGCGCCTCCCACGCGGCGGGTCCCTTTGGGTAGGTCGACGACGCCGGGCGGCCTGTGGGTTCCGACCCGGCTCTACGAGGGACAACGCTCTTGTCGAGACGACCGCCTGGGGTTCCATGGTTCCTCCGAAAGAGACCGAACCGGCGCTCGCCGCCCCCGGAGTCGGGGAGTTGCTCTCCACCCCGACGCAGTCCGTTTCGGGCCCTCGCTCGAACCGGCGGCGTCGAGATCGCTCGTACAGCCACGTCCACCTGGAGCTGGACCTCGCCCCCGAACCGCTGAATCCGAACGGCGTCCCGCTGTTGGAACAGCTGGCCGGGTTCCTGAGAGAGAAGAAGATCGTGGAACGGGGGACCTTGATCCTGATGGCCGCCGCCACGCTCCACGCTTTGGCGGCCCGACGCTTCCGTCGTGTCGACCATTGGGAGGTTTCGCCGGGGGGTTGGCTCCCGCCACCCCGACCCGGGAAGGACCCGAACGCCTCGGAGCCGGTCGGGGACCTACTGGCCACCCTCGAGAGCGGTGCCTGGGCATCGGTCGGCTCTGCCCGCTCGTTCTCGGCCCGTCTTTCGGACCTCTCGGGCGCCCGGGTCGATGTGACGGTCCGTCGGGTCCACCGAGAGCGACGTCATGCCCTGATGATCGATCTGTGGGGCTTCTGGACGAAAGCAGCCGTGCAGGACCTGGAGGGTTCGATCTCGAAGCGGTTGCCGGTAGTCCGTTCCCGGATGACCAAGTTTCAGTATACTTGAACGGTAGAACGCTGCGAACCGTCCGCTCGCACGGGGGAGTACTCCAGCCCCCAAACGCGTCGGCATGATCTCGACCGCGACCGTCCCGATTGAAGGGGCACGAAACGTTCTCTTCGCGGACGGCCATCGAGGCTAAGTCCGCCTCCCCGATACGGGCTCGCACTGGCTCTACCGAGGGCGATGACGGACGAAAAATCGCGGTACGAGAGGACACCCATCCCCGAGGAGTCCCAGGAGGAACGGGCGGGCTTCGGGGAGATCCTCCACTCGTACTCCCCCGAAGAAGCGGTCCTGGAAGCTCAACGATGTCTGCAGTGCGCGATGCCGTACTGCGTGCAAGCCTGCCCGATCACCCAGGATTGCCGGGGGTACATCTCCCTCCTCGCCCAGCGGCGGTTCGACGACGCCGCCCGCCTCACGATCCAGGAGAATCCTCTCGCCAACGTCCTGTGTAAAACTTGCTACCACTACTGCGAAGAGGATTGCATCATGGCCGGTCGTGGGGTCCCTATCGCCATCCGTCACCTCAAACGGGCCGCTCTCGAGCTCGGCAAGTCGGACCTCCAATACGTGGCCAGCGCCCCTAAGCACCAACGGGTCGCGATCGTTGGGGGAGGCCCGTCGGGCCTCATGGCCGCGTGGGAGCTCGGCCTTCGCGGCTACTCAGTGTCCGTCTACGAGCAGCAAGAGTTCCTCGGGGGTCAGGTGGACTCGATCCCGAAGTATCACATGGAAGGCACCGAGCTGGACACCGACGTGGGGCGGTTCCGAGCCCTCGACATCACCTTCGTTCTCGGGAAAAAGGCCGGCGTGGACTTCACCCCGGAGAGTTTGCTCCAAGACGGCTACCTTGCCGTCTACGTGGCGATCGGAGCCTCCGAGCCTCGTTCGCCGGGCATTCCGGGAGAACACCTTCCGGGGGTTTTCTACGCGTTGCCGTTCTTGCTCGCCGTCAACAAGGGGCCAGAAGGCCTTCTCGGTCGGAAGGGCCGGAAGGTGGTCGTCGTGGGGGCGGGTGATGTGGCCCTGGACGCGGCGCGCTCGAGCCTTCGCCTCGCCGAGAAAGGGGATGTCACCGTCGTCTACCGACGCTCCCGAGAGGCGATGCCCGCGGGCGAGGAGGAGGTAAGCGGCGGCGAGATCGAGGGGATCCACTTCCTTTTCCAGAAGGCTCCGACACGGATCCTGGGGAGCACTCAGGTCCAGGGCATCGAGGTCCAAACCACGAGACCGGGTCCCCCGGACGCCCAGGGGCGTCTCACCGTCGTGAGCGTCCCCGGCACCGAGCAGGTGATCCCCTGCGACACTGTCATCATCGCGGCCGGTGAGAAGGCGGATGTCTCGGGACTGCCCGCCGAGCTCGACTTCACCTTCTCCTCCCTGGGCTGGCCGGTCGGAAAGCGGGAAGGCTGGATGACCGACGTAGAAGGCGTGTTTGCCTCCGGTGGAAAGTCGGTGGTCTACGCCATGGCCGCGGGAACCAAGGCCGCCGAAGCGATCGACCGATACATCAGTAAGAAGACCGGTCGCTCTGCGACCCCTCGCCCGGACCCGTTCGGCGGAAAGACCCTGCACCGGCTACCGGATGGCTACGGCGGACCGACGTGGCACCTGTGACTTCCCCCGGTGCGAAAGGCGCGAACCCAGGGCCCGGGTCCGGTCTGCGCGAGTCTCAAACTAGCGTCAGGACCTAGGCACGATAGACATATTCCCGGACACTCCTATCCGCGTGGCGAAAGAGTCGATCCGGAAGGGGGAATCCTTCCTCCCGAAAGGACGGAGGTTCAGCGATGAGGCTATCCCACGCGGGGCGTCATCCGGACCCGTGTGCGACCTCTGTACCACCACCGGCAGTACCCACGAATCGGTCGCTCTGCACCCTTGCCAGTGCGCCTGCACGCCTAAGGATCTGGACCCAAGTCCCAAACACTGCCGTGTCTGCTACCACGACCTTCGGAGGGCGAACCCGGCTACGGGTGGGCGCTCACTCGCGTGATTCTGTAATGGGTGGGTTCCCGCTCGGGAAGCGACGTCGCGCCGACCTCATCGCGGCCCGCGCGCGTTCTCCGTGGAGACCTCTTCGCTCCCAGACCTTTCCGAGGGATTCGTGACCATGGATCCATCGGTGGGTGCCTCACCATAGGTCTCTCCCCCGTGGACCTCAGCTAAATACATCCCCGCGTCCCTCGGTCGGCCATGCAGCTCCGCCACCGAGAATCGAGCGATCCGATCGGACGGGCCCTCGAGTGCGCCGACCGTTGTGCTAAGGATGGGACATCGGACCATCCGTTGACGCCCGAGCTGTTCTGGGAGGATCTCAAGCGGGACGGGTTCTACTTTCCGGATGATCCGCCGGGCAGCGACGAGCACGGGCGCTTCTTCGCCCATCTTGTCCTCGACCACGCGGTCGCGCTCCACCGGATCACCGGGAACACCTCCCAACACCACTATTGGGCCCTCCCGTAGACCGTTCCGAATGCGGGTACCCTCGCGCCGCAGCGAGCGGATATGGGATGACCGCACGGGGGTAGATGTCGAAAGGGACGACACGACGGAATGGCTCATATCCCTCGCATGACGGCCGACTGCTGACCGGCCCCTCCCGTCGGGGAACCCCCCGTTTCTACACCCTCGTCGTTAGAATTCGGCTCGAAGAGTTGACCGCACGGCTTCTCGTTACGGAACGAGCTTGTTGATCAAGGGCGGGCGGGCAGTGACCGACCGCGAGGAGCGCGCCCACCTCCGAGACCACTAGACGCTCGTCAGGGTCGATTCAACGCCTGGTGAGGAACCGAAGCGTCGGGACGACCGACGTTCTCCTCGGGTGGACGAAGCCGGCGGAAACGGGAGTAGACGGCGACATCGTAGCCAATCTTCACGCATCCGGCGAGCGCGAAGGGGGCGGCTACCCACGGCCCGCCCGCCGCGAGGAAGGACCCGGTGACGGGGGCGCCGAACGCCTGACAGCTCCGGGCCGCGGTCGTGTAGCCCGCCGCCGCGGCGCGGTCCTCGGGGGGTACCACCGCTTGCATGTACGACTGGCGCGTGGGGACGTCCATCTGCGAGAGCGTGGCGCGCGCGACCCAGAGGACGGACGCGATCAGGAAGGACGGAGCGAATACGACGAGGATGAGGAAGACGTTCGACGGGATGTGGCTGAAGACCATGGTGTTGACGAGACCGAACCGCCGGGCCAGCGGCGCGGCGAGGACGAGAGAGAGGCCGGCGGCCAGGTTGCTGAGAAAGAAGACGAACCCGAGAAGGTCGACCCCGGGGTGGAACTGGACCGAGAAGTAGTAGACAACGAGGCTGTTCACGATGAGCCCGCCCGCGAAGGCGTCGACGGAGAACAGCGCTGAGAGAGAGTAGACGATCGGTCGGCTCGGCGGCGAGAGCGGAGACGGCCGCTCACCGCCCGCCTGACGGTCAACGTCGCTCGAAAGACTCCGATAGGCGGGGACCAGAGCGAGACCGAGGAGACCGTAGAAGAGGAGCGTCGCGTCGTGAGGGCCCGTCGGGAAACCCGTAAACGTCGGACCGCTCAGTCCGTAGAGCGGACCGGCGGCGAGGGCGCCCACGGCGACCCCCACGTACCCCAGGAGGTTGTAGAGGGCATAGGTCTGCGTTCTCACCCGATCCGCCGTCGTTCCCGCGAGCGCGGCCTGCTCGAGCGCGCCGAGGGGACTCACGTCGGCCCCACCGGCAACAATGCCTCCCAGAAAGAGAGCCGCGAGCAGAAGCGCCGGGTTCGCGATATCGATCCAGAGGAGCCCGCCACCGGTGGCGAGCGCGACCGCGGACAACACAAAGACCGACCGACGACGCCAACGCAATTCGATCCGAGGAACCGCGATGGCCCAGGCCGCGGCTCCCCCCAGTGCGAGACCGAGAAGGATGCCGATGGCGAACGAAGAGTAGCCCACTCCAGCGAGGTCGAGAGCGATGACGATCGAAAGGGCCCCGGCGCCGAACCCCCGGGCGGCCCGTGTGCCCATCAACAGAAGACGATCCCGTCTCACTGCCGGCGCTCTCGAGCCGAGAGAGCTGTTCCCTGTCATTGTACCTCCGGCTCATCCTGCCGAGTCCCATCCTCGACCCGGAGGATCGGTCGGCGGGTAGGCTCGGCGTTGCCCCGCACCACTAGGGAGACCCGCCTCCCGTGTGTTCGAGCTTCCCTCCCGTTTCGATCTTCCACTTGCAATAGGCGTAGAGCGCGTCGTAGAGAGGGAACTGGAGGCGCTGGTTTTCTAGGTCGTCGCGGGCCAGCATCCGAAATCCGGTCGCGGCGGCCTCGAGTCCCCCCGCTTCGAGTTCCCGGCCGGAGCCGCCGTCCGCTACGCGAACGATCTTCGCGAGGGCGAGCAGGGCCGGGTCCGTGAGCTTGTACTTCCGTATGATCGCGTCAAAGCTCACGTACTCCTTCCCCCCCTCCTCATAATGGTGCAGCTCCGCCCCTGGCGTGTCGAACGGGGTGGCTCCCTCCCTCGTAGCCACTTCCATTACCTTCTCTTTTGAAACATAGAGGAACTCCGCCTTGGGGTCGACGAACTTCCGAATCAACCACGGACAGGCGATCCGGTCCACTCTCGCATGCTCTCGAGTTACCCACTTCATGACCGGTCCTCGGCGAAGCCTACCGCGGGCCGGCTCATGAGGATAACACCGGGAATCAGTACTGCAGACGTACACGTTGGCCGAGCGCGGTCGTCCTGGCCTGTCTCCGCGTGATTCGCCACCGCGATCCTGATGCGGGGCACGCGAGATCGATGACCCGACCGCGATGAGCGCGCAGGGCCGCGCGGAGGTCGGCGGGCGGGTCCTGGACCTCGCGCCGATTCGGAGGACCCGGTCGGGCCCCCGGTCCGAGAGCCAGGAAACGGAGGGTTTAAGCCAAGTTCCCGGGTCGGGGGGAAGGTGGCCGCGGAGGGAACGATGGTCGGCACACCCTCCGCCGTGCCGACGTTGAGAGCGGTCTTCCGTCGTGCCCTGCCCCCCGTTCGCCTCCTCTGGCTGGTGCTGGTCGGACTCGGTATCTATGGCTCGAACTACCTCGGGGGACTCGGCGCGACTTCCCTAGTGATCACCCCGGTCATTGCCGGCATCGTCGACCTTGGTTTCCAGTCGGTCCGGTATGATCGACCTCGCTTCCCCGACTCCGCGCTCGCGACCGGCCTATTCATCGCCCTCATCTTCCCGCCCACGGCGAGCCTGGTGTTGGTCGCGACCGTCGCCTTTGCCGCGGTCGCGTTCCGACACGTTCTCCGCTTCCGGGGCCGGCCCTGGTTCAACCCGGCGGCCACGGGAATCCTGTTTGGCGCCCTCTTCCTCGGACTCGCACCGGCATGGTGGGTCGGAATCGGGCCCTACGGCGAGGTCGCGATCATCGCTCTGGGCCTCGTGCTGCTGGCTCGCACTCCGCGTCAGTGGCGGCTCCCCGCCGTGTTCTTGGTGACGTACGGACTCCTCGCCGCTGTGCAGCATTTGGTGGCGGGAACCAGCGTAGACCCTCACGTGCTGCTGCTCCAGGCGGTCGATCCGGCGACCCTCTTCTTCGCCCTCTTCATGGTCGTCGAACCACGGACGGCCCCGGGGGCCGCCCACCAACAGGTCCTCTTCGCGGGAGTCGTCGGGATTTCGGCCGCGTTCCTTCCTCTCTTCATGCCGAGCCTCGGGATTCTAGTCGCGCTCCTCATCGGCAACACCCTCGCCCTGCTGCTCCGGCGCCAGGGCGCGAGAGTTTCCGTCCCCCGCAGCTCCGAGGCGCGCTCGAAGGGCCGGTCGAATCGGCCGACGGGACCCGCCCCCCTTCGATGGCCCGTGAGCTACCGGGCCGCCGCCGGGATTCTGAGCCTGATTGTCATCACCGCGGTCGTTGCCGCTAACCCGGTCGCTCACCACGCGGTTCCCCTGCTACAAACCCCGACCTCACCGGGCGGGGGGGGCGGAGGCGGGGGAGCCCAGGCGGGTTGTCAGACCGACAACCCCTCTATCCCCGCCTCGACGCTCTCCCAACTCCACAAGCTTCTCGGCCCCTCGGTCATCCTCTCCTACGACGCAACCACCGCGGTGGTTGTCTTCTACGATCCCGTGAATCATGTGACGGTCACCGAGTCGGACCTCTACGAGGACTACGGGTTCGCCGAGTTCAACGGGGACGACTACGCGGTGAACGGCTGCGCGGCGTGAACGGGGGAGAGTGGTCTGCACGGTGGTCGGTATCGCGCTCTCGTTCCTCGGTGCGAGTCGGTTTCCTGTGGCGGATGCTCGAAATCGTTCTCGTTCGAGAGGATACCGTCACGGACGGACGCCCGCCTCTCGGTCCCCGTTTACAGGCTCTATGAGAATCCCGGCGCGTCGTAGAGCGGGACGTCGCGACCGAGGAGCTCCACCGTGACGTTCTCGCTGATCGGCAGCGTTGCCGACTTCATCACCACCGTCCTGACGACGGTCGGCTTGCCGGGTCTTTTCGCGCTGATGGCGGTCGAAAGCTTCGGGTTACCCCCCCTGCCCTCCGAGATCATCCTTCCGTTCACAGGCTTCCTGGTTGCGGAAGGGACGTTCTCGCTCGGAGGATCGCTCGTGGCCGCTTTGGCCGGCGGCCTGGTGGGTTCGTTCGCCGCCTACGCGGTCGGCCGCTTGTGGCGCGAGCGCATCACGGGTTTCGGCATCGGGCGTCTGCGGCTGCAACCCCGCCATCTCGAGCGGATGGACCGATTCTTTGCACGTAGGGGTGAGGCCACGGTCGCCCTCGCGCGCCTCGTACCCGTGGTGCGGGCCTACATCTCCTACCCTGCCGGAACGGCCAAGATGAATCCGGTCCGCTTCGGGGTGTACACGTTGCTCGGTTCGATTCCCTTCACCCTCGCCCTGGTGTACGCCGGGATGGTACTCCGGTCCAACTGGACGGCCGTCTCCTCGTACTTCCGCTACATCGACATCCTTCTGGTCGCGACCGTGCTGTTCGTGGTCGCCTACCTGATACTCCAGATCGCCGGCGTCTTCGCGCCCGGCTGGCCGCCCCGTCGGGCCACTCGCGTACCCGCCAACCCCACGGCCTCCGAGGCCGAACGACCTTCCCGGTGAACGCCGTCGACGGAAAGGCGCTCTCACGCCTGCCACCCTCGTTACTGTCGCATCGCCCAGTGCCCTCGTCCGCTCGGTCGCCGCGTCCGACCTCGACAGGACACGCCCGCACCCGGGTAGCGATCGCAAATCGCGCGGAACCCGTTCAGTGGCGACACCGATCCTTCATCGGGTGACCGTTCAAAGCACCCTTTGGGGGGGGCAACTGAATGGTTCAAATCCCCCGCATCACGGCCGTCACGGCACCCGGCCCTTTCCGGCCGACGGGTCCACGGGGTGTACCGAGTGGACCGATGCGTCTTCCGCGGAGCGGGATTTAATCTAACAAAGGTCGTTCTCGGCTCGTGGCTCCGACCCGCCGCCTCGCCGCCATCATGTTCACCGACATGGTGGGATTCACGAAGCTAGGGCAGCGGGACGAGGAGGAGGCATTGCGGCTGCGCAAGGAGCACCAGTCGCTTCTGCGACCGCTCTTTGCGGCCCACGGAGGGCGGGAGGTGAAGACGCTGGGCGACGGATTCTTGGTCGAGTTCTCCAGCGCCGTGGAGTCGGTGCGATGCGCGGTGGAGATCCAAGGGGCGGTGGCCCGACGAAACTCCCTCCCTTCCTCCAAGGAGCGAATCGTTCTTCGGGTCGGGATTCACGTCGGGGACGTCGTCGAAGAGGGGGACGACATTGTGGGAGACGCCGTGAACGTCGCCTCTCGGATCGAGCCCCTGGCTGAGCCGGGCGGGATCTGCGTTTCCGGGTCCGTGTTCGATCAGGTCCGAAACAAACTGCACGTCCCCATCGAGAAGGTCGGCTCCCGAGCGCTCAAGAACGTCGAGTTTCCCGTCGACATCTACCGGGTCATGCTCTCGGGGGATACGGCCCAATCCCGCCCCACGGGAGTCGAGCCTAGCTCGAACCTCCGCCTGGCGGTGCTCCCGTTCGCCAACATGAGCCTAGATGCCAGTGACGAGTACTTCGCCGACGGTCTCACCGACGAACTCATTTCGCGGGCCTCCCAGATCCCAAGCCTCAGAGTCATCGCGAGGACTTCGGTCCGACGGTACAAGGGCTCGTCCAAATCCATACGGGACGTCGGACAAGAACTCGACGTCGGCGTGGTGCTCGAGGGGAGCGTTCGGAAGGCCGGCAACCGCGTTCGGATCACGGCGCAACTGGTCGATACCCGTTCGGAGGAGCATCTCTGGTCGTCGCGATACGACCGACCGCTCGACGACATCTTCGCGATCCAAGACGACATCGCGGGGCAGATCGCGACGTCCATCTCGGTGCACGTTTCGGGGCGTCGCGGGGAGGCCCGTCCCTCAATGGCCCCCAGCTCGCCGGACACTCACGACATGGAAGCGTACGCCGACTTTCTGCATGGAAAGAAGCTGCTGGGGGAGAAAGGGTCGGAAGCAACCATCCGACAGGCCCTCACCTTCTTCGAAACGGCGGTCCGTCGGGACCCGCAGTTCGCCCGGGCGAGGGTGGGGGTGGCCGAATGCCAGCTTTGGCTGGGCGGCGAAGGTGCGATCCCGTTCGTCGATTCGGTCCAGCGTTCCCGCGAGGAGCTGGCGAATGCCCTCGAGCAGAACGACGCGCTCGCGGAAGCCCATTCCGCACTCGCCGGACTCTTGCTGGGCGCCGATGACCTCCGCGGCGCCGAGAACGAGGCTCGCCGGGCGATCGAGCTCAATCCCAGTCTCCCCGATCCCTACCGGTGGTTGGCCCAGATCGCCGCGGGAGACGGAAAGATTGACGAGACCGTACGATTGCTCGAGGCCGCGCAGCGGCTCGACCCGGTGGACGTCAATATCCTGGCGTTCCTCGGACGGGCGTACTTGTACGCGGGAAGAGAGGCCGACGCCCTGGCCCATTGGGAACGGACGAAATCCTTGGTCTCATTCCGCACGAACGCGCATCTCGCCGAATACTACCTCGGCCTTCCCGACTACGCCAAGGCCGAGGAGACGGTCCACGAGATGGAACGGCTGAGGCCGGACAGTGCGTGGACGGAAATGTACCGGGGGTTCCTGGCGGCCCGGCGGGGGAACGCGGAAGGCGCGCGACGCGCCATCGACCGGCTCGAGAGGCGCGCCCAAAGCGGGGAGCTCACGGTGTTTCTCGCGGGCTTCGTCCACTTCGCCTCTGACGAGAGGGACGCCTTTGTAGCGTGCATGGAGCAGGCCTTCCAATTGCACGCGTTGCCGCTCCTGGAGCTGATGTACTCCCGTCTCTACGAGCCGGCCCGGAGTGATCCTCGTATCCTTGACCTGCTGCGGAGGCAGTCTGAGCTTCGAGACCCGGCCCGCTGAATCCGACCCCGCCGACCGGGATCGACCCCTCGAGAGGCCCGAGAATTCCGGCAGGCGGCCCGGCACGCCACGCGAAGAATGTCGCCTCATCTTTCGACGATTTGATTCGACCCATCCCGACCGATTCTCTGGGACAGCCCGTCTCCGAAGCGCACCGCGGAACAGTACGTGTCTTGCCCAGGCACCGTCGCAAAGGGGAGCCGAAAACGTGTCGGAGGAGGGCACTACGGGAGGGTTCAACTCTCCCACATGGCGGCCTTCGGGCACCGGCCCCTCCCCAGCGGTGGGAACGAAGTTCATCCGCCGTCGGGACGACCTCAGGAACTCAGCCAATCCCCGTGGTACGGCACCCGGTCTTGAAGGCCCTCTCGGCTAGGGCACGTGGTAGAGACGTACGTCTATGCGCGGAAGTGAGGGGCCTTCCGACGGGACCGCTACCTCGCCGTGGCCCACGACTAACTCCGAAGGCCGCTTCCGGAGTCCCTCGGCACGGCAAGCAGGTTCAGCTCATCGTGAGTGATCGCGCCGTCCAGCAAGGAACCGTAGGTGCCGTGGGCAAGGACCTCGAGGCTTGCTCGCTTGAGTAGTCCCATCGCCGCATAGGATGCGGAAGGGCCGAAGCTCACCCGCTTCACACCCAGCTTCTCGAGCTCCGCGATCGGAGGGAGTCCCTTCCGGATCATCACGTTCACCGGGCAACGGAGCGCACGGACGAACGTCGAGATGGATTCAGCATCGGTCAATCCCATAGGATAGACGCAATCCGCTCCCGCGTCACGGTACGCGATCGAACGACGGATCGCCTCGTGAAGCCGTTCCCCGTCATCACCGGGCGCGAGCCGAAGAGCGTCGGTCCGAGCGTTGATCACAAGAGGAATTCCCATCGACTTTCCAAGTCGTTGAATCGCCTCGAGTTTCCGGACCTGGACCGCATCCGGATACAGTCCCTGGCCCGAGGGATCCCGGTCCTCTAAGTTGATGCCAACCGCCCCGGCCGCGAGCATCATCCGAACCGTGGCGGTCACTTCGCGAGGGGTGCGTCCGAATCCGGCGACCACGTCGGCGCTGAGGGGGACAGCGAGCTTCCTCGCAATTCGCCCGACCGCCACCGCCAATTCGCGTCGGGGCATCTCCTCTCCGTCCCGATATCCAAGGGAAACCATGAGTCCCGCGCTGGAGGTCGCCACCGCGGGGAAACCGGCGTCTTCGAATACCCGCGCACTCGGGACGTCCCACGCATTAGGAAGGACGAGCCCGCGAACCCCGTGATGCAGTGCGCGGAACGCCTCGGCCTTCTCGGCTTGCGAAACCATTCGATCCTCGCCCATTCCGTCCGACCTTAAACCTCCACCTCGGCTCGACCCCCTGGGATCCACAGACAACTAGCCGCCGACCGAACCCATGCTAAGTCAAGTGCCTATGTCGATAGACATCTACATATAGTGTGTTGACCTGCATCGACATGATGGCGTCCTCCAAGCCCGAGACCGGCCTCATCGGTCGGCTCGGAAGGTTGACTGGCTCGGACGGTGCCTGCTCCCTCCCCCGCTACCAAGGGATGGGAAGGCAGGTCGTGAAGGGAAGCCGGTTCGCGAAGGCCCTCGCGCGCGCTCGGGCGCTTTCCGATGAGCAGCGGCTGACGGCGGTGGCAATCCTCCGCCGGGAGGGAGAGCTCTGCGCCTGCGAGATCCAGGCCGCTCTTGGCCTCACTCATGCCACCGTCAGCCACCACATGTCCGTACTCACGTCGGCCGGCATCGTGACCGCCCGACGGCGGGGGAAGTGGATGTACTACCAGCTGGAGCCGGGAGCCTTCGCGGAGATGCTATGACCGAACCCGAGCCAGACGAGGAGACGATTCGTCGGTCGGTCCGGAACCGATACGGCGGCCTCGCTGGCGCGCAAGACGCCGGTGGTTGCGGGGAGAGTGGGCCCTCTTGTGGCAGATCTTCTCCCGAATCCTCTCTCCACGAGGCCGGAACGGGCTGTTGTACTCCGGGCTACACGGTTTCTGAACTGGCAAGCGTCCCCGAAGGGTCGAATCTCGGTCTGGGATGCGGGAACCCCTCGCAACTCGCGGCGCTCCGACCGGGGGAAGTGGTACTCGACCTCGGCAGTGGTGCCGGGATCGACTGCTTCCTGGCCGCGAGTAAGGTCGGTGCGTCGGGTCGTGTGATCGGCGTGGACATGACGCCCGAAATGGTCTCCCGCGCACGCGGTCTGGCACACACGAACGGTCAGACCAACGTCGAGTTCCGCCTCGGGGAGATCGAGCACCTCCCGGTGGCGGACGTCTCGGTCGACGTCGTCCTTTCGAACTGCGTCATCAACCTCGTTCCGGACAAGGGCCAGGTCTACCGCGAAGCGTTTCGGGTCCTGAGACCCGGGGGGCGCCTCATGGTCGCGGACGTTCTCGCCACGCGTCCTATCTCCGACGAACTGAGGAACGACCTTGAGCGATGGGCCTCCTGTTCCTCGGGAGCGCTTACCCGCGATGAGGTGGCCGAGCGCTTGCGTTCGGCCGGATTCGAATCCATCGAGGTGACGGTTCACGGAGAGGATCCTACGCCGGATTCCCTGCGGGCCCAAGCCGAGCTCGGGGTCGTATCCGGAGAGGTCCGCGCGACGAAACCCGGGGGCCCCCATCTATGACGGCACCCAAGGTCGTTCTGTTCATCTGCGTCGGGAACTCCGGCCGCTCGCTGATGGCCGAGGCGATGTTCAACGCGAACCCTCCCGAGGGGTGGACCGCGATCTCGGCCGGAACGAGTCCGGCGGCGTCGGTGAACCCGCGGACGGGGTCGATGCTCCGCGAACTCGGGCTGGGCCTTCCGCCGCATCCGCCACAGCTGTTGACCCCCGAGATGATGGACCGCGCTCGGGTTCGGGTCACCATGGGATGCCTCGATGACGCGAGCTGTCCGGCGCGTCTCAAGACCCTCGAGCTGAGGGACTGGGCGCTCCCCGACCCGGCGCACCTGGACGAAGGCGGCTTCCGGCAGGTCCGCGACCGACTCGCGGAGCTCGTGAAAGGCCTCCGGACCGAGCTCGTCATCACGGACCGCCGCCGGAAAGGGGTTGCCGAGGACATTTCCGCGAGACCGGCATAATGACCTCCCGCGTAGCCCCACCCCCAGTCTGCACCCGCCAACAGACCGCGCCGACGGCCGATGCCCCTGCAAGGAGCGGTCGCCCTTCACGGCTCAGACTTTCTCGGCGCGTGCCCCCCTCGGTCGTTCGGGGTCGCATCGACGCCTAGGGTTCGAGGTGAGCTTGGCCGCTGTTTCACCGGGAGGGGCTCTTCCGTCGACCCCTCCGCCGGGCGGTCAGCTCGACGTCGTGGATCGGTATCTCCCCGTATGGGTCCTTTCGGCCATGGCGGTCGGCCTCACCGTGGGCCGTGTGTGGCCGGGAATCGGCACCGCGCTGGGTCTCTGGCAAATCCAGTCGGTGTCGGTACCGATTGCCATCGGTCTTCTGCTGATGATGTACCCGATTCTGGCTCGAGTGCGGTACGGCCGGATTCGGGAGGTCACCCGAGGGTGGCGGGCGACCGTTTTCCCTCTCGTTCTGAACTGGGTCGTTGGACCCGCCGTCATGTTCGCGCTGGCGTGGGCGCTTCTCCCCGACGCCCCCCTCCTAAGGACGGGAGTAATACTGGTCGGGCTGGCCCGGTGCATCGCCATGGTACTGGTCTGGAACCAACTCGCGGGCGGGGACGCGGAGTACGCCACCGTACTGGTCGCGCTCAACGCGGTGTTCCAGATCCTCGCGTACGCCGGGTTGGCGGTCTTCTACCTGGACATCCTTCCCGCGTGGCTCCACCTGCCCTCGCAAGCAATCTCGGTAGACGCCTCCACGGTAGCGCTGAGTGTGCTGGTCTTCCTGGGGGTTCCGCTAGCGGCGGCCCTGGTCAGCCGACTCGGTCTCGCCCGATGGAAAGGACGAACGTGGTACGACGACCGGTTCGCTCCCACGGTGAGCCGCCTGACGCTGTGGGGTCTCCTCTTCACGATCGTGGTGATGTTCGCCATCCAGGGCCTCTCCATCACCACCCTTCCCTTCACGGTCCTCCGAGTGGTCGCGCCGCTCCTAGCGTACTTCCTCGGGATGTGGGCGCTGGGATTCCTCGGCAGCCGTTGGCTCAACTTCGGGTACGAGAAGTCGGTGACCGTCGCGTTCACCGCGGCGAGCAACGACTTCGAACTCGCGATCGCGGTGGCGGTGGTCGTCTTCGGGGTCGCCTCCCAGGTCGCGTTCGCCTCGGTCATCGGTCCGCTGGTCGAGGTTCCCGTTCTCCTCGCACTCGTGTACGTCGCTCTGTGGAGCAGGTCATGGTTCGACCGAGGTCGAGCCCGCATTCCCAAACCCGGTGGCCCGACCCCGTCGGGGTTGGGTCGGTCTAACGTACGAGAGGTCGACGAAGGGGAACCGTTCTGAGCCCCGGTCTCCTCGGAGAGAAAGGGGAGACGCGGCTACTTGCCGGGTGCCTCCATCGACCGTCAAACCTTGAGGGCGGGGGAAGAGGACGGGCGTCCCTCTCGGAAACTTGGCGCGCGAACGCGGGCGCTCGGTGCGACCAGCCGACTCGGACATAGTACAGGAGGTTTGCACAGTAGAGCGAGGGGGCGTGGGCCGGGGCGCTAACGCGAGCCTCCTGACGGGCGCGCGCGGTCGATAACCGACCGTGGTCGGAGGGGACATGACTGAATGGTTCAAATCCCCCGCATGACCGCCGTCCGAGCGCCCGGCCCCTCCCCGACTGGAAGCCCACGGATTACGGGCTACCTAGGTGCGGGATGTTCTCGCGCCACCCCCGACGAAGCAGTCATCCCTGTGAGGCCCTGACCGGTGGAGGCGGGATTCTTGGACGCGAATCCACTGATCGAAGGGATTGTAGTCTTCGCGGTGGTTGCGGTACTCCAGCTTCCCGGCAAATCGAACTTCGGCGTCATCACTCTCGCGACGCGCCACCCGTATCGGGACGTCTTCATCGGGGCGTCCGTTGGTCTCGGGGCGGCGACCGTAGTGTCAGTTACCCTCGGATATGGGGCTGAGACCGTTCTCGGCCCGTATCTCTTCTGGGTAAAGGTGGCCGGGGGGCTGGTCCTTGTCGCGTTCGGCGTTCGCGAGATTCTGAGGGTTCCCGGCCCCGTTCACGAGCCGGGCGAGGGGACTCCCGCAGTAGCCCACACCGCACGACAGGTTCGGACCGCCGCCCTCGGGCTCGCTTTCCTGCTCGAGATGGGGGATAACACCCAGATCCTGGCCATTCTGTTCGTGGCCTCGACGGGCAATGTCGTGCTCGTATTCGTCGCGGTGACCGCCGCCTTGATCATGATTACGGCGGTTTCATCCAGGGGGGCAGGATACCTTCACGAGCACGTTCCGGAGGAGCGCCTCCGAATAGTCCTGGGTGGGCTGCTGATCTCCGTGGGTCTGCTTACGATTCTCTTCACAGCCCTACCCTCGCTGCTTCCATTCGTCGGTTGAGCGACGACTCGATCCTATAGTGGCGCGAACGTCATGAAGGACGCGCGCAGCCGATGTCCGATCGCGAGGAGCGCGCGAGGCCGCCCCGGCCCTTCGAATCAGCAGAGCCGGGGCAGGCGGGTCGGCCGGTTCAACCGACTATTCCGGTAATCTCGAGTACGATGCCCTTCTCGACGTGTACGGTCCAGAGCATCTCGGGGACATCGACAAGCAGGGGGATTCCCTCCAGCAGGATCGCCTCTGCCGCTGCCACCACGAGGTTTTGGATCAGCTTGCCGATCCCGATTCGGATCGTGAAGTCGTTCGGCTGACCCGAGAGGACAATCGTGAACGCCCGATCGGCCGTGATGATATCACGCAAGATGCCGGCTTTCTTTGCCTGGATGACGGTTCCTTTTGGTGTGGAGGCGATCTGGGTCTGGTACCCGTCCTTCTTGAGGCGCTGCTCGATCTGCACGCCCAATGGCCCCAGCTCTTTGTTCTTTCCCTGAAACCGTAGCACCTTCTCGTTCACCATATGCCCCACCGCCAAAGCGGACGTCCTCCGCCCACATCATGCTTTCGCGTTGTCTCAGTTCGGGTCTCCCGTGTCTTCCGGCACCTTGGTCGAGGGTCCAACCGTTGAAAGTCCACCCGTTGGTAGCGTGTTGTCAACTTTGAACTGAGTCCACTCGATCGCGACCTTCCTGAGCGGCGCGCGCGGTCAATGACCGGCCGCGATGAACGCACGAAACCGCGGGGAGGGTGATGCCGTGCCTCACCCGAAAACCCACGCGCGTGAGACGGACCGCGTCACCCCCCGTATTTGCCCTTAAATCAGTTCAAGGACCGGTTCATGTACGCCCTAACCAACCGCCTATTTTGAGGAAGGTAGGCAAGATGACAACGGTAACCAGCACCAATGTCGGCATGATCCACCCCTATCGAGTGGCAGGGATCATCATGGTCGTCCTGTCGTTCGGTGTCCTGGCGTTCAGTCTCGGAGTGCTCAACCGATGCGGCGGGGGATCGGGGGTGTGTTTCGATTTCTCCTCTCATGCTTCCGGTGATGCGGGGCTCATCCTCTTCATTTTGTTCTTGATTATTGGTGTCGCGCTCATCGCGTACACGGGATCGGCCGAAGTGGTTACTACGCGAACCGAGACCCCGCCCGCACCGGCGCCCTCGGTCACCGTCGTCAACCCCCCCGCAGCTGCCCCGCAGCCGACCGTCACCAACGTCTACCCTACAACCCCCGCGAAACCGGACACCACCGTTGTGGTAAACGAACGCCCCTAGGTCCTGAATCCCGCACGCCGAGAGGGCCGGACCGCTCCCCCCTCCGTCCCTCTCGGCCTGTCTATTTGATGCAAACAGGAATAGATTCGCCGCTCCCATGTCCCCTCGTCCTTCTACGGGTAGCGACCGATCTCTCCCCGCCGAGGGCGAGTGTTTAAGGGGCCTGTTCGTCGGACAAACGGGTAGGGTATCGAAGAGGAGTGCATCACACGCAAACATGGTTGCACCTGGTGCCGTTGTGAGGGTGTCGCCGTTGAAATGGATTGGCGACGCGGGGGGATAAGACGGTGAAGGCTCGAGTACACTGTGTCGCGGTGGCCGAAGATTACCATCACGACCTCACTCCCGTCGATGGCGTAGATTCCGCGATACGGCGGGATCCGCAGTGTCCAGACGTTTCGGTAGCCATAGAGCTGGTGGACGTCAAGGTCTACACTCGCACGACGCGGTTCCCGCTCCAGCAGGTCGAACGCCCGATCGAATAGCCTCTGGACTGGATGCGGGAGCGAGGCGAAACTCTGATCGGCGGTGGGCGCGAAGGTGAGCTGGAACCTCATCGACCTGAGAGTCGATGCCGTTTTCTGAACTGTTCAAGGCCCATCCGAGGTCGCATCTCGAGGGATTGCTGCAAGTCACGACGGAAGTAGTCTGGTGGGACTTCGTCCATAAGATCGGCAAGGGCGTCTGCCGCACTCTTCCCTCCCACCTGGTAGTCGCGGAGACGCCGACGGAGAGATGTCGGAAGAGTAACTGTGGTGGGCAGGTCGAGTTCTGCCGGCACGCAGAACCAATTGACCTAATAGGATTAATAGTCTTCGATACGAACGGAATGTGGAAGGTGGCCTAGCAGGATTTGATTCGGAACAGGCCTTCCGACCGCGAACGACGGTTCGGACCACCGCGATGTATGCCTCTACACTTTGACGTTTTGTTTGCGATTGTGAGCGAGTGTAGAGGCACGTCCTCCGTCCGTGGCGTCGATGGGTGCAAGCAGGGTTGCAACCACAATCCTCTCGGACCGGGATCAATCTGAGGGCGCCTTGGCGGTTGCCATCTCAGTTACAGCCCCGGTTGGCAGCATGTCCAACGCGGTTGGCGCAACAACATTTGTGGGTGGATCAAGAGCCGGTACGGGTGTGAGAACATCCTCCCTTGCTTAAGTCGGGTCAAGGTCGGGTGGAAGTACTCCGAGTACGCACAAAAGAGAATATGGCGAAGAGGACGAGAGGCGCGAGAATGGTAGCGGCAAGGAAGCGATCATCCAAGCGCACGGGCGGAAAGGGACCTATTGCGAAGCGCGCGGCAGGCCGTCACATCATGAAGACTTGAGACACCCGCTCGAGATTGCTAATGCCGGTGACATACATCGGTAGCTGTACGAAGACGCGAGCGCCCGCCCGGAGAGCGATAGCTTCGGCTGTCGTCGCCGGTCACTATATGCCGGTCGGGCGCTATGGATGGGAGCGCGAGCCCGGTGCCGTCTTCCCATCGATCCACAAAATGCGAGAGGACCAGCAGCGAGCCGCCAGATTCAGAGTTGATCAGAGCGACGATCACACCTAGCTAATCGTTGACTGCGTTTTGTCTTGGAGGCCGAGCATAACGGTCCTCCAGCCTTTGGCACCCTATGTTTGCAAGGCGAGTTACAGCCATGATTGGATCATGGCGAGCAATGGGACCCCCTTCTTCTTGACAGGCTCGGGCCGGTAGTCATGACTGGGCGGCTGGCTGTGAGCTCGCGAACACAGTAGTTAGCCACAGCATTGAAGACCTACCGGAGCATTGCCGAATGAGGGACCATCATGACCGGAGAGCACAAGGCAATCGTCGCGCTGCATCGGGAGCTCGACGCGCTCCACAAGGAAGTCGACATCATCCACAAGAAGATTCACGCCGAGGTGGACCAGCTCCACGCCGTCGTGGACGCCGTTCACAAGGAAGTCCACCGGAAGAAGAAGTGAGTCTCGCGGGGGCGACCCGCCTCGAACCCTTCTGATCCCGGTGTCACCATATCGGTTCGTGGACACCGTAGCCCGTCCGCTCGGAAAAGCACGACCGGGCGCAATGTCGTTGCGCCCGCTATTCGCTCGCCGTAAGGTCGTTGAGTAGGCCAGTCGCCAAGCGCGCGATCTCGCACAGGAGGGACGAAGTAGGTGGTGGTCGGTGACCGGCCGCGAGGAGCGCCCGCGGGGGCGAGGGGTCCTCCGCCACTATTGTCGAAAAAGTGGACGCCTTACTCCCTCGCCCCGGCTTCGCGCGCGAGCCGTTCCGGCTCGACACGCCCTCGGGACACGCAAACTGCCTCTACTTCTTCTCAGTCCGTGTTGCTTCCGTCGCGTCTGACCTTGTGACCTCCCCCTTTTAATGCCGGAGGCGGTTGATTTCTCGACGTACCCCCCTAAATGAAGAGGTGGAAACAGATGCCCAAGGTGACCGTGCGCGCGACCGAAAAGAGACCCACAATCCCGGGTCTGCCGTCCTACCTTGTGGTGGGAACTGCGAGCCGGGGGAGATCCAGCCGAACGAAGGTCGGAATCGAGCATCTGAAGAAGATGTTTGAGTGGTGGAACTCGGCGCAGCCCACTCTCAAGCAACACAGTGCTCGAGATGTTGGGCTTCCCGCCCTCAAGTTGGCAGAGGAGTGCGGACTTCACCCACCCCGGAACGGGAACTCGTTCAGGACTAACCTGCAACGGCAATTCGATAAGATGAACATCGAAGGCCGGACGATGTACCTCAGTGTAAGAGGTGCCCAAGGGGACAAGTTCCGGGTCACACCGCGGACGATGGTCTGGTTCCATCCGGTTCCGGTTTCGGAGCGAGTAGCCAGCCGGCGATCGAAGTAGGATTCCTGGGGACGACCGACCTCTGGCCTACTCAGGCTCGGCGGATATCGTCTGGAAGACCATTGGTACTACCCCTCCTTGGTGTGGGTCCGACCGAAGTCGAACCCCCTACGGTAGGTGCAAGCAGCTGTTGCACCTACAGCCAGTCGTACCCCGCATCTCGAGCGCTCAAGGCTCAGCGGCCTTTGTTCAGGCGATGCCGGCTGGAGGGGAAGCCACCCATCACGACCAGGCCCAGAACCAGGTGATGGCTCCACCGAGGGATGCAGCGCGTCCGACCGACCGGAATCCCGCTTGGTGGAAAGCTCCCTCGACCCGGATCTCCCATCCAGATTCAGCAGCGATTTGGGAGAGGAACCCGAATAATCCCCCCCATTGGTCCACTCCGCGAGCTCGCCATCGACCGACCTGCGGCAAGACACGATGCAGGTACCGAGCGTAGATCCAACCGGACGGCCGTTCAACAAGAGGAGCCGAGAAATCGTAACCTCCGAACCGCCCCCCGGGTTTGAGGACTCGCTTGATCTCACTCCCCAAGAGGTCTAGGGGCACATACTTGAACAGATAGCCCGCGGTCACGAGGTCGAATGAGGCATCCCGGAACGGCAGCCTCACCGAATCAGCCCGAACCACTTGTGTATCCGGCTGGGATCGCCGGGCGTGCAACAACATCGCACGGTTGAGGTCGAGACCCACAACGGATCCCGACCCGACCCGCCGAACCAAGCGCCGGTAGATGAGGCCGGTTCCACAGGCTAGATCTAGGGCGCGCTCCCCCTCCCTCGGGCGGAGTCGGTGTAGAAGCTCCCACTTCCAACGAAGGTCAAGTCCGAGGGTATAGACCAGGACCGCGGATTCGTAGTTCGGCTCTAGCCAATCGAAGAGCGCACGGACAAATCGACGGTCCGGCGGAGGACGCATTTGGGGCGAGGGACCCTCGAGGGCTGTGGGGCGAGTCGTTGACTCGTTCATGCCATGAATCCCACTCGAATCGCGAAGACGCTTAGCGAGAGGAAGATCGTCCCGAAGGAAAGGATCTCGAGCGCGAGGTCAACGCCTCGGAATGAGGGGAACCCTTGGTCAGATCTCGTGTCTGTTGAGTCGCGGCGCGAGCGAGTTTGCAATCGCAACCGGCGAGAGATTCGCGATAGGTGGATCTCGAGGAGGGCAATTCCACCGAAGATCGCGGCGAGAAGGAGAGATCCTACACTCATGGTGTGGGTCTGCGCGTAGAAGCTAATCAGGAACGGAAGGCTTCCCCACGAGAGAGCAAAGACGCTGTCCCGATGGAAGGCTCCACGGAACCAGGAAGCGAGCGGATAGCCGATCGCGCATAACGCCTGGGCACCGACCAGCAGGAGCATCAGTGGGCCGACGAAAAGGAGCGAGCCCACGATACCGAGGGTTACGGCGACAATGAGAGTGACGAACCCAACGACCCATAGCGCCCAAGTGGGCCAGCACGTGACGTACCTCGATCCCATTCCGGGTATCTGGTCCAGAAAGTGCGCCCCGATGCCCAATCCCAGGAAGTACGCGAGTAGGGTCCCGTCCAGAAGCGTCCACGAGAAACTCGGCGCGACCGCCGCACCTAGGAGCACGAATCCGAGGACCATCCCCGTGTATGGGAGATGAAGCATCGTCCAGAACTCTCCGAGCAGTGTTTCCGACCCTGCATACCAAGTGGCGCGAATCTGACGGTCGGGAGATGCGGGCGGCATCGACGAAAGTGGAGAGCGACCCTATTGATATTCCATGAGAGGTAGGTGCCGGGCGGGTTGCACCTAGATATGCTCGGTGGAGACCCCGGTGCACTCGAACGTAGCCCGGTAGGGATGCTTGCCGAGCGGTGTCGCCGGACCCCGAAACGTGGAGGCTCGGAGTCCTCGCGGCCTCAGGGCCCCTGAGGAGCCTTGTTCACGTGGCCGATCGCTTCTTCGGCGTCCTTCGGGGTGTCCGCCATCGGGTGGACGGAGGTCATTTCGGTGTAGTTCCCGAACCACCGGGACCAGAGGATCATGAACTCGCCTTGCTTCGCGCCGGTCTCAAAGTCCACCACGAGGATGATCTCGCGCTTTTCGTAGTTGACGTACGCGCATTCGGGCTTGAATCGGGACATCATGTAACCAAGGAGCTTCCCCGGGCCACCCGATGCATCCATCTTGTTGCCGACGTCCGCGGGAACGACTCCTCGAATGAGATACCGCATGTCCAGGCGCACTCCTTCCATTAGATAAACATTTCTCGAGCGAAATCCGGGAATGTGGGGACTTGAACTCCCTCGCGGGTGGGCAAGGCCACCGCTTGTTGAGATGTCGGCTGCAACCAGTCTCGGTGAACGACTCTAGACTCGGCCTCGCTGATGTCTCGAACCCAGAGTTGATAGTGGCCTACCCCTCTAGGACCTACTCGCATGCTCAGTCTGATGAAGCGAAGTCTATGACCGTCAACCTTCGGCTGAGTCTTACGGTCTTTAAGGTGGGATTCGCCGCCGAGAGCGCTGGCGGATTCGTCGCCCTCCTGTCCGGCTCGTCGAAGTTGCCCTTTGACGGTCTTCTTGTGCTCCTCAATCCCGTGTTTGCCGCCATCGGGATTCTCTTCCTCTGGATCGGTCGCCACGAGTGGAACGAACTTCACCGCACGCGCGTGGGCCACGCGAACGTTGCGTTCGCCGCGAGCTTAGTGGCGACTGCCCTCGCCGCGGCCCCCATCGGCATTCTGTCGCTGTACGGTAACCCGAATCCGCCCTCCTGGCTGGGAATCGAATTCGGAGCTGCGATCGCCCTCGTGTTTGCCGTCACGTTCGTGACCTATGCCCTGGTTGCCGCCCATCTGGTGGGGCGCATGGGAGAGATCGCGATGGGGATCGGTCTCGGCTGGGCAGTGCTGCTCTCCGCACTGATCGGCGTCGCACTCGCCCCGGATCTCCAGCCCATCGTTCAATCCGTGGTGACGCGTAATCCGGCTGTAGGCGTCATCTTCCAACCGATCACCCTGCTCGACGCTCTCCTCGCGTTCAGCTATCTCGCGTTCTTCGTCGCGTTCGCCGACGCCCACTATAGAGTGGCGAAGGGGTTAACGCCCGAAGGAGGGGTGGCCACCCTGTCGGCAGCTTCCCCTCCTCCCACATAGAACAGTAGCTCGGATCCTCCCCGCGCCCCTTGAGCCCGGCCATCGGTCGCTCCTGATTCATCGGACCGTGGGGCGGTCCGGATCACCGGACCAACCGGCTCAACGACCTCACGTCGCGTGAGAGCTGGGTGCAAGCAGCCTTGCACCCACCGTTCTCAGCGGATCTTCGACCCGCCTCAGAATTCGCCGGCCGGGCCTATGCCCGGTTCATCTTGTCCGGGATTCTCCCCCCGGCATGGCGGAGAAGCACGATCGCCGGTACGGCGGGAATCAAGAGGATGATCCAGATCAGTAGAGGGTTGGTGACGAACGCGAGAACTACCCCTCCCGCGAGCGTGGCGGTGAGAAAGCCGATCGCTCCGAAGGCATTGAAGGCGCCGTTGTAGGACCCCACTTCTTCTTTCGGGGCGAGGTTCGACGGCAAGGTCGACGATGGAATTGCGACCAGATTCTCGCCGAGAGTGAGGACGACCACCGACACGAAGAAGACCACTACCGGTACGGTATTCCAGAGCCCGGCCGCACCGAGCCCGAGGAACGCGATCCCATACAGTATGAGACCCAGAAGGCCGATCGTGGTGTGCCGCCAACCGATTACGCTCTCCGTCGTCGCGCTCTGTCCGAAGACCACCACGAGACCGTTGAGCGCGAGGCCCACGCCGAGAAGGGTGTACGAAACCCCGAGAATGTTGTGGACGTAAAGGGGAAAGATGATGGCCCACTGGGCCGCGACGAACGACGCGAGCGCGAAGGCCAAGGCCACCTCGAGCGCGACGCGATCCTTCGCGAGGACCCTCATGCTGTCGGAGAGGCTCCGCCGCGGAGTCGCTAGTGGGGGTGCGGCCGCCGACGCCGCGAGGCTGGCCTTCAGGCCCTTGTCCCGATCCCGAGCTGAAGGTTCGAGAAAGACGTAGAGGAGACCCGCCGCCACGGCGATGATGCCCGCTGCGATCGCGACCCCGCCGGCGAACCCGATGACCGTGATGAAGAGCCCGCCTAGAGCGACACCGGCCGCGTACCCGGCGTTGAATCCGATGCGATACATCGTGAATCCTCGGGTCCGTTCGGACCCCTCGACGAAGTCGGCGATGTACGCCGAGAAGGCGGGTCCGGCCATGGATGAGATAGACCCCCCCACCGTGGCCGCTGCGATCGCGAGAATCAACGACTCGATCGAGAAGGCGTAGGCCAGAAGGGCTGTCAACCCTGCCTCGGAAGCCAGCCCGATTATCATCAGGGTCTTCCGAGGCATTCGATCTGAAATCAGACCGCCAAAGACCCCGAACGGAATCTGGATGGTTCCGATGAACACGATGACGAGGCCGAGCTCAACGTAGCCGATGGACAGCACATTGTGCAGGTAGAGCGCGATGAACGGACCGTAGAGCGCGTTGCCGAGCATCCGCACCCCAACGCCGAATGTGAGGAGTCGGATGTTTCGATTCATGAACGCACCCCGGAATGGAATTCTTGTCCCGGAGGTCGCCTCACCAGCGGACCTGTGGTCCGTTGACCCCGACTAGGGCAGTGTTTTCGTTCTCCACAGGCGACCTGTAAAGGAGTGATCGCGGAAGACCACCCGCGGTCGAATCCGACCCCGGTCTGCTCTCGCCAACCACGTTCCACCGCCCCCCGATCGCTTTGAGTGACAAGAACCGAGCTCACTCTCAGTGAGCCCCGAACGTTCGTCCCATATCACCGCTGCCTCGTAGGAGATGTTACAGTCACACCTATCGTCGAGGGGAAACACTGTGTCTGACGAGGGTGGCCAGGTTGTAAGTGGCCTCGCAACTACCCCCCCCAGGAGACGAAGTCAGCGCAGGGGCAAGGCGCATTACAACTACCCGTCGGTCAATCCCCCGAGCTTTCCGAGGGCAATCCGTGCGGACGTGTCGGCGAGCTGAAGCTCCCACGGGACGGGGGACAAGCGCCGCGGGGTCGTCGTCGTCGAAGAGTTGATGTCGTACAGTTTCGTCTCTGAACGAACCCCTCACTGCCATGGCGAGCTCCACCCAAGCAACGCCGGACGCCCTATCCAAACCCCCGCCTCGCCGATCGAGGCCCGCGTATCCCCCAGCGGCTGTAGCTCCAAACGTGGTTGCAGCGGTGCTGATGATGCTCGAAGGAGTCTACTTTGTTGCGTATGGCGCGGGCATTCCTGCCTACGCGTTCATCCCGTCCGGCTCGTTCATCCCGTCGCTCCAGGTTTCGGGAATCATCGCCTTCTTCGAGGGCGCCCTAGTGCTCACCCTGGCGCTGGTCGTCCTTGCCTGGCCCAGCTGGCATCGATTCGTTGGGGTCGGCTCAATAACCCTGGGCTTGCTGAACATGTTCTCCGGCGGTGGCTGGTTTCTAGCGGGAACGGTGCTGGCCTACATCGGTGGCGTCATCGCCATCTACTACACGCCCCGGCGAACAGCCGTGTCCGCGATAGAGCTCTCGGCGGACATCATCGACGATGACCCCGTTATCGAGGCCGACATTCTCAGTTCCGAGCCGCACTCTTCCGACCTTAGCACGGAAGCTAGGTGATCTGGTAGCTCGCTGTGGGCGCAATGTCGGTTGTGTGTTTAGAGTAGCGCGCCCTCCGCCGAGGAAAAACCCCCCTCCGGGACCGTCGGGGGACGATTTCCCGTCAGAGAAACCGGTTCGTTCCGAGGGGAGACTTCAATCCACTTCGGTTCGAATCTGAGTGAGCCCACAAAGGGAGGCCGGTAACCGCCGAAACGCCATCCAGCATCGGCGGGTAGGAATCGGTGTAGAAGGCGATCTCCATGACGCGCCGTCAGTCGAAGTGGCGGTGGGGTTGCGACTGCTTATAATAGGGTGAACCCAGTGCCGAGTCGAGGCGGTTTCGATGGGGTATGGGGCGTATGAGGGGGGCGGCCTGATGAAGGTGCTCGGAGTGTTCGTCATCCTCATCGGGATAGGCTTGGCGGTCTACCTGGTGTACCTGAGCCGGAGCTACTGGGTGATTGCGTTGGTCCTGTTCCTCGTCTTCCTGGTCCTCGGGGCCGTGATGGTCTCCAGGGGCGGCTACGCCCGGAAGCAGAACACGCCGAGGGGGCGCGAGGAGGTCGTCCGCGAGAAGTAAGTTCAGGGGTTGACGTCCGTCTTTGGAATCTTCCGCGGCTCGGTATCATCGTACACTGGGGGAGGGGCCTGCCGCGTTGGTTCGCGAGCAACAAAGAATTGTGGGAACCGTTGCACAAGAAGAACATCATCAACTTCAGTGTCGATGATGAACGAGCGATTTTCGAAATGTCGACGAGCCTGTGTTATGGGTCGGGTTTGAAAGCAACCGAGTATGGAAAGCTACTGCACTTCATCTCTCCTCTTGGCATCGCGATGTGGGACACAAAATGGGTTCGCGGGGAATATCAACTTGAAGAGGAAATGACAGGTCTGTGACTCAAATCCTTTCCCTCTACCGGCCATCTGGTGCGACAAGGGGCCTCTTGTCCCCCATCCCGGATCGAAGGAGCTAGGTCAGCGATTCCGTCGCACGGCCCTAGGTCGGTAACCAGGGGCTTGCGTTTCCTCCAGGAGGGGGACTTAGTGCCAAAGGGCTCGGTTCCGGATGAAAGGTGTTTGTTTCGACAGTCGAACTGATTTGTGACGGCGGGGGGATGTAGGGAGGGTTCTCACACTCGAGAGAGAATCGTCACTAAACCGCCATCAAGACGGAATCTTGGTCCGATCTGCGCTTCTCCCCTCAGGAGTAGGGGTGAGGTGCGTTGCACCCACTCGTCTCCTCCTGTGCTAGTCGGGGATTAGAATTCGGAAGTCGCATCCGCCTTCAGATGGCTCAATCGATCGCGCGAATGGCGAGCGCCTGCGAATTGCGCCCAAGTCGCGTGCCGTCGTGGTCTCCTTCGCATCTTCTGAATTGACAGCGGGAATCAGGTGCGTCGACTCTTCCTGGCTCCGGCTTGCGACACGGGTTGTTGGCCTCGGTTGACTCGCTGTCATGCCAGAAGTTGCCTTGTCTTCTTCGATATAACTGGCGCTAACAGCTTGGTATATTATATATATAAAGTAGTACTGTTTTGTATCATCCTATGCAGCTCGTGTCGAGCTTTGTCAGGTCGGACGAGGCAAGAACCCCGTCGATCTTCGTCCCTATCGCGACCACGAGGGGCCGCCCTCAGGTCAATCTCCGAGTCCGTGTTTCGTCGGAGGTAGAGGCAGAGGAAGCAAACAAGAATCACGTTCCTCTCTTCGCTTTGACGTCAAGAACTGTCACCGCGCTCGGTTACCCAATTCGATTCCCTACCCAACTTGTCGTTGCGCGATCTGTTCTACCCGCGGTCGAAACGACGTTAAGGACGATCCCGTTCGTTTCCGAAGAGGCGGCGGCCCGACCGAGAATAGAGGACATCGCCGTCGCGCTCCTCTCCTTTGACCCAGTCGTCGCTCGCGTGATTCTGGAGAGGAACCGGGAAGACGTCGACCCCGACTACCTCCTTAAGCGAGTGCTGACAGAGAACGTCGAGCGTCTCGCGGCCAGCGTCCGATTCTTCGATCTCGCGCCGGCCCTCCCCCGCATCGGCAAGCCGATTTCGACAACGAATCTCGAACGCGAGCTCGTAAAAAACCCACCGACCGGCAGGCTTCCTTGAGAGTCGAAGAGATCGAGGCAGTTGCTGAATGGCTGCGCGAACTCGACATCCAATTCGTCATCGTCGGCGGCTCAGCGATAGAGCGGTCGATTGCTGTGGGCACGGGCGATGTGGACGTGCTAATCGCGGTCGGCCAGTGGGAGGCCATCGAGAAAGCCCTGGAGAACAACCGACAAGCGACGCCGCTCGAGCCCTACTCAGGAACAATTCGACCGACGAGGCTCAAGCTCGGGACATCAGTGATCGACCTCGAGTTCATCTCAGGGGAGCCGTTCGCCGGAACGCACAGCGCAGACGAATTCATCGAGTACGTCCGGAATTACCGATCGGAGAAGAGCAAGGGAGTTCGTTACGCGACTCCTCCGGTAGTGTGGTACATGCGCCTCTCGATCGACGACCAATGGGAACAATACGCTTCGAAGATCCGCCGCGACATCATTTCAGGGGTTCCCGCGTCCACGCTGGATGCAGTCGTGGATATTGGGGACCACTTTGGTGTCGGCGACCGGATCCGAGAGCGGGTCGGGTTTGTTCGCAGGATTCTTCGTCTCTACGAAAAGCCTGACAAAGTCTAGGGCTCACCGCGGCGCTGAGGGATTCTCGTAGAACGAGCGTAGATTCTGCCTCTTGGCGTGGAACCCCTTGTCGGAGTTGCAATGTCGGGCACACCCCCCTCCCTCGACAACGGAAGAGGGATGTCCGTGTCTGTTGTGAACTTAGCGTGACTAATCGAAACCGATTCTACCCTCACGGTGATTGAACCACTGCAATCAGCGTTGAATGGACGGGTCCCGCGAAGGTGATGTGTTACTTCGGTCCTTGGTTCATCGCGCTTGCGATGGTTGAGGCCACGAGAGGGGGGACATAGAAGCTAAGCGCGGTTCGCCCCGCTGGCAGAGATACTAGGAACCAACCACCTGCAAGGGCATTCTTCGAGAGCCGGACGTGTTTCAAGGCTCGCTCTAGCGACTTTCCCGAGGCTTGGTCCATGTAGAGCTTCCCAGCAAGAATGGCGACTCGTCGAACATGAAAGCTGGAAGCTTTCTCCAACCAAGTGAGCATCCAGCGAAAGACAAAGAACTCCGCAACGCCTACCGGGACGGCGAAAGCAAGGAAGAGTTCGACCTGGCTCGGAAACGTCCAGTAGAACGCGCCTGGCCATTGCGTTAGGACAACAAATCCGGCAAGTCCACCGATGATAATCCCGCCACCCACTCCTCCGACGGAACGGGCCGTCTTCAATCGAGCGGCCCGGAAGGCCGCCACCTCCGGCGGAGGCTCCCTGACGTCCATCCAATTCATCGACTGAAGCGGTGCGTCCACGATCGAGCCCTGCAGATCGAGATTAGCGAATCGGGACAACTACTGTGCCTAGATATTCCCTACGACGCGAGCGCTCGATGACGGGTCCTCCAGAAACCTCGCCGAGGGTACTCTAGGTGTGAGCAGCATTGCACCCACACGCTCTTCAACTCCAACTAATGTGCCCCGAATCCGGTTCGCAAAATCGCTTTCTTGTGAGCGCGGATCGATCGACCCCGCAGCAGCCCCGTCCCCCGGGGACCCTTGATTCGCATTCAGGGCCAGTTCATGTAGGCACAGACTGACCATTTCTCCCGAAGTGTGAATCGATGAAGATGAGCATTAAGGATCAAAACCGACGGTTGGGCCGACCCATCGTGACGAGCTGGCCACATGCCAAGTTGCGTCCCGTACCGATGAAGGGGTACATCGTGAGTGGTCTGCTGAGCAAGAGTGGCCGGGAACATCGCATGAGATTCGTAACCTGGCTCAACGAGAATTATGGGATCCTCCCGAGGACCTCGGGCACGGATTGGGATGGAATCAACCGATGGGCTCGCTCGGGATACTTCGACTCGTGGCTGGATCACAACGGCGGTATCTCGGGGTTGTTGAAGAAATCGGGTCTAAGTCATGTCTCGGCGAAGCGGGCGAGCAAGATGTTCGACTCGATCCAAACAAGTCAGGGACCTTGGCGCCTCCGAGGTCCCCGGAGCCCCCCCCATCCGGCGGGCCGCGAGTTCCTAGTGGCCGATTCTCCCGTTCCCAAACCGCCCTACCTTGAGTTCGCGAAGACCCTCCGGGACGTTTGCGACCGGTTTATCGCAACGTACGACCGCGCATAGTCAGGGTGAAAGCCGCGTCTCAACCTTTGAACCATATCGCGGTTCCCGTCGGGGGCGAGGCCATTCGTCGATCTTGAGCTCGGCCACGCCGCTGGGTGCAAGGCGCGTTGCGTGTCTAGAGTGGCGCGCGTTCTCTCGGGGAAAATTGTCTCCCGGGGCGTTTCAGGGGTGTTTCTCGAGGGGCGGTCCGTCAGAGCGCTGCCCCGCGACCTCCGCCCGACGGATGGGGGAAGGGGTTCAGTATCGGGGGAATCCGCAGCGATTTGGAAGCGACCACCGATTCTCGCAATCGGTCACCGAACCGCAAAGAATGGAGCTAGCTTCTTCCTGCGGCTGTCGAACCCGAGCCCTCTGCAGACCTAACCCACCGCCCAACACGCTCCCTTATTTCATCAACCGGGGTCTTGTGGTTCACCTCGGGGCCGAGGTGCAGGATTCGATAGCCCTGAGCGGCTCGAGCTGCGTCAAGGGCTGCGTCTTTGGCGATACCTACGGGTTTACGGTGAGTCCAATAACCGTCGGACTCGACAATCAGCTTTCGCGTGAGGTGGAGAAAATCGGGACGGGCGCCCGCGATGCGGTAGGCCGACTTGTTTCCAGCGAAGATGAAGCCCAAGGGTTCCAGGGCTTCCGCAATATGACGTTCGGCTTTGGAAGGTTTTTCCATGGAATCACGATGGGCGCGATTCTTTTCGAGCCATGATGGGTCCTGCGCTGTCTCGCGGGCCGCAGCGGCCATCTTGGCTCGGTAGGCGGGATTCTCCCAAAGCTTGCGATTCCCAGCTAAGAAGTTCGCTCGGAATACAGGGTCGGACTGGCGCTTACGAAGCATCGCGACGACGTTCCGCCGCCACTCGACATTGCCAGCTCGCCTCTGGGCCATGGCAAGCATGTCTCCCTTGTGAGCGGGTTCTCGATTCCTTTTCAGCGCCGTCGCGGACATCTTGGCTCGCACCAACGGGTCACGTGTCATCTTGCGATTGAATTCAGTGACCTTTGCTCGCCACTCTGGGTCCTTTGCGAGAAGACGACTTCGTTCTGCTTCCCTTGCCCGGAACTTCGGGTCCTTGTACCTCTCTTTGGCCCTCTCTGAAATGTGTTTCCGCCATGCGGGGTTCTCGGATCGCTTGCGCATGCCCGCATCGTAGTTTTCTTTCCACTCGGGCGTCGCAGCCTTCTTCCGGGCCGCCTCGGCGAGATTCAATTTCCAATTTGGATTCTTGGCGCGCTTCTTAGCTGCTGAGGCCAGGAGTCCCCGATATCCAGGCTTCTCACGCCATTCTCGTTGGCCTTCGCGAAGGCGAGCGAGTTGCTCGGGAGAAAAGTGCGAACCTTTCTTCATGCCCCTGCCCCCCCACCTTCTCCCGCTGATGTATCGCTCGCGTGAGCGCGCGGACAATCTATAGGTCATCGACCTTGAGAACGCGCGGGCGGGCGCGCCTTACACGTGCGCGGGGAAGCCACTCCTGGTCGCGCGGATGAGCTCACGCGCGGGCGCGAGCGCGGGCGCGATAGTTAGTAGAGGCTGCGGAGCGTCCGTCGTCGTGGAGTCGAAGAAGGCGAAGAACGGTCCCGATGGAAGAAAAGTCGGAAGGCCTCAATCGCTGGCGCAAACTTGCTGCAGACGAGCAACGCCTGGGGCTCGGTGGCTTGGACTTCGATACTTACGTCACGCGGCGCTCTCAGTTGCCGGACGAGGAGAAGCGCCGTCTAGACGACGACTTCAAGGACGTCTCACGCGACTTCGCTGAGCAGCACTTTCGGCTCTTCAAGGCCACCTGTCTTCAATGGACGCACGACCCCCGAACTGTCAGGATCCTTGCGGACCCAAGGCTCAAGGAGCTGCCTCGAGGCCAGCTATCGGGACCGCTACTTCACGCATGCAGCCACCTCGGCGAGGAAACGAGGGCGCGGGCGGCCGCCGGTGAGACGATTCCCCAACCCGTGCTTCTCGGAATCGGTGTGGTCATGGGTTGGTACGCTCGGGCGGCTGTCGGCCGTATCGGCTTGCAAGACCACATCGCGAAGGGTGGGCGTGTCGGTCCCGAACCGAAGATTGACGCAGATACCCAGAGTCAAGTCTGGCTCTGGCACCATGACGGGGCGTCGCTCAACATAATTCGTCGCCGACTTACTTCCCGTCAAATCTCGGTCACGAGGGCTGGAATCCGAGTGGCAATCGAACGGGAGAACGAACGAAGGAAGACCTCGCCGAAGAAGACTGTAAACTAATCCTACTTCAGTTCACAGGTCGCTTAAACGGCACCTTCGGCATTTTTTCGACGTGCCCGACGGAGCGCCTCGGACAGCAACTGGTCACGATGGCAAACCCGTCGTGGAGCCAGCTCGCTGTTGTGGTACTGCCGTAGGCGCCACTCGCGCGGGGACGCTCCCTCGCAAGGGTAGGCCTAGGCTCGTCACCCCATTCCATCTCGAATCTATCGAACGGCTCCGAGGCGAGGGTTTGCAATGGAGCCACATCGGCCTGCAGCTCGGTTTGAAACCCGAGACATGCCGCAGGGCGCTCTGGGCCGTGAAAAAGGCCCGGAGGACCGTGGGATTCTCCCCTACGGGGGGAGATTTGGGTCCCCTGGAGGCCTAAATGCCTCCGCGCCAGGGTCGCCCCCTGTCTCGCATCGTCCGCACGTTCATCGAAGAGCGGCTACTCAGGGGAGACAGCCAGAAGACCGTACGAGAGACGGTCAACGCTCTCCGCACGAATCCTCCTTCCTATTTCGTTGGAGAGAACTGGACCCGATGGGACGGGATCAGGGGCAAGCGCAACGCCACTACGGCGGACGTCTACCGGGTCTATGACGCGCTCCGGAAGAGCCAGTCGAAGACCGCTGCCTATGCGGAGCGCAAGCGACTTCGGGAGACCTGGAAGACCGAGACGGCCGCGGAGCGCGACCTTGCTCGCGACCTGGGAATCCCAGAGCCTACCCGCAACAAACAATTGGCCCACGACGCCGGGGTCCTTTACAAGGCGACGAAGGACGAACGGTATAGAGAGTTCTTCGAGGAGGGGTCGCGACTGTGACCCGTCGTCCCCGCTACCACGTTCGGCGGATGCCACGACTCATGGGTTTCGACACCGAGGCGTGCCACGGGGACCTGTTGGTGGTGGCCTCCCCCACCTGGCACCAAGAATACCACGACAAGCCCCAGCGGCTTCTCGAGTGGCTGTGGAGGAACTCCCGCGAGATGAACCTCCTCTACAACCTGGCCTACGACCGGGACGTACTCGTAAAGCCACTACTGGGTCACCTATCGAAAAGTGATCGGAAACGGCTTCGGAAGGAGCACGAGGTCGACCGAGGGCTGTTTCGGATTACCCTACTCGGTAACAAGTCGTTCTCGGTGCGGAAGGGCGTCAATAGTCACGCCAAGCGATTCTTCGACGTGAGCCCATTCTTCGCCGACGGTGAAAGGTCCCTCCCGTTAGACGAGGTCGCTCGAGCCTTCCTAGGTGAGGGGAAGACCGACAAAGAAGAGGGTATCGACCGCGCTAGGCTGGGGAAGGACCCTGAGTACTACGGGCAGCACCGCGAGGCGGTCATCCGATACTGTCGGCACGACGCCGCGCTCACCCTTCGCTTGGGACGGCTGCTGCTCCAATCGCTTGGCACGACGCTCGGTTACTTCCCTTCCCGGCTGAACAGCAAGGCGTCAATCTCCAAGGCGTGGATCGAGGTGAATCACCCTGAGCTCATCGAGTATCGGAAGGTGAGGGGCTATGACCCCCATCGTGCGGCCTACAAGGGCGGGATATTCCACACGAGGGTTCTGGGCCTTGTCGAGCATGTTCACGAAATCGACATCACGTCAGCCTACGGGGATGCGCTGCGGAAGCTGCCCCGTCTCGACGCCCTGACCCGGCGGGTCTCCAAGACCTACCACGCCAACGCGCTGCTCGGTTCGTACCTCATTACGATTGTTTACGATGGTCGCCTTCCTCTGCCACGGGGGAAGAGCCGACGGGTGGCCTATCCCATCTCGAACGGGGAGCGGCGGCCCTACCGGGCGACCAAGGCCGAACTCGAGTACTTCATCGAGCGCGGGTACGACCTTCGGGTCTACTCGGCGGACGAGTTCTTCTATGAAGGACCGGGCCAGGTGCCTCTTCAGTTCCCGGAGATCGAGGAGCTGCTGGCAAAGTGCGCAGTCCTGAAAGAGCGCGCAAAGACCGATACAAGGGCGAGAATCGAACGGATGCTCTGGAAGACGATGATCAACGCGATCTATGGCTGTCTCGCAGAATCGAAGCATGGAGAGACCCCGCTCACTCACTGGCCCCTAGCCGCCGAAATCACGGCGCGTACCCGGGTAGCGATATGGAAGGAGTGGGACCGCATCGAAGCTGCGGGTGGTCATGTAGTCTCAATCAACACTGACAGCATTCGGTACGTGGGGCCCTTGCTGCGTCCCCTTGGACCTGCCCCTGTTGGTGAGTTCGAGGTGAAGTTCTCCGACGCTGCTGTAATCCACTACCAATCCGGCATCGCTCTCATCAAGCACAGGGACGGAAAGGTGGAGGTGCGGAAGCGCGGAATGCCCAGGCTAACCCCCGAGTTGCTCCTCTCAGCCCGCGGTAGCAAGCTGGAGGTCCCGAACACTCGCACGACTCACCTCTTCGAAGGCCTCGCCCAAGGGCGCGACGACGACATCGGAGACATCGACGACGAGAGTGAGAAGACCATCGACCTGCAGTCGAATCTCTTTGCTCTAGACTTCGACCCACGGCGGCTAACCTTCGAGTATCTCAACAAACACCCTCTACAGGGTTTCCCCCCGGCCTTCGATGACGTCACCGGGGGGAAGTGGGACGCCCGGGCGCAAGCCCTCCGCAAGCGGGCCAATGAAGGCTCTCCCTCTGAACGCACGCGTACGCGCCCGCGAGGGATGGCCCCCCATGGGAGGCAGAGACCCGCATCCACTGAACGCGCGTACGCCCGCGCGCGTCACGGGATAGCTAAGTAGCGCCCCGCGGGCGGGGTTCTCCCCGGGCCCCGCTGGGCTTCGCGGTTGGCGAGGACCGACCTCGGCAGGACCCCTCAGGCATCGACGTTAAGTCGTCGTCCGTCGTGATGGGGCCATGCGGGTCCTCTACCTCGACGGACCAGGGCCTCAGAACATCCGCCTGACGAGTGATGGCGTCGAGCTGCCGGATGGGACCATCCGACCGCCGTTCGATACCGGATACGACACGATCATCGTTGCGAACACGAAGGGATACGTGAGCTACCCTGCGCTCAAGGCACTTGGGAAGTTCGGAGTCACCCTAGCGCTTGTCGGCAAGGGGGGGACTCCACTCGCTACGTTCATTCCGTGGAATCGCAATGACGCGCCGCTCCGCATCGCTCAGATGCGAGCACATCTCGACCCCAAGCTCAGGCTTGCTGTTGCCAAGGCACTGGTCGAAGCAAAGACTGGGGCCCCGCTTGACCAGGTTCGAACCATCGAAGAGGTTCGCCAGGAGGAGTCCATCCGGGCGACCGAGTACTGGGGCCGCATCGGAGTCTCCCGGCGCAGCGGCTACTATGGCTGGGGACTGCATCGGAACGCGACGACCCCGGAGAATGCAGCCATCAACTACGCGCTCGGCATCCTCGCGGTGAAGGTGCGGGTCGCCATCGCGAAGGTGGGTCTCGACCCGAGCATCCCCTTCCTGCACGACCCGACCGAAGGCAAGGACGCCTTCGTATTCGACTGGCAGGAACCTTTCCGCTCGGTCGTGGACGCCGCGGCCCTGCGCTTCCTGAAGACGCACGGTAGGGAGTCCTTCCTCAGGGACGAGGAATGGGTTGTACGATTGACAGGGCCGGCCGCACGCGAGTTGACCTATGAGGTCGAGGCGACGCTAAGCCAGAAAGTCCGGTACGGAGGAATGCGAGTGCCTATCGACGCGTTGATGGTCCGGGAACTAAGGAAGCTGGGAAAGTGGCTCGAAAGTCCCAAGAATCATAGCCTCAAGATCGCGGCGCCGACTCTTGGGTCGACCGGCAAACAATACCGCATTACGAACGACGGCGGGGTGGCCAGTCGCGCACTACCCGGGAGCGGCTAGCCCCGGAAATTCCCTCCACCTCAGGTAGAAAGTGAAGTACGGGTCAGGGAGCTCGAGAACGCTCGGGATAGAACGCCACTCGAGAACAGGCTCCTGCTGGGGCTTGAGTTGACGCGAGATAGAACGTGCCTTGTTCGACATCCACTCAAGAGCGCCTTGTATGGCCCGGCCGATAGGTCGCTTGTCGGAGGCACAGACTCGCGCCGTCCGTTGCTTTAGTTCCTCGTAGTCAATCGATGTCTTGATCGGGTCAATAGACAGGCTAGCGAGGGCTACGCGGTAGAGGTCGCCCTCAGTCCCGTTAATCAGTTGATAGATCGTCCTCTCGTGTCTCTTCCTAGGGCCGGCCGAAAGGGCCTGAAGGATGCTGGAATAGTCGATTGCGGCGGCGGCTCGTGAAGTGATTCCAGCAAGTTCGACTCCAGTAAGAGACACCGATCTGGGGATTTCTGACCTAGTTCGGAGACCCTTGGCGTAACAAGTTTCGAGACAAAGAAGCTGCATGAGTTGGGGAGAACGAATACTCTCGCGAGCCAGAGAATTCGCTGCAGCGGGGTCAATCGAGGCATTCAACGCAGGAAACCCGGCCTCGGATATGGTGACCAGCTCATCCTCGTTCCATGGCTCCAGCCCGACGCGAGCGACGCGACCCACTAGGTCCGGGACTCGAAGGACTGGGTCGTCCCCTCGATACGGAACGGAGAGGATTACCACCGGCACTCCCCGAAAGGCAGCCCCCTTCACTTGACGAGCGATAATCCGCTGGGTGACCGAAGCCAGGTAGTGAAAGTCGTCGATAATCAGACTTCTGTGCGAGTCGACTAAACTGTCAATCGCACTCCCGACGGTCGCATCGTACACGACCCGTGAGGAGGTCCCCTTCCCCATTTCCTTACGTGTCGTATGCTCCACCTTACCGGATACGACGAGGGCGTTCGCGCCTCCACCGACCGTAGTTTCCGCCTCCTCAGTCTCTTGGGCTGACTCCTCGGTTTCTCGCTGAGAGGCGCCCCCGAGCTTCCGCAGAACTTCTCTCCAAAAATCAGCCGACTTTGAAGTCGTGCTACAATTTACATAGCAAGCTCGGGCGGGTTCGACTACCTTGGTCGCCAAGACAGTCTTCCCAGATTTTGATGGGCCGGTGAGGGAAACGACTGAACCGCTGGCGAGCGCGTCACGAAGCTCTTGCTCGTAGTCACGCGTTCGCCGAACGTAGGTCAGCGTCGGGGTCGAGTTGGGCCGGAACACCGCTCCAGCACCAAGTTGCTCGGCGTTGCTCATCGACGGTGCTCCTCAATGCTTCCAACGATACTTGAGACTATCCTGGACGGCGGTGGCCCCTCGATAAACAACCCTGAAACGCCCTTAGAGACCTTTTCTCCGATGGAACCATTGTCAGACACGACGCGAGTTTCGGGAACTGAACGATGGGAAAGAAGAACAGGATAGTTCGTTACACCTATCAGGGCAAGACCCTGCTGTCGGTTTCCAAATCCTCAAGTGGATTCGTCACAAGCTTTATCGAACCCCGAAAGGCGGCATCCAGGAACATCCATCTCACCACAGTCGAGATTCCTGGTGGGCTCAGCTCACACATTACTGACAGCCGTCGAGGAACGGAACAGCGTATCCCCGTTTCGAAGACGAACTTGAAGGAGCTAGAACAAGCTGTGAATCGTATCAAGCCGTACTTTCAAAGGTATCGATCCAACTCGGTCGCTCTCAGACTACCTCCCATTCTCCTCATAATCATGGCCGAGGCCCGAGTGACCCCCGACGCAGGGGGAAGGCAGATCGCCCTTGAACGTTGGATTAGCATGACCAAGAATAGGACCCTGAGTTCCCGCAAAGCGTGGAAGAAAGTACGATTGACTGAACTCGCGAAGGCAGAACGATTCGGGTTGAAGGTCGACCGTCGCGGTGTGTTCTGGGTTGTAGCGTTCCCCAACGGATGGATGCTGAAGTTGACACCAAGACGAATGGAGAATTTCACAAAGAGTCTGCTACATGGAATCGGGTTCGGGTTCAATGAGCTGATTTCATACGTCGACCACCTCAGCGAAAAGGCCTCACCCCCTAACACCCTGACGACCGCCCCTCGAGAAACACCCCTGAAACGCCCCGGGAGACAATTTTCCCCGAGAGAACGCGCGCCACTCTAGACACCAAGGCGCGTTGCACCCATTGTTTAGGCGAAGAGAGAGGGACTGATTCAGGGCTGGTTGATTCGACTATTGTGCTCGTTCAGCCCTGGCGGCAAGTCGTGAGAGCAAACGAGACCTCAAAGTGGCGTAGTCTGTGGGCATGTCGGCAATTGTACCGACTCCAATCGGTCGACCCTGGAGGGGTCGTTACGAGGACCTGTCGCCTTCCTTCACCGACTCTTCGCCCTGGCTGCTCGTTCCATTCTTCCGCCGCTTCTTCAAAATCTCGTCACTAAGCTTGTGGACCTTGGCCGTGAAGACATCCGTGTCAGACTCCGCCTTGGCCCAGACGGGCACAGTGACCGCGGCCGCCGCTCCGCCGGTCTTCGCCGGGATGCCGGCTGATGGCGTTTGGCCGACATCCTCAGGCGTTTCGGCGGGGGGAGGCGCGGCCGCGGTAGGACCGCCGCCCGTTGGGGGGGATGGTCCCTCGTCCCAGGGCGCCATCGGAGTTACGACCGCAGCTGGCGAGGGTCGCCGGCGTCGGGTGAATAGGGCCACGAGTGCGACCGCGGCGATTGCAACGAGCACGATTGCGACATAGACCCAGATCCACTGGAAGCTCGATGACGTCGTCACTGTAAGCGTCCCGGTCGCCGTCTGGCCGCCCACGTCCGTCGCCGTGACCGTCGTCCCGGACGTCTCGGTCGGCACCTTGAACGTACACGTGAACGTCCCCGTTCCACTCGTGGTCAAGGAGCCGTTCGTGCAGCTCGTGATCGTCACTCCGTCGAAGACCAACCCCACCGTGTTCGTCACCGAGAAGTCCGTCCCCGACACCGTCACCGTCGTGCCCACGGGACCCTGCGTCGGGCTCACCGTGATCGCGGGCGTCGTGATCGTAAACGCCCTTGTCGCCGTCTGGCCGCCGATGTCCGTCGCCGTGACCGGCACCCCGGCCGTCCCACTCGGCACGGCAAACGTGCAGCTGAACGCTCCCGTCCCGCCCGTTATCAAGGAGCCGCTCGTGCAACTCGAGATCGCTTTGGTATCGAAGACCAGCGATGTCAGGGGCGTCGACACCGAGAAGCCGGTCCCGGTTACTGTCACCGTCGCCCCCGCGGGACCCTGACCCGGGCTCACCGTGATCGCCGGTGTCGTGATCGTGAACGTCCCGTTCGCCGTCTGGCCGCCGCCGTCCGTCGCCGTGACCATCGTCCCTGCCGCTCCGCTCAGCACGGTGAATGTGCAGCTGAACGTTCCCGAATCGTTCGCCGTCAAGGAGCCGCCGCCGGTGCAGCTCGAGATATTTGTGGAATCTAACACCAGTGACGTCAGGACTGTCGACACCGAGAAGCCCGTTCCCGACACCGTCACCGTGACGCCCAGGGGGCCCTGCCCCGGCGTCACCACGATCTCCGGCGTGGTTATGGTGAAGCTCGCGGTAGACGTGTCGGACCCTCCGTCACTCCCAGTCACAGCGACGCTGTACGGAACGCTGCTAGCCCCGTCGGTTGGGACGGTGAACGTACAGGAGAAGGTGCCAGTCCCAGAAGTGGTCTGACCGGTACATGTCTGGATGGGAATAGTTCCGTTGAACGTGAGCGTGTTGATCGTTGTGCTGGGCGTGAACCCGGTGCCGCTAACCGTTACAGTGATGCCGGTCGGTCCCTGCGTCGGAGTGAGCGTGATCACTGGCGTCGTGACCGTGAACGATGCCGTCGCTCTGTCGTTGTCTCCGTCCGATCCTGCCGCCGTCACGGTGTACGGCGTCCCGGACGCCGTCCCGGAGATCGTCACCGTGCAGCTGACCGTCCCGGTTCCCGACACTGTCGCGCCGCACGCACCAATCGTTGCACCCGCACCGATCGTCGTCGTGACCGTTGCGCCGCGGGTGAACCCGGTCCCCGATACCCCGACCGACACACCGCTCGGTCCCTGCGTCGGAGTGAGCGTGATCACGGGCGTCGTGACCGTTAACGATGCTGTCGCTTTGTCGAAGCTGCCGTCCGACCCCGTCGCCGTCACCGTGTACGTCACCGCTGACCCGCTCACCGCGAACGTGCAGCTGCTGAACGTCCCGGTCCCGGTTGCCGTGCACGAGCTCGCCGACCCGATCGTTCCACCAGTGGTGATCGTGAACGTGATCGTCACGTCGGGTGTGAACCCACTCCCCGACGCCGTCACTGTCACTCCGCTCAGCCCCTGCGTCGGAGTGAGTGCCAACGTCGGTACGGTCACCGTGAACGTCCCTGTCGCGGCCTCACCGCCCACGTCCGTCACCGTAACCGTTGTCCCGGACGTCCCGCTCGGGACCGCAAACGTGCAGCTGAGGACCCCCACTCCACCCGCCGTCAGGGAGCCGCTAGTACAGCTCGCGATCGCCACTCCGTCGAAGACCAGCCCCACCGTGCGTGTCACCGAGAAACCCGTCCCCGACACCGTCACCGTCGCCCCCACGGGGCCCTGCGTCGGACTCACTATGATGCCGGGCAACGTGACCGTGAACGTCCCGATCGCCGTCTGGCCGCCGACGTCCGTCGCCGTGACCGTAATCCCGGACGTCCCGCTCGGAACCTTGAATGTACACGTGAACGCTCCCGCCGCGCTCGTCGTCAAGGAGCCACTCGTACAACTCGCGACCGTCACTCCGTCGAAGACCAGCCCCACCGCGCGTGTCACCGAGAAGCCCGTCCCTGAAACCGTTACCGTCGCGCCCACAGGCCCCTGGGTCGGGTTCACCGTGATCGCAGGCGACGTGACCGTGAATGCCCCGGTCGCGACCTGGCCGCCCACGCCGGTCGCCGTGACCGTCGTCCCGGACGTCCCGCTCGGTACCTTAAACGTACACGTGAACACCCCGGTTCCACCCGTCGTCAAGGAGCCGCTCGTGCAGCTCGCGATCGTCACTCCGTCCAAGACCAGCCCCACCGCGCTCGTCACCGAGAACCCCGTCCCCGAAATCGTGACAGTCGCGCCCACCGGGCCCTGGGTCGGGCTCACTGTGATTGCAGGCGTCGTCACGGTAAACGTCTGCGCGCTGGTCGGAGTGTTCGTCAGCCAGTCCTCTCCCGCCACATCGTAGGTTGCCGGCCCCTCGTTCGGGACTGTGAACGTGCAGGCGAAACCTCCCGTCGCGTCCGTCGTGATTACAGCCCCAGAAAGCGTCCCGTCCGAACACGCGCCTGGCGTCTGGCGCACCGAATTGAACACGACGTTTACTACTGACATCTCGCTGAACCCGGACCCCGTCACCGTGTACGTTGCCCCCACCGGGCCCTGCGCCGGACTCACCGTGATCGCCGGTGACGTGATCGTGAACGGTGCCGTCCCGGTGTCGTGGGTAAAGCCCGACCCCGTCGCCGTCACCGTGTACGGCGTCCCTGACGCCGTCCCGGAGATCGTCACTGTGCAGCTGAAGTACCCAGGTCCTGCCCCCACCGTCGCGCCGCACGTGCCGATTGTCGCACCGGCTCCGATCGTCGTCGTGATTGTCTCGCCGGGCCTGAACCCGGACCCCGCTACCAAGACCGATGTGCCGCTCGGTCCCTGCGTCGGTGTGAGCGTGATGGGCGGGTCGCTCGGGGACTGGGCGGCTGTCGCGGATCCAGAAGAACTCGGAGCGGCGGGGATTGGAGTTGGAGAGGGCGAGGAACCGATAGAGAAGTTGAGACCATCGACCGAGACAGTGGAGGTCCGGCCCACGGAACTCACGGTCGAACTCGCCGGTGAGGTCATCACCGTCGAGGGTTCGTTCGCACCTCCGGAGGAGGACGGAGAAGCCAGCACCGCCCCGACGGAGGCGAGCGCGGCGGCGCCCAGCATGATGATTGATACGACTATGACGAGCCCTATGGCACGGTTACGCGGCGACGGGGGGCGTGCGTTCATCCCTCCCCTCGGCGACGAGAACTACGGAGTCCCGGAACGTCCGATTCAAGAGTGAGTCCGAGACCCCGCCCGACGGCCCTTCGGGCGGAGAGAGCCATTTCGGACTTCTATAGTCTTTTTTCAGCTACTTACGCCTTCGCTCGCCGGCGCGACCACGTTAGTCGGGGTGGCGAGGGCCCGACAACTTGCTTCAACCCCGATTGCGACAGGATTAGACATTCCAGCATGGCGGGTGTGTACCGCCTCTCGGGAGACTTTCAACTTTCTGACCAAGCTGAACGCGTACCTGTACGGCGACAGGACTTCCCTTAGGGATCCGAGGTTGAGCGCACCCGAGTAACCTTTGGCGGGATGTGACTCAAGGCGCCACGCATTCAGGGCTTGTTGAATGAGCGAAAGGAATCGGGTGGGTGTAAGTTCGGTTGCACCCACTCACTCCAGTTGAGCGCTGACACGCTGGGATGCAGGAGGCTACCTGCCGCTTGACCCAAATGCTTGACAGCGAACGATCTTGATGGAATCCCAACCTCAGTGAACTCGGCCGGCAGTCCTTGAGCTCTGAGTTTCAACCTTGCCGTCACGTCACCTACGATGAGACATGATCCGACGGGGGTCCGGGGGTGATTTAATGACGGGTCTTCCAGCGGGGAGCGAGCATCTCACATGTTTCCAGACCTTTAAGCCGATAGAGTTTCATCTGAATTCAGGATGGTTGGCGGTCGCCCGGCTCGGACCTACTTCGTACTCCGCGAGCCGAGCGCTGGGACCAAGGCGCTTCGAGTGAGCCTGATTTGGGTCGTCATCGGCGTCTTCATGGCGACGGCCGACGCGCTTTCCCCGCAGACATTTGTCCAAGTTTCAGCGTGGCTGTCGCTCTTCTTCCTTGGGGTCCTACTCACATTCTCGGCCCTGTTCAGTCTTTCCCGAGCAGCCGCCGCGATGGGGGCGCTTATCGGTACCTTTCTCGGACCGTACAGCTTGACCTGGCAGCTCTGGGTCACCTACGTCAAGCACTGGAACGCGTTCTTCCCCGTCCGACTGTATCCGTTCACAATCGTCCTAGACGCTGTCGAGTGGTATGCCATGATGGCATTCGGGTTCATCCTGCTCGCCGTGTCGATCGCGGCTCTTGTTCACCTCTCCCGTCCTCGACCAACGTTTATTCGTGTCCGCCATGACTCAGGGGAGGCCTATCGGTTGGGCGATCCACCGTGACCTCTGCAGTCTGTCGGTCCGCGCTAGATGCCTTGATGCAACCCCCTTGGCAACAATTCAAGTGGGTGCAATGATGGTTGCACACACTGGCCGTTTGTGGGCCCCTTGGACAACCCCCTCGATAGGCGGGGGTAGGCGTTCGGCCCATAGGTCCATAACCCTCTCAGACCCTCATTCCGTGCATGGCGACCCAGTTCTGCGCTGGTTGTGGTACTCCACTGCCCTCTGACGCCCAGTTCTGCTCGAAGTGCGGGAAACCAGTGATCGTGGCTCCGCCTGCCTCCGGGTCGAGTGGTTCACCAGCTGGCCCCTTGCCCAGCGGCGGAATCGCCGGGAATCCGCCATCCCCCGCTATCGCGCCGGCGACCGTCGCCTCCGCTGGAGGCTTGAGTGAGCTCCTCGGGTTACGGGGACAAGGGAACTTCCTTGTCCAGCACGAGGTCCTATCGCTCGGACACAGCTATCGAGTGATGGACGCCGGAAAGAACCACCTGTTCACCGTTCGGGGCGACACCGGACAGAATCTCAGCGGCAATGCGTTGGGGGGTCTCCTGGGTGGCGCCGGCTCTTACCTAGGACGCATGGCAGCCCGCAGCGTGAACATGACGTATTCGTTGGTGAACGCTCAGGGAGCTGTTCTCGGATCGATCCAGAAGGGAGGAGGGGCGAACCGTTCCCAATTCACCTTGGTGGATTCCGCCGGCCAGCCCTGCGTTGTGGTAAACCTGGAACGGGGGGTTATGGGCGGGATCACCGCGACCGCGACGTCTCCCGATGGGCGACCGGTGCTTCAGACCGGCGGTAATCTGGTACGTCACAACTTCATAATCAAGGATTCCGGGGGAAAGGAACTCGCGAAGGTTCACGAGGCGTGGGTCGCGGTGCGGGATACGTACAACGTCGACATGATCGGGAACGTTGACCCTCTTTACCCCCTCGTCTTCACGATTCTCATCGATTTTGAGAAGGTCAAGTAATCGAGACCGTCGGCCGCCCGAGCAAAATGATCACGCTCCGGGCCCTCACGATCCTCTCCAGGGTTGGTTGAATCCCGTGGCGGCGTCCCGGTCTGACCGGGACGAGCTTCGTCGACAACCCGACCGACGAACCGCCGTTTCACTATCTCTTCCGGCGCTTTATGAACGGCAGGGAGCGTCGCGGGGGTACCATGCGTCCCGAGAGAAAGCCGGAGAAAGGACTACCCGCGCGAGCTAATCTCAAGGTTACCGGGGGACAACTCGCCTACGAGACCACGGGCCAGGGTCCTCCCGTGCTGTTCATCCATTCGGTCATCGCGGACAGTCGGATGTGGGACCGTGAATTCCCGCTCTACTCTGCGGACCATCAGACGATCCGGTTTGACCTGCGAGGCTTCGGTGGTTCCTTGCCAGCGTCCGACGCATTCTCGTACGTGGAGGACATCAAGTCCTTGCTCGCCCATCTCAGGATACACCGACCGTATCTTGTAGGCTCTAGCATGGGCGGCGCTTTTGCGATCGACTTCGCCCTGGGGAACCCCGAAATGGTCAGGGGGCTGTTTCTCGTGGCCCCGGGACTCTCGGGAGGATTCGAGCCTCCCTTCGACCCGGAAGAGCTGACGGCGTTCGATTACGACGAAAAGAAGTCGCAGGAGGTCGCTCGAGCCTGGTCGAGGGGAGACGCGTCCACGGCCTTCGAACTCCTTCGCCAGCTGTGGTGCTCAGCATTGGAAGGGTCGAGTCTGGAGCTCTTCCGCAGGATGGTGGAACAGAACGCGCCCGAAGTGTTCGACAATCGAAGTATGCAACATGCCACGGCCCTGCCGCCGGCGGCGGGACGCCTAGCTACGATCAAGGTACCCACGACCATACTGGTCGGTGACCGTGACAACCCATCGTCGAACTTCTTCGCGAAGAGAATCGCGGAATCCATCGCCGACGCCCGTCTCTTCACGGTTCACGGAGCGGATCATCTGGTCAATCTCTCCCGCCCGGACGCATTTGATAAGGCGCTCAAAGCGGCGCTTAGTGGGATCTCCTAGGATTGCCTCAAATGGGGTCCGACCGGGTGCCCCATTGGTCGGGGGAGTGCGTCAGATCGTTTCGTTTCGAGGGCGGATGAGTGCAAACACGGTTGCAACCTGATTGTCAACGTCAGAATCTAGAACCGCCCTCGACCATGGGTGCAAGCGCGATTGCACCCAGTTTCGGTGAAAGACGTGTGGCACCTTTAGATCTCGGGGCGGGCAGTCGGCTCCGGCCGGAGAAGGGTCTTCGTGCGATAATCACCATATAGCCTCCTGTAGTCGAGAAGCGGACATTGGCCGTGACCGAGACGAAAGGTAAGCCGAGAAAGGACAGCTACGACGTCGTCATTGTGGGCGCTGGGGCGATGGGCCTCGCGTCGGCGTACCATCTGATCCAGAGCCGCCCGGGGTTATCGATTCTTGTGGTCGACGCGCGGTCACGGCCCGGCGAAGGGTCGATGGGCGCGAGTAACGCGATGGTGCGGGATGTGTTCAGCTCGTGGGACAACCACATTCTGGCCAAGAACTCGATCTCGTTCTACCGGCGACTGATGGAAGAGCACGAGGAGCTGCGGACTCCTACCCCGCTGCTGGACCTCTATGGCTACCTGTGGCTGCTTCCGGAGAGCCTCATGGACGGGTATTACTCCATCGTCTCACGTAGCGAGGGGTCGATCGACGCTGAGCCGGTGAGCCTTGACGATCTTCGATCGTGCCCGGGTCTCGACGTTTCGCCCGCGAAGTGGTACGAAGGGGACGAGGCAGATCCTCCCGAGCCGATCACCGGAGGATTGTTCGGGCGGGACTGCGGCACAGTAGCCCCGGAGATGTTGGCCAACTTCTACTATGAACAGGCCAAGAGCCTCGCTGTCGAGTTCGTCTTTGACTCATGCGTTCAGCGCCTTTCCTTCGAGGGGAGGGAGGAAATCCTGCTCCATGAGCCATCGAAGATGCCGTTCGCATTCCAAGAGCAGATGAAGGGGCGGCTGCGCATTTCGCGCGTAAGCTTCGGTGACGGCAGGACCGTAGGTGCGGACAAGGTCATCGTCGCGGCGGGCGCCTGGGCCGAGAAACTCCTTCATCCTTTGGGGGTCGCCACCGCTTGCAGTCCGCGGTCCCAACTTCTCTTCTCGGTTTCCGGTCCCGGCGTGCAGGAGCTCTTGGACTGGGAACCTCCCCTTCACCCGATCGACAAACTCAATGGCAAGGCACGGTGCCCCTTCCTGATCTTGCCCACCGGGGCGACCCTCAAACCCGTTTTCCGGCAGCGACAGATGTGGGTTGGTATTGTCGACACTGTCGCGCACTCCATCGGCACTCGGGAAGATCCGGGGAGAGATGGCCGGCTCGAATACAACATGGCTGCGATGGGGGAACGGGAAGCCTTTGGGACCGATGTTCTTCCCGCGATCACTCCCTACTTACCCAGATTTGAAACCACGGGAGTTCGTTTGGAGAACTCCTGGGGCGGTTACTACAACTTCAGCCCTGACGGACTCCCGGTTCTCATCGAGGAATCCTACGGAGTGATTTTCGTCGGCGGTGACACCGGGAGCGGAATCATGAAAGCAGATTCATTGGGTCGGCTGGTGGCTGCCAAGTACGAGGGAAAGAACGAAGCCCGCCTCTCTTCCGGAGATGCCTATCGATTGGATCGGCTATCGCTGAATCGCCGAGTGGTGCAGGAAGAGAAAATCATCCTTTGATCGGAAGACTTACCCCACCAGTCGCCTCGACGAATAGGGAGGTTGCAAGGCGCGTCGCACATACTGCCCCTCACGCGAACTACCTAGCTATTCTATCGCGACTATTCGGAAAGACAGTCCTTCACCCACATCAAAACCCTGCGGGCTTTCTTGCGGACCTCCTCAGCTTCCTTCTCGGTGAACTCTCGGGCTTCGCATTCCACGCGGTTCTTCTTATCGAGAACATCCACAATCTGACGCAGAGGGACCTCTGAGGACGGGAGTTTCAGCGATTGGACCATGCCATGGACCCCCGCATGGTCCTGCCCACTCCAACGCTGACCCCCGAGCCTAACTGTCAACGCATCACAGGAGGAGATCACGCAATGGACTCCGAGCAACCCGACGGAGTTCCAGGCCCGGCCGGAGGCAGCTACGTCCATCTGCTGGGCAAATTCATCGGCGCGCCGCAGGTACACCTGGCCCCGGATTTTCGGGAGAACCTCAATCCTTGCCATGGGCGTCCCCCTTCTCGGTGATTACGCGCAGGCCCTCTCGCACGATGGTCTCAACCAGTGCCGGATTCGCGGGCCTACGCGTTTCCGCTTCGCTATACACGAGTGAGGAAACCGGGTTCCCGTACCGATTCCAGACCCGCTCACGCACCTTTTCAAGTGCTGACAGCGCTGATTGCCGGTCATGCAGGGTTCCCACCTCCACAAAAAGGTCCACGTCGCTATCCGATCGCTCGTCACCCCGGGCAATCGAACCGAACAAGAGGGCCCGACGAATCGGAGTGTTGACGATGAGTTCGCCGACATCCCGGACAAGGGCCCTCCTTAGATGAGCTTCAAATTCGAGAAGCCGCGAAAGCTCTGGAACCAGAACATGTTGTTCGTTGACGCGCCATGAGTACGATTTCCCTTGCACGTCCCGGAGGACAATCCCTACATCTAGGAAGTCGTTGAGGTCTCGGGCTGATTGAGCCGTGGAGACTCTAGCAGCCTTGGCCAACTCCCTGCCTGTCCAACGGCGGCTAGGAACCGGAAGCAAGGTCCTGAGCAAACGAAGTTTGGTGGGGCTACCCAGCAATGGATCTAGCCCGGCAGCGAACTTCATTGTCTCTCCTAGTGACCATATGTATCATATATGCTACATAAGCCTGTTGCCGATAGCACCCACTGTCCGGGGGTGATACGGAGTCCCTAGTCGATATTCATAGATCTCTCGAGGATCGACCCCGGCTTGATGCTGTGTTTCGCCCACCGGCGTCACTTAGTCTCGCTTATCCCCTCCGGCGGCGCTGAAATAGGTGAGGAGAAGAAGTGACCCAGCTAACCGAGCTAGAAGCCCGCCAAATGATCGCCGTAGTCAACACCCGAAATGTGGAGAAGGTCGTGGCGCAGTACGCGGAGAACGCGTCGTTCCAGGTTCCTAACCTCGAGTCCCCAATCCAGGGGAAGGAAGCGATCCGGTCGTACCTGACCGGCGCCTTCGCGGCGTTCCCCGACTGGACGATGGACATCAACAATGTCATCGTCTCGGGCAACGAGGCGATCGTCGTTAACTCGGTGCACGGAACCCACACCGGTCCGTTCACCGATTCCGACGGAAAGGCCGTGACCCCGACGAACAAGTCGTTCGTCCAAGACCAGCTGACCCGTGTGGTCGTCGACGAGAACGGCAAGGTTTCGCTGTACCGAGCGTACGGTAACCCGTCGCGAATGAACCGCCTGCTTCGGTCCCCCAACGCCTCGAAGCAGTCCTCCGGTCCGATGTCGACCAGCAGCACCGAGTCGGTCACGCCCCCGGTCGCACCGAAGTAGTCCCGTTCCCACCGGACGGTCGCCCACCATTCGTCAAACCCTTTCCCGGCTCGGACCTCCGGGCCGGCGCCCGCCCTCAATAATCCTTCAAAGGACAGGGTGGTTCAATCCCCCTCTCCGGCTCGACCTAGATCACTGAAGAGGGTGCAATGTCGATTACACATTGGCACCGAGATTGTGAGTCGGTTCCCGGACTCGGACTTGCTGCGACCTCTATGCTAAGCTCGACCGAAATCTCTCCTCAGTGCCGTGGTCCATGAAATGAACATAACAACCTCTCAATCCCCGACTCAGCAGGACCCGGTAAGTCCGTTTTGCGAGTTCAGTGAACTCACCTCGAGCTGCCTTGACTCGTCGATCGTGGGACTGTTCGGGATTCCCAACCCACTTCCCATCGATCGGGTCGAACACGAGATCAGGTCCGACGATGACACCGACGTAGTCGAACTCGAACCCCTGGGCGGTGTACACGCAACCAATTTGGCCAATCCCGCCTGGACTAAATGCCCACAACGAGCCCTTTGGAATCCCGGGAGCCAGATTTGTCGCCGATTCTCGCGCATTCCACGGCCGGGAGTATGTTCCAATCTGGACATCCTGTTCGAGGGTCCCGTCCGCGAGTGGTCTCGGGGCCCAGGGCCAGCAGTAGCCGGCCGTGATCCTTCCGGAATGTCCCTCGCTAACCTTGGCAAGGATCGCATCCTCGAGTGACTGGGGAGTCGGGAAGATACGGAACTCAAACGATGAACTGTTCTTCCACGGTCCGAGATCCGACTCTCGGATTCCGAGCACACCCTCAATCCAGGGAAGAAAATCGCCCATGCCTCCGCATCGGAACTGTATGTCAAGTTCATACTCGTACACTCGTATTCCTAATGCTTGGGCGCGTTCCCGAATCAGTTGGGACGTAGCGTGGTCATCGGGAGTGACTCCCTGAAGGTCGTCGACAAAGAAGACCGATACTCGCCCGGTTCGAAGAATCTCGTCGACCTGGAGTTCGCCCTCCTTGCCAATCCTTCGTCCTATTCGGTCAGTAGAGAACTCTCTGATTCGATGTGCTTCGTCAACGATGAGGACGTCTATAGATTTCTCGAGTTCGCCAGCAAATGCGTTTGTCCAGGCGAACGCCACTCCAGCGCGTGGCTTCATCGCTCGTTTCAGGGTCTTCGTGAATGCTCCAGAGCCAGTCACATAACGCACGTCCCGATGGTAGTCACCGGCGAGCATGCCCATTAGATGGAGAGCGATTACCGACTTTCCGGTGCCCGGCCCACCCTTCGCGATTACTGCGACCTGGGTGTCGGTAGACAGTGCGGTTTCGGTTGCACGCAGAACGCGGTGCAGAACGAGAACTTGGCTATCCAAGAGTCGGTAAGGTGAGTTCCTTCGGACGACTTCTCCGACATGGCTTAGGAAATCCCTAGTGGGTCGTACGGGAGCGGTTTGGATTCGGCGCAGGAGATCGAGGCCTTCCCCGCTTCCAACGCGAGTACGAAGAAGTTCTCGCAGTTTGAGGTGGTCCTTGCGTCCGAATATTGGCCACTTCTCCATCGCAGCCGCAAACTTCGGAGCCAGCAACGGATCGTCTGACACGAAGTCATAGTTGTGGACGTACGCACAAGCGCCGAGGGACACTTGGGGATTCTCTGCAAAGGCCGAGTTGAAATCCGAGAGGTACTCCTGGTACCGGCCCGCTTGGATCGAAGGGTGGAGCGTGGGAACGGCCACCCCTTTGAATCGCGTCACGACTTCGCAATCAGTATCTGAATCCTCACAGCTCTCCCACTGCTTCAGCTCGACTATCGTCGCAGCAGGCTGATAGTGTTCGTCCAGGCCCGCGACCATGCAGTCGAGGCGTCTGGAGGATGCTGGAAGAAAGTACTCAAGGCTAATACCGGAACAATCGAGTCCAGCAAGTTGCAATATTCCTCCAAGCCGGCCGAGGGACTCTCTCCAGGATACTTTCTCCGATGGAGATGGACGGTGGTGGATTTGGGCCATGAAGGCGTTCTCCAGTTTTTCTTCGATTTCCCCGGAGAGTGCGTCGGTGACGAAGCTGGCACAATCGTTGGTGTAGAGGACAACTGCGGACAAGATTCCCGGTCAATCCAGTGTTCGAATCCTTATCTAGCCGCTGATACGCAACCTCCCCTCCGATTAGAAGGATTCTCGTCCTCGCGGACGGAGGCGGGTACGGGCGCATTCAACGTCGCCTGTTTGGGCCCTCCCGAGATTGGTCCCGGGGAGGATAGAATCGCCAGTCTTTGTAAGAGGCGTTGCACACACCTCGATCGGAGTCTAATCGGGCCTAGCGTCAGCCGGCCGGAGAGTCCCCCTGGGAGATCCATTGCGGCAGAAATCCTGTCATGGCGAACTCAAAGACCTTGAGACGCTCGTCGAGCATTTGGTCCAATTCAGTAAAATTGGCGTGGGTGAGGAAGTCAGTGGCTGCAGACACGGGCACATTGGGGATCTCCGGGCGGCATAGAACCTGCCGGCGGTAGCGGCGATCCTCATCCGGCTCCGGAGCCCAGCCGGAGTATGTGAGATTCCCCTTACTTCGGTTGAGGTCGGCCGAAATCGCAGCAAGGTTCAGCGGGTGAGTAGTTTGCGGGTAGTTCCTGTTGAAGGGGACGATGTGATCAAACTGGGCAGTTCCCCTGGGAAGTGCCCCGCTCACTCCGGAATCAAGGATGTACTGGGTCCAGAAGTGGAAGGACGCAATCTTGCGATCAGGAATTCGCTTCCCCGATCCCTTAAGCTGGGCCAGATACTCAAGCCAAAGCTTGACCTTCGGGGCCGTGGAGATGGGGTGAATTGATCCTGGAAACGGCGTGCCACCGTGACCCGAAAGAGTCGCCACCGGATCGAAGTGAGAATTGAGCCATTCCTTTAGACGGGCATCCCCAGTCCCCGCCCAATTCGATGTGCAAATGGAATCGCGGAACAACTCCTCAGTGAGGGCTCTCATGGCGGTCGTATCCTTGCTCGTCAGTTTGCTCCCGTTCCCTTCGGCTCTATTCCGAGCCACGAATTTGGAGGCCGCGACAAATAGACCGACCACCGGGTAAGCTGGGATCGGATCGGAATAGAAAGCGGCGTACTTGACGAAGAACTGGTAGTCTCCGGCAAGGGTCGGATCGAACAGAACGTCGGCTGTGTCGAAAAGCAGGTCGATCGTCTGTCGAATCTGATCGACAGAATACTCGTCAAGAAGCTCGTAGACCGCCGCCCGGCCGACGTCATGCGAAAGGAATGTGCTCACTAGTCGAAACCCTATCCCGTCGACCTTCGGCTTCGTCGACGCTCCATCTGAGATCTTGGGCGTGATTCTAGGGTCACGCTGCGAGAAACGGTTGTAGCAATAATGCCCGAGAGCGTACATCGCGTGCCATAGGGAAATTGTGTCGGGAGGAACCGACTTGATTGGGCTATCGCGTGCGATATTCTTCAATCGATAGAATTGCGCGACACGATCCACCTCGTCGTTTCGTCGGGTACGATAGGGAGTGACCGCCGAGTACTCGGTGTGGACGAACAGCTCGCGTCCCCAAAGCAGTTCCCACCATCTTAGGCGAGTCCCGGAGCTGTTGATCACATCGTAGATCCGTTCAGCGTCGGGGGAGTCCAGGCCATCCAGCTCCTCTATTACGACACGGCATCTGCTTACCCGCGCCCTCAACTGCGCGACGGACTCCACCAATTGGTGAAACCGCGCGTCTTCGACCTGTTTTCCATCTTGGCGTCGCTGGAGCTCGCGACCAGCTTGGGCTGCGATTCTTCCGAACAGATCGCGGCATCCTGTCTTGGCGGGCGCAAACTGGGCCTTTGCCGTCCGGAGTTCCTTGTAGAGGGAATCAAGCCGCTCCCTCACGAGCCGAATCTCCTTCGGCTCTTCGATAGTATGGGGACGGTGAGGGGACCATTCCGTGAAGTAGACCAGGGGGTTTCGCAGGAAGTCAAAGACCGTTGTAAGCCTCTGTTGCCCATCGATGATCTCAACTCGGGGGAGATAGGGATTCGCGACGGTAGCTTTCGGTCCTCGTTTGGTGACCCCCAGTCGGTTGAGAACAATCAGACCAGTAGGGTAATCCTCGAGGAATGAGCGAATAAGAGCTGCCCTTTGGCCGAGACCCCAGACCACTGCCCTCTGGTAGCCGGAGACGGCAAGACTAGGATAATGGTCCCTAATGTCCGCTATAGCGATCGGCCTAGCCAGCACAACCGGTAGTCAGCGCCGCGAGAGATCAACTCTTCGGGTGTCTTCCCCATGGTACGGGTATGGTCCGGTGGCGCAGTCCATCAAACTCCATGATGGCTGCGGCAGCGTGTTAGCCATCGACTTACTGCTGAGGGCGCGCAAGGATAGGTGCAAGGTTGATTGCACGTTCACCAAGTGTTAAGTTTCGAGGGACCCACCGAACTACCGAGCTTTAATGGCATAGCGAGCCGGTGCGCCTTGCCGGTGAGTTGTGCCCAGGGGTGGTTACCGGTACGCTCGTCGCAACGACTGGACTCCTGAAGAGTGGATAATCGCCTACGACGCCTGCCCGAAGGTTAAACAGAGCTACGGGCCAGAAGCGGCGTTTGTCCGGGAAGTCGCAGATCTCCTAGGTCGGACTCCCGCGGCAGTCTCACGCGCCTTTGGGAATCTTTGGGCCGCTCAAACTAGCGGAAGAAGGGGTCTGAAGCATTGCTCGCATGTCGCAGAAGCGGTTGTAGCCGAATACAAGAACGACCTGGTTCGGCTTCATGAGGAGGCCACTCGACTACGTTCAGAACGGATTCCTCGGGCCCTTACACTCCGGGTCGAGTTGGTCAGCCCAGAAGACACAACACCACTTCCCGAAGAGGTCGTTCACGGAGCAGCTCGCCAATCCGGCTTGCGTTCCAGCCTCTACTTCGTCACGACTCGACCAGGGTCAACGGTCGTCGACGTCGGGATCCTGCTCGATTCACTCTTGATAGGAACGACCGGGTGGTTGGCAATCACAAACACGGTCCAACTTGTTCGAGACTATATCGACAGACGGACCGGGGAGTCAAACGTTCCCACGATTGTGATAAAGAGTCGAAACTGGACGAGTGTCGAAAGAGGTCGCACGAGTGAGGTTGAGGAGAGAGTCCTAGAATTCTACTTGCCCGGCTTTCCGCCTAACAAACTCCCGTCTGAGAGTCGGTCGAAACTCACCGGGTTCCTAGCGTTTATCAAGGGGCTTCGCCGAAGGCGCCTAGCAAAAGGCGATCTGGTAGAGACCATACAACCGCCAGGCGCCGCTGTCGGGAGACCGTTCAAGCGCGCCGCATTAGAGCGGATGCTCGGGATTGATTTGACGTCAGTCCCCGACGAATCGATTAAACAACTCAGCGACTTAGTCAAGGTAGCGAAGACGACTGGTTTTGTCAATGCACTTCGAAGCACGCGACGTTCGGTCAGCTCTCGGCGCAGGTCCACGTAGGCAAGTGTAGCACACAGGCACGGTGTCGCGCGCTAGACAATCCTTCCAACGATTGTTCCATCCTCAGTTGAGAGTGGGTGTGCTGACCATGGCACGCACGACTAATCGGTGCGTGCAAGGTTGACCGATCGGCCCTTGGCTTGAACTGCTAGCCAACGACGGCCCGTTTAAGGGAGCACTAGCAGACCAGGGAGGGTTTGGCTCGGGAGACCGGCCCAAGTCCGAGTGACCA